>NZ_CP108272.1:0-680406 GCF_045041095.1 Streptomyces sp. NBC_00045 | reverse complement strand
CGCTGCGCGCGTAGGAGAGAGACCGCCTCGCTGCGCTCGGCGGGCTCGGCTTCGCCGAGCTAGGGCCGGCCCTTCGGGCCGGTGTCCTGCGCTTCGCTCCGGACTGGTTCGGGCTTCGCCCGAACGGCTCGCTCCGCGAGCCGGGGTGACCCCGTTTCACGGGGTCTGGGCCTTCGGCCCGTTGGGGTGGGTCCGCTCCGCTCCCCCACTCTGAGCCCTTCCGGCTTCGCCTTCAGGGCGGCCCGCTGCGCGGGCTGCGGGCTGGAAAGGGGAGTGTGTTCCTGTCGAATCCCGGCAGGGGTTGTCAGGTCGAGGATCCCCAGGTGTCCCAGGTCTCGTCCGTTGGCATCCTTCGGCTGTGGAGGCCTGTCTCTCAGGCTCTTTGAGCTGCTCCGTGGTGGGTTCATTCCCCTCAAGAGGAACGTACGACCCGTGATATACGACGCAATCGGTGGGGACGGGTTGAAAGCCGTATCACCCGACCATCAACAGGGTGGCCAGCGCCAGGGAGCCGATGACGTACCCCCGCTCGGGAGGCTTCGAAAGAGGGTTGATCATGTCCCGGATCCTACCGATCACTTCCTCCCGCCGGAGTCGGAGTTGTCCTGGACGACTCTGGTGGACCTCGTTCGCGGTACAGTCATCAGTATGCATCATGCGGGATGTGATGCGTGTAGCTGTGTAGGATCCCGAGAAAACCTCTACCTCCTCCCCTGGTCGGGTTTTCCCGCCGCTTCGTTTTCAGTGGAGTGCCGAATGCAGAAGTCTGGTGACATCGTACTGCGTCCTCACCAGGAGGAGGCGGTGGAGGCGATTGTCCGGGGGCTCGATATTCCGCCCGGGAAGCGGATTCCGGAGGCCGGTCTGCGGGCGACGGTGGTGGCCGCGTGCGGGACCGGGAAGACGTTCATCGCCGCTGCGGCGGCGCTTCGTCTGGCCCGGCACGGACGGGTGTTGGTGCTGCTGCCAACACTGGATCTGCTGACGCAGACGGCCCGGGAATGGCGGCTGGCCGGCCACACCGGGCCCGCGGTGGCGGTGTGCTCGCTGGCGGACGACCCCACCCTGTGGGACCTGGGGGTGCGGGCGACGACGTCGGCGCCGCAGCTCGGACTGTGGCACGGCCGGGGTCCCGTGACCGTCTACGCGACCTACGCCTCCCTGCCGGTCCTGGCCGAGGCACACGAGGGCGCGTACGGGCTGCCGATGGACGTCTTCGACCTGGTCGTCGTCGACGAAGCCCACCGGACTTCGGGCTCGGCCGGTAAGGCGTGGGCGGACATCCACCACCAGGAGGTCATCCCGGCCATGCGCCGGCTGTACATGACCGCCACCCCCAGGATCTGGAAGGAATACCCTCCACGCTCGCGGGCGGAGCAGGAGCTGTACGAGGCGCAGGTCGCCGTCGTGGACGAGGAGACACCCGGTCGGACCCGGCGGGTACGGGACCGGCTGCCGCGTGAGCTGGCCTGCTCGATGGACGACGAGAGCGTGTTCGGGCCCGTCGTCTACGAACTGTCCCTTGCATCGGCCATCTCCCGGGGTCTTTTGGCGAAGTATCAGATCGTCGTCGCCGAGCTGACCGACCCCGTCGTCACCCCGGCCCGGCTCATCGGCGTGGAGCGGTACGAGGAGCAGCTGCGGGGTCAGAGGCTCGCGGCGACGCAGACCGCGCTGTTGGAGACCATGGCCGCGCACGGCCTGCAGACGACGATCACCTTCCACCACCGGACGGTCGAGGCGGAGGCCTTCGCCGCCGGGCTGCCTCGGGTCGCGGCGCGGCTGCATCAGGTGGACCCGGACCGGCACCCGGAGAGGGTGTGGTCGGGGTGGCTGTGCGGGGAACACGAGGGCGTCCACCGGCAGTCGGTGCTCTCCGACTTCGGGCGCCGGGCGGGGCGCGCCGTGCTCAGTAATTGCCGGGTCCTCGGTGAGGGAGTCGATATCCGAGCGACCGACTCGGTAGCCCTGATCGACCCGAAGGGGTCGGCTGTGGACATCGTCCAGGCGATCGGCCGAGCCCTGCGGCAGCAGCCGGGGCAGGGCAAGATGGCGACGCTGATCGTTCCGGTGTTCTTGGCCGAGGATGAGAAGCCGGAGGACATGCTTTCCTCGAACTCGTACCGCCCTTTGATTCGGGTTTTGGAAGGGCTTCGGGCGCACGATGAAAAGGCCGTGGAAATGCTCGCCATTCCACAGGAGGTCCGGAAACGCGTTGTCGATCCGTCGCTTCCGGTCGGTCCGGAGCCCGCCGAGGGCGCGGAGGACGACCGGCTGCTGCTCCGGTTCGCGACCCCCCGAGACCCCGGGCTGATCGCGAAGTGGATCAGCTACACCGTCATCAACACCGAGCGCCAGGACTGGAAGCGGGGCGCGGAAGCCGCGTACCGCTACCGGCAGCGCGAGGAACACCTGGACGTGCCCTACGAACACACCGAGGGCACGTACCCGCTCGGACGGTGGCTCTCCGACCAGCGGCGCGCGTACCGGGCGGGGCAGATGACCGGGGAACGGGCGGCCGAGCTGGAAGAACTGGGGATCGTGTGGGACACCGCCGACGCCGCCTTCGAGCAGAACCTCGCCGCCGCGCGCGCCTACTACGAACTCCACGGAACCCTGGCCGCCCCACGGCACGCCACCGCCCTGGACCGGGCACTCGGGCAGTGGCTGACGAACATCCGGCGCCCCGGCGGGCTCGGGAAAGACCTTGGCCGCGCACGTCGGCGGGCCCAGGAACTCGCCGCGATCGATCCGGACTGGAACCCCCGCGAACTGCGGTGGACGGTCGACTGGCAACGCCACTACGCCTACCTCACCCAGCTCCTCACGGGCGGCGCCCGGCTCGCCGACGTCGTACCCGGGGTCACCCTGCACGGCGAAGACGTCGGACGCTGGCTCACCACCCAACGACGCGACTTCAGCAAGCTCAACGAGGAGCAGCAGCGCAGGCTCGGCAAGCTGGGCGTCAAGGGGCGTTTCCCCGTGATCGTGGACACCCTGATCATTGGATCGTAAGGATCCATAGGACAGGAGTTCCCGTTGGGGACGTCGAAGTACTCGCCTGAGTTCCGGGCCGATGCCGTCGCGCTGTACCACGCCAGTCCGGGTGGGACGTACGCGTCGGTGGCCAAGCATGTGGGCGTCAACCACGAGACGCTACGCACGTGGGTGCGAGACGCGGAGCAGGCAGCCAGTCCGGGGGCGGTGGAGGCCACCGCCATGGAGAAGGAGAACCGGCAGCTGCGGGCTCGGGTGAAGGAACTCGAGCTCGAGCGGGAGATTTTGCGGAGGGCCGCGAAGTATTTTGCGGCCGAGACCAGCTGGTGAGCAGCCGCTTCCAGTTCGTCGACGATCATCGTGGCGCCTTCGGCGTCAAGCGGCTGTGCCGAATGCTGCGGGTCTCGCGTTCCGGCTTCTACCGGCACCTGGCCGGCGCGGACGCGCGGGCTGCCCGGGCCCGGGCGGACGCCGAGCTCGCCGAACGCATCGTTGGAATACACCAGGAATCGGACGGCACCTACGGGGTCCCGCGCGTCACTGCCGAGCTGAAGGACGCCGGGCAGGGGGTCAATCACAAGCGCGTCGAACGCGTCATGCGCAAGTTCAACATCGTCGGGCTGCACCTGCGTAAGAAGGTCCGCACCACCATTCCCGAGCCGTCGGCGACGCCGGTCCCGGACCTGCTGCGGCGCGACTTCACCGCCCAGGCGCCGAACACCAAGTACGTGGGCGACATCACGTATCTCCCGATCGGGGGCGGCCAATTCCTCTATCTCGCAACGGTGTTGGATCTGCATTCGAAGCGACTGGCCGGCTGGTCGATCGCCGGCCACATGCGCACAGAGCTGGTCACCGACGCGCTCAAGGCAGCCGCGGCGGCCCGCGGTGCCGGCGGCCTGCACGGGGCCATCTTTCACAGCGACAACGGGGCGCAATATGTGTCGAAGGAGTTCGCCCAGGTCTGTTCGGAACTCGGCGTGACCAGATCACGCGGCGCGGTGGGCACGAGCGCGGACAACGCCACCGCGGAGAGCCTGAACGCGACCATGAAACGCGAGACGCTCCAGGGACGGAAACGGTGGAACGGGGCCCGGGAGGCCCGGCTCGCGGTCTTCCGATGGGCGACCCGCTACAACACCCTCCGCCGGCACTCCCGCCTCGGCCAGATCAGCCCGATCGCCTTCGAGCAGCGATCAACTACGCTGACCAGCGCCGCATAGCAACCGGTGTCCACGATCAAGGGGAAGCCCCCGTGCGGTGAAGCGATCCGCTGGATCTGGTCGGCCGTGGCCACCTTCAGCACCCCCAGCACGCGCAGCACATCGCCCCGCAGGTCGTTCGAGGATCCCGCTGGATTCGTCAGCCGCTTGCCAGCCATCAGCTCCACCCCTTCGCCGTACGCGACCAGCTGCACCGGTACGCCACAAGCCGGACCCGTCTGGTCGTGGAGGGCGCCGGGCCCCCCTGGAACCCGATGATCTCCTCCCACACGGACAACAAGAGGGGAGAAGAGGGGTGTGACGGCGCAGGCTTCACGCCGATTCGGGCGCTGACCTGCATGTTTGCCACCCTCACGGGTGTCGGGCTCCCAAGTGGGTACCGAAGGAGACTCCGAAGTGCCCCCTCAAGGAGCCCACTTCGGCTTGCCCAGCCAGCGCGGGGCTTGCCCACGTCCCCCGCTCGCCCCAGAGGAAGTCGACCGCGCTTTCGACACGTCCTCGCTCTTCAAATGGGCGGCGGGAACCGCGCCTCCGGCCGCACCGTCTGCTCCGGAGCTGGCCTGCCTACTGCTGCGACTCGCCGAGAACCTAGTCTTCCCCGGGCATAGCAAGGTGGCGGAGCAATTCTTGGGGGTATTCGTCGGGGGCAGTCCGTGATCAGTGGGGCAGGATGCCTCCTACAACCGCCAGTGATGTGCCCAGGCCAAGGTGCGCGACGATCAGCAGCACCCACTCCATGGGGGGCATACGCCACCGGCTGCGGGCTGTCAGCCGCCACTCGTACGTCGCGGAGCCGACGGCAAGGCCGAGCAACGGAGCCCAGAGGAAGGCCCACCAGGACCAGGTGTCAGTGAGGCGGAGCAGCAGGGACAGTGCGCCGATGAGTGCCGCAGTCAGGAACCATCCCGGCTTCTGCTCCCTTTCGCTGGCGTGCGGCACAGCTGAAGAGGTGTTCAACGTCGCATGTCCTCTCGGGTTCGCGGATGGGATGCCGCAAGAGGCGTGCTGCAACCGCAGTTGCAGCACGCCCCTACCGATCAATCAGAGATCGGTTTGTTCGTCAGTGGAACATTTCCCAGATGGTGTAGAGGTTGCCGGCGGCGTTCATGGCGACCAGCGGAGCCTTCCAATACCAAGAGAGGCCGTTGTACCAGGCCTGGAAGTCGCTGAACTTTCCGCCGACGGCCTTGGCGAAGCCAGGCACCTTCTTGAGCAGCTTGACAAGCCCGTCGAACTTGCCGGCGGTAGCGGCCTCGCCGTTCGCGATCGACTGCAGCTCGGCGCGCTCGGCCGCGGTGTACTCGACGGGGGAGTTCAGCAGGGCGGCGGCCAGCGACTGGACGGCCTGCTGCTGCTCCGGCGTGGTCACCGTGATGGTGAGGGCAGGGGTGGCGGAGGGAGCCGTGCTCGCCTGAGCTGCAGTGCCGCCGAGGCCCAGAGCAAGTGCCGCGAGTACTGCGACGCCCCCGATGCGTAACGTGTTGCGCTTCACGTATTCTTCCTTTGCGTTGTGCACAAAGGGGTGCGGAGATCAGGCGCCTGTTCGTGGAGCCGTCGGCTTGGACACTTTCGGCCCCGAACCGCGTCTGACTCCGCCCCCCGTGCAATTTGGCTTCTACCGCGTCAAGTCGACCTGGTCCGGGTCAACTTGATGCGTTCATTGCGAACGTAACGCACCAGTCTGATCTTACCCAAAGAGATACCGGCGTGACTCAAGTCACACGGCGCATTCCGGACGCGGCCTTCAGCTCGTGGATTTCTTCGTTCCGCCCGCGCCGGTGGTTGCTATCAGCGGCTTACTCCGGAGGACGAGCGGATTGCTGCAACTCGGCGATTCGAGAGATGGCTTGAAACGCCTTCTCCGGTTTCCGACAGGAGCACTGCGCCCCTTCCGCGCCGTCGGGGTACTCGCCGGAGCCGCGAAAAGGGCGGACAAGTGCCTGGCGGGCGGAGCCCGGGCAGCCTTCAGCTTGCACGACCGCTGCGGAGGCCGAGGCCCTCTGGTCGACGCGAAGCGACACCACGGGCACTGCTCAGCCGTGCCATCAGCAGGCAGTATGCCGGCGCGCTCACCAGCTCCAGGACCAGTGCCTCCCAAGGCGCGTCCGCGGCGGTGCCCGTCTCTGCCAACTGCCCCAGCGCCATCGCCAGCCCATAGGACAAGATGTTGTTGGCCGCGTGCATGGCGATCACGGCCTCAAGCCCGCCGGTCCGGATGACGAGCCACCCCCACCACAGCGCCGAGTACAGCAGGAGAAGGAAGCCGCTCCAACTGCCGAACCCGTGGGCCAGGGCGAAAAGCACCGAGCCAACACACACCCCCGGCCACGGAGAGCGCAGGAACCCGCCGAAGAACTGCGCGATCCAGCCTCGGAACACGAACTCCTCGGCGGCAGCCTGGAACGAGATGAGCACGGCGAGGAGTACCAGCCCGAACAGAAACTTCCCGAGCCCCGGGGCGTCCCCCTCGAAAACCTCGTCTCCCTCCTCCATCCAGCTCCACAGCGCCAGAACGCCCAATTCCAGGGCCATCAGGGGGAAGGCCACGCCGGCACAGATCCCGAACCAAGCCCACCGCACCCCACCGGTCACCGCCGCCACGGTCCCCGCCGGGCGGTCGCCGCACCACCGCACGGCCAAGAGCACCGCTGGTATACCGGTCGCCAGCGCGAGCAGCCCCACGGCTTCGTCCGCCAAGGGGTTGACCAGCAGTCGGGTGCTGCCATCAGGGGCGAGGTCCAGGCCCACGACCGCGGCCACCTGCATGCTGACCCCGATGGCCACGACGAACCCTGTGACCAGCAGCCCGAACACCGCAAGGGCCTCGCCGAGCCGCCGCGGCCACCGCTGCCGACCATTCCTGGCCTGCTCGTGGTACTCCGTTCCGGACGGCGCCGGGACGGGTCCCGGCCGCGGTCCGTCGGGGTTCAGGGCCGAGCCATGTTGCCCTGGCCAGGACGAGTACGTCCACAGGCTGCCCCCCGACGGCGGGGTGCCGGGCGCGAAGTTCTGCGCGCGGTCTGGTTCCGGCATCTCCGACATGGCCGAAGCCACCTTCCTCTCCTTTACCTCCCCGGTGAAAGGGAGGTCCTGTGGCATAACCGTTCTCGAATCCTGCGCTATCACGTCCCGCTGTGGCGGTGGTTGCGGGGCGAAGGCGGGCTCCTCGGACTTGCATGGCTGCGTACCAGCGTGACCGGCGGACACGTGCAGGTTCTTGCCTGAGATGCGCACGACACTGGCAATGCAGTAGGTGCTGTCACCGCAGACCCCGGTCTCTTGGAAAGGACCGGCCCACCATGGGCAGGGCGTCGAATCGCATGGTCGCCGGTGTCCGCTGGCGCGGCTGCGCGGCATGTCGCCCAAGCTGGCGATCCGGTGCTCGACAAACCTGGCCCGCCAACGACCCGCCGACGACGACCACCTGACGAGCTTGGCATAAAGGCACAGGGGCGCCTCCGGCCCTCTGCGATTGGACGCCTCCGTCGGTCGACAGCTTCAGGGAGGAGCTATCAGACAGCAAATGAACCGTTTGGCAACGGCTTTGCCCATGTCCCGAGGTCAGTTTGAGCATCCAAGCAGTCCGACCAGCACGGGTCTGCGGTTTAAGTCATTTATGGAATCGTTTCAGCCACGGTGAACGACGCACTTATATCGCCGACTCGACTGCTCCCAGAGAGAGAACCGCGCCCCCTTCTCATGGCTTGGCAGGAATAACCGGAACGCGCACCCGACTCGTGCGTACCGCATCTACCACTCGTTTCCGAAGCACACGATACCGACGCTTCACAATCACGAAAGAGGATGGGCGCGCCGCCTCCGCTTCAGGGCATACGCCCCTACTGCAAGCGCGGCAGCACAGATGCCTGCCGCCAGCCAGAGAGCCGTGCCCTTGACCATGTCGACCGGCGTAGGGGCAGGGTCATGGCAGTCAGGGGCTGCGGGTTCCACCCGCAGCCGGGCCCAGACCTTTGACGGCTTGCCCTTCTCTCGCCAGACCACGGTGTAGAGACCCGGCTTCGCGTCGCACCTGACACGGACTACCGCGGAGACCCGCTTCGCTCCGCGCATGACCACCGGTCGCGTGAACGCCGGCGAGGTCAACGTGACGCCTCCGTCGCCGCCCATCACCAGGCCATCGGTGGCCGTCATCTCGCCGCCGGCCCGCACCGACCGCACGTCCCAAGGGCTCGCGGGCCACTCCACATCCGCAGGCCAGCGCTCCTCCTGGGGCTCAGGCGGCAGCTCGGACACCCGCCGCGCGCACGCCGCACGTTCCGTCTCTTCAGCCGGAGGCACCCGGACGCTCCCCCAGAGCCGCGTGACCTCGGCGGGGTTCCGGTCTCCACCCGCTCCGATGCGCACCTCGTAGGACCCGGGCGCAGCGGTGCAGGAGATCGTCATGACCGCGGTGACGTGCGGATCGTTCATCCTCATCCGGCCATCCGCGGTGAACGCTTCGGAGAAGACCCTGTCTCCATTGCCGACGGCGTCCTGCAGGCCCACTGAGACGCTGACCTGCTCTCCAAGCCGAACCGACTGCTCGCCGCCACTTGGAAGCGGCAGTGGCACATCTGTAAGCGGAGCGGCCTGCACGCCCTCCGCTCCGAGTGACATGAACAGCGGAATCGTCAGGATTGCCGCGCCGATCCATGCCCGTAATCGCTTCATTTGTCGCCTATCTGGATTCGTTGACGATCTTTCACACCACTGCCTACTCTGCCCCCTTCGTCGAACTGACGCACTAACGCACTGCGATGCCAGGCGTCATCACTGCACTCAGGAAGCAAGTCATTGAGATCAAAATGGTTGACCGCACTCGCGCTCGGCACCAGCACCGTGCTACTCACCGCCCCCACTGCCCTGGCGGCGTCGGCCGCTCCCTCTCCGGCCGGCACGACGCTCCCTTCACCCTCGGCCTCATCCTCGTCGTCGCCCCCCACACCCAGCCCTTCAGACTTACCCCGCTCCGGCTCCACGCCCTCCGCCTCGCAGCTTCCCCTTCCGGCCGCACCACCGGCATCCGCTCCCCCCTCTCCCTCCGCGTCCACCCCCACCTCACAGGGGCGTTTCAAAGTCCCCGCAAGCGCTTGAGTCCGCAGGTCGCGGCTGTGCAGGGGGCGGGACTGGCCCGTCACGAACGCAACGAAGCTCCGGTTGGACGGGGTGACCTCCAAGTCGCCTCGAACCACCGGAGCTTCGATGTGCCGCAAGTCTGCCACCGTCTGCCTGATCAAGTCGCCGGTCCTGGACAACGTGGCGGGACTGTCGCTGGTGGAGCGGCTGCGGCTGCTTCCCGATCCGCGTCGGCGCCGAGGGGTGCGTCACCCGTTCGTGGCCGTGCTGCTGGTTGCCGCCTCCGCCGTCGTCGGCGGCGCGCAGTCGTTCGCGGCCATCGGCCAGTGGGCCGCGAACGCCCCGCAGCACGCCCTGGCCCGGCTGGGCGCCCGCGTCGTTGGGGCACTCGGCGTACGGGTCACGCCGAGTGTCGCGACAATCCGCCGGGTCGTCGGCATGGCCTGCCCCGGCGGCCTGGCCGATCTGACCGGCGCTGACCCCGCCGGCTCGGAATCACTGGCCATCGACGGCAAGGCCGCCCGCGGCTCCCGGCACGGCACCTCGCCCGCCGCCCACCTCCTGGCCGCGATGACCGGCGACGGCCGGACCGTCACCCAACTACGCGTCCCCGACAAGACGAATGAGATCACCTGCTTCGCGGCGCTGCTGGAGCCCTTCGACCTGACCGGGGTCACTATCACAGCGGACGCGCTCCACACCCAGCGCGGCCACGTCCGCTTCCTCGTCGAGGAGAAGAAGGCCCACTACCTGTTCGTGGTCAAGGCCAACCAGCCCGAACTGCACCGCCGGCTGCGGTCATTGCCATGGAAGGACGTCACCTCGCGCCGCTACGACCGCGAGACCGGCCACGGCCGCCGGGAGACCCGGGCGACCAGGGCACTCACCGTCACCGACCTCGGCCTGGACTTCCCCCACGCAGCCCAGGCCGTGCGCATCCTGCGCCACCGCACCGACCTGACGACCGGCAAGGTCAGCCGCGAGACCGTTTACGCGGTCACGGACCTGACCTCACATCAGGCATCGCCGCAACGGCTCGGCCGGCTCGCCCGCTCGCAGTGGACCATCGAGAACCGGCTTCACTTCGTTCGTGACACCACCTTCCGCGAGGACGCCTCGAAGATCCGAACCGGCCACGCCCCCGAGAACATGGCAACCCTGCGCAACCTGGCGATCAACACCGTCCGCACAGCCGGGCACCAAAACGTCGCCGCCGGCCTCCGACACGCCTCCTACGAACCGTTCACCCGCCCACTTGACCTCCTGGGCATCGCCTGACCAGCCCGCTCACAAGATCATCAGACTTTGCAATGCCCCTGCCCCACCTCACCCCCTGCTTCCGCGGCCTCAACCGCGGACGAGCAGTACTGGACAGCTGAGCGGATGGCCCAGGCCAAGCCAATCGACGCCGCCCGCGGCGCCGGGCCCATCAAAGCTCCATCAGCACCCAACTCGATAGCCGCTGCACCGCCGGACACGCCCCACGCCGCGCACTTCGACGGCCTCCCGATGGTGGGGACGTTCTTCTTCGACGGCACGCCGGTCGGTGGGAACGCCACCTACTGCACTGGCAGCGTCGTGCGTAGCAAGGGAAAGAGCCTGGTGCTTACTGCGGGGCACTGTGCGAACGGCCTGAACGCGGCCACCCACCGTGTCTTCGTGCCGCAGTACCAGTTTCTCAAGATCCCGGCCAACCAGCCGTGGGGACTCTTCGCGGTCGGCGACGTTTATAAGGACCCCCGCTACCCCGACACGGGCCAGACGAAGGCTGCCGTGTCGGACCTGGACTTCGCCTTCGTCACCGTCGCCCCCAATGGCAAGGGTGCGGTCGAGGACGTCGTCGGCGCCCTCACTTTCACCACCTCGACGTCGTACGACCACAACGTGACGGTCATCGGCTACCCGGCCGACGCCAGCGATAACAGCCAGCACAAGGCCATCCGCTGTGACGTGCCAACCCGTCGGCTGTATGGGTTCCGGCAGATGCAGATGGAGTGCGGCGGCTACTACGGTGGTGTCTCCGGCGGTCCCTGGATCAGGGGATACAACGCCTCGGCCAGGACTGGAGAGGTGATCGGAAACGTAGGCGGATACCACGGCGGCGGCAACGACGCCAACGTCGACTGGATCTCGTACTCGCCGCTCTACGGCAAGGACGCCCAGGACCTCTACAACGACGCCAACAACGGCATCGGACCGAAGAACGTCCATCGCGGCACCTACCAGCCTCCGACGGACGGTCCGGTCCTGCCGGGCAGCGGCGAGACGTGGAAGCACGCCAAGCAGATTTCCGCCGGAGATTTCTCCGGCACAGGTCACAGCGATCTACTCGTCATCTGGACCGACGGCGAAGTCACGCTCTACCCCGGTGACGGCAACGGCGGCTTCCGTCCCGAACGGCAGCTCCTAGCGCCCAACGCAGGCTGGAAGCCGGTCGCAACCATCACCGCCGGCGACTTCACCGGCTCCAACCAGTTCGACCTCATGGTCCGCTGGGACGACGGCAGGATGACCCTGCACGGCGACGTCGGCTCCAACGGCCTTGGCGCCGGCGTCGAAATGGCTCCCTCAGGCTCCATCTGGAGCCACGCCACCCAGATAGCCGCCGGCCGCTTCAACGCCTCCACCTACGTCACCGACCTCATGGTGCGCTGGTCCGACGGCGAGCTCAGCCTGTTCACCAACGTGGGCGCCGGCACCCTGGGCCAGGAATACAAGCTCAAGGACCCCAACAGCACCTGGAAGGAAGCCACACTGCTGACCTCCGGGCAGTTCTCCGGCAACCAGAAGTGGGACCTCATGGTCCGCTGGGACAGCGGCGAACTCGACAACTACGTCGGCACCACCACCGGCGGCCTCGGTGGCGAGCAGCGCATCCACGGCCCCAACAAGACGTGGACCCACAGCGTGATCACGACCACCGGACAGTTCACCAGTGACGGTCTCACCAACGACCTCATGATCCGCTGGAGCGACGGCGAAACCACCATGTACCAGGACACCCGCATGAACAGCCTCGGCACCGAGCGGATGATCTCCCCGCCAGCCTGACCCGCCCTGATTGCCCCCTGCGAGCACACCAGGCACCACCGTAGGGTCCAGAGCCAACCGGATCACCGGCGCACCCCTTTGCATGCTGCTGGCTTCGCAGCACAGGAATGCAGCAACGCTGCGATTACCCCGTGAGTGCCACATGCGACGGGGCGGACCCGCCCACGCCGGGCCGGCCCCGTCGTCAATCCGGTCACCACCCGCGACGCGCTCCCATTCTGCAAACTGAGCTTCAAGCTGACGTTGTGCACTCCGCGAAAATGTCGGGTCTGTACGGTCAACGGTGGATCTTCGAATAGGAAGTGACGCCTGATGACAGAAGTGACCGTGTCGCCGGAGGCCATGGCGGAAGTGCAGCCGTCCGGGTTGGTGCCGGACGTTCTGGACGATCAGCTGATCAGTCAGCTGGTGGACCGGGCCAAGGCCGACGGGATCAAGCTGACGGGCCAGGGTGGTCTGCTGCAGCAGTTGACGAAGCGGATCCTCGAATCGGCCCTGGAAGGCGAGATCACCGACCACCTCGGGCACGAGAAGCATGAGAAGGCCGGCTCGGGCAACACCCGCAACGGGACCCGCTCGAAGACGGTGGTGACCGAGGTCGGCCCGGTCGTTCTCGACGTCCCGCGGGATCGCGAGGGCTCGTTCGAGCCGCAGATCGTCAAGAAGCGCCAGCGCCGGCTGACCGGCGTCGACGAGATGGTGCTCTCACTGTCGGCCCGCGGCCTGACCCACGGCGAGATCTCCGCCCACCTCGCGGAGGTCTACGGCACCGAGGTCTCCAAGACGACCATCTCCACGATCACGGACAAGGTGGTCGACGGCATGAACGAATGGCAGAACCGGCCCCTGGACTCGGTCTACCCGGTTTTGTTCATCGACTGTGTCCACGTGAAACTGCGGGACGGGAAGGTCGCGAACAGGCCGCTCTACGTGGTCCTGGCGGTCACCGTCGAGGGCACTCGCGAGATCCTGGGACTGTGGGCCGGCGACGGAGGCGAGGGCGCCAAGTACTGGCTCCAGGTCCTCACCGAGATCAAGAACCGCGGCACGGAAGACGTCTGCATGGTCGTCTGCGACGGCTTGAAGGGGCTGCCCGACGCGATCGCGGCGGTCTGGCCACAGGCGATCACGCAGACGTGTGTCGTTCACCTGCTGCGGGCCTCGTTCCGTTACGCGGCCCGGCAGGACTGGGACAAGATCTCCAAGGCCCTCAAGCCTGTCTACACCGCGCCGACCGAGGACGCCGCGACGGAGCGGTTCCTGGAGTTCCAGGAGGAATGTGGCCACAAATACCCCGCGATCGTAAGGTTGTGGGAGAACACGTGGGCCGAGTTCGTGCCGTTCCTCCAGTTCGACACCGAGATACGGCGGATCGTCTGCACGACAAACGCGATCGAGTCCGTGAACGCACGGATCCGCAAGGCCGTCCGGACCCGCGGACACTTCCCGAACGAGCAGGCCGCCATCAAGTGCGTCTACATGGCCATCATGAGCCTCGACCCCACCGGCCAGGGACGCAAACGCTGGACCCAGCGCTGGAAGGCCGCTCTGAACGCCTTCGACATCACCTTCGACGGCCGGCTCTCAGCCGCCCGCCGCTGAACCCCCAACAACCCCAAAACCACCGTTAACTTTACGGACCCGTTGAGTCCTGGCCGATCGGCACTGATTCCAGAAAATACCTGAGATTCTCATCCCAATCAGGCCAGTCGAAGGTAGGCGCCAGGGTCGACCAGGTTTCCGGCGTGATCTCCCAACGCCCGACCTCCCCGTTTGGAACACCCAGGTCGACCATGGAGCGGGCGATGGCCAACTGCTTACGACTCGAAGGAATCGAGAGCCGCACGCACCCCTCAGGTTGGTACCCCCGGAGAAAATATCGCAGTTCACTCTTCAAGACCGCCCCTACCCTTTTCTGCCATTTCGATTCAACCACCTGATGAGATCCAAAGGTTTCTCGGGGTCAGGATGCGGCGCATCCACCCCTCCGGCCCTGAGCACCGAAGCACAGTAGGTCAGACAGTCGTTCTGATTCAGCACATACGGATTTCCGGTCGAACCCAGCTGCTTTTGGAACTCCATTGCACTGGACGCGTCAGGCAATTCGAAAGTGAAAGACCGTCGAGGTGTTGTGGAGTTACCTCTGAGCTTTACGAGGGTATTGGAATCGTCAGCGTTCGGCACCAGGTGAGTGTGTGCGCTGGAGCTCCCATCCGAGACCTCAACGCTGAAGTGCGTGTCATTCCCTACCCCATACTGATGGATCTGCGCAGTCCCGCAATTGTGCACCAGGACCGGAGCGGCACCTGCGAGCACATAGTACGTGTGCTGGCAGCCCCTCCCTTAGCTGCCTTTATGCAGGTGGGGAGGGGTTTCGCAGTCCGCTGGAGTCCGTGGTTGTGCGCCGGAATCCGTGGTTGTTGCCGTCGCTACTGCCGTCAGGAGTTGGGGTTCTCGGGCGGGGCGGGGATGCGGTCGCCGCGTGACTCGGCGACCCGGAGTGCGTCGGCCAGGGCTTCGGTCAGCCGGCAGGCGAGCCACCGGTACTCGACGGCCGACAGCTCCTTGGCTCCGGGGGCCACGACCTGACGGGCGTACCCCAGGAGTTCCTCGCCCATGTCGAGTTGTACTTCTTCGATGCTGTCGGCGAGGGAGGAGAGGTAGCCCCTGCCGTCGGTGCTGAGGTAGCAGGGGTTCCCGTCCTGAGTGGTCCATGGCAGTAAGCGAGGACCGGTCACGCCTGCTGCCGCGTCGTGGAGATCTCTGCGGCGCATGCGGTCCGCGTCGGTCCTGGATGTGCTCACCGTGCACCCCCACCTGGGTCGCCGAATGGAATACGGCGACCGTAGGGGCCGACTGTCCGTCACTCCATCTATGAGGCATGCCAGTTGACGACGGAGGGTGCCGGAAGTATCGCGCTGCGTGGCATCTATCCGACGACGGCCAGGTAGGAAGCCATGTCACGCATCTCTGCGGTAAGGGTGCGCTTGCGCTTCTTCAGGATCTCCTGCATGGTCTCGGCGGCCATGCGCTGATGCCTCAGCCACTCCGGGGATGCACGGCGGACTCCGGTCAGCTCGTCCATCGCCGCAGACAGGTCATTGGTCCGAGCGTGGGCACGGGCCACGTCCAGGCGGTGGCGGTTCCAGTTTTCGCCGCTCGGCCGCCCGGCGCTCTTCCAGACCTTGGGTGACATGGCGTCCTCGCCGGATTTGCGAACGACGGCACGGGCGTCTCCCACGATCATGTCGTCTTCCACGCCCTTCATGCCGACGGTGAGCGGCCCGAAGGTCGTCCAGTGCCGGAAGGACGAGCCGGTGTACTCCCGTCCCACGGCGGATGCCGCCGTGTTCGCGACGCGGTGGTAGTGGCGGGCTTCCTGGGGCCGGTTGTTGCGGCCTGCGGCAGCCGCGGCGCGCAGCGCCAGCCATCCCCATGCCGCGCATTCGTCCGGCGTCGCGCGGGACAGTCTCGGTTCGATCAGGTCGGCGGTCTGGGAGGCGAGCTGTTCGGCTTCGTCCAGCCGGCCCTGGCGCAGGAGTAGCCAGCACATTCCGATCACGCCGGATGCCCCGGTGAGTGTGTCCCGGGCCTGGCGTGCGTCGGTGATCGCGCCGGCCAGGGCGGTGTAGGCGAGGTCGTACTGACGTACCTGCGTCAGGTACCGCCCGGCCAGCTGCAACGCCTCGGCACGGGCCAGGAGCGCCTGACTGTGGTCCTCGCCGCTGTCGAAGTGCGCAACCGCGCTGTTCGCATCCCGCAAGAGCGCGGGCAGTTGGGATGCGACGCTCTTGTAGCTGTCGGAGTGGTAGAGCACCGCACCGTCATGAACGGTACGGCGGAAGCGGCGCAGGTTCGGCTCCTCCTCCGCGCTCTCGCCGTCCGAATCTGTGAGTCCCACTGGCGGGGTGAGGGCTGCGCGGAGCTGGATCAGGTTGACGCGGTTCGGATCCTCCGAACGGCCCACGGGCTCTGGGGCGTCCGGCGCCAAGAGCGTTGCTGTGGTTACGCTCAGCGCGCGGGCGAGGGCGTGAAGGGTTTCCATGCGGACCGTTCCGCCCTGCTCCACCTTGCGTACCGTGCCCGGCGAGACGGCCGCGGCGTGGGCCAGTTCTTCCTGGCTCATCCCGGCCCGACGCCGGTACTTACGGACGTTGTCCGCCAGTTCCGTAGTCATCTGCTGACCACCTCCAGCGCCACGGTACGCCGGTCCGACGAGTCAACCGAGGGCTATCCGGCAGATACCCGCCGGAAGCGGTGGCCCATCACCGCACTTGGTGCCGAGCAGGTGGCCAGAACCATGCAGGGCCGGGGCGCCAGCAGAATCGGGGCCTGAGCGGGAGGGGTCCCTCGTCGGTCGGGCAGCTTCGCCGTACCAGGGTTCTCCGGGGGCCGCCAAGGCTCACCGGGTGACGCTTGCGCTTGGCCTTGGCGGCCCCCGGGGGTTCCTGGTACGCCTCCGGTGACCGGGCGACGAGGGACCCCTCCCGCGACCCGACCACCCATCACTACGACGGAGCCGCACCCGCATTCGGCCTCCTCCCCCTCGGAGAGAGGGCCGGGGCCTGGGGCAGAGCCCCAGAACAGACACCGCTGGCTGCTGTTGCGCGCCCGGACCAGCGGGGCCGCCGGCAAGCGGGGCGGAGACAGGAGCGGGCGGCGGCCCCGAGGGGCCGGAGCGCGCGCGGGCCGCGCCAGCGGGCCGCCTTGATCAAGTAAAGAAACTCTGAACAGCTCACCCTCCGGCACCGGTTCCAGCGCTACGCCGCTAGACCCTCAGCGTCCCCTCGATGGCCCGACCGGTCCCGAGGCGGCCAGGAGCGACGGTGACGAACCGCCATACCGGCGCTGCCCCGTCCAATGACGTTGCCGTCAACTACTGCCGTCACCTCATGAAGAAGCCCCGCCAGGGAGTCACCTGGCGGGGCTTCCATTTGCTCGCGTCACAGTGCGATCGGTGCTCTACTACCGAGCCAGGGAAGCTTTATAGCAGCACACCATGGATGCCCTATGAGTCAGATCGGAGACAAGTTCACTCTTCGCTCGATGGCTTGAAGCGCATGATATCCATCACCCGCCACTTTCGCCAAAAAATGGTCGTGCCCACCATACGTTGCCCCATCCGGTGCCATATACAGGAATAGGTTCCCGCTTGCCGCATAGCCGATGGGGCAAAGTTCGTAACCAAGCCTCTCTTCGTACTCCCTCACGAGCGGCCGTGCGACCTGTTGGACTGAAGAGACCCCAGAGACCAGGCATACATGCGTGCCGCCGACTGCCGGGTGTCGAGGGTACTCGAATCGGAGGCCGCCGCATTCCCTCATGAATTCTCGAACGGGGCCAGCAGAAATGTACTCATCCGTCGACCATGCATCGAGATCATCCTGCAGATCGATGTGGCGCCCGGGGAACCACCCGATTCGCTCCATGAAGCCAATCAGGTCGGCATCCTTAGCAGGCAATCCGAGCAAACTCATTAATTCACCGCCTCTCGCGCACCGCCGCCACCCAGCAAGAATCGACAGTTGTCGCAGGATGGGAAGTTCAATCCAGTCTTCCTGATGATTGTCGCATACTCGATTTCATCAAGACGCGTCGTAGGCATCTTGAATAGTAGATTATTGCAGGCGTTGAACTCTGCGCATTCGCCAGCCGGCCATGATTCCAGGGACCCTCCATGCTGCTGCGTCAAATCATCGAGACGCTCACGAAGTTGAGGATGGATCTGGGCAGGCACCGCGCCACTCTCGCCATAAGCCCACTCCCCTGTGTACGTGTCACGGGCGACCGCCCCAGCAGTGTTGGACGTGGTTGATTTCGCCGATTCGGCCCTGGCCAAATCATGCAGATCGCAGTTGTGAACGAGAACCGGCGTGGCGCCAGCCAGCACATAGTACGTGTGCGTGTTGAGTAGCTGTCATCTGCGTTTTCGCAGGTCAGCGGAATTCGGCCAGTCCGTGGGTGTGCGTGGAAGTGCCGTGTTGTGCGCCTCTGTTGCCGTCGGCGTTGCCGTCAGACGGCTACGCGCGTGAGCGCGGCGGAGTGGGCTTTGGCCGGTGTCCTGCCCGGGTTGGGGTCGGGCATGGTCAGGGGGCCGTACGCTGGCCCGGCAACTCGGGCAGGTCGTGATCCTGCCCGGAATTTGAACGAGTGGCCCCCTGGCCTTGCCCGACGCGGGCCCCAGCCCGGGGAGGTGGGTAAAGCCCACGGAGCCGACCGACCCCACCTCCGGGCCTCCGCCCCGGCCAACTCCCCTCCGTCGCCTCGCCGTCGGCCTGGCACTCGCTGCGCGGGCGCGTCCGGCTTCTCCGCGCTTCCGGCACAACGCTGCGCTGTTTCTGCGCGGCCTGGTCGCTGGCCGGCCCGCGGTGGCGGAGCCGAGAGCGGGCCGGAGGGCGGCCGTGCCGCGCGCGACCCGCGTCAGCGGGTCGCCTTGAAGACGTAGAGAAAGTTTGAACGCATCCCGCTTTGGCGGTATGCCCTGGCTGCCGGTTGAGCGTTCGGCTGGGGCTGCTGGCCTGGTGCGATGGCCTGCGGTCGCGGGTCCTGCTACAGCTGCCGGTGGGACTCTACTCGGCGCGGCTCACCTTGGCGTGGTCGGTGAAGACCCGTCTGAAGAGGTCGTGGCCCGTGCTCCCGGTGTGACGGAGTGCCCAGTCCTGAGCAG
The DNA here is from genome assembly GCF_045041095.1 of Streptomyces sp. NBC_00045. NCBI lineage: Bacteria > Bacillati > Actinomycetota > Actinomycetes > Kitasatosporales > Streptomycetaceae > Streptomyces > Streptomyces sp. NBC_00045. The sequence continues at coordinate 661,392 of NZ_CP108272.1, read as the reverse complement.
CTTCCTGCTTATCGTGAGGGCCAGATTCGGCCTGGCACCCATCGGTGACACAGAACGCTTCGTAGGTGACGCCACCTTCAGGAACGTGGCGGATGGCGTGGGAGACGAATCGGTAGACGGCACGCGTGGTCACTGGTGGCCCTCCGGGTGGCGTCGCATATAGACGTTGCAGTCGGTGACGGTGGTCATGTCTCCGACCGTGCGGGCCCGGTCGCGTACGTTGGCCAGTTCGGCACAGCCCGCGCAGCCCTCGACGGGGGCCGGCTCCGGTTCCAGGCGCAAGGGGAGTTCAACCGGCGGGGTCGAGTACCTGGTCGGCTCCGTCACTGCACATCGCCACCTCTCGAACGTCACATGGCCGACCTCTTGACAGGTCGGTGCTCTAGTTCAGTATTCGAGTGACCGAAGCACTCCCGCTACGGTTCGTAGTGCACTAGTGTGCTTCCACTGACATCACGTCAACTCAACGGAGGGGCACGCCTTATGCCCAGTCCCAAGACGTTCACGAAGATCGCGGATCACTTCCGGGAGCGCATCCTGTCGGGAGAGCTTGAGCCGGGTGCCAAGCTGCCGACGAACCGGGAGATCGCCGGGCAGTGGCAGGCCGCGGCGGCTACTGTCTCCCGGGCTTTGCAGGCCCTTCAGGTGGAGAACTTCATCCGCACCACCCCCCGGGGTACCTACGTCGCCGATGACCCGCGCTGGACGCTGTCGGCGCGGGACCGGCTGGCCCGGGTCCAGCGGGTGAAGTCGTTCCTGGCAGAGGGTGAGACGAGTCGGGTGACTGCCGCCGAGCTGATCACGCCGCCGCTGTACGTGGCGGAGATCTTCGACCTGGAGCCCGGGGATCAGGTGGTGCGGCGCGAGTGGCTGGCCGGCCGAGGCAAGACCCGGACCGTGTTCGCGGTCACCTGGTACCCGGCCCCGTTCGCCGCCCTGGTGCCCGACCTGCTGAACACCGCCCCGGGCCGTAACCACGGACTGTCCGCCCGGGTCCTGGAGGCCACCGGGCGCACGATCAACCACGCCCGAGACGACATGCACGGCCGCCCCGCCGACGCCCGAGAGGCGAGCGCACTGGGGCTGCCGGTAGGCTCCCCGATCCTGGCCGGCGCTCACCGCTGGTCGGACGCGGAAGGGATCATCGAGTACGGGGAATGGTGCCTGCCGCCCCGGTTCACCATCGGCTACGAGTACCAGCCCTGACCGATCCACGCGAAGCGTCCCCGAAAGCCAGCCTGCGGCCTTCGGGGACGCTGCCGTTGACGTGTCCGTCTCAGTCCGCGTCGCGGCCTTCGAGGCGTTCGACACGCGCCTCCAGCTCCTCGATCCGCTCCAAGGCGCGTTCCAGCTTGTAGGCCAGATCCGCTACTCCGGCAGCCGCCGGGAACTCCTTCTGCGGGGCAGCCGACGCTTCGTCCGACTCGTCCACCGGCTGCACCGCAACCGGTACCTCTGTGCCGAACTCGCCTCCCACGACGACATACGCCATCGAGCCATTCCGCTGGTGGGCCTTCTTCATCCTTCCCTCCAGGGTGAGGAAGGTCAGGGCCTGATCTGCGGATTCCGGGTCTCCGCCGATCGTGTCGACCACCTCGTCCACGGTGACCCTGGCCCCCCTGGCCAGTGATCCGTCCCTAATCTTGCGGACCAGGCGGCCGTGGATGAGCTGGGTCGCGAAGCCGTGGTCATCCCAGTCCCGCACGTAGACCTCGTCGCCGGGCAGCTCGCCGGGGAAGCGCAGGAGGAAGTTACCAGCCAGCAGGGCGATGGCGTTGGTGACCACGTTCAGAGGCACCGAGTAGTGCTCCGCCAGGACCTCGCGGGCCGGGAGCCTTGCCCCGGGTGCCAGAGTGCCGGAGTAGATCTGCTGCTGGAGATCGCCGGCGACCTTCTCGAAGGCGTCCTCGAAGTCGGCCGAGCGCGTGACGAAAGTGCCGCGCCCTTGGCGGGCGATGACCCAGCCCTCGTTCCTGAGCAGCCGGATCGCCTTCTGCACGGTCAGGCTCGATGCCTTGTAGGTCTGCATGAGCTGGCTCTGCGTCGGCAGGAGCTGGCCCGGACGCAGTTCGCCGTCCCGGATCTGCTGCCGCAGGTCGTCCGCGATGCGTTCGAACGTCAAGCGCGCTTCGTCAGCAGCAGCCATGTCCATCCCTGGTCCCAGTCCGATTCCACCCGCCAAGGGCCGCCCGCTGCCTGTCGTGTTTCACCAGCTCAGCGGCCTCACGGGGTCAGGGTAGCCGCCTGATGGATGGACCACCCCAAGAACGAATGGAACTCAATAGGGATAGACTTCGGATGGAATGAAGGTAGGGTTGCGGCACGCGATCACCCACACGGGTGACTCGCACCCCTCTACCTGGAGGTTTGCCGTGAAGACCATGCCCATCGACCAGTCCCAGGCCCTGGTGGTCCTGGCCTCCGAGTCCCGGCCGCACTTCAAGGACCGCGACGGCCAGCAGCCCGCGATCGACCGGGCCACCGGCGCCCACCTGCACCTGGTGGACGTGATGTTCGCCTTCAACGGCCGCGCCGAAGTGATCACCGTGAAGGTCCCGGAGCCGGGTCTCGGCAAGGGCCTGAAGGTCGGCCTGCCGGTCGTTTTCACCGGGCTTGTCGCGGCGGCCTGGGAGAACGAGATCAACGGCAAGGACCGGCACGGCATCTCCCTGCGCGCCGACGCCGTCACCGCCAAGGCGGGTGCCTGATGACCGGGAACTCCCTCGGACTCGCGCTCCTGGCCGTGGTCGGCCTCGGCGTGCTCGGGCTGCTGGGCTGGGCCGGGTACTGCTTCGCCCGCTGGTACCGGGCCGATGCCGAGACCCGGGTCAGTCTGCGGCAGGCGCGGCGGCTGCGGTGGGGCTGGAAGCGGCTCGCCCCGATGCTGGGCCTGGCGGTCAAGGACGCCACCCCGACCGTGCTCCAGCAGTACGGCCCGCAGGACCAACCGACCAAGCCGCGCGTGCTGGTGCCGGGCCTGCGCACCCGCGCCGACGCCTTCGGCGTCACCGTCACCGCCGATGCACTGCCGCAGGTGGGGCTGAGCGCCTGGCAGGACGCCGGAGAGGGCCTGTGTGACGCCTGGGGGATGCGTCGCATCCGGATCAGTCAGCCCAAGCCCGGAGTGATCGTCGCGCGCGGCTTCCGGCGTGAGCCGCTGGAGGCGGTGATCCGCTCACCACTCCTCGGGCCGGACGGCTCCCCCGTCTGCCGACCGGGTCAGTTCGTCTCCACTGATGATGTGCTGCTCGGCTGGGACGAGGACGGCACCCCCATCGTGCTCAACCTCGCCTACTCCGCCCACGCCCTCGTCGCCGGCCTCACCCGCTCCGGCAAGTCGATCACCGTCAACAGCCTGCTCGCCTACGCCTCGCTGATGCGGGACGTGCGTCTGATCGTGATCGACCCCAACCTCGGTGCGGTCGCGCCCTGGTGGCGTACCGCCTACAAGGTCTCCGACGCCATCCACCCAGACGAGCCCACCGAGATCCTGCGCTGGGTGCGCGAGGAGATGCAGCGCCGGGAGCGGTTGTTCTGGTCCGGCCGCACCGACCGCATCACCGAGTTCAGCCCCGAGCTGCCGCTGCTGCTCGTGGTGATCGACGAGGTGGCGAACTACACCCGGCACCCGGACCGCAAGGCCCGCGAACGCTTCGAGGCCGAGCTGCTGGCCATCGCCAGCCAGGGCGCCAAGTTCGGCATCCGGCTATGGCTGCTCACCCAGAAACCCTCCGCGGACGTGCTCACCACCGCCGTACGCACCAACCTGTCCGCCCGGATCTGCCACCGCGTCGACACCGTCGAGGACTTCCTGCACCTTTTCCCCGACGGCCGGGAACTGGACATCACCGCCGCCGACCGCACCATGCCCCAGGGCGTGTCCATCGCCTCCGTCGGCGACATGCGCACCCCCGTCCGGCTGCGCTCGGTCTACCTGCCCACCGAAGCCTGCTGGCAGATCAACGACCTGATGTGCGCCGAAGGGCTCAAGGTCCGCGACCTGCCCGACCGCGTCGACCTGGACAAGGCCGCGTGACCGCCGCCTCCTGGTCCCGCTTCGCAGTGATCCCCGGCAAGGGCGTGTAGTCGCCAAACCCTCGCCCCTGCCGGGGCCTCCCTCCCTTACTCGTCCACGGCACGTGTGTGCCGCAGTGCAGAGAGGTCCCGCCAGGATGCCACCGCACGACCCAACCGCCACAATCCCCCGCCCCGAATCGGCCGCACTGCCCGCGTTCACCGGGTATCGCGACCTGCTCGGCCTGGTACGGCAGCTGTCCTCGCTCGGCGGATGCGCCCAGCCGATCCGGCTCGAAGGTCAGCGCACCGAGATCGACGCCTCCACCGGCGAGATCCTGCGTGAACTGAAGTCCAAGGAACTGCCCGCCGGGCATCTCCTGGTCCGCTGCGGCAACCGCCGCACCACCCGCTGCCCCTCTTGCGCCGAGCTCTACCGCCAGGACACCTACCACCTCATTGCCGCCGGCCTGCGCGGCGGCAAGAACATCCCCGACCAGGTCGCCACCCACCCCCGCGTCTTCGCCACCCTCACCGCGCCCTCGTACGGGCCGGTCCACGGGCGACGCACCAGCGGTTCCGCCCGCTGCCGCTGCGGACGCACCCACGCCAAGGGCGACCTGCTGCTCGGCACCCCTCTCGACCCCGAGCGGTACGACTACACCGGCGCCGTGCTGTGGAACGCCCACGCCCCGGCCCTGTGGGCCCGCTTCATGCTCCACCTGCGCCGCACCATCGCCGCCGTTGCCGGTGTCCCGCAGCGCCTGCTCTCCAAGGTCGTCCGGGTCTCTTACGCCAAGGTCGCGGAGTACCAGCAGCGCGGGCTGATCCACTTCCACGCCGTGATCCGCCTCGACGGCCCCGCAGGCCCCTACACCTCGCCACCCGCCTGGGCCACCCCCGAACTTCTGGCCGACGCCATCCGGCTCGCGGCCACCCGTGCCCACATTGACGGGCCGGAGATCAACGGCCGTGCCCGCTCCTTCGCCTTCGGCGAGCAGATCGACACCAGGATCATCCGGTCCACGGCCTTCCAGGGCGGGACCACGATCACCGAGGGCAAGGTCGCCGGATACGTCGCCAAGTACGCCACCAAGGGCACCGAGGCCGCCACCGGCACCCTCGACCACCGGCTGAAGAGGATCACCGACCTCTGGTTTGAGTCCGTGCCCGAGCACGCCGCCCGCATGATCCGCACCGCCTGGGCCCTCGGCGTCCGCGACGATCTCAAGCACCTGAACCTGCGCAAGTGGGCCCACATGCTCGGCTTCCGCGGTCACTTCTCCACCAAGACCCGCGCCTACTCCACCACCCTCGGCGCGCTCCGGGCCGCCCGCGCCGCCTGGCACCGTCGCCACACCCCTCCTCCCTCCCCGACCACCCTCGTCCTCGCCCACTGGGCCTACGACGGCACCGGCCTCACCCCCGACCTCGAACGCCTCGCCGCCCTCGTCAACGGCGGCCCGACACGCGAACAGGCGGTGACAGCCAGTGCGTGACGACGAACTCCTCACCGTCCCCGAGACCATGGCCCGCCTCAAGATCGGCCGCTCCGCCCTCTACGACCTCCTGCGCACCCGGCGCCTGGCCTCGCTGACCATCGGCCGTGCCCGCCGCATCCCCGCTCACGCCCTCGCTGACTACGTCCAGCGCCACCTGGAAGAGGCCGCCCGATGACCGCCCCCAAGCGGAAGAAGGCCCGTGCCAACGGCGAAGGCACCATCTACCAGCGCAAGGACGGCCGCTGGGAAGCCGCCGGCTACGTCCTCGCCGCCGACGGCAGCCGCAAACGCGCCCGCGTCTACGGCAGCACGCGGAGGGAAGCGGCCGACAAACTCGCAGAAAAGATCAGCGACAGCAACCGCGGTCTTCCCGTCGCCACAGCCGACAGCACCGTCGGCGACTACCTCACCTACTGGCTGGGCAGCGTCGCCGTCCACCGGCTCCGCGAGAACACCCACACCCGCTACGCCACCTGCGTCCGCCTCCACCTCATCCCCGGCCTCGGCACCAAGAAGGTCGCCCGCCTCACCGCCAAGGACGTCCGCACCTTCCTCGACCGGCTCCGCACCACCTGCCAGTGCTGCACCCAGGCACTCGACACCGAACGGAAGAAGTGCTGCACGATCGGCGAGTGCTGCCAGAAGCGGCTGTCCGCTTTGACCGTGGCCTATGTGCACTCGGTCCTCAAGTCGGCGCTGGAACACGCCGTCCGCGAAGACGAGCTGCCCCGCAACGTCGCCCGCAACGTCAAGACCACCACACCCCGGCCCAGGCGGTTCCAGCCCCTCACCACAGCCGAAGCCCGCCAGTTCCTCGACGCAGCCCGCGCCGACCGGCTCCACGCGCTGTACGAACTCGCCCTGCGTACCGGACTCCGCAAAGGCGAACTCCTCGGCCTCCACTGGGAAGACCTTGACCTCGACGCGGGCACCGCCACCGTCCGCAGCTCACTACAGCGCACCCGTACCGGCGGCCTCACCCACCTGCCCACCAAGACCCGGGCGTCCGAACGCCGTATCGCCCTCCCTACCGAATGTCTCCACTTGCTCAAGGAGCACAGGGAACGGCAGGACACGGAGCGCGAGACGGCAGGGTCAGCCTGGAGAGACAGCGGCCTTGTCTTCACCACGCCGACTGGCCGCCCTCTCGACCCGGCCAACCTCACCCGCCGCTTCCGCAGCTTCCTCAACCGGGCCGGACTCCGACGCATCCGCTTCCACGACCTCCGCCACTCGACCGCCACCCTGCTCCTGGAACAGGGGGTCGACCTCGTCGTGATCAAGGAGCTGTTGGGCCACGCCCACATCGGCGTCACCGCCGGCGTCTACGCCCACGTCCGACTCCGACTCCAGCGCCAAGCCATCGACACCCTGGGCCACGCCCTCGGCACAACCGACGACGACCCCGACGATCCGCCCTCGACAGCAGTCGTCCGCTGACGTTGCCGTCAGCGTTGCCGTCAAATACGCCAGGAGGCCCCACCGGAATCAAGCCGGCGGGGCCTCCTGCTGTCGAGAGACTCGACGATCTAGCTAAACCATCTCTTGCCAGATCGCGAAATCACGGGGACTTTTCGCGGCGAGACGATGCGAAATTTCAGCTCGATCCACAGCATCCAACCAACTGTCGAACGAGACCTCACCGCCAGGGAACCACCACTCCGAATGGCTGCCTACAGAATCGAGGTCGCCATCCAAGGGGTACCTGAGTTCGAATTGCACCTGAACATAAGACTCATGCTCGCCCGCCGCATCAACGACTTCAAGCTGTCGGACAATGCCGAGAGCGAAGGTAGGCTCGGGGAACCAGTTGACCTCGCCGTACTGGAAGAGGTATCCGTCCGCGTCGGGGAGTTCCGGTACCTCAAACTCGATCGCCGAAAATCGCCTCACCAGTCGAGTCAACCCCGAGAGCGACGGGTCGAAACCACCCATCTCCTCGACGAGTCGGCGTGCGACACCTTCCGCCGAATCTACCTGCTGCTTCCTAGCCATGATTACCTTTCGAGTCCAGCTGTACGCACCCTGACTAGTGCCCGCCCGCCTCCCCCTCGGCGGGCGGGCACTTTCGGCCTACGGCCAGTGACCACCTTGCAGCTGCCGTCTGACGTGGTCTATGACGTCAAGCGCTTCACTCCTATTCCTGGCTCCACTCATCAAGTTATTCACATAGGCGTAGTAGTCATTTGTGTGAACCTTCGAGTGCACCGACAATCCATTCGGATTGGGAGATGAACTGCTCCGCGGCAGCCAGACACCATTCTCGGCGTCGTTCACGCCGATTCCGAATCTGTCCAGCTGTGCCCTTGCAGGCGCAGCCTTCGGTGAATTTCCTGCCACAATGTGGTGCGGGGAGTGAGGCGTTGCCGGTTCCATGTCGCCAGCAGCATTGAGGGCATTCCTGAGCTTGTTGGCGCAACCCGCGTCAGCATTATGCACCAAAATCGGTGTTGCCCCAGCCAGCATATAGTACGCGTGCTCGCAGCCCCTCCCCTAGCTATTCCTATGCAGGCGGGGAGGGGCGCTTCAGCAGGTGCAACGTGGATATGTTGCCTAGCCGTCTCTGCTATCCGACGAGCATCTCCGCTGCCTTGCGATAGTGGCCGGCTTGTATTGCTGCGAGTTTCCACAGGGCAGGAAGACCGCCCTCGCGCAGCCGTTCATGCGCCTCCTGTTGGCAGGCCAGCTCAAAGCCAGCGAGCCCGATGCCAGCATCCCCCTGGACCATGGCCGGCCACTCCGTCGCTGCCTCCAGGGCGTGCTCTAGCCCTTGTTCGGGAGTAGCCTGCCGCCCCGGGCGGGTGGCGACGAGCACGATGTCCACAATCCTTAGAGCTGATCGGAAGAATGACCCGCCCGGCAGCTCTATTGGATATCTAGCACCCAGCGTCCAATTCGCTCCGAATGCCCTCCCGAGAACAGCGGTGTCCAGCGACTGTCCCCCAAGGGACGCGATGACGCTCTCTACGCCTGCTACGACCTGGTTGTAGCGGTCGGATAGCTGAGCTCGGTCAGCGAGTACAGCCAGCGCCCCGTCCAACCGGACGGCCGCAGCGCAGCAGAGGGCTTGGCTCATCTCGTCAGAGATCTCGGACATCAGGCTCCCCTATTAGAACTTGCTGAATAGCCAGCCTGTGAGTGCATCTGTGTCCATCCCCGGCGGCAGTTCGTCAGGTCCGACCCCACCAGCACGCAGAACGTCTGCACAGTAGGTCACACAACTTCGCGTATCGAAATCGTAGGGGCCGAAGTTGTGACCTTCCGTCCCCCTTTGGTATGCCTGCGCCCTCTTTGCGTTGGGTAGCGGGATCCTAATGGCGAATGAATTCTCGGAGACTTCCCGGCCGAAGAAGGCGCCCTCGGCGTCTGTGCCTGGAATGCCAATCTGCTCACTATGAATAACTACCCCTTGGTGCTCCACTTCAATTGTGGCGTGTTTGGGGTTAACACCTGCGTCCAGGTGGATGGTCGCCATTCCGGATGCATCGTCAGCAACACCACAGTTGTGGACGAGGAGCGGAGCGATGCCCGCCAGCACATAGTACGTGTGGAGGTCGGCGACTGTGAGGTTGTGGACCGTTGCGTGCTGAGCCGTGTAGCGCTTGACGGATTTGACCTGGACGTGGACGCCCGCGCTGGTCTGAAGCCACTGGCCAGGCTGGAGATCCGTGGCATCGACCCATGCAGCGACGTCCACAACCCAGAACGGGTGCTTGTCCGTAGCAGTTATGGCATCGGCAGCTGTTCCGGTGTTGCCGTCAGTGGTAACGGTGATCTCAACGAGGTTCTTCGAGCCTTCGCCGAGGATTGATGCAGTTACGTCCTTTGTGACAGTGTCACCGGACTCGGGATCGGTGGCGAGGACCTTGTCACCCGGTTCGAGGGTCTCGATCGGCTTGCTGGAGCCATCGGCCATCAGGACGGGCGTTCCGGAGACAAAACTGTTGGCAACGGGGCATGAGCTGCCCCCCTCGGGCCTGAGTTTGGACCCGAGCTTGGAGAGGGCAGGGCCTATTCCCTTGCCGATCGCTTTCCCCAAAGCCTGGAGCGCAGGACCGGCAGCCGCGCCCGCCGCGCCGCCCGCCGCACCCCAGAGGGCGCCCTTAGCCTCGGCTTTCAGAATGCCCATGACGCTGTGGTCAGCGTTGGGGTCCATGGCATTGGCCACGGCGGCGCCGGCAGCTCCCGCCAGGGCTCCGCAGCCAGCGGCCGCTGCAAAGCCGACGCCGCCAGTTGCCACTCCCGCTGCACTCGCGGCTGCCAAGCAGGCGGTTCCGACCACCAACTCGGTCGTGATCGAGGCGATCGCGACGCGGTTTTCGTACACGAACGTTTTGACCTGGCTGACCCTCTTGTTCCAGTTGCACTTCGAGAACCAGCCGCAGCCCGTGCTCTTGTGGCGGGTCGTCGTCGCGCCCTGTCCACTGCCATCGCCGATGGGGCTGTCGCCGCCATCGCGGTGCGTGGCGCCCGGCGTCCACGGGTTCGCGGGAGAGCTGCCGTCCGGCTTTTCTCCGTGGCCTGTTCCATCGTCGAGGCGGAGGCCGGTGGGGTCTGAGTAGCCGATCGGGTTGCCGTTGGAGTACGTGTAGCCGTTCATCTGCACCGGGTCGGTGATGTCGATGATCGGGTCAACCGAGATGAAGCGGCCCGTGGTGGATTCGTACTCGCGGGCACCGATATGGGTCAGGTCTGTATTGGTGTCGTCGATGCCCGTGCCGAGGAAGGTATGGCTGCCCGGCCAATTGCCGGGCTGGGCACCGCGGGGGTTGCCGTACGGGTCGGACTTGCGGCGGGTGACCGACTGGCCAGCCGCCATGTCCACGGAGGTGGTGGCGGTGTTGTGGTGGTCGGCGAGCAGGGTCGAAAGGCTGTGGCCCGTCATCTTGCCGCCGGTGCGGCGGACCGTGGTGGGGGCGCCGGGGCTGCTGTAGTAGCGGACGGCGTCCATGGCCTGGCCGTCCTTGTTGACCGTGACCTCGGCTTCGCCGAGGTGGAGGGTCCGGGAGGTACCGTTCTCCTCGATCAGCCGGTTTCCGCCGGCGTCGTAGACGTACTTGGTCGCGTTGTCTGCGAAGTTCCACTGCTGGTTCGCATCGCCACTGCCGCACTTGTACATGAGCAGGTGAGGTTCCCCCGAGATGCGGGGATGAGTGACGGATGGTCAGATGGGTCTCGCGAGAGGAGCCCAGACGATGCCCGCACCGAGGAAGTACCCGTTGGAGTTGCGTGAGCGTGCGGTACGGATGTATCGGACCGCCGAGCCGAAGCCCGTGATCCGCCGCATGGCCGAGGATCTCGGCGTGCACCACGAGGCCCTGCGTAACTGGATCCGGCAGGCCGAGGCCGACGCCGGCGAGCGAGGAGACCTGCTCACCACCGCCGAGCGCGAGGAACTGGCCGCCCTGCGGAAGGAGAATGTCCAGCTCAAGCGGGCGAACGAGGTCCTGCGGACGGCCTCGGCTTTTTTCGCGGCCCAGCTCGACCCGACCCGGCCCAGGTGACGGCGCTCGTCGACGAGCACCCGCACCTGGGGGTCGAGCCCGTACTCCGGGAACTGAACATCCCCTCCACCACCTACTACCGTTGGCGCCAGGCCGAGACCGAGCCGTGCGAACGGCACCGTCGGGACGCCGAGCTGACCAGCAAGATCCGTCAGGTCCACGACGAGTCCGGCGGGATCTACGGCTCACCCCGCGTGCACGCCGTCCTCAAGCGCGAGGGCACGCGCGTCGGCCGCAAGCGCGTCGAACGGCTCATGCGCCAGGCCGGCCTCGCCGGGATCAGCCCTCGCCGGAGCAAGAGCTTCACCCGACGCGACCCGGACGCGGATCTGGCCCCTGACCTGGTGCAACGCGACTTCACCGCGAGCGGGCCGAACCGGCTGTGGGTCACCGACCTGACCATGATCACGACGCTGGAGGGCCCGCTGTGGCTCTCCGCGATCCGCGACGCGTTCTCCCGCCGGGTGGTGGCCTGGGAAACCTCTGCCCGCGCGGACGCGGACCTGGTCCTGACCACCCTGGAGTACGCCCTGGCCAGCCGCGAAGCCACCCCCGGCGAGCTCATTCACCATGCGGACCACGGCTGTCAATACACCTCCGTGAAGCTCACGACACGCCTGGTCAGGGCAGGGATCCAGGCATCCATGGGCTCGGTCGGCGACTCGTTCGACAACGCCCTCGCGGAGAACCTGTGGATGCTGATCAAGACCGAGGGCGTCCGCGGCCGCACCTTCGCCACCCGGGCCGAGGCGAACCTCGCGCTCTTCGAGTACATCGACGGTTTCTACAACCCCCGCCGCATCCAGAAACGGCTCGGCTACCTCAGCCCGATCGAGTACGAGGAGAAGCACTACGCCGACCAGGCAGCAGCCGAACAAGTGAACCTGACACCACGTCAACCCGCCCTGGCCAGCTAGTCAACCGCTCCCGCACAGCGGGGGAACCTCACGTCGAAGGAATCTGGTCCCTTCTGCGACGCGGCTGGCTTTCCAACGTCGCCTTCTCCACCCCCGAACACCTCGTCCAGCGCATCCGACGGGGCCTACGCCACATCCAATACCGCAGCCAGCTCATAGACGGCTGCCTCGCCGAGACCGGCCTGACCATGAGACCCGCCTGAGCAACGACACAACACCACGGGTTCAACTTCATCAACCCTGGGAGGTCGTGCCGTGACGACCGGCTATCACTGTCCCGGCCGGTCGTCTCACCACCCCTGATGGACGGGTCGTGAACCGGGTGAACGATCATCGTGTGATGGATACGGGTATGTGGCCGGTGCTTCCGGACCTGGAACGGGATCAGTGGGACTACCTCCCCGGGCGGACCCTGGGGCCGCTGCGGATGGACATGCATCAGGAAGAGGTCATCGCGGCTCTGGCCGCGCACGGCTTCACCACCGGTCAGACAGATACAGCCCAGGGTGGGACCTCGTGCGCTTCGCCAAGGAGGACACCCCCACGAGCCAGGCGCCGGTGGAGTGCTACTTCCATGCGGACCGAGAGCTGGCCTATGTCCTTGTCGACGGACGCCTCGGCCCTCAGGTGACCTGTGAGGGGATCCGGCTCATCGGCCGTGTACCTTCGCAGCTCGCGCAGGAAATGGAAGCCCACGCCCTCAAGTACGACACCGGCCTGCGGTTCAGTCCCACTGGCGACCTCTTCTGCGACGGCTTCCAACTCGAAATCGGCGCCCAGCGCGCCGGCGACAACGTCGTGTCCTGGTCCCTGTTCTTCGTCGCGGGAGATGACCACTCCGTCACGCGTGACGCCGCACCCGAAGCGGTCTGGCACCGCTGGTAGACGGCATCACACACACCTCGCCACGTCAAACGCCTACATAGGGGACGGGAGACGGACATCGTGGAACTGGGTCCGGGGTCGATCAGCCCTTACGACATCCCGAGTTCAACCTCAGTAACTCAATCCTGCCACTCACGAGGTTGGTCCCACGGGCCGTCGCAGTGATCAGGCCGTCGTGCGCAGCAGGGCAGGATTCGTGACCAGGGCCGCTGTTCCAGTCCGCTCAGCGCCGCGTTCTGTGCGGGCCCGCTGCAGGGCGGCGACCTCGGTAGCAGCGGCTTCACGGCGACGCTGGACGCGAACGGTATCGATCGGGGTCGGCGCATCCTCAGTTCCAACTTCCGGCTCGGGGAACGCCTTCCGGCTTAACTCGCCCATCACCCTGGTCTGCCGCTCCACCGCTTCCGCGATGCCCGAATCCACGCGGCGCGGCAGCGCTGCCCTCTGGTACGCGGCGAGCGCGCGGCGATAGCCCTCACACGCCGTCTCCCTGGTCTTCGCCGGACCCGTGGGCTCGGCCGGGGCCGCCGGTTTGGCGTCGGCCGGGTCGGCCGTGGGTACAGGTGGCAGGATCCGCAGGGCGCGCACGGCCGTACGGCGTGCCGCCTTGTTGGCGGCCTCGATGACGCGGGTCCGCTCCAGGCGGGTTTTCGTCGCCCATGCCGTTGACTCCGGGCACACGGTGAGCCGACCGGATTCGGGGTTATACCGGACAGCGGCGACGTGCCCGGCGAGGTCGGGGGCGATGGCCGCCCACCGCTCCCTCAGGGAGGCGCTGGCGGCCGGGAGCTCCCAGGCCCGCTCGGTGACCAGCGCGCCGAGCGCGGCACCGAGGCTCATCGGCTCGCGCTCCTCCCGTCGCACCGTACGTACCGGCCGCGGCTTCGGCTTCTGGCCGCTGCCGTTTTCCGCGCCGCTTCCATCGCGGCCCGCAGCGCGACCCGCGCCAGGTCGACGCCGGACACCTTGCTGCCGCTCATGCCTGCCCCCACGGCGTATAACCGAGATCCAAATGCCCGAGCCCGGAAAGGCGCTGACGGTCGCGACGAAACGCCCGGGTGAACAGGCGCTGTGCTGAGTGCTCGCCGTACCGGGCGATGTGGTCGTGGACGATCTGATGGTCAGCGGACGCGCGATCGCGCCAGTTCAGGACCTGCTCCCGGGTGAGTTCCTCGAGGACCAGCGTCCGCACGCTCCGGGATCGGGGTATCGGCGGCCGGGCGCGGCGCGGGCACCACGACTGGGGCCAGCAGCGCGGTCGGGACGTCAACGTCCGGCTGCGCGGTCGCAGCTTCGGCACGGGCCCGGGCGGCGGCGGCCTGCTGCACACGGACCATGGCCCACCGGTGCTCACGAATCCACGCCTGGGCTGTCACCGCCTCGTGCAGCTGACGGTCGGTGGCCGCACGGCGTTCCGCCTCGGAAGCACCGGGAATCGAGGCGTCAACGGCCGCCGCGACCGCGCAGCGGGTGGCCCGGCGGTCAGCCTGCCGCTCCTCGCAGCGCGGGCAGTCCTGACCGGAGTCGAGCAGCACCCGGTCGTCACACCTCACGTCGGAGCACTGCTGGCGCTGGGGCAGGGCCCGACCTCCGTCCTCGCGCATGCACGCATGGTCCGGCAGATCACCGGATCCCTTACGGCCTTCGCCGGAAAAGCCACCAGAGAGCCCAACAGACCCACCAGGAGTAACCACAGAAGCGTGGAGAGCGTGGTGCTGTGCAGTAGTGGCGAGGTCTGCCGCTCCGGCCAACTCGCCCGGCCCCGGGCCCGCCACCCCAACCTGATCCGGCCCAGCAACCGCAAGCGGATAGGTCATCCGATTGTGTGTTACGGTCCCGGTAAACGGATGAGCTATCCGCATAACCGGGTGGAGGAGCGCATGAAGAAGACAGCTGTGGTCACGGCGGGGACAGCCGGTATCGGACTGGAGACAGCCCTGGGGCTGGCCGACGCCGGGTTCTTCGTCACCGTGGTCGGACGCAACGCCGACAGGGGTGCCCAGGCGGTCGACCGAATCAACGCGATGAACCCGTCCCATCCCGCGCGGTTCCTGCCCGCCGACCTCGGCTCGCTCGACCAGGTGCGCGCGCTCGCCGACCAGATCGCCGCCGAACATGCCACCTCTGGTGACCCCCTGACCGTGCTGGTCAACAACGTCGGCGCGATGTTCCCGGAGCCACAGACCCTGGACGGGATCGAAGCGTCGTTCCTCGTCAACCACCTTTCGCCGTACCTGCTGACGGAACTGCTACTGCCCACGCTGACGGCCGACGCGCCCAGCAGGATCGTGAATGTGACATCGAGTGCAGTCGGGCTCGCGAAGCGGTCCTTCGACACCGTTGAGCCGCCCGGCGGCTACTACGGCTTCCACTGGTACGCCCGCGCCAAGCTCGCCAACCTCGCCTACACGCTCGACCTTGCCACCCGACTCCAAGGCACGGCCGTCTCTGTCTTCGCAGCCGACCCCGGAGGCGCCGCAACCGACATGACCAACGGCACCATGACCGACCCGAAGATCGTCTCACCAGCCCTGCGACTGCTGTGGCCCCTAGTACGCCGCAAGCTCGAACGCTCCACTTCGGGTCCGGCGTCCCTGGCTGCCCGGCCCTCGATCGTCGCCGCCACCGACGCCACCCTTGCGGGCCGGACCGGCATCGTCATCGGAGCCCAGACCCACCCGGTGAAACCTCTGCGCACAGCCACAGACCCCCGCGTCGCCCAGGACGTGCGCCGGCTCAGCGAACGGCACGCACCCCTCACTACAACCTGACCCGCCAAGCGGCACGGGTACCAGCGGCGGCATCATCCGGATGAGCCATCCGATTAGCATGTCCCCATGACGACGCCCCTTCGCAAGGACGCAGCCCGCAACTGGGACCGCATCGTCGCTGTCGCCCGTGGCCTCATCGACCAGGGCACACCCCTGCAACTGAACGACGTCGCCAGCCGCGCCGGACTCGGAGTCGGCACCGTCTACCGCCACTTCGCCACCCCCGAGGCGCTGCTGGAGACCGTCGCCACTCCCTGCCTAGAAGCCCTGACCGCCCACGGCCAGCAGGCGCTGGCCGACACTGACCCCTGGCACGCGCTCGAAGCCTTCTTGTTCCGCACCGTCGAAGCACAGGTCACCGACGCGTCCCTGGCCCCGGTCGCCGCCGCAGCCACCGACACCTTGCCACGCACCACGGAACTCAAAGAGACGCTTCAATCGGTCGGCACCGCACTCCTCGACCGGGCGCGCAACGCCGGGGCGCTCCGACGTGACCTGGCCGCCACCGACCTCGTCCCGCTCATGTGCGGTATCGCCTACTCCGTAAACGTCCACGGCGGCGCACCCGCCGACCGGCTCGACACCGCACACCGCTACTTGGCCGTACTCCTCGAAGGGCTGCGTGCCACACCACAGCACCCGTGAGAGCACCGCCCGCACACCAACAGGGGTGCTTCGGGTGCCCTCCGCCGGTGTGGTCAGTCCGATCACCAGCAGGAGACGGCCGCCCGCCCCGACGGCTGCATGGCGCCCAGGTCCGCGACCGTCGTCCCCCTGGGGAACCGTGACCGCGAAGGTGGGGAATTCCGTGACGCGGAACCGGCCGAAAGCGGGGAATTCCTTGACCGTTGACAAATGTGAACGTTCTCGTTATTCCCCAGGGGTAAGTTCACGTAATTCCCCAGGCCCTGGCCTCGGGCGGGGGTTACGTTGGCCAGCATGAACTTGCTGGGGTGGAGCTATCGCTATGTGGGACCGCCTGATCTGCGGGCCCTTGTCCGGCCGGAGGCGGAGGGCCGAAGCATCCTCTCGGCATCGGACTTCGCCGACTGGGCTTCGTCTCTGGCGGCGGTGGAGCTGGCCGAGCCTTTCACGTTCGTCATCGACTCGGCGGGTGTGCTGCGGCTCGCGCCGCGCCGGAGCGAGCACGTGGTGTGTGCCGGCGGCGGCCCCGTCCTCGGTGCCGGAGAGATGAGCTTCCGCAAGGAGTCCGGGCAGTGGGTGGTCGCTGAGGTGAGCAACCAGTCGACCGGATTCTGCCCGGACGTCAGTTCGTGGCCGGCCGTCGCGAAGGCTCTGGACTCAGCCGGGATCGAGCACCCTTCCGGCTTCACCCACGAGGTGGTGTTCCGGCGCTGTCCCGCCTGCGGCCAGCTGAACATCGTTCGGGAGGAGGACTTCGCCTGCGTCTTCTGCGATGGGGAACTGCCGCGGGAATGGAACGTGGACGGGTCCGGGGGTTAGCGGACCGGGGGCTTGTCGGGCTTGTCGGTGGGGTTCTTGGGGCGCTTGTTCGGGCGGTAGCTGGGGCCGTTCATGATGACCTGGTGGCTGGTGTTGATCAGCCGGTCCAGCAGCGACTCGGCGACGACGGGGTTGGGGAAGAGCGGATACCAGTCGCTCGGTGCCCGGTTGCTGGTGATGATCAGGGATCTGCCCTGCCGTTCGCTGACCAGCTCGTAGAGGTCATCGGCCGGGGCCGCTCCGAGCTGGCGCATGGCGAAGTCGTCGAGGATAAGCACGTCAGGCCGGACCAGTTCACGGATCTGCTTGTCCCAGGTGCGATCCGCGTGGCCGCCAGCGAGATCCGCGAGGATCCGGCTGGTCTTGGCGAAGCGGACCTGGGCACCCTGGCAGACGGCGAGGTACCCGAGGGCCTGGGCGACGTGTGTCTTTCCGACCCCAACCGGTCCGACGAGGATGACCGACTCGCCCGAATGGATCCAGCGCAGGGCCCCGAGGTCGCGGATCTGGGCCGCGGGCAGCTTCGAGGAAGCGGTGAAGTCGAACTCCTCCAAGGTGACCTGCTGCTCTAACTTCGCCCGTGCCAGGCGCCGTTGGAAAGCGACGGTCTCGCGGCGGGTGATCTCGTCCTGGCAGAGAACCTGCAGGAAGTCCAGGTGCCCGAGCTCACCCCCGTGGGCCTGGGCCAGGCGGGCATCGAGGGTTTCCAGCATCCCTGAGAGCCGCAGCGACTTCAGCGACTCACGCAGGGCAGAATCCATCACGCTCATCAGCGGCTTCCCTCAACTTCGCCGTGGACCTGGTCGTCAAGGAGCTCATCCGCCGTCTCAGACGGGGCGACGGAGGCGAACAGCCGCTGGGGCCCGTGAAGGAATGCCGCGGCGCCCACGTCCCCACTCGATTCGGGCTCCGGATCGGCCTCGGTGCCGGCAATCAGGATGCCCTTGATGGTCCGGTAGGACGGATCTCCAACCGTGATGGCCCTCGCGCAGGCGGCCTCCAGCCTCGCGTCGCCGTACTTCTTCTTCAGTCCCAGGATCCCTTGGGCGGCGCGGAGCCGGTAGAGCGCGTTGACCTCCAGCAGCTGGTCGACGACGGTCCGGCAGGAGTCCCCGACGTCGGATGCCTGGGTGCGGCACCAGATCGGCGTGCGCATCTGGAAGGCGATCTTCTCCGGCGGGTAATCGGTCCTGTCGGTTCGTTTTCCCTGGTCAAGGGCCACGTGGGTCTTGACCAGGGCGCCGTCGAGGAAGACCTGCACCATCGTGGCGGTCGAGCGGACGTCGACCGGCGGCCGATCAGTTTCCAGGGCACCGAGTAGAGGGTGCGGCCGACTTTGATGTGGATGTCCGGTCCGACCACCGCCGTTGACCAGCGGGCCAGGACGAACGGGGTGGGCGGCAGCGGCAGCAGGGTCTCGACTTCGATGGTCTCGAACGATGTAGGGCATCGGCCGTTCGACCCGCGGCTTGTCCTTGGGCCGGGCAGCGCGGGCCGGATCGACCAGGGCCCCGTAGTGGGTGGCGAGCTCGGCATACGCCTTGTTGATCTTCGGGTCGTAGAGATCGGGCTTGTCGACGCCGGTCCGCAGATTGTCCGGCACCAGCCGGCGCGGGACGCCGCCGAAGTAGCGGAAGGCGGCGACGTGGGCCTCGGTCCAGGCGTGCTGGTGCAGGTAGAGGATCGGGCGGACGAACATGTGCCGCGAGCACGGCAGCACCATCACGAAGGCCCAGATCCGGTGCCGCTTGCCGGTCTTCGGATTGGTCCACAGGCCCAGGTGCCCGTAGTCGATCTGAGCCTCCGAACCCGGCTCGACATCATCACGCAAGACCGTGACCTGCGACCTTGCCGTTTCGTCGGGGAGCGTGGCATGCACCCACCGGCGGAACGAGGAGATCGACACATCCAGCTTGTGCTCGTCCCGCAGCCGCTGGTGGATCGTCGAGACCGTCACCGTCCCCAACAGATCCTTGATGTAGTCGCGGTGCTGGTCGATCTCCGGCCACGTGATCTGCCGCAGCCTCCGGTCAGCGAGTTCGGGAAACCAGCTCTTGATCAGCTTGGCCCAGTCGGCCTCCCGCATCGGCGGCCCACCCGACGTGATCCCGGACGCCTCCGCCGGCTCCAGGTACTTCCTGATCGTCTTGCGATCCACCCCAGCGACGCGGCCAACTCGCTCTTCGAGCGGCCCGCGTACCAGTGGACGTAGATCTCGGTGATGTCGACCACGACGAACGTTCTCCTCGCCATCCGGGCTGCCCATCGGCCATCCGAACCACAGGCCCACCGCCCACGCGCCTCCGCGATGACCAGGTCCGAGGGCATGGTCTGGGCCAGGGCACGTCAGCGATGCTCGGGTGCCAACCCTGTGTCTGCGAAGTCGGCGACGACCTGCTGAAGCTGTTCGAGGAAGTCGACGAAGCTGGGGGCGATCGGTTCGAAGGCGTCGAGCCAAGACGCGGTGGTGGACCGATGGACGGTCCCGCTCGGGTCGACGGCAAGGAGGTTGCCTCCGCCGTCGCTTCCGAACACGATGCCGACCGCGTCGTCTGCAACGTGCACGGCGCCGTACTCAGCGAGGTCGTTGAGCACGTGGTCGGGTGAGTGGATGAAGTGCCCGTTGTCGATGTCGGGCAGGGCTGCCTCGGAGATCGTGTCGTAGAACGCGATCAAGGTGGGTGCGGCTGCGGGGTGCTCCTTGAACCGTGAGGATGCTGATCGACTGGCGGCATTTGCCAGGATGATCTCGTTGTCGCCAGGCGGGTAGCCGTGGGTGTCCTCGAAAGAGCTGAGCACACGCTGAAGCGACTTGGTGATCTGGTGCTGCCAGACGACGAGCCAGTCCGCGTCGAGCGAGGGAGCCTGCATCTGGATCTCCTATTCGGTGGCTTCTGCCGGCCTTGAGGTTCGGTTGCTGGGGCGTCGGCTGACTTCGGCGGCGTAGAACTCGTCCATGCAGAAGACGACTTCGGGCTCGCTGTCCTCGGCCATGACCTCACCGTCGGCGATCGCGTAGAGGTGCTCGACGCGGGCCTTCTTGGCCGCGTAGTCCGGATCACGGGAGGTCTTCCAGGTCTTCAGGCGTTGAAGGTAGACGCCTTCCTCGCGGAGCAGAAGGCGCAGGCCCTCGTGGCTGATGTCGTCGACCACCCCCTCAGTGACCAGGAAGTCGGCCAGCTTGGTCAGGCTCCAGGTCGAGAACGGCAGATCATGCTCGGTCGGCTTGGACTTCGCGATCTTCTTGATCTCGCGGCGCTCGGGCAGCGTGAAGGTCTTCGGCCGGCCACCGGAGACTTGGGGTAGAGCGAGTCGAAGCCGTCGGCGTTGAAGTTGTGGATCACGTCTCGGACCCGGTCGTCACTGGTGAACGACACCTCGGCGATCTTCACGACCGGCATGCCCTGAGCGGACAGCAGCACCATCTGCGCGCCGCCAGGTCACCACGGAGCCCGTTCCCCTGCGGACTATCCGCAGTAACCGCCGGCCCTCGTCGTCATCGATCTCGCGAACGCGCACTCGTTCTGCCACCCGCATAGCTTGGCGGCCCGATGCCGCTGGAGCGTCAGGTTCAGGAAGAGTCGTTGGAGTCGGCCGCGAGCGTCTTGCCCTCGCCCCCTGACCGTGTGACGCCGTCGACTGCCACACAGATACCGAAGACACGATCGTGGCTGGTCCAGCCATTGGTGCGGCCACGGTTATTGCTGATCTGCACCCGCTTCTTGGCGGGGTCCACGGACGACACCAAGTGCAAGTAGACCGTCCCGGCGACACGGGCGAGGACGATGTCCCCGACCTCCAGCTTCGACGGGTCGACCGGAGCAACGACCACTTGCTGCCGACTGCGTATCAGCGGGACCATCGAGGAGCCGCTGGGCCGGAACGCCACAGTGGCGCCGCCAGCAACCCTGCCTGCTACTGCATCCAATGCACCCATCCGGTGATCGTGGCAGATTCCCCTGCATCACCCCACCGATTTACTTCTCCGTCTCCACAGGCGAGGCGAACGTTGCCTGATGCGGCACTAGGTGACCAGACGGACGCACTGAACGCCCTCTGATGTACTGCTTGTTAGGGTGAATCCCTTCTGTGTCGTGCATCAGCTGCTGAGGGGGCCCAGTGACGTTCGATGAGGAATGGGCGGGCGCCAAGAGAACGGCGTCGGCAGGCGGCTCTTCCTTCGACCTGGTCGTCACGCAGGACGACCTGGGGGCGGTCGGGCACGAGGCGTTCCTCATCCACGGCCAACTGCGTGCCAAGGCGGACATCGCCGGCACCGGCGCGACGGCCCGTGCCGCTGCCGAGTGCTCCACCAGAAACCTAGCCATGGGGTCTGAGCTGTCAGTGACCCTGTCCACCTGGGACTCCCAGGTCAAGACAGTGCTGCAGATGTATGCGCACATCTCCAACCACCTCGACTTCTCCAAGAAGGCCCACGCGAACGACGACGAGGCCATTGCCGCCAGCATGCGCCACCGCGACGGTTCCGCCCTGTCGGTCTCCGAGATACAGAGGTACGTGAAGTGACCCTCACCTGGACCGACCTCATCTCCCTCGACCTGGGCAAGCTCAACGAGGCGGTGGCGGAGTGGAAGACGGCCGCGGAGGAACTCGCGAAGCTGCACGCCACCGTGCGCGACGGCCTGGTGAAGCAGTCCGAGGCAGCGCGGTGGGAGGGGGTCAACGCCACCGTCACCCGGGAATTCGTGCGCAGCGCCGCAAAGGAGGTGGACGACCTCCAGCGTGAGGCCAAGAGCATCCACCTGATCCTCGCCGATGCACACGCCGAGCTGACACAGATCCAGAAGCAGGCGAAGGCACTGGCCGACGAGGCGAGGCAGGGCGACCCCTCGCACACGCCCGAGCCGGATCCGGGGCTGCTGGTGTCCGACGGCGGCGGTGGCAAGGTCAGGGTGGAATCATCCATCTGCGATGCGAAGGGCCCCAACCAGCGAACCCAGGACATGGTGCGCTGGTACGCCGAGACGCTCACCGGCCTGGTCAGTCATGCGTCCGAGGTGGACGCCGCCGTCACCCGGGCGCTGCGCGCCTCCCACGGCGCCGACCCGTACAACGCCGGGCACGCCGAGTACACCTCGCTCGACCAGGACCAGCTGCCGCGGGCGATGAAGCTGGCCGCTCTGGGCAAGGACGCCAAGCCGGCCCAGCAGGCCGAACTGCGCAGACTGTGGCAGTCGCTCAGCCCTGATGCCCGTGCGCAGCTGTGGACCGCCCACAGGGACGATCTCCTCGCCGCCGGACTCTTCAACCCGTCGGTCAAGCGGGCGGCGCCCGACCGGGGATCGGGCAAGCACGGGGCGGAGGACATCGAATGGAACGACTGGGTCACCAGGACGAAGATGCAGGCACTCGTCGTCCTGGCCGACAGCGGTGACCTGAACGACGCCTCGCGCCACATGAAGCACTACCTGGACAACACCGGCACCCCCATGGAACTCCCGGTCGACAAGATGCTCACCGACAACAGGGGATTCCAGGCGCACGTGGACCAGCTGTTCCTCCAGGGAAATGAGAAGGAGTGGCGGGAGCAGGCGCTGGCGGAGTACGAGAGAAACGGCGGCCGCCCGGTCGTGATTCCGGTCGAGACACCCAATGAGGGCTACTACTTCGGCGATGCGGCAGACCCCAACTGGTACTACGCAGTGGGTGGCGCCCAGTCGAACGTGACGGGGGTGGTGACCGTCATGCCGGGCGCGGACGGCAAACCGGTGGTCGGCCTCGACTACCAGGTCAACGTCTGGGACCGGTACAACTGGGACCAGGGCAAGGGCGTGCACATCGGGAAGCTTGAGATACCCGACGGCGAGCCGAGTCAGCAGCACAGGGTCGGTCTGGCCCAGGAGTTCAACATGGCGGGAAGCAGTTCGGTCAAGCACTACGAGCTGGGCAGCGCAGCGGCAGTGCCCGCCCCCGACGAACCCGGGCGCGCCGGCGAGCGGAGTGATCCGGGCCGCCATGCCCGGGACGGCGGAGGGGATGTCGACCGATGAACGGTCCTGCGGCTCCGGCCGGTGCCGGGAGGCGCAAGCCCTGGCACCGGCGCCTCGCCATCGGTGCCTGGGTCTTCTCGGGCCTGTGCATTCTCGGGGTCCTCGGGATGGTCCTGACGGGCATGTACGGGTTGCGGTATCCCACCGAGGATCAGAAGAAGTGCTGCTGGGAACAGAACGCCACGCCCGAGTGGGTGGCGAAGACGATGGGCCTCCAGGTACCGCAGACGGCGACCGACCGGCGGGCAGGGCTGCACACCAACGTGCAGTACGACGTCGTGCTGCTCGCCTTCACAGTGCCGACCGCGGAGGCAGACCGGTTGTTGCAGCCGCTTCTACGTGAGGGCACCCAGATGGCCCGCAACCGGCACCCGGAAGAGCCGGGCTACACCCGCAGCGACGGCTTCACCCACCTCGGCCTCCCCGAGCCGGAAACCCTCGTCGAAGGCATGCGCATCACCAGCGTCTGCCCTCGCGACGCGAAGACGCCCGAAAGCGACGCGCTCCGGCTGTGTACGAAGATCCACGCGCATGAATTCCAGCCCGGCACCACGCGCATCTACCTCTGGGCGGGCAGCGAAGCGCCCATCAAAAAGCCACCGGCCTGACCGGCCCAGCGGAGCCGCCCAAGGCGCATTTCGGTACAAGAATGAGGGGAAGAGTCCTCTCGGTGTAGGCGGACTTTTGGCCTGGAGAGGGGCGACGGCTGCCGGTTGTGGGATCAGTCAGGGAGTGAGTGCCGCTGGCCGGGGCGCCTCACGAGCCGTGGCGTCCGTGAGTCGCGGGTACAGCGGAGGCTGAGGAAATTGCAATTCATACGGGAAGTCTCTTCGGCTGTTTGGCTTGCACCGGCTCACCGAGAGGGTGTCCATGCCAGCGCGAGCACGCCTCTTGGCCGGGTCTCTTTGGCTCGGGGCCCAGGTGATCGCATCCATCCCGAGTCCGCCGCCGACGCATGGGAGGACTGGCTCTTTTCCCTTGCGGGGGAGCCTAGATTGAAGGTCTGCGGACTTTCATCTCCTGGGTTCCTTTCGCGTAAGCTGCTCAGGAGAGGTGTTGTAGCCGTCTTGGATGGCAAGGCGTGCCAAATTACAACTCACTCGGCTCTTTCCCGGCCGAAACGCTCAGTCCGACTTTCTGGGGAGGCGGTTGATTTGGTCTTCTCGGTTAATGGATTGAGTGTCGAGTTGTCGGATAATGGTGAGCTCAGAGGTGTAAGGAGAGCCAGAAGGTGGGAACTGTCCACTCCCACTGCACATGCCATCCTGGGTGCATGCCTGTTCGAGTGGGCGGGCATGGACCACTTTCTTCGTACACCTGGCCTTCGACTTCTGTAGTCGAGGTGGACGGGTCGTTGCATAGGTGAGAAGGCAGCACGGCGTCATCCAGGAATAGGGCGGCGTCCGCAACCCACGAGGATCGCGTGCCGTTGAGAGTGGTGTTCGACGTCTCGACTCATCAGGACAGGATCCTCGTGGGCGCGGGCTTCCAGACGCTGATGGAGTAGCGTCTGGGCTTCTCGTATGAGCTGCCGAAGCACGCTGGTACCGCCCGACTGCTACCCCGACTACTCGAGGGCCGCACCCGCCGGCCAGTGTTCGTGACCCACCGCCGTCCCGACGCCGTCAAGGTGGTCAGCCCGCGCGACGTCTGCCCGGACACCGGGCTCGCCCATCTCTCCCACGGGTGGCCCGCGTACTGCTGGACGAGCACACCACGGGCCGGGCACGGGCTGGGACCTGCACGAGTACCGCCATTCCGGTCTGACCCGCCTTGGTGAGGCCGGGGCCAGCCTGCTGATGCTGATGGCGAAGTCGCGGCACAAGAAGACGGAGAGCGTCCGCCGCTACTTCAAGCCGTCCCCGGAGGCGATCGCCGAGGTCACCAGCCTGCTCGCACCCGGCAACAGCAGGCGCTGAATCTTGCTCAGCTCCGTCCCTGAGTCGTAGTCGCTCGGGTGCCGGCGGGCTACCGGAGCACGACCATGACGCCGCGGCGTTCGAGGAGTTGCACGATCTCCTCGAAGTAGGAGAGCTGACCCTCAGGATCCTCCACAACATCCGCCAGTGCGCGGCGTGCGACTTCGAAGTCGTGCCAGGTCAAGGTGAAGGGCGTGGCCACTCCGAATCCACCGCACAGGCAGTCCTCGAAGGCGTCCCACTCCCGGCCGAAGTAGCGGCCAGGTCCGAGCAAGGCCTCGGCGATCGCGCAGTGCAGCCCGGGGACGTCTGTGACGAACCGGCCGTCGAGATGGTACTCGCCGCCAGAGCGGTCCGGTCGGGGCGCGGGCACCCGCCAGGCACGGGTGGTGAGGTCGAGCCAAGCGGCCCTGCCCGGCGAGTCGTACGGCGCCCACATGTTGGGTGCTTCTGGCGGGCCCTGATACCACTCCGCCCAGATCGATCGGGCCGCCGACGATGGTCGATCGGCGCCGCCATCGGTGAGGGTTATGTCTTCCAGGCCCTCGCCGAGCACAGACGGGCGCGCTCCGGTGATGGCCAGGCCCACGGAGCGCGAGGCCATCACTGCGCCGTGGCGATCCAGCACCAAGAGATCGGCCCAGCCCCGTGTCCACCGGCGTGGTCGCTGAGTCCCTAAGAGCAGTGGCTCCGTAGCCTCGCAGCCGATCAGCTCCATCGGGACAGGGGCCGGGTCCGCTCGCGGCTTGAACAGGCCGTCCACATCGGAGCACCGGCCTGCACTTGCAGCAGCGACCGTCGTTCCCGCGAACAGCTCGAAGCGTGGTGTCGCAGGCACTTCGAAGAAGCTCTCGTCGTTCCTGACGCCGGCACCGAGCACAATGTCATACCGCGCCGGGTCGCCGGGGTGGTGGCTGCGTAAGTCTCAAGCGAGAGCACTTGTCTGTGGGTTCCAGCATCACTCGTCGTCCTGAGAGCGCATGAATGTCGGTGAGAAGTAGGTTCTGGCACAGATCTTGGGGAGTGGTCGCGGAGGGTGAAGGCGTCGTTCGATTCCAGCGAAGGGACACGAGGCCGGGTCCGTCAGCGTTCACGCATCCTGGTCCACCACCAGCCGTCCATTGCCCACTCGATGTAGTTGGGCTCCGGCAAGGTGCGGCGCTCGAATTCCTCATCGATGCGCGTGATCAGTCGATCCAAGTCCCGTTTGGCTCCGGGAGGAAGGTGCAGCATCGCCCGCTCCAGATCGTCACGAGCGTCCTCCACCTCTATCCCAGGCGAACAAGCCTCGGAGGCGTTCAGGTAGCGGCCAGGTTGCTTGAAGGCCCACTCGAAGCGAGAGAGCGCATTCGCGACCGCGTTGGGCCACATCTCCTGGTCTTCGACCTGGCGGATCGCTGCACGAGTCCGCGCGGAGACACCGCGGACCCTCAGGACCGGATACTGCCATCGTGGCCGCCACCGCTCTGCACGGACGGCCTTGGGACGCCTACGCGGCATCGCCCTTTCGGATCAACATGAGGCCATCCTGCCACGGCTGGTGTCACTGGAGCAGGATCATCTTGCGGAGCAGTCCGAATCCGGCTCGGCCGTAGAGCTGCCTTTTGATCTTCTTGATGCGGTTGACGGCGCCCTCGATGCTGCCGGAGCTCCAGTCGAGAGTGAGCCCGGCTGTCACGGCGTCGAGGTCTCGGAGCAGATGGAGCGCGAAGCCGGTGAGACCGGGTAGCTGGCTGGTGTCGACTGCATCGATCCAGGTGGGAAGCGTGGATCCGAGGCGGTCGGTGAGTATCTCGCCGAAGTCGCGGACATGTCCGGTTGCCGTGTCCAGTTCGGGGCAGCGTGCGAGGACCTCCTTCAGGCCTGCCCGGTCCTCCTCGGCCAGGGTCGCGGGGTGACGGGTGATCCAGCCGGTCACCTGCCGCACCGTCGGCGGCTGGGGCGGCGCCTCGGATGGAGCCCCGCGCAAAGTGACGATGTACGCGCGGACCATGCCGTAGGTGACAGGAGCGAGCTCAGCAACCAATTCGTCGTGCAGTCGGGTGACGCTGGTGCATCCTGCGGCGAATCGCCGCTCCAGGTAGGGCTTGTAGGGGTCCAGTCTGCTGGGCCGGGGCCGGTTGTCGCGGAGGGTGACCTGCCAACGTGCGGCGTTCGCGTACCGGAGCACGGTGTTGAGGCCCCAGCCCAGGTGCCGGGCGATCGCCCGGCGCGAATGGCCTTGGGCGAGGAGCTCGTGGACGAGGGCATGTGCTGCCTTCTTCCGCTCGGCCCGCCGGCCGACGGGCGCCGAGTCGTCCTGCGGCCGACCGGGGTCTGGACGGGTCGCGCCTGGCAGCGTGCCGGTGGGCGATGGGTTGCGCAGGCAGTCGCGGTGGGCGGCGACACAGGTCTCAACGGCTCGGCCGAGGCCCTGCCACAGATGGAACCGGTCTGCGACCTGCAGAGCGTCGGGGGCACCGCGGCGGGCGCCCTCGGCGTAGGCGCCGGCTCGGTCCCGGCAAATGATCTCCACGCCTGGGTGCTGGATTAGCCAGGCGGCCAGTGGCCCGGCTTCGCGGGTCGGGAGTACATCGACCACGCGATGGTCTTCGACGCTGGTCAAGACGGTGGAGTAGGTCTGGCCTCGACGGATCGCAAAATCGTCCACACCCAGCACACGCGGCGTGCTGAACGTGGGATCGGGCAATGCCATGACCCTGCGTAACAAGGTCATCCTTCCCGCGCCGAAGCCAAGCTGGGCAGCCAGCCGAGCTCCGGCCCGCCCGGCCAGCGCGAGCCCCACTCGCTCCAGGACGTGGTTGAGCCGTGTCGTGAACCGTGCGTGCGGTGCGGCCAGCCGGGAGAACGGCTCGGCGAACGTCCGGCGCGGGCAGTCCGCCGCTCCGCAGATGAAGCGCCGGACCGTCAGCCGGATCACGAAGCCCTGTTCAGCGAGCGGAAGGTCCTTCAGCCTGCGCTGGTATCGGTCGTGGACTCGTTCCGAGAAGCGGCCGCAGTCCGGACATGCAGAGCCGGCCGCGCGGCCTCTCGCCACCACCTCGACCGTGCCGAACGCGGCCGTCACCGCCTCGATATCCACTTCGTCGATCCCGGCGAACACCAGCGAGTCCCAGAACGGTGCATCGGTCTGCATGACCAGCACCATCACCGTCCACAACCGACCGCAGCAGCCGTCGGCAGACACCTGAGGGAGCGTCAATTCTGATCGTCGGACGACAAGGCGTACGCGGTCTCACGCGAACCCGTCTCCTCACAATCGAACATCAAGGTAACGCTCTGCGACGACTCCCCAAGATCTGTGCCAGAACCCGTAACTCACGAACAAAGCCAGGGTGGGGCTGATGGGCTACCACGACCGCATCGACGAGAGTCCACCACTGCACGGGCTGCTCGTCGTCCCAGACCTCGACGCACACGTCGCCCAGACCCCGAAACGAGATGCCGGGCTCGGCCAGGACCTCGCTCAGGAGGCCATCGGGGCTGCATCCGCGGAGGGTGAGGAGCTCCCGTGGCGGCGGGACCGGGTCGACGAACAGCCCTTCGACGCCCGCGCACCTCCCCCAGAGCTGCTCCACGCCGTCCTCGTCCTCCTGAACCAGGAGGTACTTCACCGGAAAGCCCCGATCCCACCGAGCGTGATCTGTGATGCGCACCCAACCCCCGAACATGTGAGCAACCTTCACGCCCAAGATACGGACCCGCCTGGCCCGGGGAGGACGGAGGACGGCGAGTCGTCAGACGGTCGTTTGACAGCAGGCCGCAGACGCGTCCAAATGAACCCATGGAATCACAGGGTTCGCGACGGCTGGGGGCCGATCCTCCGCACGGAAGGGGCCTTCGGTGGCGCGCTGACTTCCTCCGCACCACCGAGCTGGAGCCGGTCGAGCGGGCCGTTGGCGAGCTGTGGAGCCGGTTGTCGTCGGGCATCACCCCGCCGTACTGGTTGACGAGAAGCGGTGCGGCCTCCGGCTTGGTGTGACCGATGATGATCTACGGGTGGTCCTGAGGGGCCGAAAGCTCGCCCGGAGACCCCTGGTTCTCAGGCAGTCGCCCTACGCCGATGGCCGGCCTTTCAACGTGACAGTGCCTTGTGCACTCTGATGTCGATGGCGTCGGCCCGAGGTAGGAGGGCGGTGCCCCTTGAGCGGCTCCGCAGGCGCACTCGACAGCGGGGCCCGCCCAGCGGCCCAGCCTCCGTGCAGGGAGTACTGACTGCCACCTCCCTGTTCGGTCGGTTACCGGATTCCGCTGTATGGCAGCTGTACGTGCCGTGGGCGCCGACAAGAGTCGTGGTGAGTAGGACGGTTAGGACCGGCCAGGAGTGGGTTGCGTCATCGGGACAAGTGCCTGCCACAAAGGGCGTGGCCAGCCAGTAGTCCGCGGCCAGCCCAGTCAGGAACACGGCCGCGAGCGGTCTTCCCAAGGAGAGTGACGTGCCGTCCCCGCGGCCGCAGGGCAGGGAGCAGACGAGGCTGGCGTCCTTGATCTCGTTAGCGATGGAGGCATCCCCGCGGCCACGGGGAGCAGACTTACTGACCAGCCACTTTAAGTGGGCGAGACCTCAATCTGAAGCACTTTCACAGAATTGCGCCGTTCCGGCAAAGCGGTCATTCCACCTACCGTGCATACGCCGCCGACACCGTAGGCGAGGGCGGCACGTCACGTGGCCGTCCCGCCACTGACCTACACCCCGTCCGGGTACGCGTAACGACAGCACTCGGGCAGCCGACGGCGCGTCAGCGGCGCCATATGGGCAAGGAGCCGGAGAGCTGAGTCTGGCGCTGCACCGGGCGGGTGGGCACTCTGCTCGCCAACCGCGATGGAGTCAATCTCTCCGGGTCCAAATCTCCATCTCCTCGCCCAGGGAATCTAAGCGACTGGTTTACCATTTCGCATGACCTCCACCTGACGCTGAACTCTCGAATTGACGCCGCTCTTGCTTCCCGTATAACCAGCGAGAATGAGCAGCGGAAATTCCTTCCCTTCGACAGTCCTGATCACAGGCGCCTCAGACCCCATCAAGTCTCCACCCAGAGCAATGGTCGACAATTCTTCAACGCCGGACCACGCAAAGGTCTTCCACTTGAACACCCCAAAGTAACGGATAGCCTTGCCGTCTACGCGAACACGAGAAAGTGGCGCCATGCAGAATACCCAACCACCAAACCCGAACGCCATGGAAGTGGTGAAGATGTTAGCCGTCAGCCTGTCAGGATCCAGCGTCGCAACCCCTATCAACAAGAAAGCAGCACCCAGGAGCCATACAAAAAAGCTCCACGGGCTCCTAAATGACGAAGCCACGGCATTTCCCTCCCAATCATAGAGATCGGCCCACCCAGGCAAGCCGGGCAGGCCGATCTCACCATCAGAACTTCTTAAATATCCCGGCTATACTCGGGGCACCGACCGCAAGCGCATACAGAGGATGATACGCCTCCGCTCCCTTATATGCCGCCGCTCGATAGAATCCAGGGACACGCGCCCTTTCGACAAACATGGAAAGATTTCCAAATTTCGCCCAGCGCAGCGCTGTGCCAACGCCAAACGTCGACGCAGTTATAATTCCGTCAGCCGTGTTTTCTTTCCATGTTTCTTCCAGCCGCCCCCTTCCGCAGCGCGTTGCTCGGCACGGAACCCATAGGCAGCTGCTTGGAGTCCCGCGCACGCAGCCCATCCGACCTCTGGCACAAAGCATCCGATCGTCGCCCCAACGCTGGCAAGCATTCCACGGTTGTTCTTGATCCAGCTCCAGGCACGACTCACCTTCTCCTGATTCCTCGCGCGGGCGAGCGCCTTCGCCTTGGCTTCCGCTACCGCCGGTTCTATCCAGTAAACGGCTCTGTCTCACATTCGGACGGGCCGCCCCAGGTTGAGTAGGACGGCCCGTCTTGTTGGTTGTGTGTTCAGTGGAAATCGGTCTCTTAGCGGGCGCCGCGCGGCGGCTTGAGGCTGCTGAACGTCGCTCCGGCAACCAGGACCGCGACGCCCGCCAGGAGGGCGGGCAAGCTGGTTGCGGGGTGCAGGATGACAGCCCACGGCTGCGCTCCGCGGCCGCCGCTCCTCCATCCTCCGACGGCGAGGACCAGGGGTATAGCGGTGAGGACTGGGGCTGCGATCCGGGCGCCGGTGAGGGGGTTGAGTAGGAGCGCCAGGCCGAGGTAGAAGGCGGTATTCCGGCCGATGGCCAGGGCCACTGGCGCAGCGCCCATGAAGTGTCCGAGGACGGCCATGCCTAGGGCGGCAAGGGCGCAGGCAGCGGCGAGGGAGGTATCGAAGCGGTGGACGGCCCGCACGGCGACGATTTCAGCGGCACCCCGGGCGCGGCCGGTGAAGGAGAGCCATGCCACAGCGGGGATGACGGTGATCAGCGCTGCGAGAAGGAAGTGTCCGGCACCGCCGACCATTGCGGGTACGGGGATGCGGCTCTGTCCGAATGCCAGGCCTGCGCCGGCCGTCACGGCGGTGATGGCGGCGAGGGTGGGGACGTTACGGGATGCGGCCCACCAGTTCACCGGCCTGCTCCTTCAGGGTTCAGGCTCGGCTTCTGGTCGCAGCCCGTGAGCGCGGCCCGGTTCGTTTCGTACCAGGCGTGCTGACGGTCGGAGGGCAGCGTGAGGACCTTCTGGGCGAGTTTCGCGTCGTCGGGGGAGACGCGGCCCTGGACCGGCGCCGGGGGAGCTTGGGTGGCGATGGCGGTCAGCCATGCGGTGAGCGGTCCGCGGGCGGGGAACCCCGGGTACGTGTGGCTGGTTCGGGCGCATTCGGGGATGGGGGGCAGGAGGGTGTTGGTGAGGTTGGCGGCGATGCCCTGCTCGCGGACCTGCCCTTTGCCTCCGAAACCGGCCTGCCCGGGCTTGAGGTCACGGTTTTGGGTGAGGGAGGAGAGCACGGGAAGCCCGGCGTCCTTAAGGCGGCCGCTGTAAGTGCGGGTGGTCGCCACGATCCGGGAGCGTCCGGGGGTCTCGGGCCACAGGCACACTTCCGGGACGCCGGCGGTGTCGCAGATCAGAGCGTCGGGGTTCCGGTCGGTGACCGGGTCGTAGCCCATGTCCACGACCAGAAACACCGAGGCCACGGACGCGGCGACAAGGGCGGACAGAGGCTTCCAGCGGTCGGCCTGGGCGATCGCGAGGAGGCACGCGGTAATGATTCCGCAGGTGAACAGGAGCGGCGCCCACACGGCCACAGGGTCGATGACCGATCCGACCGAGCAGCAGCTGTCGTAGGCGCCGGCGACCAGATGGCGGGGCCACGGGGTGTCCCAGGATCCGGGGAACGCGGTCAGGCAGAACCCGGTGACCATCGCCAACGGTGCGGCCGCAAGGTGCGGGAGACGGCCGCCCAGGAGGTATCCGGCCAGCGTGGCGGCCGCCATCAGCAGCGCGTACACCACGAACATGCCCAGGTGGGAGAAAGACGGGAGCGTTCCCGCGGCCGAGACCGCGACACCGACCGCGATGAGCATCCCGACCACGCCCATGGCCCAAACGGGGACCAGCAACGGCAGTGCGATGGCGAGCCGGCTGCGGGAAGGAGTCTGCCCGAAGACGTTGCCTCGGCGCAGGCGTGCGCTTTCCCACGCTCCACTCGCCGCGCACGCCGCCGCGGCGAACGGGATCGTGTAGGAGGCGTGGCCGAGGACGGACGGCCCGTAACCAGGGACGGTGCCCGTGGTTATCGGTTCCGACAGGAGCAACAGGACATAGCCGGCGAGGAAGACAAGCATGAGTCCGGCGGAGGATGATCGCAGGAGAGTGGCGATACGCATCGGTCAGATCTCCCGTCCGACGAGCATCAAGTAGGCGGCTTCGGCCTGCTCGCGTCCGCGTGTGGTGGCCGGTGCCAGGGCGTGAAAGTCGCCGGGGCTGCCCTGGAAGCGGATCTTGCCGTGGGCGAGGACGGCCACGTGCGTATACAGGTCGGCGAGGTCTTCGGTCTGGTGCGTGGAGACGATCACCTGCACGCTGCCGGCAAGGTCGGCAACCAGCTCACGGAACACCAGGCGCTGCGTGGGGTCGAGGCCGGCGGTCGGCTCGTCCATCAAGATCAGCTCACTGCGGTGGGTCAGTGCCCCCGCGATGCCCATGCGGCGGAGCTGCCCGCCGGACACCTGGTGGCTTTTACGCTCCGCGAGACGGGTGAGGTCGACGCGGCGCAGCGCGTCCTCGGACGCCTTCCACGCTAAGTCTTTCGGCATGCCCTTGAGCCATCCCGCGTAGGCGACCTGTTCTCGTACGGTCAGCCCGGGCATGGGGGTGATCTGCTGGGGGATCCACGCCACGCTTTTGCGGTAGGTGGCCAGATGGCGTCCCTTTGCCGCGCCTCCGTTGAAGGTGACCGACCCGGAGGAGGGGGGCAGGTGGGAGGCGGCGATGGCCATCAGTGTGGACTTGCCAGCTCCGTTCGGGCCGAGGAGGACCGTTGCCCGCCCATCAATCCGGAGACTGAATTCATTGAAGACGGGGGTCTTCCGCCCGTACTGGAACGCAACATGATCAAAAATCAGAGGCATGGAGGAACGCACAATCCGCCACCCCACCGCCAGTGGGATGGCTTTGGTTGTGGGACAGTGGACAGGCGAGGGTCCCGGTGCTGAATCCACCGGGACCCTCGTACTACTTGTTCAACAACCGTACTACCAGGCGACCTTCACGTAGTCGACGGAGATGAACGAGCCGTGGGACACGTCCGTCAGCGCGAAGTAGTAGTTGCCTGCGTCGTTCGGGTCGCCATAGTCGACCCACCCGCAGTAGTTCGTACGGGTCCCCTTGGAACGGTCCGGAGCGGAAGAGATGTCCTTCCATAACTGCAGCCCGGCATAGTTGAACCCGCCACCGCCGTCCGCGTAGCAGCCGGAGAAGTAGATACCCGTGTAGTCCCCGGTGTCGTTGTTGTCCCACCAGCGGCGCGACTCGTTACCTGCCCGCCACGAGTTGATGGACGACTCGAACTGACCCTCCGCCGTCACACCGGCGTGCGCCGGAATCACCGACACCGCACCCAGCAGCGCGGCACCGGCCATCGCCCCGGCCCACGACTTCAAACCAATCTTCACTCGATCCCTCTTCCGTGTTTCTGGCACCGCCTCTACCGGGCGGCGCCCTCGCGGGTCGGAAGTCCGACCCCTGATCCGGCTAGCGACTACCAGGCGACCTTGACGTAGTCGATGTTGATGTAGTCGCCGTTACCGACGTCCGTCAGCCCGAAGTAGTAGTTACCCGCGTCGTTCGGATCGCCGTAGTCAACCCACCCGCAGTAGTTGTTGGATTGCCCACTTCGAGCACACCAGGTACCACCGTGGGGTCCAGAATCAGCCGGATCAGCGGCGCACCCCGTTTGCTGGTGGCTTCGCGGCACAGGAATGCAGCAGCGCTGCGATGACCCCGTGAGCGCCACATGCGACGGGGCCGACCCGCCCACGGCGGGCCGGCCCCGTCGTCAATCCGGTCACCGCCCGCGACGCGCTCCCATTTTGCAAACTGAGCTTCAAGCTGACGTTGTGCACTCCGCGAAAATGTCAGGCATCCGTGCGGAGAGTGCACGACATCGTGCGACGTGCACCGAACGCACCGCACCAGGTGGGCTCAGCGGCCGGCTTCCGGACCGCGGTGTGGGTCAGGACGGGGGCGGTGTGCGCGTTGGTCGTCCTCGCGCACCAGAGGCGGCGCGGTGGCGTCCTTGCGGTCGGCGTACCGGTCCATCCTGTTGCGGGCCTGGTCGGCCGCCTTCGTGAAGACGGCCTGGAGGTGGCGCAACTGCTCGTCGGTGAACTCCAGGCTTCGACGTCGGTGCGCGACTTCTTCAGGGTCCGCACGGCCGTCAGGTCGAGCACCGGCTTGTCGTCCAGGCGGTCCAGCTCGGCATCGGGATCGGCGGCTGGAAACGTTCTGCCTACGGATATGCCGTCGAGCCGATGGATGGCCGAACCTCGCTGCTGTGCCGGGGCAGGTCAGTAGCGCTTGACCAGAACCGAGTTGGAGACCTTGCGTGCACCGTTCGGGAGTTTCAGGAGCGATCCGTCCGAGTTGCGGTTTTCACTCAGCTGCCGGTAGGCGAAGTCATCCGTGAGAACGACGTAGATCGTACGGGCAGAACCTGGATCGGACGGGGACAGGTGGACGTCGAAGGTGTACGGGCCGGGCCGCCCCAAATCATCCTTGGGGTAGTAGTTCGTATGCGGCACGGGCTTGCCGACGCCATCGAGCTGCACCATCCACGTCAGGTGCCATCCCCCTTGAAGGTTGCAGTTGACCTCGGCGGTGAGAGACCCGTCCGATGCGACCGTCAGCTGCTTGGGCTCGACGGTCACGTCCAGTCCCGGCTCGTCGCCGCAACCGGGCAAGGCCTGTCCCGGGCCCACAGTGGGCGCGCCGCCGGTGGAGGGACCTGACTGTGATGCCGAAGGTCCGGGTTTCGGATCGTGGCGGTCGTCCTTGCCGCTGAACACGCCGGACCACAGCCCAAGGCACCCCACGATGATCGAGCCCGCCACAGTGAGGATCGCGGCCTTCATGGTCGCAGGCTGACTGCTCCACCAACTGCCGATCCAGCTCATACAGCCCCCCGATCCGCCGGCACCGAAGTCTTCGCTTACAGCAGCGACTTCGATGCGCCCACACCACAAGCGGAACAATTCCCCCCTACGAAGATAACAACCTTCTGTAATCGCATAGACACAGGAACGGTCTGGTGAGGGGGCCGGCTCCTTCAGCCAGGAACGGGGCATCGTGACCCGTCACACCGTGCCTCGGCCGAGCCCCTCGACGTCCCCGCGCTCGCGCCGCCTCTTCCCGCGCTTTTCGATGGTGGATAAGCGATCCGCCTTGTCCTGCACACGCTCCCGGACGACGCGTTCACGGCCAGGGCCGGACCGCCCGGCGGCTACCACCGCCGGACGCTCACAGAACCCGCCAAGGTCCACATCACCGCAGGTCGTCGGCCGAACGTACTCCGAAGGTAGGCCGAAGGTGTCCTTAGAATGTCCGTAGGTGTCCGCAGGTCACACGGAGATCCGCTACAGAGTCGGCTCGAATCCGCCCTGCTCCCAGCGCTCATCCTCAACCAGCAGCCGCTTCGGTCGGCCCCGCCCCGAACCGCGGAACGTCGTCCACGGTCACGTCCAGGCGTAGCCGTTGGAAGCGCAGCGGGTGGCGGAAGACGCCGCCGCGGTCGATCGCCCGGTCGGCGCTGATCTCCGCCACCAGCTCGGGGCCCTGGGCCTGCTGATCGGATGGAGGCGCCGGAACGACTCTCGGGGGAGCGGGGCCTTCCGGGGCCTACCCGACCCGGTCCGCGGGATGCGGATCTTCTCCAGCACGGGTCTGAACTGGGTGCAGTCCGCCCGCTGTCCTGGGGCGACGATGAGAGACAGAGGGCGGCGTCGGCCGTCGGCATTCAGGTGGAGCTTGGTGGTGAACCCGCCGCGCGAGTGGCCCAGGCCCTCACCTCCTGCACCACCTCCACCAAGCCGGCGACGAGGCTCTGCCACGGCGTCTCGACCTGACGTTCTGGCCGTTCGGCCCCCTTTGCAGCGAGGGCCGGCGGGCGGGTCAGTGCGGGCGCCGGCCGCATGCTGGGGGGCTCGGACGATGGTCGGGTCACCGAGATGTCCCAGTCGATCTCCCCGGCTGCGTCGGCCTCGGCCTGGACCTGTTGCAGCAGACGTTCCCACGTTCCGTCTGCAAACCACAGCCGGTGTCGTTCATATTCGGTCTCCGAGGGGCCGAACCGCTCAGGCAGGTCACGCCACTGAAACGCCGGTTCGCACCCGGAGCAGAATCCCATTGATCACCTGCCGGTGGTCCCGCCACCTGCCACAACGCATGTTGCTGACCGGCAGGAACGGCCACAGCCGTTCCCACTCGGCATCCACTCCTCGATTCTTATGGCCATCCTTCCTAAGGGGGCAGGCTTCCCACAGCACTCAGGATCGAGGGAGACCCATAAAGACAAGCCCCAGCAGGATGAGGACGGCGCTTGCCCCCGCCCCCTTCTTTTGCCCCGAACGCCAGTTGTCCCACCCTCTTTCCCCCGGCTTGAGATGGCAAGTCCAGCCATTCCCGCCAAGAACGTCACTAGACCAATCAATCTCATTCCCTACTCCTTCGGGGAGGAGGACTGCCGGCGGTTGCGCGGCCGGGGTCACTGAACCGGTAGGCGGTCGGCGGTGTCGCGTTCTCGCGAATCCGGGCGCCGGCGCTGGCGGCTGCCTTCCTTGTCGTGCGCAGAGTAGATGTCAGTGGCGCGCAGAGTTGTGTCAGTGGGACGGTCCTCCTAGAAGGGGGGCTCCAAGGAGTACCCGTTCTCGCCCAGCGGGATGGGCCCAGGCTTCGGTTTGGCAGCTCGCTGCTCGGCCGCCGTGGGGTGGACGGCGATCGCCTCGGCCGCCCGCCCTTGCCGAACCAAGACCTTGCACAGTTCCTCACGTGCCTTGATCGTGCCGAGGGCTCGCAGTTCGGCAGCGGCGGCGT
This sequence comes from Streptomyces sp. NBC_00045, assembly GCF_045041095.1. NCBI lineage: Bacteria > Bacillati > Actinomycetota > Actinomycetes > Kitasatosporales > Streptomycetaceae > Streptomyces > Streptomyces sp. NBC_00045. Next base: position 623,932 of record NZ_CP108272.1, on the reverse strand, counting down.
CGAGGTGGCCGGCCGTGCTGAGGAGGTCGGCCTTGACGATGCGGGGGTCGGTCCAAGGGCGCGGGTCGGCTTCGGCCAGGGCGATCGCCTCGTCGACGCGCCCAAGGCCGGCGAGGGCCAAGGCTCGCCACCAGTGCTGGAACTCCTCGTGGTCATGGTGGGGTACGACACTGGGGTGCTCCACCAGGTGCAGTAGTTCCTCGGGGCGGTGGAGAAGCGGGTAGACAAGTGGTGCCAGGAGGTTGGAGCAGTCGTACCAGCCGAATCCGGGTTCGGCCACGACGATCGCGTCGTCCAGTCGGCCGTCCTGCAGCAAGGCTGAGGAGAGCCAGGCTCGGTACCCGACCCAGTCGTCGGCGGCGATGGCTTCGCGCATCACGGTCTCGGCTTCCTCGGCCCGGCCGTGGTCGCGAAGGGCACCGGCGTAGACGTCCAGGACGGTGTGCGCGTTCTGTCCGGTGGCCAGCTCGCGCAGCTCGTCGAGCCGACCATGACGCGCCAGAAGCCCGGCGTACGCGGCGAGCGTGTTCTGCGTGAGGTAGTGGCGTCCGGCTATGTCCTGACCCAGGATCCGGATCGCATCGTCGGTATGGCCCGCACGCTCCAGCACCTGGGCCTGGAGCTCCTGCGCGTTGGAGAAGGGGTGGTTCCACCGGCTCTCGCCCCTGGCGTGGCGCGCACTGTCGGCGTGCGGGGCGATGAGCTCCAGCACCTGCTCGTCACGGTCCAGGCCTTCGGTGATCTCCACCAGGACGGACAGGGTCCACCATCCGTCGATGTGCGGGACAAGTAGATCGACGGCCTCGTCGGGGCGTCCTGCCTTGGCAAGCAACCTGGCGAAGTCATGCCACTCGGACTTAGAGGCCCCACCGGCTGCGTCCGGGCGTGCGAGATCCAGTGCTTCCTGCGGCCGTCCCGACCGGAGCAGGATGTCGGCCTTCGCCCACAAGGCAGTCGGCCACCCGATCGCGACGAACGGCTCCATCACCTTCAGTGCCCGCCCGAACTCCCCTGCCCGGCACAACTCCTCCACCGCGCCTTCCGCGCAGAACCACTCGCCGCGTTCGGCCGCCGCCTGGATCACCAGTTCCAGGTGACCGTGCTCCAACAGGAAGTCCACGCTTCTCGGGGCGAGGCCGCCGAAGTTGCTCGCCTGCCAGGCAAGATCATCCATGTGCATGAACGGGAGCGTAGATGTACCCGCTGACACCCGCTGGCCAGGGCTCACGACCGGTCGGCTCGCCTCAGAACCGGAGGGGTGATCCGCAGGTCAACCCAATCGCTTCAGCTGAAGTGATTGGGCACAGTCAGCGACTGGTTGCATCTCGTCCAGCCGTGGTTTCAGCGGCTTCGTCGTACGCGGCGAGTGTGCGGTAGAGGGTGGAGCGGCCGATGCCGAGGTGCCGGGCGATCGAGGTGACGGACTCTTCAGCTTCGCGGCGCCGAAGGGCGACGGCGAGCATGTCGCCGTCGACGGCCGACGGGCGCCCGCCGTGGTTGCCGTTCGCCGCGGCGGTGTCCAGGCCGACCAGGGTCCGTTCGTGGATGAACTCCCGCTCGACCTCCGCCATCGCGGCGAAGACCACGAAGAGGACCTTGCCCGCGCCCTGCGGGTCGTACACCGCGAGGGCCCCCAACGACGCCGCGACTCGGTGCAGAGATCGCACGTCATCAAGCGGCGCCTCCTGGCCGCCGGGATGACCGGCTGGCAGCTTGCCGAACTCCTCGGCGTCCACGAGCACCAGATCGACCTCGAAGAACTCCCGACCTGCCCGTCCGCGTCCTGCTCGAACTCGCCTGCCGCCTCGACATGCACCCCGCCGACCTGATGCCCGGCTCCGACGACCTTTTCGAGCTGCCCCGCCACCGCCAGGTCATCGACCGCCGCCCGGCCGGCGCCGCCCACGACGCGCTCACCGTCATCAGCGCGCTCGCGCACGCGGGCGGTCCCGTCACCGCCGACGCCCTGGCCGCCGCCCTGGCCTGGACCCGCCACCGGCTCGACGCCGCCCTCCACTACGCCCGTGCTCACCCCGACGCCGGCGGCGTACTCGTCCTGCGCCAGGTCCCGCCCGGGCGTACACCGCCACCCCGCGCCTCGACGTCCTCGACTCGTACCAGGTCGACGCCCTCACCGGGCGGAAGAGGCCCCACGCGTCAGTACGCGGCCCGATCCAGCCCGCCGAGGCGGCCCTGTTCTCGTATAGCTACGGCGAGCACCGGATCCGGACTGCCCCGGCTCAGCGATCTCACCGCGCGCCCGGGCGGCCTTCAGGCAGTGCTGGACGACGGTGTCGTGGCCCCGCGCGCAGGGGCCAGCGGAAGCAGTCCGCGGCGGTGTGCCTCGCGCGTGAGGATCTCCACTTCGGCAGCAGCATTGCGGTAGGTATCCGCGGCACGTGCGAGGCGCTGCTCGGCGGCAGCAAGCTGGGCGTCGAGGTCACCGTCGGCGGGGACACCCTGCCCCGCTGAGAGCTTTCCCGTCGTGCCGGCTTGCTCCTCTCCCACAGTAGGGCGGACGAATACGCCACGACCCTTGACCGCGAAAACCAGGCCCTCCCGCTTGAGTACGCGCACTGCGTTCTGCGCGGTCGAGTTGGCGATCGTGAAGCGGTCTTGGAGCTCGCGGGCGGAGGGAACCCGCTCGCCCGGTCCGAGTTCACCGGACCGGATCTCCTCTCGGAGGGTGTCCGCTGTCCTGACGTGCGGGGGCCGGGGGTCGTGCTCGGCTTCCTGGTCCTGGGACATGCCGTGGGAGAACTGCGTGCCGCCTGCAGCAGGTGACCTGAGGCACGTGCGCATCACGTAGCTGCCGCGCCCCAAGACCGAATAGACCAAGGACTCCTGCTACAATACCCGAAGCGCGTTCTGCACCGTCGAGCTGGAGACGCCGAAACGAGCCTGCAGCAGCCGGGCCGACGGCAGTCTGCTGCCCGGGGCCAAATCCCCGACCAGGATCTCGGTGCGCAGCACCTCGGCCGCCTGGAGGTAGGGCGGCCTGGAATCCTCTTCCAGCGGCAACGTCATGCACCGACCCTACGTGGGACCCAGCGCATGAATGGCTCCCGGGTGGCGCGGACCCTCGCCGCCGGTGCTGACCTCCGGAGGACCGCCTCGCTCTCGGTCAGTTCGCGTCATTCGGGCCCGGGTCGACCTGCAGGCCAAGGCCGCCGAGCAGGTCGCGCCGCTCGTGCTCCTCACGTTCTAGGAGGCTGGCGAGAATGTGCGGGTCGTGGTGGGAGGTGATCGCTTCCCGCACGATGGAGGCGAGGATGTTGGGTGGCAAAGCCTCGGCCTGGGTGGTGGAGGTTCGGGTGAACGAGCGGTTGTCGCTGGCCTTGGTCGGGGCGGTCGGGAGCCGGTGTTCCTCGATCTGTTGCTCGGTCACCGCCAGGCGCTCGAAGATGATCTCCGTCCCGTGGGCGTCCACGGCAGCGAACGCGCTGACGTCCTCGGTAAGCGCGGAGAACAGATGGACTCCACTCGGGTCCCAGTCGGAGACGAGAAACACCTTCACGGACCGACGGTCCGCGGCGACGCGCAGCGCCGCTGCCCGTTTCGCCCGTAGACCGCTGAACCCGCTGCCCGAGTAGACCGGCCCGCAACTCGACCATCACACGTGCCCACGCCCCCGTACTGGGTCGCGGAAGAAGACGACCTGACTGCCCTGTCCAAGGACCCCGCCTGTCACCCCTCAACCGTGAGGCGGTCTTCGTCCGCCTCACCGACGTCCAGCGCATCACCCGCGCGCTCGAAGAGGAAGGCACCGCCTGATGCCGGTATCCGCAGCATCGGCCGAGAAGCTGAGAGCGGGCCATGGCCCGGCTGCTCGCTGGCAAGCCCCTGCACACCGACGGTGCCCTCACCAAGGAGAACCTCGCCCGCGAGGCTCAGGTCAGCCACGCGACCGTGCACCAAGCCGAAGACATCCTCGCCGAGTGGGACGTGAAGGTGGACAGGCCCGTCCTGCGTACGCCCGGAGAGGTCCAGCGTGACGAGACGATCGCCACCCTCCGCAAGGAGCTGCGGGAGGCGGGGCGGCAGGCCGCAGAGGCCCAGGGCTTGCTCGACGCCCTTGCCACGGTAACGGCGAACCTCTACGCGGAGAACCTCACTCTGAAGAAGCGGCTCGGCCGCAAGGGCCTGGCGGTACTGCGAGGCCCGGAACGGGAGTAGCCCCCGGCCATGCCGAAATGCGGCGTGAGATTTGGCCCGGTGAGCAGGAAGGGGGTGGGTCTGGGGTCACTGGGTCGTGCTCGGGATGCCCAAGACGTCGTACAGGTGCTGGCCGTGAGCCCATTTCTTGAGTTCGGGAGGGCCCATGAGGATGAGGTCGTGGTGCGCGGCGAAGTCGGTCGCAGGCTGGGTGAAGCCGTTGAGACCGATCATGATCGGGACATCGGCTCCATGGTGAAGGCGGGCCGTTCCGTTGAATTTCTGCAGGTGCCCCGAGCCGACCGGCGCCGCGTACTGCTTGCATTGCAAGATCAGGAGCCGGTCGTCGTGGTCGCGGGCGGTGACGTCCACGCCGAGGTCGCCGGCGCCTCCCACCCGCCGTGTACTGCGGAACCCGTCGCGGGCCAGGAGATCGGCACACGCCTGCTCGAAGCCCGTCGCGCTCATCGCGGCGAGCTGCTTCATCTTGAAGGTCAGCACATCCGGATCTACCGCCTCGCTCGGCGGAGTGCTGGAGGCGTAGTCCTCGTCCTGATCGACGTAGGCGTACGTGTCAGCGCCGAACAGGAACGAGAGCAGTTTCGCGAGGAAGATGAGCGAGACCAGTGCGCCCATGACGATGAAGCCGGTCCACCAGGGGTGATCGGCGATCAGCCCCGACAGATCTACGGTGATCCACCGGCTGACGTCTTCCGTGAGCCACTCCCACAGCATCTTGCCGATCGCCAGCGCGAGGACGGCGTACAACAGGAACTTCAGCAGCGGGTCGAGGGACCCGTCTTCGTCGAACACCACACCTCCGGGAAGTCGATGATGGGGAAGTGCCTGTCAGGCAGCACGCTTGAACCGGCCGCGACGGGCGCGTGCGGACAGCCCGAGGAGCTCGTGCAGCGCGGTACCGGTCTCAGCCCAGCGCCGGAGCTTGTCCCGGTCGACCCAGTGGACGCTGTGCCGATCGCCCCAGGCCATGGCGTCTCGGGTGAAGGTGCCATTGGTGACGACGACAGCGTGGTCGGCTCGGTGGGCCGGCCCGGCCGTCCCCTTCACCGCGTACATGACCGAGGACGCCACTTTCCCGCCGACGCGGGTGTGCTTGGCCTGCACGACGATCCGGCCGCGGTGCATGTGGTCACCGATGACGTCGGCCGCCTGGTCTCCGCCACCGCCCACGCGGCGTGCCGGCCAGCCGTCCCGGACCAGCAGGTCCCGCAGGGCGTGCTCGAACTGCCGGTCGTCCATGGCGTCGAACTCGGCCAGCGTGATCCGCAGCGCGGCCAGCCGCTCGGCGTCACGCCGCCGACGGCCCATGTCTCGCGCGATCCACCAGGCCCCAATGGCCCCTGCTAAGAGAACGAGAGCCAGCAGGAACGGCCACGCGTCCCTGCGCGCCCCGCCGGCCGCCGTGGCCATCCGGACGGCCAGGACCAGGACGGCCAGCGCAACGACAGCCGCCGAGACGACCTCGGAAGCGCCGCGTGGGCGTCGAAGGCGTAGCAGCTTGTGTCCCATTAGCGGGCAGCCGGAGAGGAGAGGGCCGGCTTCGGTTGAGCGGGCGGCGGCGTGCTGGCCGCCTCGCCGAATCCGAACAGCTGCCCCCATAACCAGACGCCGGCCGCAAGGCCGGCGATCATCCAGCCGCTCATCCGCTTCGCGCTCCGCGGCTTCGGATTACGGCGGATGTGTCCGCGGACACGGTGGAACCCGTCCGGCACCTTCGACATGGTGTCCCCTCCCGTCGGCGGGCCGCGGTCGCGGCTCGTCCTTCAAATTGATGTAGCAGCGGACACTGACAGAAACTGATGGATCATCACGGGATCTCGGAGGGCCAGGCCGCCATCAAGCCAGGCGCGTCGAACCGCCCCGCCGCCCATCCACGGTGGAACCGTGGGCTGCTGACCTCAGCGGACGGCCTTGCCGGCCCTTGCTCGGCCGTCGCTGGCCGTCCACCGCAACACTGCGACGATCCCTGACCGGATGCCTCTCACCTGCGGAGAACGGTCGCGGTCACGTCAAGCGGCACCGCGACGGTGAATGGCGGAAAGCAACGGGAGCGCGACGGGCGCTCTGTGCGCCGGTGCCGCCCCGTGCGCTCGGCTCTTTCGACCTTCTGGATTGCTTGTTACCCCTGAACGGAGCCCTTGGGCTCGGGGCTACCGGGACGACAGGGGTGCCGTCGTCAGCCAGGTCTTGATCAGCGAGGCCGGCATCCGGACCGGCTGGTACGGCGCGAGGGCTTCGGCGATGGCTTCGGCGAGCTCGTCCACCGTCTGGACCGTGTGCCGGGGCGGGGTGATCCAGATCCGGGGCTCCGCGTCGGCGCCGTCCTGGTTGGGGATGAGCTGCGCGTACAGGTGCTGGTGCCCGCCGGGGCCTTGCTCGTAGCCCCAGGTGCTGAACTTCTCCCAGCCCGGCAGCCAAAATGGGTGCGGGCCGCCGCGCGTCAGATCCGGCTTGGCTGCTCGCGGCTTCGGGGGCCGGCTGTACGACGGTCCGTAGACGATCTCCCATACGCCGTCGCTGTGCTCCAGGACATCCATCGGGACGTGCTGCTTCATCCCTCGGAGCTGCCGGCGGAACTCTTCGGGCTCGATTCCGGCGCGGGCTGCAAGGCCGGGGATGTCGGAGTCATTGAGGTTCAGGCCCATGATGTCGGGGATGTCCTCGGGACGGTACGGATCGCCTGCGGTCTCGGTGTGCTGTGCCAGGAGGAGGAACACCTGCTTGGCTGTCTCGTCGGCGATGCCAGTCTGGTGGACGTACGCGATGGCCTGCCTGCTCATGTGGAATGCCTTTCCCTGCCGTTGGCGGTGTGGTGGTTGTCCGGGCCGGAGAGGGAGCGCTCGCGAGGAGAGCTCGTGGCTTCCGTGGGGGTGCGGCTGGGTGCCTCCGCCGTCCGCTCGGCGTCGGCCTGCCGGGGCAGCGAGGTGTCGGCGGGGCGGAACTTGGTCAGACACACGCCGCACAGCAACGGCCCCCGGTCGAAAAAGAACGGGGTGACCTGCTGGCGGCGGGGTGGGGAGCACGCGCAGATGATCAGGAAGCGCGTGCCGTTCCGGTCGCTGCGTGGAGGCGCGGTGGCCTGCACGGTGGCTTGAAGCTGGACAGCGGCTGCGGCGTCGAGGGCGGCGATCACGTCGGCCCACTTCGCCGCCTCGGCGTCGGACAGAGGGCAGTGGCCCCTGCCGACCCGGCGGGAGGCACGTGAGGGCGGTGTGAGCCCGACTTCGCGGGCGAGACGGCCGTACTGCTTGTTGTGCCAGCGCTGGTCTCCGCCGCTGATGTCGGTGATGCCCCGGGCGAGGGCCAGGCCGTGCGCGGCCTGGTGCAGCAGTCCTTCCAGCATCGGGCGTCCGCCGTACCCGAGCGTGCCGGACGTGACCTGCAGTTCGATGGTCAGGGTGCCGTCACGGTCGAAGCTGCGGCCGGTGCGCAGCGCGGCGCACGCGGTGGGGTCCTGTGCACCGGCGGTGGGCGGTGTGGTGACGCAGACGTCGGGGACGTCGGCGAAACGGCGGCGGATCTCCTTCCACACGGTCTCGACGGCGCTGATGAGGACCGCGCCGTGCACGACGGGCGCGGTCGCGGGCCGGCCCTCCGTCGGCGTGTGGTTGGCGGCGTTCTCACCGAAAGGGGTTAAGTCATTCAAGGGGTGACGCCTTCGAGCTGGGCAGGCACGGACGGTCAGACGCGGCGAGCGAGGTCTTCGGGCGTAGGCCGGCCGGTGAAGCAGTGCTCGCGGTTGGTGTAGTCGACGGTCACCGTGTACTGCACGACATCGCCGTTGTTAGACGACTCTCTGCGTGGTGATGAAGCGGGGTGACGGCGACACTCCTGTTGCACACGGGCTGTTGTCGTATCCGGGGCCAGGCTGCCGCTTCGTGTGCGACGACACCGTGAACAGGAACGGGGTCGAGGTGGGGCGGGCTACCAGAGCCATCGGTCGAGGAGTTCCGCCCAGATGAAGCCCTTGTACCCGTCGAACGCGGGCGGGTCGATCTGCTTGAGTTCGGCCGCGAGCTGGCTGAGCTCGGCGAGGGCCTTGTCCTCATCCCCGTCCGGGTCATTGAGGACCTCGGACTGGCTTACGTGCCGACCGTAGTGGTGCAGGGATTGGAGCCACAGGTCGATGCTGGAGTTCGCGAACCAGCCGTCGCCGCCGGGAAGGACGTAGTAGACCGTGCCGGTCACGGGCTCGACTCCGAACGTCCACAGCAGGTCGGGGACCAGGCCTCCGTGCCGGTTCTCGGTCAGTTGGTACAGCTGCTTACCGTCTTGGGTCACGAGCTGCGGGGCTGATCCCGTCTGGACCGCCGCTGCCTCGATGAGTTGGTTCGTGTTTGGAATGCCGATGCTCACGAGCAGGGCCGTCTGGTTCTCGGGGACCTGCCAGGACGCGACGGAGGCCGCGTCGGCCCGCGTGACGTTCTCTTCGCCCGCCCATTCGACCAGGTCGTCATAGGTCAGCAATGTGAAGATCCTTCCAACGGCGCCAGCGGTCACCGTGACCCTACTGACCAGGACCGACACCCGGTCCGAGCACCCTCGGCCGGACACATCGCGGGCGCATGCAGGTTCGTCCTGAACAACATGATCCTTTGGCGTTTGGGCAGGCTGGCGGTACTTCGTCGTGCTCGGAGCGGGAGCACATCGTGGTCTGCGGAGGCTGTCGGGTGCTGATCGTCGACAACGACGTCCTGCTGGTGGAACGGCAGCTGCGGCAAGGCCGGCTGAGCTGCCCGTCATGCGGGGCGGCCCTGGCGCCGTGGGGGCATGGCAGGCCCCGGCAGATCCGGGGTGATCTTGGGGCCCGGTTGTTTCTGCGGCCGCGCCGTACTCGTTGCTCGGGCTGCAAGGTCACGCACATGCTGCTGGCGGAGGCGTTTTGGCCGCGGCGGGCGGATGCGGCCGAGGTGATCGGGGCCGGGCTGGAGATAGCCGCGTTGGGCATGGGACACCGCCAGGTCGCCGCCAGTCTGGGCTTGGCCGAGGGCACGGTCCGTGGCTGGTTGCGGGCGTTCGCCGGGCGGGCGGAGGCCGTTCGCCGGCACTTCACCGTTGCCTTGGTCGCGCTCGCCGACGACCCGGTGATGCCGGATGCGGCGCCGTCGGCGCTCGCCGACGCGGTCTCGGCGGTCGCGGCCGCCCATCGGGCGGCCGCGACGAAGTGGCCGGGGATGCTCACGGTGTCGCGGTGGGAGTTCGCCGGACGGGCGATAGGCGGCAGGATCCTGACCTCGTCTTCTACCGCTATTTGATCAACACGGGCCGCCCCTGGGCGGGATCGGAGGCTGCCGGAAGTCTTGACCGTGTCCGCCAGATCGCGGCGGGCTCTGTTCGAGACGCGAGGTGGGTTGCCTATGTCACCGACTGAGGATGAGGACCGTCGCCGGGCGGAGCGGGCCCGGCAGGTGGGCCTGTTCCGCTACGGCCTGATCCAGGACCTGATCGACATGAAGCTCACGACACGCCAGCGCGGGAAACTCGCCCGCGAACTGGCCGCGAAGGAGCACACCGACCCGTTCGGCCGGCAGGTCAAGGTGACCCGCGGCACCCTGGACCGCTGGGCCCGCCACTACCGCGCGGGCGGTTTCCCCGCGCTGGTTCCGGCCCAGCGGCAGGTCACCCCGCGGACGCCGGTGGAGGTGCTGGACCTGGCGACCGCGCTGAAGAAGGAGAACCCGGCCCGCACCGCGGCCCAGATCCAGCGGATCCTGCGAACCACGCAGGGCTGGTCGCCGACCGACCGCACCCTCCAGCGGCACTTCGCCGGTGCCGGTCTGACCGGCGCCGGCGGCGGCGAGAAGAGCGTGTTCGGCCGGTTCGAGGCCACCCGCGGCAACGAGCTGTGGACCGGCGACGCCCTCCACGGACCCAAGATCGGCGGGCGCAAGACGTACTTGTTCGCGTTCATCGACGACCACAGCCGGGCGATCGTGGGCCACCGGTTCGGGTTCGCCGAGGACACCGTCCGCCTGGCCGCCGCCCTGCGGCCAGCACTGTCTGCCCGTGGAGTCCCCGAGTCGATCTATGTCGACAACGGGTCGGCGTTCGTGGACACGTGGCTGCTGCGGGCCTGCGCGTCCCTGGCCGTTCGCCTCACGCACTCCAAGCCCGGCCGGCCTCAGGGCAGGGGAAAGATCGAACGGTTCTTCCGCACCGTCCGTGACCAGTTCCTGGTCGAGCTCGATGACGAACGTGTCGGTCAGATTGAGCATCTCGCTGAGCTGAACAGGCTTTTCACCGCGTGGGTGGAGACGGTTTATCACCGCACGGTGCACTCGGAGACGGGGCAGCCTCCGATTGAGCGTTGGCTGGGTTCGATTCCTCGGCCGCTGCCGCTGCCCAGCCCCGCTGATCTTCGGGAGGCGTTTCTGTGGTCGGAGTTCAGGACCGTGACGAAGACCGCGACGGTCAGCCTGCACGGCAACACCTACGAGGTCGACCCGATCCTGGTCGGGATGAAGGTCGAGCTGGTCTTCGACCCGTTCGACCTGACCGAGATCGAGGTGAGGACCTCGGGCAAGAGCGCGGGCAAGGCCGTCCCGCATCGGGTGGGCCGTCACACTCATCCGAAGGCGAGGCCGGAGACACCGCCGGAGCCGGCCCCGCCGACTGGAATCGACTACCTGAAGATCCTCGACGAGACGCACACAGCGAACACCGCCAAGGGCATCAACTACTCGTCCCTGATGGACGACGGGCGGGGACCGCGATGATCGACCGCGTTCAGGGGTACTTCGGTTTCACCCGTGTCCCCTTCGGCCGGAACCTGGCCCCCTCGATGCTTCATCAGCACCACTCCCACCGGGAAGCCGCCGCCCGCATCGCCTGGTGCATCAACAACCGGGCGATCGGCGTGGTCACCGGCGAAGTCGGATCCGGCAAGACCGTCGCCCTCAAGGGCGCCGTCGCCTCGCTCGACCCGGCCCGGTTCACGGTCATCTACCAGCCCAATCCCGAGGTCGGCATGCGAGGCCTCTACGACCGCATCGTCACCAGCCTGGGCGGGACCCCAAAATTCCACCTGGCCGCTCTCGCCACCCAGGCGTCCGCCGCGCTGGCCGCTGAGGTCGACGAACGGGGCAGGACGCCGGCCGTGGTGATCGACGAGTCGCACCTGCTCGACCACCAGGAGCTGGACGCGATCCGCATGCTCACCAACTACGACATGGACTCCACGACGCCGTTCGCGGTGTTGCTGATCGGCCAACCCACCCTGCGCAAGCGGATGAAGCACGGCGTCCTGGCAGCCCTGGACCAGCGGATCTCGATCAGCTATCAGATGCCCACGATGACGAGGGATGAGACCTCCAGCTACATCAAGCACCACCTCACGATCGCCGGACGAGAGGACACGCTGTTCTCCGACGACGCCGTGGAACTGATCCATCTCACCAGCCGCGGCCTGCCCCGCTCGGTCAACAACATCGCCTGGCAGTCCCTCATCGCCGCCTTCACCGAGGAGAAGGGCATCGTCGACGAGTCCTCCACCCGGACCGCCATCACCGAGACCCACGCGACAGAGTGACCACGAAGCCGACACCGTGTTCACGACGACCCCGGCGGCCTGACGGCCGCCGGGGTCGTTTCATCCCATCCCATCGACAACCAGCACGTCGCCTTCGTGCTCATCTTCAGCGTCGCTCAACAGCCGTCGGCGTCGAGGTAGCCGCGCTCGATCTCCGTGCAGAAGCGGTCGGTGGAAATGCCGAAGTCCTCAGCCTCCTGAGCGCTAACCTCCCGGACACGAGTGCTCACCCCCATCCGTACGGAGCCAGGCGGGACGTCGAGCGGAGCGGGCGGCTGTTCGGCACGGTCCTTCGCGCTGGAGACGACTAGACGCGGTCCGGGTGTCTCGGTCACCGCGGTCCCCCTGCGGCGGCAGGACGCCCACGACCGAGGGGGCCCGCCGAGCCTTTACGCCTATGACGTTGACGGGGGGGTAGGGGCAGCCCGCCGCACCGGGCGGCGCATCCAAGCACGGCGATCAGCATGGTCACGGCCCGATCGTGCCATTGAGAAGTCGACACTTCCCGTGAAACGGCAGACTCGGCGCGACGCCGCGCACATCGTGGCCGACAACCGATGGTCGCCCCCGCGCCGCGCCCCCCGAGGTGAGGCCCACCAGTCACGACGAGCCCGGGATCGGCCCGCCTTGGCCGGCCTGGACGGCCAAGCAGGCCGAGGCGATGGGTCTGCTGTGCGCCGAGTGCCGCTTCGACCTGCGCACGCCCGGCGCCGAGCGGCGGCTCGCCTACAACATCCCCACCCAGCCTGACCGCCGGCGCCTGGTGTGCGGGGACTGCTGCGGCAACGGGCTTGACGAGCTGAAGCGCCTGGTTGCAGCACAGGCGCCGTGACCGCACGGAGCGCCGGACGCCCGGCCGACCCAGCTGCGTATGCGACCCACGCCTACTGGCTTGCTGAGCGGCGGCAACCGGCCCGGTTGCCGCCGTCCTGGCCGGGCGTTCCCTCTCAGTATCTGCGCCTGGCGCCTTCGCCGAACCGGTGGCCGCCGCCAGCACTTCCCGCGATCATGGCAGTACCCGCCGCATTTCAGAGAGGCACCGGCTCATGGACAAGAAGACGCCGGCCCGTCGGCTCACGCCCGGCCCGGACCGCGACAAGCTCGCCTCTGACCTGAAGTCGAAGTACGAGGGTGGGAAGTCGATCAGGGCTCTGGCAGAGGAGACTGGCCGTTCGTACGGCGGCGTGCACCGTCTGCTGGAAGACGCCGGGGCCACCTTCCGATCCCGGGGTGGAGCCCCGCGCCGCACCAAGTCCTAAAAGTCCTACGCTGCGCGCCGCCTCGGTACCTTTCCCAAGACCCGGCGTCCCTCTCTCGATCCCGAGTCGCAAAGCACTCGGGCCCGGAGGAGATGGCGGTTCTCCGACCGGCCCTGACCTGCCGTCGGCCGAAAGATGGCCGCGTGATGTCAGTGCGCCGCGGTGGGATGACCGGTCGACGCGTTACGTCAACCGGCAAAGGAGTACGCGTGGTTCAGGACGCCAGGCACGGCGGCGAACAAGCCGGTGACGGGGAGGACCTCGTCGGCTTAGCCGAGCAGGCCGCCGGCCCGAATGAGAAGCTGAGGACAGAGCGCGTAGCGGATGCTCACATGCCGTGGCACGGTCTGGCCAGAACGGACCGGTCGGTCACGTGGAAGAAGCTGCGGCATGGCCTTCCGATCACCGGCGCTGTGATCGCAGTCGCCTCGTTGATCGGGTTCGGAGTCTGGCTGGGAGCTTGGCTGGACGACCACTGGGGGATCTACGCCGTTCTGCCCCAGGTGGCCTTCATGTTGCTGGCCGTGTGGAGCCTGGCCGGCGAGCAGCGCCGCAAGTGGGAGGAGCGGAGGTCTCGGGGGCTGCAGATGGCGCTGGAGAAGATCGATGCCCTGCACCATCGGGAGTTCGAGTTCGCGGTGCGTGACCTGATGCGCCGCGATGGTTTCGAGGCCGAACGGGTCGGTGGAGCGGGCGACGACGTATGCGACGTACGCGGTATCGATGCTGACGGCCGAATCTGGGTGGTGCAGTGCAAGCACAGGCGGGATGGCTGGGCGGGGAAGCCCATCGGTGTCGACGCCTTGCAGCAGCTCAACGGCACCGCGGAACCCGTCCACGGTGCCCGGTTCGCCCTCATCGTTACCAACGGCCGCTTCACCGGGCCGGCGCTGGAGTGGGGTGAGACGTACGGCGTGCGCTTGATCGACCGAGGACGGCTTGAGCTCTGGGCTGACGAGCGCCGGCCGCTGTGGGAGGTACTGGAAGGGGTCAAGCCTGCCCGAAGGTTGCCCGGGCAACGGCGCCGACGGCAGCCCAAGTCTGTCCGCGCGTCGGTGCCGCTCCCAAGCCGTCAGGGCCGGCCAAGGGCCCGATGAACCCACCCGGCGCCACGACCGTTGTCGGCCTTGCACCCGGCGGGGACTCGTATGCGGGTGCGGTCACGTGGTCGATCCGACGGTCTGCGCAGTCGAACTGTTCATAAGCTTGTCGTTTAACCTGCGGCCTGGGGGCCGGCCTGCTCTCCGGCAGGGATGAAGATGGCTACATAGTCTTCGAACCCCTCGTTGAGTCCCCATTCCTCACGGGTCATTGCGGCTTCGTACCGGGCTCGGGAGTCCTTGCGGCCTCTGGCGTAGACGTGGACCGTGTAGATCGCCGCTGGGTGGAGTGTCAGCGTTGGGGCATACCCCTGGCTCCCCGGAAGCCAGCCCGCGGCCGGCACGGCAGGACCGGTGGTGGGGCCGGAGATTCCCATCCGGCCCCTGTAGACCGGCCGGTACGGCCAGGAACCGAGTGATTGCCACTGCTCCGCCTGCTGCACAGGCTGAGCCTCGGCGAGCATGAGAGTCACCCAGGCCTTGTGCTCCTGGACGCAACTGACGATGGTGAGCTTGCCGGGTGTGACGATCACAGGCTCGTCGGTATGAAAGTCCGGCAGATCGTCGACACTCTCGAACCCCTGCTCGATGTACTCGGCGATGTAGAAGTGTGAGTACGCGATGCTGACGACACCGCTGACTATGTCCATCTCCGGACCGTACGCGCTGATCGCACCGGCTGAGCGCCGAGTCTCTTTAGCTTGTCGTTTCCCGCCGGGACTGGGGTCCGTCTCGTCGTCCATGAGAGGGGTGACTTGACCGGTCCAGGTCCAGGGCTCCCGGCGGGGATCCCAGGTCACTTCCGCCTTGGTGTCGTGGAAGTCGCGCGCGAGGTCCGTCACCATCGTGACGGCAGCGACGTCCACGCCGGGGCTGAGGCGGACGGCGTCCAGGATCGCGGTCCAGGAAAGTGCGACCGGTCTCCAGCGCGGCGACGAACGAGTACGGCCAGCCGGGGATCATCCGGTGCTCGTTCTTCCCCCGTCCGTAGGTGTGGCAGAACGAGCGGTCCGGCGACGTCGCAGCGTCCGGCCGCAGCCACGGACTGACATCGACGGCCAGGACCAGGCGACCGTCCGCGGCCTTCTGCAACGGCAGCCCGGCCAGGGAGCGCCGCAGTCGTGACACATCCAGGCGGCCCCGGTTGAGAGCGCCGCAGAGGGCCCGTGACCACGGCGGTGTCTGATGGCCAACCTCCGGCGCACCGACGGCCTCGACAAAAGCGAAGAGACCGCGACGACCCGGGCAGCGCAGCTCGCCGCGATCGACAAGGACTGGAAATGCCCTGGCCACTGGACTGGCAACGGCACTACCGCGTCCTCGCCGACCTGGCCGACACCGAAGCCGGCGGCATCCTGCCCGCCATCCAGCCCGGTGTCCTCTTCGAAGGCGACGACCTCGGGCGCTGGCTCCAACGCCAGGCAAACTCCTGGAGGGAGCCGTCCGAGGAGCAGCAGAACCGGCTGTCGAAGCTGGGCGTAATGCCCGCCGAGCGGGCCGCCCCGGCCCCGGCGGCCAAGGGCGCCGGGAAGATGTCAGCAGCCTTCGAACGCGGCGCAGCGGCCCTCGCGCAGTACATCGCCCGCGAAGGCCACCACCGGGTCCCCCGGGCCCACGTGGGGGAGATCCCGGTGGCGGGCGAGACCGAAAGGGTGATGGTGAAGCTGGGAATCTGGACCACGAACACCAAGACCCGCCGCGACAAACTCACACCCGGACAACGCTCCGCCCTTGCGGAGCTGGGTATGGAATGGGCCTGACGCCGCATGCGACCGCAGTACGCCGAGTGCGTTCGAAGCAATGAGGAGGGAGGGCCTACAGTCTGGCGACGAGTCAAAATACGGATCCGTCGGCGCAGCAGTCGGCCTCGACCTCGGGCTGGTCAAGGGCCGGGCTCCGTGGGCCATGGCATCAGGTCGTCAGCGTGGCTGTGGCGAGGGAACCCCGAAGGATCTGCTCGCGAGGCAGGGAGAGATCGAAAAGACGGCCCAGGATCCCCAGCAGTGTGCACCGCATCTGCTCTTCGTCTTCTTCGCCTGTGTAGCCTTCCCGGCTGGCAACGGGCAGTCCGGCCTCTGCCATGGCCGCTGTCACCTCCGCCGCCACCGCCGGGTCCCCGTCGATACCGTCATATCCCCACGACCCGTCCAGATGCAGATTGAACGAGCAGGCGAGATGCCCATCGCGGTGGTACTCGAAGAACGGCGGCACGGGCTTGCCGTTGTCCTCTTCGAACATCACCTGGAAGACGTGCGCGCCGCCCGCCGAGACCGGACCCAGCTCGTTGAACTCGCCCCACCACGCGCCGTACATGACCGCAAACGACAGGCCTATGAACTCGCCGTAACGCAGGTGCACGTCTGAGTCGACATCAAAGAGGTCAGGGTTTCCGACCTCCTCGGCCGTGTGCCCGCCAGACGCCCGGTGGACAACGGCGGGCACCCCCCAGAAGGCCGTCGCCGCGAGCCGCTCCACCAACTCGTCCGGGGTCAGCCCCCGGGCCATCACCACGTTGTATCCCCCGAAAGGAATCCAGCGGGGCGCCGCGAGCCAGGCAATCCCGCTCCCGGGTCCGACGGGATTAGTGTCTTGTGTTCGATGAGTCACCCGGACATGATCCAGGACACCACCGACAACCCGGCCCAGTCGGCTTCCCTCGGTGCCGGGCACCCCCTCGGCTGCTCCAGCCCCGAGACAACGCCGCGGCAAAACACCTTGCTGCGCAGCGGTGCATGGAGAAGCTCGGTTCTTGGAGTCCTGGCAAGGGCCCCACCCGGCGCCCGCGCTCGGCTGTGGTCATCCGTTGGTCGGGTAGGCCGTCAAGGCGCGGTCGTCGGAGAGGGCCAGTCCGGTGTACTCGTTGACCTGGTAGGGGGCGATGCCGGGTCGTGTCGGTAGGTCGGCGCCGGTACGTGCGTCCAAGGTGAGGGGGCCGTCGTTGGCCTTTGCGTAGATCAGCCCGTGCCACACTGCGGTCACCTGGGGTGCGATTCGGCCGGCGTTCTTGTCCGGCAGCTGCCAGCGGAGGGCACCGCTGGTGTCGTCGACAGCCCAGACGTAGAACTCGGGGCCGTGACCGGCGCACACGAGGGTGCTTGTGCCGTCGTGCGCGCAGTCGCTGCCGGGGAGGTCATCCGGCAGATCCCGCTTCACTTGGCCGGTGGCGGGGTCGAGGAGCTGGCGGTAGTGGACCCGATAGTCGGTCTTCTTCTGGGCCGTGGCCAGGATGAGGTGGGGCCCTGCGGGCATCACGTCGAGGTTGATGCGGTCCTCGGCGCGCCACTTCTCCGCGGCGGTGGCCAGGTCATATCCGGCTGCGGCCGAGTAGTCGCTGTCGTTCTTGTCCCACTTCTCGCCCGTCACGATGCCGCCCGTGACCGACGCCGCCCGGAACAGGTCTTTGGTCCACAGCACCCGATGGCTGTCGAGATCGACGGCATACGTGGTGGCACCGGATGAAGCCATCGACCGGGCCGTGGCGAGCGTGAGGACGGCGACCTTGCCGGACGCCCCGACGACCGTGGCGGTGACCGGGGACTGGGTTTCCTTCGCCCACTCCGGAGGTTCCAGCGGCAGCCGCCACGGGGCAGCGCCCTTGGCCGTGGGAATCGCCGTGAACTCCATAAAGACACGCGGGGCCTGCGTTCCGGCGCCTGGCTGGTGAACGAAGAACGTGGTGAGGACCAACGGTGAAACAGCTTCGGTGACGAACGGAGCCGGGAGGTTGTTCTCGAGGTTCGGAGTCAGCTTGACCAGCGGCTCGGCCTCGGATGTCGCCGCGGTCATGACCGCGCCGCTGGCCGTGTCGACCGCCAGGACACGATCGGGCAGGGCCACATATGCCGTCTCCTTGTGGAGAGCCACCGGCGTCCCTCCCCCCGGCCATCTCAGCCGACCCGCCCCCGCTTCCTTCGGCATCGGCACCCCCGCACCGGCATCGAAACGCCCCGCCGGATGGTGCGCGGCGCGAGGGGGCTTGCCGGGTGTGCCGGTGGAAGCCGGGGCAGCGCCGCCCGGCGCCGGCGCCGGCGCCTGAGTGCAGCCTGTGGCCGCCGTCGCCAAGACCGCGACTAACACACAAAACCGTTGTACAGACGTGGACTTCACCAACCGCCTCACCTTCTTCGGAGTCAAACGATCACCCTAAGGCAGGGCCCGGACATCCGCGGCGCAGCCGGCCCGTCGCCGCTGTCCTGCCGCTCCGCGCCCGCCGTTGAGTCGGATGGCCTTCCATGGGCCATGGTCTGTCAGTGCTCGTGGCTAGGGTTCCCGCAACGGGCTCATGACGGGTGTTGGGGGTGTGGTCGTGGCTGACGGGCTTCAGTGGCTGGTCGATCTAGAGGGGCAGACGTCCAGCGTGGTGTTCGCTCGCGGCATTTCGGCGGCGGAACTGGCCGTGCGCATGGGTGGTGATCCGGACGCAGCAACCGAGCCGATCACCGATGCCCAGGTGTGGGACCTCAGGATGGAGGTCTACCGACCCGGTGCCAGCGGTGACGGTGTCGTGCGTGTCGGCGAGAGCGCCGGATGGGCCTTCGCGGTGGAGTACGGGGATTCCACCGGCTCCGATCGCCTCGTGGACATCTCCCGCAACGGCGTCGAGGTCATTCAGTACTACCCGATGGCGGACCACCCCCCGGCCACCGTGGACTACGCCCGCGACGGTGCATACCTTTGCGGTTTCGGTCTCGCAGAGGAAGACGATCGGTGGGGACAGCAACCCGACCTGCTGCTGCCCGAACTCGTCGCCGCACGGATCCTCCAACCGGACGGGAGCAAGGACGCCTCCGCTCCGTACGAGCCGTACACGATCACCTACAAGCGCACCCTCTCGGTCATCGAGACCCGGTTCGGTCTCTCGCTCCCCCGTACCTGCCTCGCGGAGGGCCGCCTTCCCGCCTACGCAGTCCGAGGCACCCCTGACATGCGCACCAGGCGAGAGCCCGACTACTACGAAATCCGGGCATGGGCCACCGCCAACGGGATGACGTACACCGACAACGGAACCTGCGTCCCGCCCGAGATACGCAAAGCCTTCCAACGAGCGAGCTACAGCCAAGACCTCTGAGGCGGATCAACGCCCGCCCCCGCAAAGTCCCCGGCCGCCTCCGGCGCCAGGCGGAGTCGGTGAAAGTTCCTCGGCCGAGGGCTCGTCGCACGGCCAGGTTCTCGGCGGGGCCGAGCCGCTGGAGGGCTCTCATCAGCAGCGGGACGGGCAGCGTCCGGCGCGGATCCCCTTCGAGGAGAGGCTCCACGGTCCTGTGCAGGGCAGTCAGGTCATAGCCCCAGGTGGCAACCGCGGCAGCGCCGTCAGCCCGGTCTTTCGTCGGCGACGGTGTTTCCTCCCGCCAGGCGGGCAACTTTCTGTGGCGCCATCCCGTCCCCCGCGAACCGCACTCCCGTCCACGGCTGCCCAGAGCCGGCTGCAGCCAGGTGCTCCCCGACCTGGCGGGCCGCTTCCGGGCGCAGCGGTACCGTCCGCCCGACCGCGTGGAAGCGGCCGCGGTCGTCGTGGCGGCCGAGGACGAGGAGCTGCGGGCGGGTCAGGGTGCCGGTGATCGCCTCCGTGGTGTCCCGACGGCGAAGCCGTCTTTTTGCAGCACGTCGAACGCGGAAGCGCGCGGGTTCCGAGATTCCTGAACGTAGGGAAGCGTGAACCCGCGTGCCCGTTAATGGCTGAGGCGATCCCGCGCGCAGGTTCCGGCGAAGCTGGCGGGATTTGCTTTCCGAGCGTTCGCCGCCGATCCAACTGGCTAGCCCGCAGGCCAATGTGGGTTCGGCATGCCGTCATCGCTCATGTGCGCCCGCTGCCAGATCCCTTTCCAGTTGAACGGGGTCTCCGGGACGAACCGGTGCCGCTGCCCGCACGGACATGGCGCCAGCACCCACGCGCACCCACGGCACAGCTCCACCCAGCCGTGCCCGGTCGAGTTCGACACCAGCGGTCTCTCGTCCCCGCAGGCGGGGCAGCCGGGGAGATCGGCGCCGTCCAGAATCGCGTTCTGTCGCCGGACGTACTCGGGCAGCCGCAGCGACGGATGGCGAAACGGGTCTTCGTACCAGGCGCGGTTGGGGCCCTCCCACCAGCTCCGCAGCCACCACGGTCGCGGGTTCACTACAGTCCGCCGCCCGGCCCGCTTCTCCGCCCGGCGATGCGCGGCGTACTCCTCCGCCCGCGCGAGCCACAGCACCCGCGCCTCATACAGTTCCTCCACCGCCCGCACCAGCGCGTCCGGATCCGCCTCCAGCCGCCGGGGGATCGCGGCGCTCAGCGTGAGGTGGTGGTACGTCGCCCGGAAGCCGTACGGAGCAAAGAGGGTGATGCAGGTCCGCAGCGCACTGTGCCGACGGTGGAGGGGGAGCCCGGCATCGTGCACGTGCGCTCGGTGGGTCAGGAAGCTGGTCATGGTGTGGGTGCCAGGTCCAGTGCCCGTGCCAGGGCGGTAGTGACGGCAGCAGCATGTGCTGGCAGGTGTCGTTCCACCCAGGTTCCGGCAAGGCTGAGGAAGTCCTGCAAATCCTGCTGAGCATCGGCGACGAGCCTGCGTACCTGGTCTACCGACAGCTCGATCACCGGGCTGCCGTCCACCCCGTGAGCATCGAGCGTGAACCGGACAACTTCGTTGACGCGTTCGGCCACCGAGGATGGATCGTGGCCGAAGTATGCGCAGCCGGTACCGTCGAGCACCTCCAGCCAGTCCCGCCAGGACTCCAGTCCGTTGCAGCAGCCTGGCTCAACGAAGACGGTGTCGGTGGCGTTGTCGGTCACCCGGAAGCCGCCGGCGGCGAACAGGTCAGGCATGGTGAGCAGCCCGTGCAGGAAGGCGCTGAGCGGGTCGGTCGGACACGATTCGTGCTCCTCCTGCGGCTCGAAGTCATTGCAGTCGGCGATCCGCATAACGGCCGTGCCGACCTCCGCCGGAGTCAGCCCCCCGTTCAGCACGAGGTAGCCATATGACTCGTGCTCGCCAACGGGCCAGAGCTCGAAGTCGTCGGAAGCGGAGATCTCCAGAACGGGTTGCATAACAATCACATGGGGATGATGCCGGACCCGCTGCTTCGTCGCCACGGGCTTTCGGCTGCCGCGTTGGGCTCGGAGCGGGCCCGCTACCTGGGCAGTTTCGAGGTGCGCTCCGGGTAGGCAGTGCTGACGTAGCGCATGGCGGCCGGAGCGGGTCGGCGCATTCGGCCGCCTCATTAAGGATACGGAACGCCTAGGCAGTGTCTGATGGCTCTTGCCTGGGGTGGTGGATCTGCTGCCGTTGCGGGCATGAGCCGGTCATGGTGCGTCGGCATGAACTGACGAATACTCAGTGGGAGCGCATAGCTCCGCTGCTGCCGGAGACTGGCGGGCCGGGTGGGCGGTGGGCCGATCACCGGACCGTGGTCAACGGAGTGCTCTACCGGACACGGACCGGCATACCCTGGCGTGACCTGCCCGAACGCTACGGATCCTGGCAGACCGTCTACGAACGCCACCGCCGCTGGTCGGCCGACGGCACCTGGTCGAAGTTCCTGCGGGCATTGCAGGCCGGCGCCGATACCACCGCCCCGGACGCGGACGGCTCGTGGGCGGTCAACGCCGATTCCACCACCTGCCGGGCCCACCAGCATGCATCCGGGGCCCGGCATTCTGCCCCGGCCGACCACCCCGAAAAAGGGGCGGCACACGTGTGGATCCAGAGGGCCGCGAGGCCCTGGGACGTTCCCGGGGCGGGCTGACGAGCAAGGTCCATCTGCTGGCGGATGACCGCTGCCGTCCCCTGGTCTGGCTGACCTCGCCCGGCCAGCGCGGGGACAGCCCGATGTTCATCCCGCTCATGAAGGCCTTGAACGTGGCCCGCGCGGGAGCCGGGCGTCCCCGCACCCGGCCGGACCGGGCCCGCGGCGACTAGGCGTACTCCATTCGCGCCAACCGCGTCTACCTGCGCAAACGCGGGATCAAGGCAACGATCGCCCAGCCGGACGACCAGCGCGCGAACCGCCGCCGGCTCGGCCGGGACGGCGGCCGCCCGCCAGCCTTCGACCGCGAGCAATACCGCCGCCGAAACACCGTCGAACGCTGCATCGGGAAACTCAAGCAGCACCGGGCCGTCGCAACCCGGTACGACAAACGCGACTACATCTTCAACGGCACCCTGGCCACCGCAGCCATCGTGATCTGGCTCCGCGACCTCATCAAAGAGCCATCAGACACCGCCTAATGCTCAGCGGATTTTGGGGAAAGCCTTGTCGGGGTGGGCTGCCGCGACGTACTTCATGGCCGTCGACGGGTGAATGCCGAAGAGGCGGATGAGGTGGACGGGGTCGGCGCTCACCCGTGCCTCGTCCAGCACGCGGTCGCTCCAGAGCTGCCTCGGGGTCATGCCGATCTGGTCGAAAGCCGCGCGCAGTCCCAAGTAGCTGACCGGGATGAGCGCGGGATGGTGTGCGGTCTGGCTGGTGATGAAGAGGTGGGGGTTGGGCGCCATGGGCCGGGTACGGCGCCGTTCGTGCAGCCAGTCGGCCGCGAGCCCCATGATGAGGGGTCCAAGTACACGGTGTGGGTGTGGTTGCCGCGGCGGACCGTGAGCGTTCCGCGGACGAGATCGACGGCGGCCAGGGGCAGGCGCCGAACTTCGCTGGCCTTGATCGCGTGCACGGCCACGAGGGCTACTGCGAACCTGCCCCGCGCGCCTTGGATCTGGTGAAGGGCTCCTTGCTGGCGGTCGCTGGGCAGCGGGGTGGGGAGCCGGACGGGGGTGGACAAGGAGAGCCCTGCCATGGGGTCGAGCGGATGTTCCGGGTCGTCCTGGAACAGTCCACGTACCTCTTCCAGGTACCACCACAGCAGGGCCCGCCCCTCTTCGAAGAGGAACGCCTCCCGCTGCCGCGGGCCCGAGCCACGCGCACCTTTGCCCTGGACCAGGAAGCGGCCCCACTGCCCGGCCTCCCAATGCACATCGGCAATCGCCACCGCACACAGCTCGGCCGCCCGGACCCCCGACAGGTAGGCGATCTTCCCCATCACCTAGTCCCGGCAAGCCACCGCCTCCTTGCGCGCGGACGGCAGGGCGTCACGCCAGGCGGCGAAGGACTCCTTCATCGCCCGCTGCGACGGCGGGATCCTCAGCCCGAAGTCACCACGATGGCGGGGACGGTTGAAGGGGTCGACCGGCGACTCGACCGCCGCCCCGAACCGCCTGGCGATCTCGCAGGCGTAGCGCTGCTCCAGGAACGCGAAGTACCCGTCGATCTTGTTGATCTTGGCCCGCACGGTGGAGCGCGCTCTCTTGCCTGCACCGGCGAAGTACTGATCCAAGTGCTTCGGCGCAAGCCTCCACGGAACGGCGTCGTAGAACTCGCACAACTCGATCACTGGCTTGATCAACTGATCGATGGTCCGTGGCATCAGACCAGCGGCATCGCGGGCCCACTGGTACTCCGCAAGCGTGTCGAAGAAGTAGTCCCTCTCCTCCACGGGCCCGGTAGAGGCCGACCGTTGCCCTGCAGCGTGAACACGTCCGCCAGACCGCGATCTGGCCCGGCGCCCAGCGAGTCGAGCCCAGCCGGTCCCGCGGGAACCACTGCCAGACGACGAGTTCGTGAATCGTCCACGGACACGCAGATTACGAGCGTCACTCCTGAAATCTGCGCGTGACCGCAGGAATCTCACACCCATGAGCTACAGCCCGAACGTAGGTGTCTGACCTGCGGGCCTGCGCAGAGTCACCCAGGCAGGGCTCGCCGGAACCCGTCCGTACTCCAGATACGAAGAACGCCGGCCACCGGGCCGCCAGGGCAGGGGTGCTGCGGCCGCGGGCGGCGGCTCGGCGCTGCAACGCCTCGAACGACGGTGTCTCCAACGCCTTTGGCCGCGAGGTGTTCGCCCCCGCCGCCCCTGAACCCTTCCCGGTCAACCCGGACGACGAGCCCTGGCCTCCGGCCGCGAGACCGTTCGTAGGCGATCCCGAGCGCGACAAGCGGCGTTCGTCTGATCGTGTGTTCCCACCAGGGAATGCACCTACTCAAGTCGATGGGTGACGTGTGTCGAGTGGCGTGCGCATGTGCGCTCCACTGTGATGACTCCGACAGTACGTCCGCACCGGACACCAACGCTGGAAGAGGAGCATCACCATGACACCGCAGGCACCGGCCCACCGACCCCGCCACTTCCGGAAGCGGCTGATGGCAGCCGCGCTGACCCTGGGCACTGTCGGCGCCCTCGCCGCCGCGTCGCCGCCCCCGTCAGGGGAGCCAGGCGAGGCGCCGCAGCAGCATCACGGCTTCCGGGAAACCGATCTCGTATCCGACATCCCGGGAAGGGCAGAGGCGACCGATCCCAATCTGGCCAACCCTTGGGGCCTGGTGACCACCCGGTCCGGAAAGCTCTTGGTCGCAGACAACCACACCGACAAGGCCACGGCCTACTCGGGCGGCCAGAAGGGGCAGCCGGTCGAGATCCTGTCCCGGGTCGTGTCGTTCCCGACGGACGGCGCACCGACCGGGGTCGTGCGCAATGACAGCGACGACTTCGAGTTCAGCGGCTTCGGGAAGACCGGTCCCGCCCGCTTCCTCTTCGCGGGGGAGCACGGCGACCTGTTCGCGTACAACCCGGACGTGTCCCGGACGAACGCTGTCCTGGTCGCCCACGAGGACAGCGGCGACGAGACCGCCATCTTCAAGGGGCTGACGCTGCTCGGCGGCAGGCACGGGGCCGAGGAGGACGGAAAGGCCGAGAAGGACGGGGAGCACGGGGAGCACGGGGAGCACGGGAGGGACGGGGAGCACGGGAAGGACGGGGAGCCGAGGGTGCTCGTCGCGAACTTCCGTGACGCGCGCATCGACATCTTCAACGAGGACTTCAGGCTCGTGCCGTCCAATGGCGCGTTCCAGGACTCCAACCTTCCCGCCGGCTTCGCGCCGTTCGACGTCAAGGAAATCGGCTCGAAGGTGTTCGTGACCTACGCCTTGCAGGACGATGAGAAGGAGGACGACACCCCCGGTCCGGGCAACGGCTTCATTGACGTGTTCAGCAAGGACGGGAAGCTGCTGAAGCGCTTCGCGAGCCAGGGCGTGCTCAACTCGCCCTGGGGCCTCGAAGTGGCCCCCAAGGGGTTCGGGAAGTTCTCCGGCGACCTGCTCGTCGGCAACTTCGGAGACGGCCGCATCAACGTCTTCGACCTGCACACCGGCGCGTTCAAGGCGACCGTGGAGGACCGCGACGGGCACCCGATCGAGATCCCCGGGCTGTGGGGGCTGCAGCGCGGCACCGACAAGTCCGGCGGCAAGGAAGCCGTCTGGTTCGCCGCGGGAATCAACGACGAGAACAACGGCCTACTCGGAGTCCTGCGCGCCGAACACTGACCACCCCGCCCCCGCCCCAAGACGAGTACGAGCCCGGGGCGGGGGCACCCACGGCCGCGTCCCTGCGGGCCGATCACCGGCAAGGCCCTGGCCGCCCCTGTTGAGGGCCACTACTGATCTTTTCGTAAGTTCAGTGGGTGTGGTGGCCGTGTGGGTGGGAGGCTGTCGGGGTGGCTTATCAACCTTCACCTTCGGCTGTCGGCTCCTGTCTTCCTCCGTTGTCACGGCCTCAGTTGGCGGAGGCGCGTCGTGTTCGGGCGGTCGAGTTGTTCGAGGAGGGTGTCTCGAATGCGGAGATCGCGCGGGCGGTGGGGGTGTGTGGGGAGAGTGTGCGGCGTTGGCGGCGGGTGTGGGAGGAAGGCGGTGTTTCGGCCCTGCGGCGGCGTGCGGCCACTGGCCGGCCGCCCAAGTTGGACGAGGCCCAGGTCGAGACGGTCCGGGCCGCGTTGGAGCAAGGCGCCCAGGCTCATGGCTTCGACGCCGACCTGTGGACCCTGGAACGAGTCGGAATGGTCGTGGAGCGGGTGACGGGGGTGGTGTTGTCGAGGGCGTCGGTCTGGCGTCTGCTGACCGGCCGGCTCGGATGGAGCCTGCAACGGCCCGAGCGGCGGGCCGTCGAGCGGGACGAGTCGGAGATCGCCCGTTGGATCGCGCACGAGTGGCCGCGCATCAAAAAGGGGCCGTGAACACACGTGCCTGGATCGTGTTCCTCGACGAATCAGGCGTCTCCCTACTCCCTCAGATCCGCCGCACCTACTCGCCCCGAGGCCGGACCCACTGCTGCGGCACCGTCTGGACTGGAAGCGGGCATCGATGGCCGGGGCATTGGGCTACCACTCCACCGACCCCGATCGCGGGGCCCGCCTGTGCTTCCACCTCAAGCCCGGCAGCTACGACACCGCCGGGCTCATCGAGGTCCTGGAGCAGATGAAGGTGTTCTACCGCGGGGAGCGAGTGGTCCTGGTCTGGGACGGCCTGTCCGCCCACTGGAGCCGGGCGATGCGCGCCTGGGTTGCAGAACAGGACTGGCTCACCCTTGAACGATTACCCGCCTACGCTCCCGAGCTGAACCCGGTGGAACTGCTGTGGTCCTCGCTCAAGAAGCGTGAACTCGCCAACCTCGCCGGCGACCACCTCGCCGATGTCGCCGACGCCACAGAGCAAGGCATCCACCGCATCAACGACAACCCCCAACTTCCATGGTCCTTCCTCGCCCACACCGGCCTTGCCATCCACCCACCACACCCACCGAACTTACGAAAAGATCAGTAAGGAGGTTGACCATTTCCCTGTACGCGGGCAGGACGCGTCTCGGGCGGAGCACGCCTGGCGGTTCAGCTCATTGCGTTCAGCCGGCGTACCGAGCTCAGACATCACCAGCACCGGGAAGCCCTCGTCAGAGGTGTCCGTAATACCGTTCAGCTCCCAACACAAGCCGTCAGACCGGTCAGCAGCTTGTCGTGAGCAGTCTGGAGGGGGTCTACCCGCACGCCGGAGGCACCGGCACGCAGACGCTTGGCAGCCGGGTCCTCATCGGCAACGGCTGGCAAACGTACAACACGCTGCGCCTCGCCGACCTCAACGGTGACGGCCGCAGCGACATCGTCGGCCGCTCCCCCCAGGTGAGCTGTACGTCTACGCCAACACGTCCGGCGGAGGCAAGGTGAGTTTCGCCGGCCGTGACTACATGGGCGTGGGCTGAACCCCCTGGACGTCGTCCTCTGACGCCTGATCAGTGCGACCCGGCCCCGGTGTCCTATCCCTGACCCACGGTGCAAAGTAGCCGCTACAGCTCGAATGTCATCTGACCTGCGGCTTCGAGCGCAGTCCGACGGATTTCAGCTCGGGTGCGTGCGTGGTGGTCCCGGTCGTAGTGCAGGTGGCAGCCCTGGCACATGGCGCGGAGGTTGCCCGGGTCGCAGTTCTCCGGCGTGTGGTCGAGGTGTGCCGTGGTCAGGACAACGGTCGGGGTCCAGCCAAGGTGAGCCCAAAAGCGGCAGCGGGATGATCTTGATGGGATGACGGTCGGGGGGTGGCGACGACGGGCCGGCCGCCGACGTTGCCGCGGGCCCGGCCGGCGGCCAGGCCCTCGCGGGTGCCGGAGACGATCAGCTCGCGGATGAACTCGGCGAGCGCGGCGAAGACGTGGAAGATGAGCCGGCCGCCGGGGGTGGTGGTGTCCAGGCGCTCGTGCAGCGAGGTGAAGCCGATCCCGCGGGCGCGAAGCTCGCCGACCATGTTCACCAGGTCCTTCAGCGAGCGCCCGTAGCGGTCGAGCGCGGGCACCACCATGGTGTCGCCGCTCTGGGGGTTGAGCCAAGGTGAGCCCAAAAGCCGCCACGGGATGATCTTGGCTGAGCCGCTGCCAGGGCTGCCCCACCCTGACACTCCGGCCCGGCCGGCTGCGTCCTGGAGGGTTAGTTCTGCAGAACGGGCAGTTCCCGGATCAGGATCGGTCGTCGGCCCCGGCCTCCGCCGGACGTGCGAGGCGCTCCTGGAGCCGGGCGTGGCGGAACTGGAAGACCGCTCCGGCCTGGCGGAGGACGCCCCGCTCCTGGTGGGCGTCCTCCAGGAACGCCATCGCCCGCCAGGGCAGCCGCCCGGTCAGCGGCAGCCAGACGTGTGCCAGGACCACCCACTCGCCCCAGGCCGTCATGGAGAGGGCCGCTCCGAGACCTCCCGCGAGTGCTGTGAGGAGTGCGAACCGGATGGCCCACACCGGATCCGCATGTACCGGGACGCCCCAGAGGGAGCCTCCGAGGAACCCGACGATGAGCCTGCTTCCGACCATCACGGTGACTCCGGCCAGGGGTCCGAGCAGGAGTAGCTGCACGAGCACGTTGTTCCGGTCGGTGGCCAGCAGACCACGGGGCCGAACGGCGGAGTCGGTGTCGATCGGAGTCTCCAGCCAGGCCACGAGCCCGCTCACGAGCCCGAACACGAGCCCGAACTGAGCGCCGAACACCATCACGGCCACCAGCCCGATCTCGAACCAGCGCGAGTCGCCGACCCCCTTTCCCCACAGCCCGAACAACAGCCCGATCCCGGCTCCGCCCGCGAACCCCGCGAGGCTCCCTGTTCTGACCTGTTTGAGGATGTCCCGGACGGACCTAGTGCGCGGCGCTCCGCTCCGGCCGCGGATGCCGATCCGCATCCGCGAGGGCTCCACCGCCGCCCCTACGAACGCCCGACGGGCCCGGTGGGCGAGGCCGAAGAGCAGCGCGGCCGGAGGCCCGTTGATGAGGGCGTCCGCGAGCCCGACCAGGAGTCCTTTCGCGAGCCTGGCGGGGAAGCCCCAGCCGGGACGCGCCGCGAAGACGGTGACGAAGACGGTGTCCACGAGGAAGACGACCGCCCCGACGCATATCCCGGCCGCACAGCCGACCACGGTCATCCGGGCCGACGGGTGCATGGTCGTGCCCAGTTCCCACCATTTGAGGTCGGTCTGCTCGCGCTTCGTGAGGTGCCGGGCGAGATGGCCGAGCCAGCGGGCCGCCCGTTCGGCCTCCCGGGGCCCGTGCCCCCTGGCCCACCTGCGCGGCGCCCTTCGGTCGGGGTGCGGAGAATCCCGCGGATCACTCGGGTAGACCGCCGGCACGAGCGAGTCCAGCAGGTGCTGCTCGATCTTCTCGGGCGTCGGGAAGGCGTTCCGGTTCGCGAGATCGCCGGGATTCCTGTCCTGGTCCGGGTCCTCGTGGACCTTGCCGCACAGCCACAGCAGGAGCGGAACCGACAGGGCCTGGGCCGCGGGGCCGTCCGGGTCCCGGGTCACGGCATCGGTGAGCGGCCGCCAACGGTCCCGCTGTTGCGGGGTGGCGTGGTCGAGCAGATAGCCCGCGACCGCCTCCGCCGTCAGCGGCCGGCCCTCGACCACCGGGGCCGAGCGCAGCACGGGCCCCTTCTTGATCGCCTTGGCGTAGTCGTGGGTCCGACAGGTCAGCACCAGTGGCTCGTGCGCCGGGTAGCCGGAGTTGAGTTTCCGCAGGGCCAGCGGCCGATCGAGGTCGGGCAGTTCGTCCAGGCCGTCGAGCACCGGCAGGATGCGCCTGCGGTTCAGCAGATCCCGGACCGTCCTGGCGCTCAGGAACGGGTACGTATCGACGATCTGACGGATCAGCCAGGACTTCGGGTGTTCTTCGGCAGGTCGCCAGGAGGCCAGTGGCAGCAGGACCGGGACCCGGTCCCCTCCCTTCATCTGCCGCAGCAGTTCGAGGACCAGCAGGACGGCCATGGTCGTCTTGCCGCTGCCGGCCCCGCCCAGGATGGTCAGGCGCTGCGGTTGCCGCTGGGAGAACGACCGAGCGAAGGAGTCCAGATCCGAGGCGCTTCCGGCCATGGGAGCGCCCGTCAGGTGGTCGTGGTCGCCGAGGTTCCCGCCGTCGGTCATGCGCCACAGAACGGGGATCGGCACCGGGAAGAGGTCCCGCAGCTCGGCCTCGTGGTGCCACTGCTCCCACACCAACCCGGCCAGATGCCGCGTCGCCGACTCCACCGGATCGGGGTCCTTGGTGATGAAGTAGTTGTTCTGGACGTTGTGGTCACCCTTCACCACCGCGAGGTTGATGACGGTTCCGGGACCGAAGCCGGGCCACTGGCCTCCGGCTGCCTCAGTCGTCACTAGGACCCGAAGTGGTTGTGCTGCTCGTTGTTGTCGCCGATCTGGACGGCCGCATTCTCGATGGTGTTCCCGCTCACGGTGTACTTGCCCGCCCCCGGACCGGCGGCCGCCTCGGCCATCCGGACCTGCTCGATGGCCTGTCGCAGCGCCGCGGCGAAC
Source organism: Streptomyces sp. NBC_00045 (assembly GCF_045041095.1). Taxonomy (NCBI): domain Bacteria; kingdom Bacillati; phylum Actinomycetota; class Actinomycetes; order Kitasatosporales; family Streptomycetaceae; genus Streptomyces; species Streptomyces sp. NBC_00045. Next base: position 593,746 of record NZ_CP108272.1, on the reverse strand, counting down.
TCCGCGTCGCGCGAGGCCGTGTACCTCACGGCCAGCTCCAGTTGGTCCCGGGTCTCCGCGGTCGGCTCATCCCGGCCGTCGGTCACCTCCCGCGCCACACTCTCCAGCGCCGGCTCACGGCCCAACCGGGTGGCCACCACCTCGTGCAGCCGGTCCATCCCGGCGTCCAGCGCCTGATCGACCTCCGCATCCGCCCGACCGGACACCCGCCGCGCCTTGCGCACGGCCCACGCGAAGAAGTAGCCCGCTGCCAGCTCCACTCCTACCACGTTCGCTTCCTCCATCGGATACGACCATCACGGCGACCATAACTGCGGGCACCCGGTCGCGGGGTGTGAAGCTCCAAACTGTCAGGGGTAGTTGAGCTGGATGCCGATGCCGGTGTCACCGGTCCTCCGGCCGCGTCGTGCCCGGGTGTGAGTAGTTGAGGTACAGGAAATCCCGGTGAGATCGATCTTGCTGGGGTTCGCCTACTCCGTACGAGCTTTGAGCTGACGGGGGACGGCGTCGGCGCGTAGTTCGCGCAGGTCGGGGATGTGGTTGTAGAGGGTGCCCGGGGAGACGCCGAGGAGCTTGGCGATCGAGGTGATGGAGCGGCCGGGGTCGGGCAGCAGGTCGCGGGCGGCCTTGATGACTTCCTCGGTGGCGACGGTGGGGCGCCCGCCGACGCGGCCGCGGGCGCGGGCGGCGGCCAGGCCCTCGTTGGTGCCGATGACGATGAGTTCGCGGATGAATTCCGCCAGGGCGGCGAAGACGTGGAAGACGAGTCGGCCGCCGGGGGTGGTGGTGTCCAGGTTCTCGTGGAGCGAGGTGAAGCCGATCCCTCGGTCGCGTAGCTCGGCGACCATGTTGGCCCCGGTGTCCTAGCTCAGACACCAGCCGCAAAGTAGCCGGGGAGCAGCGGGCCGAGGCGGTGACGAGCCTGGAGACGCTCGCCGAGTCGCAGGCCACGCTCACTTGCTCACCGCCGTGGCGGCCTGCTCGTCGTGTTCGCGGAGCATCCGCATGACGGTGGCGGGCGACGGATGCTGACCCCTCTTCGCGCCGGTCGAGATGATGAGCCTCTTGGCGATGCCGCGAAGGCTCATCTCCTGGTTGCGCAGGTGAAGGGCCATGGACAGCATGTCGTCGTCCGTGACGCCTGCGCCTCCGATGGTCTTGCCGCGCTTGCGGGCGGACTCGTGGCCTTCGAGGGTGCGGTCGCGGATGTACTCGCGCTCCATGCCGGACATGGCAGCGAGCACGGTGAACACGATCCCGGAGGGGTCGTGCGAGCCCTTCAGTTCCCCGGAGAGGAACTCCAGGCCGACATCGCTCGCCTTCAGCTCTTCGGCGAGCATGGCGAGTTCGATGCCGCGGCCGAGACGCTTGTGCTCGTGGACGACCAGTGTCACAGCGACGCCGGAGGAACGGATCTCCCCGGCGAGCTTCACGGCAGCCTCCAGCTTGGGCCGCTTCGCGGCGCGGGTGGAGATCTTCTCCGAGAAGACCCGCGTCACCCCGGCCTCGGCGAGGGAGTCGAGCTGTGCGTCAAGGGACTGCCGGGAGGTCGAGGCACGGGCATACCCGAGGCGGACGTGACCGACCGTCTCGGCGCCGGCGCTCACCGGCCTGGGCAGCTCCGTCCACACAGACCCCGGCTTGCGTACGGCGGGGGTCGGCACGCTGAGCACCTTGGCGAGTTGGGGCACGAGCCGGAAGCGGGCGGTGTGGTACTGGATCGCCACCTTGCCCTTGCCGGTCCGGCACGGGGAGCCCGCAGGGGCGGCGCAGGTGGACATCGGGCAGTCGTGCGCTTCAACGCGCTTGAAGTCGTTGCTCACGACCCGGACTGTTTCATGAGGGTGTTTCAGACTTCCAGTCGTTTGCAACAACTCATGAAACATGATCGCCGCAGGTGGACCGCTGGGCGGTCGGGTGTTTCACGAGCGACCACCTATGAAACAGCCTGGGCCCACTGTCAGTGGTGCCTGCTATCTGCTGTCCTGTCAGATACGCCGCGAGTACGCCGGATCGCCAGGAGATGCGATTCATGCCTTTCACTGCGCTGCACCCCGACCTGGGCCGCCTCGACGCCACACTTGCCGACCTCGGGCAGAAGCTGGACTGGACGCAGGTTCACAAGGCCCGCCCCCGTATCCCGCTCGCCTGCCCGGAGTGCGACTGGAGTCTTCACCCGAAGGTCTCCAAGTACGGCGTGCGGTTCTTCTGCCACGACCCGGGACGGCCGCCGTCGTGTGAGCTGTCGAATGAGTCGTGGGAGCACCACATGCTCAAGCTGGAGATGGCGGGCGCGATCCGGGCAACCGGGTGGTTCGCCACGCTGGAAGTGCCGGCGGAGGACGGCTCCTGGCGCGCGGACGTCATGGCGGCCTCGCCGGATGGCACCCAGCGGATGGCCTGGGAAGCCCAGCTGTCGCCGATCACCCTGGACGACATCCAGGCGCGCACCGACCGCTACCTCGACGAAGACGTCAGGGTGTGCTGGGTGTCCCCGCACAAACGGCCACCGCGGTGGATCAGCGCGGTGCCCGCGGTCCGGGTGCGCGCCCCGGAAGAACATGAGCCACAGCTCTGGATGGTGGACGACGGCCTCGCTGGCTTCGATTACGCCGCTGGCCGATGGATGTTCCGCGAGGAGGAACTGGTCCAGTTCGTCCGGTGGGCGCTCCACGGGCAGGTCGTTCCGGTCGAGAGCATGCCGCGGTACCGGCGGGTGTACCGCGTCGTCGACGGCGAGCAGCGGCAGTTTCGGCGCGGTCAATGGTGGACGTCTGCGCAGTCAGCCGCGGCCCAGGAGAAGCACAACGCGATGCGCCAGCGCCAAGAGCTGGCGAGGGAGGAACGCGAAGCTCGCCAGAAGCAGTCGGAGGAGGAGGCTGATCGGCAGAGCCGGCTGCGGGCGGAGCAGGAGCAGGCCCGGAGGGCGGAGGAGGCTGAACGGCTTCGGGAAAAGCGGGCGGAGGAGTCCCGCGTCTACTGGGAGAAGGTGCGTCAGCTACGGGAGGTGGAAGATGCCCGGCGGGCCCGAGAGAAGGCGGCGGAAGACGCGCGACTCGCATTGGAGCAAGCCCAGCGGGAGGAAACGCAGCGGTTGGCGCTGGAGACCGCGAGGACGTGGTGGAGCAAACTGTCGCTGCAGCAGCGGACCGAACTGCTCACCGCCGTCGCCGAATACGCATGGCGCGAGTCGAACGTTCGGGTCGACATCCCGGAGAAACTGATGATGTCCTCGGAGTACGCCTACGGAGTGCCGGTGTACACGACGGGGAAGCGACGGCTCTTGTACGGGGTCGTACGCCCCTGCCCCAGCCTGGTCGCCGCCTCACCCGGAATCGTGCGCCTGCACGCCTTCGCGCGCAGTGCCCAGGAGGCCCGGGAACTGGCCGCAGTGATTCCCGAGGGCCGGATCACCGACCTGGACCTGCCCGAGCATGAGCAATTGACCATGTGCTGAGCTGCCGCGGTCTAGCACCAGCGCTTCTGACCCACCCGCGGCTGCCTCTCCCAAGCGGCCGGGCGGAGGCCCTAGTGGGGGCGTGACCGAGATACGCGTCAAAGGGGCATTGAGATGACCTTGACCCCCTGGCGAGGCAAGCGGAGTGCAGCGGAGGCGAGCAAGATCATTTCATTGTGTCAGGCGTGAGCTTCACAGCGGTCATCACTCCTCGGCCTCCTCGGGGGTATGGACGCTGTACCAGTCCAGTTCCTGGTTTGCGAGGCGGTCTACAGCCGAGGCCAATTCGGGAGAGGCGAGTCTTTCGAGGGCCTCGGGGGAGAGCGGCGGTGCCTGGCCTCGTCCGGCCGCTTCGAGGTACGCGCGACGGAGCTGCGACTTGAACAAGTTCGCGTCTCGCAGATCCTCGTTCTCAAGCCTCTGTCGTTCACGTCGCGGGCCCCAGTCTCGAATGATTGCGAGAATTGCGCTCAGCCCTGCCACGCCGCCAAGAGCAGTGATGATTTCCACCGCGAGCGGGTTGCTGTACCTGATCGAGCCGAACCGGTACGGCACATCGGGGAGATGACGCGCCACCTCGCCTGAGCGCAACTGACCCATGAGTCTTGCCAGCGGATCGGAGCGACGCTCTGAGCCAAGCAGGAGCCAGTACAGCGAACGCGAACGACGGAGCGGACCAAAGTGCATCCACTCCTCTAGGTCGCGCTCGAGTAGCGCGAGATCCCTTTCCTCGTCTGATGCGAGTGGGAGCTCTCTCCGGCGAGCTTCCTCCACAAGAGCAGTGACTCCGCCTTCTCTGACGAGCCCCGCCATGTGGGCGTCAGCCTCGGACTCCGCCACATGAGTCGCCACCTCGAAAGCGCCTTGAGTAACCACGTTGAGGTCTGCGACCAATCTAGCCACGAGTGGAACCGGAGCCCTTGATCCCAATTGGATCTTCATATGGAACACGTCTGCCACAGCGAGCGAGCGTTGCACGCCCGACCGTTCGGTCCCTCCCCGACACGCATCGCTCTAGCCTCCCCGTGTCAACGCTGCAGCCGACCGGGCTAGTGTCCTGCGCCGGAGATCCGTTGGCAGAAGCGGGCGAGTGAGTCGAGGATCTCTTCGGCTGTCTTGGTCCAGGTGAACGGGGTCGGGTTTTCGTTCCACTGCTTGACCCAGGCTCGGATGTCGGCTTCCAGGGAGCGCACACTCTTGTGGGCGCCACGGCGGATCTTCTGGTCCGCGAGGAAGCCGAACCATCGCTCAACCTGGTTGATCCAGGAGGAGCCGGTGGGTGTGAAGTGCAGGTGGAACCGTGGGTGTTTGGCCAGCCACGTCTTGATGGCCGGGGTTTTGTGGGTGCCGTAGTTGTCGCAGATCAGGTGGACCTGAAGGTGTTCGGGGACCTCTTTGTCGATCTTGATGAGGAACTTCTTGAACTCCGCGGCCCGGTGGCGACGGTGCAGTGAGGTGATGACTTCACCGGTCGCGACGTCGAAGGCCGCGAACAAGGTGGTCAGCCCGTTGCGAACATAGTCGTGAGTGCGGCGCTCGGGCATGCCGGGCATCATCGGCAGCACTGGCTGAGAGCGGTCAAGAGCCTGGATCTGGGACTTCTCGTCCACCGACAGCACCACCGCTCCTTCGGGCGGGTTGAAATACAGCCCCACCACGTCGTAGAGCTTCTCCACGAACAGCGGGTCCGTCGACAGCTTGAACGTGTCGCTCAAATGGGGCTTGAGCTGGAACTTCCGCCAGATCCGGCCCACTGTCGACTTCGACAGGCCACTGCGGGCGGCCATCGATGAACGCGACCAGTGAGTGGCGTTCTTCGGGATCTCCTCCAGCGTGCCGACCACTACCGCCTCCACCTGATCAACGCTGATGGTGGGTGGCCGGCCAGGCCGGGGCTCGTCGACCAGCCCGTCCAGCCGGGCCGCCAGGAACCGGCGACGCCACTTGCGGACCGTGTCGGCCGCGATATGCAACTCCCGTGCCACCACGACAATCGGCGGCACATCAGCACCGGCACACGCCAACACGATGCGGGCCCGCAAGGCCACCGCCTGCGCAGATGACGCCCTGCGGACCCAACGCTCCAACACCACACGCTCATCGGAAGACAACAACAACGGTTCCAACTTCGGACCACGACGAGGCACCGGCACATCCGCGGAAGCAGTCATACATAAACTAACGACGGATCTCCGGCGCAGGACACTAGTAGTGCTTGGTCAGGTCGGTGTTGGTGTGGGTATGCCGCGGTGGCAGGTGGGGCAGACGCCGGTCCATGTCGCGAGGAGGGTCTGTAGCTCGCGGACGATCCGGTAGAGGCTCAGGCCGGCGCCGTGTCTTTTGGGGCTCTGGCCAGTCGTTGCAAGGTGCAGAAGGCATGCGCGACGGAGACGAGGGTGACGTGGTGGTGCCAGCCGTTCCAGGTGCGGCCCTCGAAGTGGGCAAGTCCCAGGGCCTGTTTCATCTCGCGGTAGTCGTGTTCGATGCGCCAGCGGAGCTTGGCCAGGCGGACCAGTGTGGTCAGTGGGGTGTCGGCGGGCAGGTCGGAGAGCCAGAACTGGACGGGTTCGCCCTGGTCGGCCGGCCACTCGGCCAGGAGCCAGCACTCGGGCAGTTCCGGGCTGTCGGCCGCTTGGCGGACCTCGCGGCCGGCGGGCCGGATCCGCAGGGTCACGAACCGCGAGTACATCCGTTTGAAGCCGCTGCGGCCGGTGCCGGGCCGGGAGCCCTCACGCCATTGCACCGGCTTTGCCGCCTTCCGGCCGGCCGCGATGACCAGCTGTTTCACCGACTGCGGCTTGTCGGGGTACTTCTCCACCGGCCGGCGTCCGATCCCGGAGTACGGCTCGGCGACCGGCACCGCGTGGCCGGGCTGGGCCGAGAGGGTGGTGGAGATTCCCACGACGTAATTGAGGCTGCGGGCCTGCAGGCCGTGCCGGAATGCCGCCGCGTCGCCGTATCCGGCATCCGCGACGGCCACCGGCACTTCGACGCCCCAGGAGCGGGTCTCATCGAGCATGTCGAGTGCGAGTTGCCATTTCTCCACATGCCCGATGTCGTCGGGGATCTGGCAGGCGGTGCGGCGGGCGACCTTGGCCGGGTCCGCCTTCACCGACCCGGGGGCCCAGGTCTCGGGCACGAACAGCCGCCAGTCGACCGCCGCCGAGGCATGATCCGAGGCCAGGTGCAGGGAGACGCCCACCTGGCAGTTGGTGACCTTGCCCGCAGTGCCGGTGTACTGCCGCGACACACACGCCGAGGCATTGCCGTCTTTGAGGAAGCCGGTGTCATCGAAGACCAGCACGGTGGGCCGGATCGCCTTTTCCATCTTCCAGGCCAGCCGGGCCCGCACATGCGCGGGGTCCCACGGGCTGGTGGTGATGAAGTGGGCCAGGGCCTGACGGTTACCGTCCTCGCCCAGCCTGGCGGCCATCGGCTCGACGGACTTGCGCTGCCCGTCCGTGAGCAGGCCCCGCAGGTAAACCCGCCCCCACCGACGCTGATCCTTACGCGCGAACGGCTCGAAAACCTCCGTCGCAAAGTCCTCCAACTCGCCACGTACAGCAGCAATTTCCTCCGGCGTCACACGTCTTGAACGACACACCGAGCCCTTAGGACACGCAACACCAGCCCCAACCTGACCAAGCCCTACTAGGGGACTCGGTAGGAGCGCTACAGGCTCTCGGAGCTTCAAGATCATCCCATTGCCCCTTTGACCCGTACCTCGGTCATACCCCTGCGAGGGCCTGACGGGGGGATGCATGTACCACTCGGACGGTGCCACGGCGGGAACCCTAGAGCGTTCCAGTGGCACGACAGGGCGCGCGACGAGCGCATCACTCACCTGTGGGGGCTCCGTTCACGCCCGGCGTCTGCCGGACTGAGGGGTGAGCCATTGTGCTGATCGGCTCCGAGCAGTTCATGCGGGGCGACGGTGGCGGTTGGCGTGCTGCTCGGTCTGGCGGGCGACGTCCGGGTCGGTGAGGACGAGCGGCCGTACGCGCAGGAGTCCGTCGGTGCCCGGGTCGGGCCCTCCGGGCGGGAGCAGGTCGGCCTCCTGGGCGACGCCGTCGATCCACTGCCCGTCCGAGCCAGGGCGTCCCTGCAGCTGGCGCACGACCGGCGCGGTGCCGAGGTAGACGACCCTGCGCCGGGCTCGCAGGTAGGCGCGCAGGATGCTCCGCAGCTCGCCCCTGGACTTGGGGGTGAGCTCCACCTCGACGGCGACCACGGGGCCACCGGGCGGTACCAGGACCAGGTCCGGCCAGTGCACCGCGTGGGCACCGACCGGGACCGCGAGGGTCTCCCCGCGCCGGGCGCCCTCGGGCACTCCGGAGATGCCGAGGTCCGCGAGGAGTTCCGCCGGTCGCCCGGGCACCGCCTCGGCGGAGCGGACCTCGCGCTCGGTGAGCACCGTGTGCCCGGCCGCTTCCAGGGCGAGGCCGACGTCGGCGAGGGCCAGGCGGTGCAGCAGCCGCTCGCCGGGGCGGGAGGGTGCCGACAGGCCAGTGCCCGCGATGCGCGCTCCGCGCTCGGTGGGCCACACGACGGTGCCCGTCCACCGCATCGCCGCGGAGCGGTGCAGCAGCCCGGCCTCCGTCATCACCCGTATCCGCAGGCGCGCGGTCTCGAGTCTCCCTCCCCAGCACGCGGTGGCCGCCTGCTGCAGGGTCAGCGTCCCGTACCTCGTTGCCAGCGCGAGGAGACGCTCATCCGCCTCCGTGCGCATCCAGCCGTCGCCCCGGGCCTCCCCGCTGCCGCGCACCCTGCGCCGGCGCTCCGCCCGCATCCGGTACGCCCCCGGCGTCTGCTTCATCTCCACTGCCCGCTCCCCTGTCCTTACTTGACACACGCCACCGCCTCGCGCGCCGGCATGACAGGCACTGTGACCTGCGAAGAGGACAGGAAGCCGTACAGGTTTCGTCGAACACGGCCCGGAGCACGACGCGGAGCACCTGGCGGGGGAGTCCGCGGGGCCCGGGCGTACGGTCGAGGGGTGAGCACGACGTTGACGGAGCCGGTGGAGTCCCGGCCATGGCGGCCCGAGGACGGGCCCGCGCCCACGGTCTGGAGCTGGCCTGCAGGCGACCGTCCGGCCCTGTGGGTGTGGTCCTGCGGGGCGTGGCGGTACGGGGCTGTGATGGCGCGGCACGACTGGGCTGACGGCAAGGTGATCTACAAGGTGGCCGTCGACCTGGACGGGTCGACCAGCACGGTGTCCCGGTTCTACCCCTGGCCGCAGCCGGGCCTGCGCCAGGCGCATGGGTCCGGGTCGGAGCCCTCCGCCTCGGGCCCGCCGACGCTGGCCGCCGGTAGGCGGAGCGTCGACTCCGCGTAGATGCGGGGCGGGGCGGCTACAGGTGGGCCAGGTGCTCGCGGACGGGGTCGGCGAGCTCGGCGTAGAAGTCGGTGCGGTCCTGGGCCTGGAGGACCTGGGCGCACACGGTCAGCAGGCCGGTGCGTGCCTCGGGCCGGTCCAGGACCGGGGCCAGCGCGGTCCGGATCTGGGCGGCTGTCTCGGGGGTGAGCAGGGCGTAGACGTACAGGGTGGCGGCGTCGTAGCCGTACGGGGCGCGGCCCCATCCTTCCCAGTCCAGGATGTGCGGGCCGCGGGTGACGTTGCCGTAGTGGAGGTCTCCGTGGGCGGTGGTCCAGGTGACGTCGTCGACCTGGTGGCCGGTGAACTGGGGGATGACGCGGCGCAGGTACTCCTCGCGTACGGCCTCGCGGTCCGCCGGCGGCGGGACGTCGGCGAGGGCGCCCAGGGCGGCGACCATCTCCTTCCACCACATCTCGGGCAGGCCCGGGTCCTCGTCGAGGACGGGGCGCGGGGAGACCATCGGGTCGGGGGCGAAGGCGTACAGCTCGGCTCGGTAGGCGTAGCCGTCGGTGATCCAGTCCCGGATGCGGAACAGGTCGGGGCGCGGCACCGAAGCGGGGAGGGTGCGGGAGGTGGACGGGCCGTTCCACAGGGTGCCGCCCTCGGTGCCGGCCTCGGCGCAGACCACGCGCAGCCAGTGCGGGCCGGCGGCTGCCGATAGGGTCCGGCCCCGGCACCCCCACACCCTGGGGCGGTGGTTCACAGGCCGAACCGGTCGGCGGCAGCGAAAAGAATCTTGGACCCATCTGTAAGTCGCGCGGGCTGCCGGACATATAGGAGTTGGAGGGGACAGGAGGATGATGAACGACGAGCAGCTGTTCACCGAGGCGTACAGACTCAACTTTGCGTCCGTCGAGGGATACGTGCGTAGGCGTGTCCGCGTTGATGCTGTGCCGGACCTGGTCTCCGAGATCTTTGTGGTGGCCTGGCGGCGCTGGCCGGAGGCACCCCGCGACAGATTACTTCCATGGTTGTACGGAGTGGCTCGACTGACGCTTGCTAATGCCTACCGGGACGGGCGGCGCAGGGAAGCCCTGATCACAAGTCTTGCGGAGATGGCGGACGAGCGGGTTGAGGACCATGCGGTGGCCGTCTCGGAACGGCTGGCCATTGCAGCGGCTTTCGACTCGTTGACTCCCGGTGACCAGGAGGTTCTTCGCCTGGATGTGTGGGAGGACCTGGCTGCACGGGACGCCGCAGTGGTTCTTGACTGTTCAGTGGCCGCGTACCACGTCCGCCTGCATCGTGCCCGGAGTCGCTTCAAGAAGTCCGTTTTGTCTACAGGCGCCGGGAAGCAGCGGGTGGCCCACACGGATGAAGGAAGACGCCCGGATTGGGGGACGCGGTGATGGACTCATTCGAGACACTCAAGTCGCTTGACACGGCCTCTGGGTACCAGTGGCGTATGACAGAGGCCGACCGGGAGGAACTGCTTCGGGAGGTACTTCGACGGCCGGCGATGGCGAGCCCATCGCAGCACGGAGTACTGCACAGGTGGCGGTGGCCACTGACTGGGTTGGCGGCGGTTGCATCGGCGGCCGTGCTGGCATTGGCCTTCGTTCTGCTGGGACCTGGTCCTCAACCGGCGTACGCGCTCACCCCCCCGCCCCTGCACTACCAGGAGAGCGGGGAGTCTGCGAAGGCGGTGCTGGAGCGGATCGCTGCGTCCGCGGAGGGGGACAAGTCTCCTGTGCCGCCGGGAGGGACGCAGTACTTCGAGCGGGAAACTTGGTCCCTGTCAACGCGGATCGACGGCATTCAGGTGACGTCGGCCGTGATTCCCGAGGTCCGGCAGGTGTGGAAGAAGCCCGACGGATCGTTGACCTGGAAGGCTCGCACGAAGCGGCCTCAGTTCCAGACCTCCCACGACAGGGAGGTGTGGGAGGATGCCGGCTCGGTCGGCCAGGACCCGAAGTCTTACGGGGATTCTACGGGTCCGGCTGACATGCGGGACGTTCGAAATCAGCCTGCACCGGATGACGTGACCGGCATGGGCACGTGGTTGGCGACTGGCTATGAGGCCGCAGGGCCCGGTGAGATCTTCGACTCCGTGTCCGAGAGAAACCTGAACAGCATGCTGACCGGCCAGCAGCGAGCGTCCCAGCTTCGGTTCCTTGCCACCCTGCCCGGGGTGGAATACCGCGGTTCGGTCCGCGACCGGGCAGGCCGCGTCGGACACGCCTTCTCCGTCGACTCCAAGTACGGAGGGCTACCCAAGAAGCAGACTCTGATCTTCGACGTCTCCAGTGGCAAGCTGCTCGCCTACGAAGAGGAACTCACCACGGATGCCGGAAAACTCAACGTTAAGACGCCCGCAGTGATCATGTATGTGTGCTACCTGACGGCGCGGTTCGACTAAACGGGCGGCCGAGGCCAGAGCCTCGGCCGCCGTCAAGCTGCTTCAGGACGCGTGGAAGCAGTCCGCCTGGTTGTCTGCCACAACCGCAGCGGCCCGACTGTGCGGATCCATGATCCAGAGCGTTCTGTTGCAGGAGTTGTCATCATCAGCGATTTCGCGGCCCCTCACAAAGACCGTCAGGCCGCCTTTGTTCGACCATGACGAGGCCATGTCGTTGAATCCGTAGTCACTGAAGTAAACCGCCGTGTAGGGGTGTGGCTGGTTCCACTGCAACCGCCGTCCCTCGAAATCCTTGTACTGATAGAAGCAGTACCAGTCGTTTCCAGTCCACTCAGTCGGGCACGAGTCACCCTGCGCTACTGCTGGACTTTTTTCGGAGGCAGGCATACCTGCCACGCCAGCCTGCAGTTGCTGCGCCTTCGGGCTGCTCGCAGGAGCCTTGGCCTGGCCAGGGAGGGGCAGTACTAGGACCGGTTCGCCTCCGTTCCAGGAGACCTCGTTCGCGCTGATCTGAACGGCGCCCTTGGTGGAGGCAAGTACCTGATTCACCTCGGACTGCAGCTTCTGACGGTCTCCCGAGCTGAGCGACCTGACCGACATCCGATCGTCTGAGGACGCGACCTGCGGGAGACCGGGAGCGAATGACTCAGCCGAAGCATGAGTCACCGTCGCGGTACTGGCCAGCGCCGCAACTGCCAGAAGGACGGGCACGGCCTTACGGGCTAAGTAGCTGATCAATGATCCTCCAAGGTGTATCTTTCGTCTGGGATCGCTAACCAACCCAATTGGAATAAACGTTTGATTGACTCGCAGGTCAGCGGGGCAGCACTTGGGCCTGATTCTGCAGTGAGGTTCCCCCGAGATGCGGGGATGAGTGACGGATGGTCAGATGGGTCTCGCGAGAGGAGCCCAGACGATGCCCGCACCGAGGAAGTACCCGTTGGAGTTGCGTGAGCGTGCGGTACGGATGTATCGGACCGCCGAGCCGAAGCCCGTGATCCGCCGCATGGCCGAGGATCTCGGCGTGCACCACGAGGCCCTGCGTAACTGGATCCGGCAGGCCGAGGCCGACGCCGGCGAGCGAGGAGACCTGCTCACCACCGCCGAGCGCGAGGAACTGGCCGCCCTGCGGAAGGAGAATGTCCAGCTCAAGCGGGCGAACGAGGTCCTGCGGACGGCCTCGGCTTTTTTCGCGGCCCAGCTCGACCCGACCCGGCCCAGGTGACGGCGCTCGTCGACGAGCACCCGCACCTGGGGGTCGAGCCCGTACTCCGGGAACTGAACATCCCCTCCACCACCTACTACCGTTGGCGCCAGGCCGAGACCGAGCCGTGCGAACGGCACCGTCGGGACGCCGAGCTGACCAGCAAGATCCGTCAGGTCCACGACGAGTCCGGCGGGATCTACGGCTCACCCCGCGTGCACGCCGTCCTCAAGCGCGAGGGCACGCGCGTCGGCCGCAAGCGCGTCGAACGGCTCATGCGCCAGGCCGGCCTCGCCGGGATCAGCCCTCGCCGGAGCAAGAGCTTCACCCGACGCGACCCGGACGCGGATCTGGCCCCTGACCTGGTGCAACGCGACTTCACCGCGAGCGGGCCGAACCGGCTGTGGGTCACCGACCTGACCATGATCACGACGCTGGAGGGCCCGCTGTGGCTCTCCGCGATCCGCGACGCGTTCTCCCGCCGGGTGGTGGCCTGGGAAACCTCTGCCCGCGCGGACGCGGACCTGGTCCTGACCACACTGGAGTACGCCCTGGCCAGCCGCGAAGCCACCCCCGGCGAGCTCATTCACCATGCGGACCACGGCTGTCAATACACATCCGTGAAGCTCACGACACGCCTGGTCAGGGCAGGGATCCAGGCATCCATGGGCTCGGTCGGCGACTCGTTCGACAACGCCCTCGCGGAGAACCTGTGGATGCTGATCAAGACCGAGGGCGTCCGCGGCCGCGTCTTCGCCACCCGGGCCGAAGCGAACCTCGCGCTCTTCGAGTACATCGACGGTTTCTACAACCCCCGCCGCATCCAGAAACGGCTCGGCTACCTCAGCCCGATCGAGTACGAGGAGAAGCACTACGCCGACCAGGCAGCAGCCGAACAAGTGAACCTGACACCACGTCAACCCGCCCTGGCCAGCTAGTCAACCGCTCCCGCACAGCGGGGGAACCTCACAGTGGATCAAGGCAGTGAGTTGATCACCTGCACCGTGACTCCAGCGAACCTGCCAGATACTCCGACCTGTGTTTGGTGCGCAGCCGAGGCGCCTTAGCGGGCCGATTTCTCTCCGGCGTATGACGGAGGCATGCAACGGTGCGGATAGAGCAGCGGTCGGGATCGGCCGTGTTCATCGCATTCACTGGCCACTGCCCCCTTTTTCTTTGGCCCGCACACCTCCCGCCGTGCGGGCCTCTTTTGTTCTCGCTCAAAGAGCGTTTTGTCCCGGCGAGCGGAGTGGACCTCGCGCGCCAGGCCCTGGTCGTGGCCCGGGAGGCGGCGAGGAAGAACGGCGCCACCAGCAAGAAGCCGAAGCGGCGCACCACCACCGTCGTACGACGGGACGGGCGCGAGCCGCTCGGACTGGGCAGCGGGATCGGCGTGATGATGACCGAACGCGGCATGGTCGCCCCGGTCGCCGGCGGAAACATCCTCGCCGACTTCGACGCCGTCCTCACCGCGGCTGTGCCCGAGCTCACCGGGCGCGTCCGGGCCGTCGCGTTCGACGTGGAAAGCGGCCGCCTGGACGTCGTCCCCGACGCCCCGGCCTGCGGTACGCAGCTGCGCTGGAGCGCACCGAAGCTGATCGAGGCTGCCAACGAGACGGTGCCCGGCGCAGACGTCCGCGCCCTGCACATCCTGGCGCCGACGGCTGCGAAGGCCAACTCCGCCACAGCGGCCGTCGAATCGGCCTCGCAGCCGACCATGCCGGTCGTGCCAGTGGAGCGCCGGATGCCGCCGGAGGGCTATCGCCGCGCGATCGAGGCGCACCGCCGGGCCGCGCCGTCGTCCCGAGTGGACCCGGCCATCGCACAGGCAGTGGAGCGACAGAACGCCCTGATGCGCAAGCTCAGCCAGCAGGCGTTCCCCGATCCGGAGGAGCTCGCCGACGAGCAGCCGGAACCGATCGACAGCGCCGTCCTGCAGCGGCGCCGCGAGTTCGCCGTCACCGAGAACGCTGCCCTGCACCGGGCCCGAGCCGAGCGCGCCCAGCGGTCCGGGCCAACAGTCATCCTGCCGCGGTCCGTTCCGCAGGCCGCTCCGCTGCGGTCAACGGCGTGACGGCGCGGCGCACTGGGTCCGGACTGCTCCTGGCGGGCGGGCGCGGATTGATCAGTGCGACTTCTTGAAGGCCGCCACAGCCGGGTTCAGGATGCAGGACAGTAGTCCGATGGCAAGTACGAAGAAGAGCGTGAGCAGCCGCGCCAAGCGGGTGGGCAAGCAGAAGGCCGCAGCTGAGCAGCGGCGCCAGCAGCGCCAGCAGCGCGAGTACGACGGCGTACCGGCTGAGATCGTTGAACTGCTCGAATCCGGGGACATCCTGCCTGAATGGGACAGGTTCTATCGCGCGTTTCCTACCGTGACTGCCGCGGCCGCGGCCGTAGCGCGTGGGGAGGATGTGACGCTGGAGAGCCACGAGCACGAGCTGCTCCTGCTCCAGGTGGTGTTGGAAGACGGTGTGCCGGTCGTGATGACCACCCTCTACGTCCCCTACGGAACCAGGGACGCGCTGTTGAGCGGCCTGTTCAACTCCGAGGCTCCCGACCGTGAGCAGCTGATGGCCAAGCTGGCCGCTCTGCTGCCGGAGCTGCTGCCTGAAGACGCTCGGCTCGAGGGCGTGGAGGCAGTGGTCGAGCCGCCGGCCACTGGCTCTATGGCTCCCCGCTTCGCCTACCGGTTCAAGACCCCCGCGCTCGGGCTGACCACATGGAACTCGTACTACGAGGCCACCCGTCGATTCTCCCCGCTTCAGGAGGCCGTGGGCTGGATGGACACCCGGACAGCCGGCCACGCCGAGGCCGTCGCCATCCTGCGCCGTCACGGCATCCCGGCAGCCAGCTGTGCACAATGCGGGCACGCAGTGACCAACCGGCACCCCGCTTGGCCCGGCCTGTGGGTGGATTTCGTGGCCGAATGCGGCCCGGTCTGTGAGCTCTACGACGACACACCCCTGGCCCGCGAAAACGAGCTCGACAGCCTCGCCATCGGCGGGCCCCACCAAGTCCTGACTCTGGAGGAAGCCGAACAAGCTGGCCTTACCGGCACGCGGAACTGGTAACGCCCGAGGTAGTCGTCGTCCGGATAGCTGCGCTCGAACAGCCCGTGGCGGAGCTACATGTGGGCCAGCCCCTCGCCCACGGGGTGGGCGAGCTCGGCGTCCGTTGCCGCCGCAGGCGCCGTTCCAGCTCATCGCGCCGACTGCCTCGTAGGCCGCACCGTGCAGGCCGGACGTGTCCTTCCGCTGTCGGGTGCCGCCCGACAGACTGGCTCCCTGCAAAAGGCGATCGAGGACCGACACGCCCCGCCACGGCGACACCGGGTACACCCTGCCAGTCGGCTCCCAGCCGGCACGGCGGGACATCCTCAACCGCGGCGGCGGTCGCCGGTAAAGGCACGCGCCCCCGACGTGCGATGCCTGATCGACTGCCCCCGTCATGGCGGGTGACAGGGGACCTCTGGGCTTCCATCCCACTCGAAGGAGTACACGATGATCACTGGACTGCTGTCTCGCGCGCACACCGCGCTCCGCCGGGGCCGCCGCCCAGCTGAGTGCGCCGTCTCGGACGGAGCCACCGCTCGGAAGCGCACCAGCGCCAAGCCCGAAAATTGGGTTCTGGCACAGATCTCGGGGAGCAATCACGAACCGTGACGGTTTCGTTCGATTGCAGGGCACTCGCGAGCTCGAAATATGTGGCTCGTGGTGGAGAAGTTTGATCCCGCCCGTCCTCGCATGGCCTCAGAGTTGCTCATCTCGGCTCCCCAGACCTACCACCACGCTGTCCCGTTGCTCTAGCCGCGCAGCAGGTTGATCGGTCGGGCAGCCTGCGCTCGAGGACGATAGGCGAAGTGCCGATGTCAGCGGGCCCACGTACGTTTCGGTTGACCGCCCGGCCGGGCGGCGAGGAGGGGTGACACATGAAGTGGGTTGGGGACGCGCGGCTGGCAGCTGGGCCTGAGGCTGCCTGGTACCTGGAGACGGCTTTCACCCCCGGTGCTTACCTGGGGACGGTGTACGACGATCCGACAACGCCCATCGTTGTGACAGGGATCGAGGAGGTGACCACTATTCGTGTACCCAGCGGCCGTCTTGTCGTCGATGCTCCGTTCGACGATGACGACGTTTCGAGATACGAACAAGGGCTGCCGACGAGGCCACCGCGGGAGCTGGCGGTGAGCATTCCCCCGGGCGTCCACCGAGTGGAGATCGCATGGACGGCGGGCCCGTACGAGTTTTTCGGCGAGCACTTCGATGGCGTTGAGTGTGCCGCGACGCGCCTGCGCATCAGCGACGACCCTGTGATCGGGTGGGTGATGGGCCTGGGTGTCGAAGACGATGTAGCCCGGCTTCAGCCAGGCGAGGAACCTCGCTTTTACTCCGACGCCAATGTTGGCTGTTTCGCCGACGCAGGTGCGTGGACGACCTTGTCCGCGCCATTTCGCGCATTCAAGGACGGCATTCCGGTGCCGCGCGAAACCGAACGGCTGCCCGGATGGTGCGAGCGGGTACGCGACGAGTCGCAACAAGCCGATCTGGTCATGTTCACGGCCGAATCGGGCGGTGTCGTCTGGTTGGGCCGAACCAAGACCGGCGACGTGGCCACGATCGCCGTCACCAGCGGAATGCCGGGCACCAAAGCCTGATGCAGCTGCTGCCTCTGCTTGTTTTGCCGCCCGGGCCGAGCGCCGCCGGGCGGCTGAAGTGTCCCACGCAGCCGTGCTGCGCCAGGCCCGGGCCGAGAGGGCTGGGATCCTTCCCCGTCAGATTGCTGCTCCGCTGAGCCGGACGGCGTAACCGTTGGTCGGTCACGGCCGCCGTGTGCTGGGTGATCGCCGGCGTTCTCCGGGACGGGCGTGTCAGGCCAGCACGCCGTTCTCTCCGAGATCGCTGGCGGCCGCGCTGAGAAACGCGTTGTACGCGTCGCGCGCCCGTGACTGCAGGACTTTGAGGTCGGGCGCCTCTGGCTCCAGGCCGCCCTCCGTCAACAGCGCGATGTAGCTGGGCAGCGGCGGTTCGATGGGGCCGGTGTCCAGGTCGTGGCCTTTGTGAGCTGCGATGGCGCGACGGGTTGCGTAGCTGAGGAGGGCGAAATTCTTGGCCAGGTCCTGGGCGGCATCAGCCACAGGGCGTGTGGCGTCCAGGGCGAGACACAGACGCTGGCCTTCGACCTCGTTCTGCCGGTGCCGGAGTGCCTTGCTCCATCGCTTGTGTGCGTCCTCGATCCACTGCTCGCGCTCTTCGGGGAACCGTTCGACATTTTCGAGTGGAGTCAACGTGGTGGCGAGCATTTCCAGGTAGCGGCCGGACGTTTCGGCGAAGCTGGTGTAGGTGGCCCGGCGTGACTCTCGCAGGGTCCGCAGGGCTTCAGCTTTGACCTGTCGGCGGGCTGTGCTGTGGGTGAAGAAGGCTGTCGGCAACGGGTGAAATGAGGGCCACGAACGGCGGATCAAAACCGGGCCACTCGGCGTTCTCTTGATCATCCTGACTTCATCGGTACTGGGGTCAGGAGGAAGAGAGGGTGATCCACGTGGAGGACTGGGCTGAGATTCGTCGGCTGCACCGGGCTGAGGGGTTGTCGGCTCGGGCTGTGGCCCGGCAGCTGGGGATCTCCAGGGGCACCGTGTTGAGGGCGCTGGCCTCGGACCGGCCTCCGCAGTACCGGCGTGCGCCCAAGGGTTCGGTGGTGGACGCGGTCGAACCCGCGATCCGTGAGCTGCTGAAACAGACTCCGATCTCGGCCAGTCGCGGCGTCTCCCGCCAGGAGGCGAGAACACGCAGGTCCGCGTCGGGCCAGACCGAGGACAGCTCCAGCGAACCGGTCCGGTCGGTGGAGATCTCGAGGTCGTCACGCTCACGGCCCAGCCGGTCGGCGACGGCCTCACCGAACCCGCCCACGGCGAGCACGTGCACCTTAGTCATTGGCTTCCCGTTCATGTAAATGGACCTGCTCGTCGGCTCGTCAGGCGAAGGGCTGGGGATTCGGATTGATGTCCGCCTCCCCGTGCACGGGGAGGCCCATCCGGGCCGGCGCCTCGTACAGCCGGGGGTGCGCGAGGTAGCGGGCACGATGGGTGAAGGACAGCGGCATGAGCTGCGGAATGATGACGCGCACCACACGGAATCCCACGTCGTGGGCTTCGTCCGTCGTGCACTCCACGGCGATCACGTCGCATCCGGCCTGCTTCAACCGCTGCACGAGGAAGGCCAGGTCCTGCCCGCTGTCGCCAGTGGTGAGCACGGGCAGTTTGCTGAGGGGCCTGCGGGCGCCGCCTTCGAGCAGGAAGTCGAAGTCCTCTCTCCGCTCCGGCCGTCCCATGTAGGCGGCCCCGTGGAAGACGTGCAGGAAGTCGTCCACTGACGGTGGCATCTCGCGCGGCACCTGCATGGCGATGCGTGAGGACGCCGACTCCCGGACGATCTTGGCTACACTGTCGACCGGGTCCAGGCTCGTGTTGCACATGACCATCTGGCCGAGTACCTCGTTGTGCGGCGAGAGGTCGACCGAGTACACCGTCGGGATCCCGAGGTCGGTCGTCGCGTCGAAGAAAGCCGTCTCCACGAGGCTGTTGCATGACTTCTCCAGGAATGGAGCCAGGTTCTCCGGCACCACGTCGAAGTCGATCCGCGGCAGCGCCAGGCGCTGGTACCAGGTCAGTGCGATGGCGTCCCGCTCCACGACCTCGCACACCGCGTTTACGAGGGCCTGCGCCAGGTCGGTGTGCGTGGCACAGCCCGTGGAGATGGGATTCGCGTACCGCTCGGCACGAGACAGGGGCGGGATGTGCATCCACACCCCCACGGCGGGCACCCACTGGGGCTTTTGCGCGGTGAGGGACCAGCCGCGTACCCAGCGCATCGGAGCCTTGGTGTCGACATCGACGGTGATGGCCCTGGGGTGGGCCAGTTCCGCGAGGGAGCAACGGGGCATCGTCGTCAGGTCAAGTGCCTCATCGCCGAGTTCCTCCGCCGTCGCCCAAATCACTCCGTCCGGCTGGACCACGGAGGTGGCGTAGCGCTCCAGTGCCTCGGCGACGCTGAGGCGGGCCGCCCGCTCGGGATCGATGGCACCGCCGGCGCCGTCCATTTCCCCGCGGGCGCTGCGGCCACGGGTGGACTCGGCGATGTTGTCGACGGACTGGGCGAGGTCACCAAGGGATGCAGAGAAAATCGGGAACCGCGGGTCTCCGGGTTGGTTGGGCAGCCGGTGGGTCCGTTCCACCAGACCGTAGGGACCTACGAGGGCGTCGAGGTCGGTGAGCCGGCCGAGGCCGGCCTGCAGGGCGGGTGCGTTCATCGGGCTTCTCCCTGATCCCATCGGAACAAACGGGCGGCGAGCCCACCGAAGACAGCCGTCGCGGCGAGAAGGACCAGCCAGTCGGTGCTGAGGCTGTGCGCGGAGGCGGCCTCGTTGAGGTCGTGGTTGAAGGCGTCCACCAGATACGTGGTGGGCAGCACATCGGAGACCGTCGTGATGACGGACGGCAGCATGCTCAAGGGCAGGAACAGCCCGCTGAAGAAGAGCAACACCGGCATCAGCAGGCCCAATAGCCCGTTGGCCACCTCTGCGTTGCGCAGGCGGGCCGCCATCAGATAGCCGAAGGCGAACAGCATGACGGCACCGAGTAGACCCGTGCCCATCAACCGCAGGGTGTCGGCCAAGGACATGAACTCCATGACGACGGCAACCATGCCCAGGATGATCAGCTGGACGACAACGAGGGCCAGCCGGACCGGGGCCTGGGCCAGTACGAAGGTCAAGCGGCCCAACGGCGTGGTCCCCAGTAGTCGCAGCGTTCCACGCGTCCTCAGAGCTATCAGGGGGGTTGCCGTGCCGAAGAAGGCCGTCGACATGAGTGCCATCAGCAGACCGGTCGGCAGTGCCGCCTTGAGGGGGTCGAAGGGCACACCGCCGTCCGGGGTACGGAAGTCGCTGCGGGAATCGTCGATGCCGCTGTCGGAGAGCGCGGACCGCAAACCCTTCAGTGCGCCGAACCTCGACGCGTCGACGACCACCGACGCCTGTCTGCCGGAGACGGTGACGACCGCGTCGTAACCCCCCAGATCACCGGCCGGGAGCGGTTGCGCCCCCTTCCAGGGTTCAACGTGGAACCCGTCGACCTGCACCAACGCGCTTACGATCGCCGGCTGTTCCGGGGAGTCCACCACGGCGATCCGGTAGGAGCCGCCAGCCGTGAGCGCGCCCAGCCCCAGGAACATCGCGAGGAAGAGGAGGGGAAAGAGAACGGTGAAGAAGGCGGTCTTGCCATCGCGGAACAGTTCCCGCGCGTTGGTCTTGACCATCTCCCGCAGCGCGGAGGGTGCCGCGTTCATTCATTCACCTCCTTCTTGGTTCGGGCTGCCTCCTGGCGGCCTGGGCTGTCCGTGGCGAGGTTGCGAAACACCGTGTCGAGCCCACCCCTACTGATGTCGAGGTCCGAGGCGACCAACTGCTCGTCCGCCGCTATGCGGCGCAGCGTCAGGTCGCCGTCGGTCGTACGCAGCTGGACGGACCGGCGCCCTCCCGATTCCTGAGTGACCTCGACAGCGGTCACTCCGGGCAAGGAGTCGAGCGACCCGAGGTCCGTCCCTGCCGACGTCGTGAAGGTGACCGTGCTGGTGGACGCCAGCGCCGACACGAGTCGAACAGGTGTGTCGCACGCTGCAATGCGCCCGCCGACGAGAACCGCCACCCGATCGCACAGCTCCGTGGCCTCGTTCATGTCGTGTGTCGTGAGCAGCACGGTGCCGCCGGCCTCGCGTTGCTTCCGGATGACGTCCCACAGGTGTTCCTTGGCCTGCGGGTCGAGTCCGGCAGCCGGTTCATCCAGTACGAGAAGGCGCGGCCGGCCAATCACGGTGACGGCCAGGAGTAGACGGCGGGCCTGCCCGCCAGACAGTGCCTTGACGCGCTGGAAGGCCTCACCCGCCAGGCCGACGCTGTCCAGGACTTCGTCGACTCGATCGTGATCCCCGTAGAAGGAAGCCCAAAGGTCGACAGTCTCTCGAACCGACAGTTGCGGAAACAGCGCGGCCTCCTGCGGCTGCACTGCCATGAGTCTTTTCAGATCGGGCGCGCGAGAACCAGGGTCGTGACCCAGGACTCTCACAGAGCCCGAAGTCGGGCGGCGGAGACCCGTCAGGCACTCCAGGAGCGTGGTCTTTCCAGCTCCATTCGGACCGAGTAGCCCGAACACTTCTCCATGACGGATATCGAAGCTGACCGCGTCTAGCGCTTTGCGGCTGCCGTAGCATTTCGAGAGTTCGTTAAGGGATGCGACTATGCCATCGCGAATTCCGGCTTCCATATACTTTCCGACTCTTCAAAAAGGCGGTCTCTGCACACGATTACGCGCGGCCATCGTTCTCTGGGCGCGCCAAGAGCAGACCGGTCCCTGATTCGTGGGTGATGTTCGCCGAAACCCATTGGCCTACGCCTGACAGCAACACGGCGATAGCAGGGCAGGGCAGGGCCTGTAAGCAACGTGACGTCCGCGCACGCACGCCCGTAACTGCACGTCAACACAAGGATACAGGGCGTACCGACGAAGGGCACCAAGAGGCGTTCGCCTTCCGCCTGCTTGGTGAAACTATCAACTACCGACTAGCGGGGAGCCAATTCCACTGAGGCTCGACCCGTCACGAAAGCACATGCCGCAGCGCTGGCGATGTGAATTGGGCCACACTGGTAGTACATTCTTAAATCTCCCCCGTGCACATTTTTGGCGAGCCTGCAGGAGGAGCGCGTTGGTCTTCGCGCCGGGAACGAACCTTTCACACGACACCGATCCAACGCAAGCGATCTTGACGTTGGGTGGCTGAAATCCTTTCATTCCCTACCTGATCCGATGTCCTGCGTGCCACTTCTCCCCGAATACAGGGGGGTGCGGCGCCTACGTATATCTGCAGCCGTTCAAGACTGTGGCTCATTTACATCGATCCCGCACCAGAGTCGGTCCCACTTATTGATCCGAAACGCTTTGAGTTCAGGCTCGTTGATGGTGTGTGAGTGATCTGGTGGGGGATGCGCGGGCCTGGTCGCCGGACGCGCAGGAGGCTGTGCGGTTGCTGGCGGTGTCAGCGCTGGTGGAGGGCCGGGACCGGATTGAGGTTGCCGCCCTGTTCAAGGTGTCGGTCAAGGCCGTGGACAACTGGTGGGTGAAGTGGCAGGCCGGCGGGCGGGACGCACTGCTGTCCCGCCCGCGAGGCCGCCGCGTGGGTGAGCATCAGGTCCTGTCCGAGGCCGAACAGGCCGCGGTCCGGCAGGCCGTCCTCGATCACGTTCCCTCCGACCTGGGACTTTCGGGTCAGCTGTGGACGCGGGGGCAGATAGGCGAGCTGGTCTTCAAGCTGTACCGGGTCCGCTTCACCGAGCCCGGGGTGGGCAAGTACCTCAAGCGTTGGGGGCTGAGCTTCCAGCGTCCGGACAAGCGGGCGGTCGAGCAGGACGCGGAAGCGATCCGCGTCTGGCACGAGGAGACCTGGCCGGCGATCCGGGCCAAGGCGAAGGCGGAGAACGCTGAGGTTCTCTTCGGCGACCAGGTCGGGGTCCGCTCGGACCAGGTCACCGGCCGTACCTGGGGCGCCAAAGGTGCGACTCCCATCGTCCGCCGCACCGGGAACCGGTTCTCCGTGAACGCGATGTCCGCGATCAGTACCCGTGGCCGGATGCACTTCATGGTCTTCACCGAGTCGTTCGACGCGAAGGTCATGTGCCGTTTCCTCGCCCGGATCGTCGGGCACTTCGACCGGAAGGTCCACCTGGTCGTCGACCGGCACTCGGCCCACCGCTCGAAGGCCGTCCGGGCCTGGCTCAACGACCACGGCGACGAGATCGAGCTGCACTTCCTGCCCTCGTACTCACCCGAGCTGAACCCGGACGAGCTGGTCAACGCCGACCTCAAACGCAGCCTGCCCCACACCCACCGGGCCAGGAACCAGGCCGAACTCGCCGCCGAAACCCGCAGGTTCTTCCACAGACGACAGCGTCAACCACACATCGTCCGCGGCTACTTCGGCGGCCCACACGTCCGCTACGTCCTGAACGAGAACCCTTTGAGTTTCTGATCAATAGGTCTGCCGCGGCGGGTCCTGGCGACCTCCGCAACACTTGCAACTCGCCGTCGAGTTTGCGGGTCCGCGATTGAGGGGTTGTCGCTGCCCGCAGTAGGCCGGCGCTACACCACCTCGTATGCGGCGTGCCTGCGGGAACACGCGAGCGCTTCACCCGACGGTTGCGGACTCGCAGAAGTGCAGCGAGCGACCATCCAGGGCACGTTCCAGCAACCGTTGCCGCGCAATGCTGCCTGCGAGACGGTGCAGCCGACCGCGGTTCGGTGCGGCGCTCAGAAACTCCGCGTTCCGGTCATCGACGGGCTCGCTCGACCTCAGGGTCCTCTCCATGGCCACCTGGCTGACCTCACGACGAGCGCCACGTCCGCCGCGCTCCCGACTGCCATCGGCGAAACCGGCGACGGGGCTCGCCGACTCTGGACGGCCCGGCGACACTCTCCGGAAGCAGAGCCGCGCCTCCACTGACAGCTGAAGGGAAGCCCGTGCCACAACGTGCCAGTAGGGGCGGTAAAGAGCGGTCACCAGAGGCTTCGCCCAGTCGGCCGACATAAGGTCGTCAATGACCGTTCTCGCAGGTGAGACAGTATGCGCAGGCCCAAGTATCAGGTGATATAGCGCGGGTTCGATTCCCGTCATTCGTAGGGGCCGAGGCGCCGAGACTCGCACCTGCCCGAGGTGGTGCTGCCGCAGGATGCTGCTGGCACGGGTCAGGTCTCGCGGACGGGGGTTCTCGGCTGATGTCGTGGTTCGAAAAGGGGCCGCCGCGACCTGCCCCAGCCTGTTGTCGCTGCATACGAGAATGGCCGAGAGTCCCCGGTCAGCGGTGTCGAATGCGTGAGCGATGCTTGAGCGGACGTGCTGACGCGGCCTGGTCTGGCATGGATCCGACGACACAGTGCAGCCCTCTGGCCAGGCGCTTCCGGACCTCGGCGGACCGAGCGGGATAGCCCAGCATGATCTTGCCGGGACTTGTGGGAAGATCGGCGGCAGATTCAGCCAACAGTAATGGGCGGGGCGGCGTCGGAGGATCCGTTGGCGCCGCCGCTGGAGGCGATCGAACTGGACGCCTTCCGCCAGCGGCATGAGCACGACACGCTCTGGTGCGGGCTGCTCCTGGGCGGCTGCGGCGCCCGGCTGACGACGAAGCTGTACACCGACCGGGTCTGCCATTTCGCCCACCACCCGGGCTCGGAGGCAGCGGGCCACGAGTGCGGCCGGCGCGCGCGGGGCGTGGCCAGCGCCGACCACCTGTACGTGAAGTCCGCGACCGCTGCCCGGATGCGCGACCGCGGGGAGGAGGCCGAGTTCGATTTCGCCCGGCCGGACGGAGCCGCAGACCGACCAGGGCGAACCACGACAGTGAAGGCTGGCGACGGGGCGGTGTTCATCGTGCTCGGCACGGTGGTCCGCAACGAGACGAAGGCCAGCATGGATCTCACGTGCGGCTATCCCGCACACATCACCGCTATGCGCCAGCACGGCGGCAACGGGTGGCAGGTCTTCTACCCACCAAGGCGACGACGTGCGCCTGCGGATAGCCTCCCTTTCCCTCGCCGCGGCCGCTGCCGGGACGGCCGAACTCGGCGGCGTTCGCCGCGCTGTAGGCCACATCGAAGCGGGTGCCGTCGATGGCCATCAGACGCCAGCTGTTGAACAACACTCCCGGCATCTGCGGGCCGGTTTCGTCTTGCATCCCGTGCTTGCACTACGCGCCCAGTGTCGTCGCCCTCCTGGGCGCCGGTCTGCTGATCGCGATCTCCAAGGTCGCGACCGGGGAGGTGCTCGGCGAGGTCGAGTGGCCGACCCTCGCCTTCTTCGCCGGCCTGTTCGTCATGGTCGGCGCGCTCATCGAGACCGGCGTCATCGCAGAGCTCGCGAGCTCCCTCGCGGACATCATCGACGGAGCCCAACTGGGCGGCACGATGCTCCTGCTGGGCGGCTCGGCCGTGCTGTCGGGGATCGTCGACAACATCCCCTACGTCGCCACCATGGCGCCCATCACCAGCGAACTCGTCACCGACATGGGCGGCGACCCCGACCACGTCATGTGGTGGGCCCTCGCGCTGGGCGCCGACCTCGGCGGCAACGCCACCGCCATCGGCGCCTCCGCCAGCGTCGTCGTCCTCGGCATCGCCGAACGCAACCGCCACCCCATCACCTTGTGACAGTTCACCAAATACGGCCTCATCGTGACCGCCGTCACGATCGCCATCTCCGCCCTCTACCTGTGGCTTCGCTACTTCGCCCTGGCGTGAGAACCGACCGCCCCTCCCCCTGAGGAGGGGAGAAGGGAGCTTCGGCATGGCACGCAGCCGGCGCGCGGAGGCCGTCTCCATCGCCCTGTGGTGGGGTGGGCTCACCGTGCTCTTGTGGGGTGGAGGGCACCTCAGGGACGCACCTGCCTCGCTGGTGGCATGTGCGGCGAGCGCCGCCCTTTTGATCAGCCTCGGCGAAGTGGCCCACTGGCTGCGCTGCCGCATCCGGGACTGGGCGGCCCGCAGGAGCCGCACGCCCTGAGGCGCGGGCTCACCCCTCGGTGTCGGGCCAGTCGAGCAGGCGGGCGCCGATCACCGCGGTCTGGAGGGTGTAGCGGTTGACCGGGTCGGCCGGGTCGGCGCCGGTGAGGCTGTGGATCCGCTCCAGCCGGTAGGTCAGCGCCCGCACGCTCAGCGACAGCCGGCGCGCGGCCTCGGTCGCCACGCAGCCGCTGTCGAAGTACGCGGTCAGGGTGTCGATGAAGGTCTGGGCGCCGCCGCGCCCGTTGCGGAGCGGGCCAAGCACGTTTTCCACCAGGTCGGCCATCGCCTGCCGATCCCGCGTCAGGACCGGGTAGACCAGCAGGTCCGCGGCGTGCAGCACCGGCCCGTCCAGGCCCATCCGTTCCGCCAGATCGAGGGCGTTGAGCGCCTCCTCGTAGGAGTGCACCACGCCGCCGGCGCCGGGATGGGAGCGTCCTATGGCCACTTTGCCGCCGTCGGTGGCGGCGTACGCCTGCTTGGCGAAGAACGCCAGGACGTCCGGCTGGTCGCCGGGGGCCACACAGATCAGCCGCCCGTCCTTGGTGGTGAGCAGGATCTGCCGGCCCGCGAACCGGGTCAGTACCGCCGACTCGATCCCGCGGGCGACCGGATAGCCGTCGCCATACGGCTCCGGGCCGCTCGCCACGGCCACCGCGTGGGCTTGGGAGAGGCGCAGCCCGAAGCGTTCTGCGCGCTCCGCCAGTCTCCCGAGATCGCTGAGACCGTAGAGGAGGTCGTCGATGAACTCGCGACGTGCGGCCTCCTCCTGGCGCACGGCCTGGTGCTGGGCGCGCTCGTAGCCTTCGACGAAGGCGTCTATGGCCTGTTCGGTTACCCCAAGCAGGGAACCTACCTGCTGGGTGGGCACCCGATTGAGCACCTCCTGGGACACGGCCAGGTACTCGCGGATCATCACGCGCAGCGTGAGGCCGAGCTCTGCGGCCCGCTCCCCCTCGGCGCGGCGTGCCTCCAGCTCGGAGCGCGTCATCCGGCGCCCGGTGGTACAGGCGTCGCGCAGGCACTCCGCATACGCCGTCAGCCGGTCTTGCGGTGCTTCCCTCTCCGTCACGCACTCCCCCGTTCTCGTCGCGTCGGCGAACCCGTTGACGCGCAATCAGGTTGCCATAGGCAGCAAACGGTCCTTCACCGGCAGCCAATGGCGGGTGAAGACTGCCGGTCGACGGCAATGCGCTGCCGCGAAGCGGCGGAGAGGATCCAAGAACACCCTGTGTCGAGGAGAGCTGCGCCGTGCCCGGCATCCGGTGGTCGCTGCCGCGCGGCAGTACTGGACGCGGCAGGCATTGACCAGCGCGCACCCGCAGCTCCAACCATCGTCAGCCTGTGGTTCGTCCGCGAGCATGGGCAGTTTGACGGTCTGCAGGGAACAACGCTTTTTGAGTTGAACGGGGGCGGTCGTGTCGGGGGACTTCACGCAGGAGTGGGGCAGCGAGAGCGCAAGGGCCGCTGGGCACGCAGGGATGCGGCTCAACGGTGTTCCGGCAGCCGACGGCGGTGGCGGGGGCGGTGGGACTTTCGCATCGACGCCGGCGCACAAGAGGTCTGCCGCCAACACCATCGAGACCGAGCACGAGCCGAACACCAAGAAGGCCACAGAGCACTCGGACGAGAGCACCAACACCGAGGTCAAGGGGTTCGACGGCTGGGACGCGGCCGCGGGCCTGAAGAAAGTGGCGGACACGTGGGACCAGCAGGTGAGGGTTCTGATGGGCCGGCTGGGTTCTGAGAAGAGTTCGCTGCGCGGCGCTTCGGGCCTGTTCGTACAGAACGACCTCGGCACGGGGAACGGGTTCCGTCCCCCGGGCACCCAGTCGAAGCTCAACGGTCTGTAAGGGGGAGCAGTACATGTTGACGTACCACGAAGTGATGTCGACCGACCTGGGCCTGCTGACGACGGCAGCGGGCAAGTGGGACGAGATGGCGGGCGAGCTCAAGAAGGTCGAAACCCGTTACGGCGACAGTGTCCAGAAGATCACCATGGGGCCCGACTGGAGCGGCGTCAGCGTCGGCGTGGCCCACTCGAGCTTCGCCGCCACGCGGTACGAGTACTCCGCCGCGCAGATCCAGGCCAAGGCTGTCGCGAGCCTGCTGCGCGATGCCCACACCCAGTTCGCCGACCTGAAGAAGCGCGTCGAGTCCGCGCGCGACGACGCGATCAAGGCGGGCATGACCGTCTCCGAGCAGGGCAACGTCGCGTTCGACTACGCCAAGCTGACTCCCGCGGAGCGCAGGGCTTACCACAACGATCCCGACGGCCAGACCACCATCCGTGACGCGGTCAACAAGTGGCAGCAGCACATCAACGACCAGGTCAAGGCCGTCTCCGAAGCCGACCAGGGCGTCAAGATCGCCCTTGAGGCGGTCGTGGTGGACAGCAACAAGGACGCCTTCGGCAAGGGTAACGACGGGACCCTCAACGGCTTCAACGCCGACGCACAGGGCGACATCGAGGTCTACGAGGCCCGCAACGCCGAGGACATCGCCACCCGCATCAACAGCGGCGACAAGGTGTCGGCAGCTGACTACGCCGAGCTGGACCGCTCCTTCCGCGACAACGCCAAGAGCACCGAGTTCAACCAGACCTTCCTCAACGGGATGGGCGCCCAGAACACCCTCAAGTTCACCAACCGGCTCAACGACCTCGCCTACCAGGACGACAAGAAGGGCAAGCAGACCTACCTGGACCTGGAAAAGGGTCTCGCCAACTCCCTGTCCAACGCCATGCAGGACCCGAAGTCGAAGTTCTACAAGGACTTCCGGGAGCAGCTGAAGAAAGCTGGTGTCGAGAAGTTCGACCTCGCGGTAGCCGCCGACGCTCCCAATGTCATCAGTCGTCGCCACGGGCAGCAGCAGGTCCGGGGTTATCAGAGTCTGATCACTCTCATGCAGAACGGCGACGGATACTCGGCGCCGTTCATGCACGACCTCGCTGACGACATCCGCTCGGCGGAGGACAAGAAGCGCGGCGGCGACCCGAACATCTGGGACCTGCAGGGAGACTTCAGCGGCAAGAACGGCGGATGGTTCGCCAACGACCCGCTCGACGGCCTGCTCGGCATCATGTCCAAGGACCCGGCCGCTGCCACCTCCTACCTCGACCCCGGTGCAGACCACAAGAACGACAACCTCCAGTACCTGCTGAAGGAACGCGACTGGAAGTTCGACGACACTCCGATCTGGCACGGGAACATCGAGACACGCAGCGACATAGAGAGTGAGGGCAAGGACGCCCGCACCGGTCTCGGTCTCCTGCTCGAATCCTCGACGACCGGCCATACGCCGCTCGGCCCGAACCAAGACCCCTGGCCGGCGACCCCTCACACCGAGGGACAGGCACGCATCATGCACGACGTGATCGGCGGGCTCGGCCCCGACCAGAGCGTGCACGAGAACATGCGTGAGCCCCTGGCCCGCGCCCTGGCCACCTACACCGCCGACACCCACGAAATCCTCGGAGGCCTGGACTCCAAATACATCTCCGCTGCCGGGACCGGCTACTTCCAGGACGGCGACAAGACCCACATGGCGGTCAGCCAGAAGGACCTGGTGCAGTTCATGCGCGGCCTCTCCGAGGACCCGGAAGCCTACGGAACTCTCCACAAAGCGGAATCCCGCTACATCGACCTCTCCCTGGAACAGATTCCCAAGGGGGCACAGGGACCGGACGTCACCAACCCGATCAACAAGGCGGGCACCGCTCTGGGCGTCATGAGTTCCATCCGGGAAGACGTGATCAACGACGGCCGGATGGCCGGCTACAGCGAGGCCGACTGGAAGTCGAAGCTCGCCTACCACGTCATCGGCGGCGCGGTGACTCCCATGTACTTCACCACGGCCGGCGGCGTCTCGCTCGCCTTCGGCGACTCGATCCAGCGCGGCGTCGACACCTGGGCCTGGGAGTGGGGCAACCGTATGAAGGGCGAGATCGACGCCAAGGTCAACCCCCAGATCGCGGACGAGTACCTTGAGGTCAACAATCAACTGCCGATCATGATCCGTGAGTGGGCCAAGGATAGGCCGGACATCCAAGAGAGCTTCATTCAGGACTACAGCCGCGACGTCCTCGAAGGGCGTAACCGCGGTACTGAAACAGCACATAAGTACCTGACCGACACGACCAACTGATCGGGCAGCGAGAGAGTGAAGTGGGGACGTCGATGACGGGGAGCACGGGACGCCGAGGCGCTCCAGTGAAAGCGTGGGTCGGGGCAGGAATATGCCTGGCCCTGCTCGGCGCATTCGGGACCTGGTTCCTCCTCGGGCGTGAGACGTCCCCACCCTGCAATGGCCTGGCCGAAAACGCGAGCGTACAGAAATCAGTGGGGGCTGCTGTCCACCCCGGCATCAGCTGCGCGGCACTCGGGGAGGCGATCGTAAAGGCGACTGCGGGCAGCCAACCGGGGCGTCACACCCAGGCGCAGGCGCAGGCGATGAAGGACGTCATCTTTGCGCTCGGCTGGGTCCAGTCGCAGAAGATCGAGCTCGACCCCGCATTGAGGGTGCCCCTTGCCACCGCCCTGGCCGGCTACGCCCCCGACGTACATGAGATGCTCGCCGGCCTTGACAACGAGTACGTAGTGAACGCAGGCGACAACAAGTCGCCCTGGGAAGCCGAGGGTACCTATCACCTGTCGGTCTGGAATAACGTGCTCACAAAAACCCTGCGCGCGGTGGCGGTGAACCCCCAGGCATATGCCCTGCTGCGCATGGCAGAGACCCACACCGCAGCTGGGCAGCTTGCAGCCGTCCCTGCGGACGCGACCGGCGTAGATCTCTCGTTGCAGCCGACGAAGAACGCCCGCGCTCTCGGCATCCTGGACGGCATCGCCGACGCAGCCGTAGGCCAGGACGCCCAAGAGGCCCGGAAATGGCACACTACGGTCTTCGACTGCCTGCTCACCGAACAGGCAGACCAGGCGGAGCCGGCCGGCCGCCTCACCGCCACGTGGCTCCAGGCACTGCGAAACACCCCCGAAGGGCAACGCCCGGAGCGCCTGCGGGCCCAGGGCCTTGACATGGCCCGCACCTGGGCACAGACCCGCTCCATGGACGAGCCCACCCGGCAGGACCTGCTCACCAAAGTGGAAAACAGCGCCCGCAACGCCCACGAGGAAGTGAAGCACTGAGCCCTCAGGCTTCACTGCGAGAAGGCCCAGCCTTCGCCGCCGCCACGAAGCAGACCCTTGCGGCGGCAGCCGTCCGACCCGTGGCCGCCGACCGGACATAGCAGAACCGTGTCGCACCGCCGCCAACACCACCCGCGTGCCGGGGGACCTCGACGGCGAGGCAGTGCCTTCCCCCGTGAACCACCCCGCTCAAGCGGGTGCACTGCCCCACCACAGGATTTCGCCGACAACGGCAGAACACTACGAACCGGTCCGTCGTCGACAGCGTGATGCGGGGTACCGCAGCGACCGCCGTCGTCCTCCGAGGGGTACCGATGTACAGGAAGTACCTGGCCCTGCCAGCCGTGCTCGTGGTCTCGGTGGCAGTCGTCGCCGCCATCCAGCTGTGGCCCAGCACGCTGAAGGACCTGCGTGCGCAGAACCTCTGCCTCGGCATGCTCACCGAGAAGACCGCAGGGCTGCTGTCCGACGGCAAGGGCGGCCGGCTCACGGTCGACGAGAGCGGCGGGTCCGGGGCGGACCCCGTCTTCTCCACCACCTGCTTCGTCATCCGGGTCCCGGAAAAGGCCACCGAGGGCCCGCTCCAGTACGCCCTCGCCGTCCGTCCCGCCAACACCCTGAACAGCCCGGCCAACGGTGCCACCGGGCTTCCCGACGGCCGTTCGGGATGGGTGGGCCCCCGGCAGAGCGAGGTCCAGCTCCCCGCCGGGTGCCTGAAGAAGATGAAGGCGGACGCCGAGTACGTCACCGTCTCGCTAGAGGTCGCACCCGGCGTCGTCGTGGCGGAGAAGTGGGACGAGGCGGCCCTCACCGCGGCCTCCCGCACCGTGATCCTGGAGGCCGTCGACAATCTCGCCAAACAGTACAACTGCGAGGCGTAAGGCCGATGGCAGCGGAGTCAGCCGTCGGCCTCGGGCCCCGCTCCACGCGGGCACTGATGGCTGGCCTGACGGAATACTGCTTCCACCTTCGGTGGCGAAGAATCCAGCTGGCCCGAGCAGAGGACTTCGCCACCACCCTCGGCGCCCGCCTGCACCAGACAGCGCCCTTGCCATCCTGACCTACGGCGCGTAGGTGAGCACCGAAGGCGGAGTTCAGCTGTCCGGGGCCAACCTGCGGTTGGTGCCGGACCGGCCGATGTCCAGGGCCAGGAGCGCCGTCAGGGTCGTGCCGCTGTTCCAGAATCCGAGCAGGTCGACGTCATTAGGGAGTACGCGAACGTCAGCGTCGGCGCTGACCTGCGGTGACACGTCGCGTATGTGTCCGGGACGTGTCACCGCGCCTGAACGGCCACCACGGCGGTCACGTGCTCTTTCCGCCCCCCGTGATGAGGATCTGCGAAAACGGCTCTGACCGGAGTTCCGTGAAATCCCAGGTCAGGAGCCGAGTGAGGGAACGTTCCGGCAGGGCATGTCTCGCTGGTGGGGGTCTGCTCGCTGGACGATGTGCTGTTTTCCGAACGTCGATGTGCGGCTGGAGGCGGTGGAGTTCACCGCGGAGGTCCTGATCGTGGTGGCCGCCGCGTGCGGCCCACCGCCCAGATGCCCAGGGTGCCGCGCCCGCGCCCGAAGGGTCGGTGTTTGCGTGATCTTCCATACGGCCCTGGACCTGATGAACGTGATTCGTGAACTCAAGTCGGAGGGATGGCAGATCACCGGGGAGGACCTGGCCCTGATCAGCTCGTACCTGACCGGCCACATCATGCGGTTCGGCACCTACACCACGGAGTTGACCGTGTGCCCGGACGTGTTCGCCCCGCACCTGGACGTCGAGTTCGAGGTGGAGGAAGCAGCCAGCCGCGGCGTGAGAAGCTCGCATCCGGGACTGCCAGGCCTGGCGCCTGGTACGTCGGCGAAGCGCCCCGGGCGATTCAGCTTAGGACGATCGGCCACTCGGCCCCACTGCCCCCCTTGCATGAGGTATTGCAACGAACATGTCACGAGACCTTCAACCGGGTGAGCGTGCTTTGCAGGTTCGGCCATTGTGCTCAGGCATGGTTCAGCAGGATTTTGCTGCCAAGGGGGCAGCGGCTGGGGGGTATGGATGGGCCGGTCGGGCACTGGACGGTGCCTGAGGGTGATCAGGAACGCGAAGCGGGACGCGGTGACGCTGCCGGTGGAGCGGGAACTGTTCCGGCCTGCCCTTTGTGCGTCCGCCGGCATCGGGACTTGAGGGTTGGGGAGGACCTTGATGACACAGCAGGAGATTGCGGAGTTGGCCATGACCGGTGCGACAACGATCGTGGCCGCGATGGCCACGGACGCCTGGACCACTGTCCGTGGCGGATTCTCGGCATTCATCCGCCGCCGCAGCCCTGACCTGCATGCCGGTCTTGAGGCGCGGCTGGACGACGGTGCGGCTCTAGTTGCCCGGAGCCCGGATGCCGGGACTGCCCGCGGGGTGCTGGTCGGGCTGTGGCAGGGGGAGCTGGAAAGGTTCCTGGCCGCGCATCCCGACGCAGCTGAGGAACTGGAGGTGCAAACGGCCGGGATGCGGGCAGCACTGCCAGCGGTGCAGCAGCAGTGGGTACAGCACAACACCGCCCGTGACCACGGCGTGGTCAACGCCGTGCAAGACGGCACCCAGCACAACCACTACATGGACTCCCCCGGTACCCAGCCTCCCGCGTCCGGCGCGTAAGAAGAAGGGGAGGGGGAGAGGAGGACTGAAGCGTGGACACGCCGGTAGGCCCCCAGGAGGGCGCGGGGTACATACAGATCATCACGGCCACCGCCAGTGGCCGGGTCAATGCCGTGCAGCACGGGGACCAGTACAACTACATCTACCGCGGTACCCCGCCGTACCGGGTGGAGCCCTTCCCCCTCACCGTGTCGGCCGCAGTGCCCGCCGGGCTGGCCCGGGTGCCCAGCCGACTCCTGACAGCCCGCCACCAGATCGTTCCCTTCATCCCCCGGCCGGAGCTGGCATTATTGGAGTCCTGGCGCGACGGCGAGCCGCCGGGCCTGTCGGTGCGCCTGGTGCACGCCGAGGGCGGGTCAGGCAAGACCCGGCTGGCCGCCGAGTTCGCCGCACGCTCGGCCGGAGCCGGATGGGCCGTCGCGCTCGCGCGGCACCGCAGTGAGGCCGCCTCGGCTGGGGACGGTGACCAGACTCTGACCGTGCGGGCCCCGGGCCTGGTCCTGATTGTGGACTACGCCGAACGCTGGCCCTTGGAAGACTTGATCACGCTGGTACACCAGCACCGTGACGCCGCCCGCGACAAGCTGCGCATTCTGCTGCTGGCCCGCCCCGCCGGTACCTGGTGGCAGGGCCTGGCACACCAGTTCACGAAACTCGACATTCTCGACGTCGATGCCCTCCGCCTCGAAGGACTCCCGGACACCCCGGGGGTACGCGCCGACATGTACGTCGCGGCTCGCGACCGGTTCGCCGAGATCTTCACCCACACCCACCCAGCCAGAATCGGCGTACCCGGCAATCTCGATGACCCGGTGTTCGCCCTGCCTCTGACCGTCCACATGCGTGCCCTGGTCGACGTGGACGCCGCCAGCCGCGGGAAGACGCCCCCGACCGGCAGCGGCCAGGCGAGCCTTTCCTCCTACCTGCTGGACCGTGAACACGACCACTGGCGCTCCTTCCACGACCAGGGCCACGGTCCGCTGCGCGCCACCGAGCAGACCATGGGCCGGGCCGTGTACGTGGCCACCCTCACAGGCGCCCTGCCCCCCGCCGATGCCGCAGCAGCCCTCACCCGTACCGGCGCCGCCGATACCCCAGCCGCCGGCGGGCAACTGGCCGAAGACCACACCCGCTGCTACCCGCCCACCGAGCTCGGCCTGGTCCTGGACCCGCTCTCCCCCGACCGCCTCGGCGAGGACTACCTCGCACTGACCCTGCCTGGCCACGAGGATGAGTTCGGCTACCACGCCACCGACCCCTGGACCCTCACCACACCCGCCGCGCTGCTCGCCCCCGACCACCAGGACAGCGGACCTTCCCCCTACACCCGCCAGGCCCTGTCGGTCATGATCGAGGCAGCCCGCCGCTGGCCTCACCTGACCACCCAGCACCTAGACCCGCTTCTGCGCCGCCACCCCGAACTTGCCCTGGCCGCCGGCAGCGCCGCCCTGACCCGCCTGGCCGACCTCACTACCCTGGACATCACCGTCCTGGAAATCATCGAACCCCACTTCCCCGAAATCAATCACACCGACCTCAACATCGGAATTGCCGCCCTCACCACGCGCCTGGCACACCACCGCCTGGCCGCCACCCGCGACCCCGCCACCCGCGTCCGCATCCACGTCACCCTTGCGGTACGCCAGCACTTAGCCGGCCTTTACAACGAGGCCCTCGCCAACGCCCAGCAAGCCGTGCAAGTCTTGCGTGACCTCACCCCCACCTACCCCGGACACGAGATCGACCTCGCCACCTCGCTGTCCACCCTCGGCAGTCTGCTGGCGGAGGTGGGGCGTGTGGGCGAGGCCCTGACCCCCACCGAGCAGGCGGTAGAGATCCGGCGTCGGCTGGCTGCCGCCAATCCCGCCGTCCATGAGCCCTACCTTGCCATCTCGCTGTCTGAGCTCGGCAATAGGCTGGGCGAGGTGGGGCGTCGGGGCGAGGCCCTGGCCGCCGAGCACGAGGCCGTGGAGATCCGGCGTCGGCTGGCTGCCGCCAATCCCGCCGTCTACGAACCCCACCTCGCCATCTCGTTGGGCAACCTCGGCAATAGGCTGGCGGAGGTAGGGCGTGTGGGCGAGGCCCTGACCCCCACCGAGCAGGCGGTGGAGATCTACCGTCGGCTGGCTGCCGGCAACCCCGCCGCCCACGAACCCCTCCTCGCCATCTCGCTGTCCAACCTCGGCAATAGGCTGGCGGAGGTAGGGCGTGTGGGCGAGGCCCTGACCGCCGAGCAGGAGGCCGTGGAGATTTGGCGTCGGCTGGCTGCCGCCAATCCCGCCGCCCACGAACCCGGCCTCGCTGCCTCGCTGTCCAACCTCGGCAATAGGCTGGGCGAGGTAGGGCGTCGGGGCGAGGCCCTGACCGCCGAGCAGGAGGCCGTGGAGATCCGGCGTCGGTTGGCTGCCGACAATCCCGCCGTCCACGAACCCGGCCTCGCTGTCTCGCTGGTCAACCTCGGCAGCCTGCTGGCGGGGATGGGGCGTGTGGGCGAGGCCCTGACCGCCACCGAGCAGGCATTCGCGTTCCACCGTCGGCTGGCTGCCGGCAACCCCGCCGTCCACGAACCCCACGTCGCTATCTCGCTGTCCAACCTCGGCAGCCTGCTTGCGGGGATGGGGCGTGTGGGCGAGGCCCTGACCGCCGAGCAGGAGGCGGTGGAGATCTACCGTCGGTTGGCTGCCGCCAATCCCGCCGTCTACGAACCCGACCTCGCTGTCTCGCTGGTCAGCCTCGGTGTTTGGCTGGCGGAGGTGGGGCGTCGGGGCGAGGCCCTGACCGCCACCGAGCAGGCGGTGGCGGTCTACCGTCGGCTGGCTGCCGACAATCCCACCGTTCATGGGCCCCACCTCGCCACCTCGCTGTCCAACCTCCGAGCCTTCCTAGCGGGGATGGGGCGTATGGGCGAGGCCCTGACCGCCGAGCAGGAGGCGGTAGAGATCCGGCGTCGGCTGGCTGCCGACAATCCCGCCGTCCACGAAGCCGACCTCGCTGTCTCGCTGTCCAAGCTCGGCGGCCTGCTGGTGGAGGTGGGGCGTGGGAGTGAAGCCCTGGCCCCCATGGAGCAGGCGGTGGAGATCTACCGTCGGCTGGCTGATGGCGATCCTGTTGCCCAGGAACCTCTCGCTAAATCGCTGTCCGTTTGGGCATGGGTGCGTTACGAGGTACAAGAGGACCTGCCTGGGGCACTGCGGACGGCAGGGGAAGCGGTGGAGATCTACCGCGGGCTTGTGGAAGCTGTACCCGAGCGGTTCCTTTCACCGCTCTGTGGAGTGCTGGACCTGCAGGCAGACCTGCTTGCCAGCCTCGGACGTCTGAGGGAGGCGCAAGCTATCCGGGCCTGGCTCGCGGCGAACGGTCCGGGTTCGCAGAAATGAGTAGTTCACGCTTGGTGTACAGATCCCAGTACTCGAACGGGGGGAGGTGGGCTGCGACAGTGATGCCGATCCCGAATTTTTTGGCTCTGGCCGGAGTTCCGTGAAATCCCAGGTCAGGATGACTGCGGGGTCGGCCACGGCTGGCCGTCAGGTGCGATGGCTGGGCGGCCGACCAGCACGTAGTCGTAGTACTCGTCGCCTGCCATGGATTGGTTGACCCAGCGTTCGCGTACTGCTCGAGCGGCAGCGTCCAAGGGAGCAATTGTCAAGACCTGTGGATGAGGCAGCTGTCTCGGTCCCGTGGGGCGGAGGGAAGATGACTTGAGTCTCCAGTAAGGGGAGACACAAGGGTGGGGGCATGGACGGCGACGGACTCTTCACGATCGGGGCTCTGGCCCGTAGGACCGGGCTGACGGTCAAGACCATACGGTTCTACTCCGACACCGGGATCGTGCCGTCGACCAACCGAAGCCCGGCTGGCTACCGGCTCTACGACATCACCGCGCTTGCACGCCTGGATCTGGTGCGCACTCTTCGCGACCTGGGCCTGGAACTTGCCGTCATCCGGCAGGTGCTGGACCGGCAGATCTCGGTGCCCGAGGTCGCGGCGGCACACGCCGACGCACTGGAGGTGCAGATCCGCACCCTTCGACTGCGACGCGCGGTGCTGCGGGAGGTGGCCAAACGGGGCTCTACTCCCAAGGAGATGGACCTCATGCACAAGCTCGCGAAACTCTCCGACGACGACCGCCGACGCCTCGTCAACGATTTCATCGACGACACCTTCGGCGGTCTCGAAGCCAACCCCGACTTCGTGGCCCTGATGCGTTCGGCCATGCCCGAGCTGCCCGACGACCCCGAACCCGAGCAGGTCGAAGCCTGGGTCGAGCTCGCCGAACTCACCCAGGACCCGGCCTTCCGCGCCTCCGTGCGACGGATGGCCGAGCACCAGGCGAACGAGCGTGCCCAGGGCGACACCACCGGCCTGCACCAGGAGCTCACCGAAGCCGTCCGCGACCGGGTCGGCGACGCCCTCGCCGCCGGCATCGCCCCGGCCTCCGCCGAGTCCGTGCCCGTCGTCCGTGACCTGACCGCGCGCTACGCCCGAGCCTTCAACCGTGCGGACGACGGCGAGCTGCGCGAGTGGTTGTTGACGCGCCTGGAGACCGCCAACGACCCGCGCGCGGAACGCTACTGGCACCTC
Organism: Streptomyces sp. NBC_00045; assembly: GCF_045041095.1. Lineage (NCBI taxonomy): Bacteria > Bacillati > Actinomycetota > Actinomycetes > Kitasatosporales > Streptomycetaceae > Streptomyces > Streptomyces sp. NBC_00045. The sequence goes on along the minus strand of NZ_CP108272.1, from coordinate 555,381 downwards.
CTTGCCGTGATCAACGCCTGGCCCCTCCCGCCGAGCCTTGCGCCCGTGTTCGCCTGGCTCATCGCGGCCCTGCGCGCCGGGACCAGCAGCAGCCCCACCACCGCGTAACCCCCTTGCCCGGCCCTCGCAGCCCCTGATCAGGCTGCGAGGGCCTCGGCACGCTCGACGAGCAGGCCGCGTTCGAAGCAGGCGCCGGCACGGACGAGCGCGACCAGGTGGGCGCCGTTGACGGCACGCCAGCGGGCCTGGGCGGACTCGACCAGCTTGAACACCATCGCGAGTCCGGCTGCGCGGGACCCGGCGCCCTTGGTGACCTTGGTCCGAAGCCGCACGGTGGCGAAGGTCGACTCGATCGGGTTGGTCGTGCGCAGGTGGATCCAGTGCTCGGCGGGATAGTCGTAGAAGGCCAGCAGCTCGTCCTGGTCGCCAGTGACCTTGGTGACGGCCTTGGGGAACTTCGCCTGGTAGAGCTTGGTGAACACCTCGATGGCCTGCTCGGCGTGTTCGCGGTCCTCGGCGTTGTAGACGTCCTGCAGGGCCTTCTTCGCCGCGGGCTGTGCGGACTTCGGCATGGAGTCGAGGATGTTGGCGGTTTTGTGGACCCAGCACCTCTGTTCGCGAGTTTCGGGGAAGACCTCGCGCAGGGCCTTCCAGAACCCGAGAGCGCCGTCGCCGACGGCCAGGACCGGGGCGCGCATGCCCCGGCGTGCGCAGTCGCGCAGCAGGCCAGCCCACGCCTCGGCCGATTCGCGGTAGCCGTCGGCCATGGCCACCAGCTCCTTGGTGCCGTCCGCGCGCACCCCGAGCACGACCAGGACTGCGGCTTTGGCCTGGTCCAGGCGTATGCGCAGGTGGATACCGTCGACCCAGATGTAGACGTAGTCGGTCTGGGACAAATCGCGATCCTGGAAGGCGGCGTGGTCGTCCTGCCACTGGGCCGTCAGCCGGGTGACCGTGGCCGGGGACAGTCCGGCGGAGCTGCCCAAGAACTGTTCCATCGCGGGCACGAAGTCGCCGGTCGACAGGCCGTGCAGGTAGAGCAGGGGCAGTACTTCGGCGATCCTCGGGGACTTGCGGCACCACGGCGGCAAGATCGCCGAGGAGAACCGGCGGCGCTCGCCCGTCGCCTCATCCACGCGCCTGTCGTTCACCCGCGGGGCCTGGACCTCCACCGATCCGGCCGAAGTGGTGACCTTCCGAGGCTGGTGGTGACCGTTACGGACGACCAGGCGGCGGCCGCGCTCATCGCGATCCCCGGCCAACTCGGCGATATAGGCGTCGACTTCCGCCTCAAGAGCCGCGGCGAGCATGCGCCGGGCGCCCTCACGGACGATGTCGTCGATCAAGGAGCCGTCTCGTGTGGAGGCGTCGTCATTCACTACGGTGAGCACGGGGCGTGCCTTCCCGACCGGCGCTCGCAACGCCGGCCTACTCGGTGACCATCACAGGATCAATCGGGAAGGTACGCCCTCCGCATGCCCTCCGAGGTTGATCCACAGGTACTGAGCATTGCTCGGCGGCGAGGCCGTAGAGGACGAGGTGGGCGAACCAGGGTGCGCCGTCGGTCCACAGCAGCAGCTCCAGCACGATGCCCATCAGGGTGAAGGAGGCGTGCCAGCCCAGGAGGATCCGCAGCAGCCAGCCCTGGCCGTTGTCCCCGGGTTCGGCGGCCGAGGGCTCCGGAGCGGGGGCGGCCGCCTTGTGCTCCGGAGCCGTGGCCGTGGCCGTGTTCAGCCGTCGTTGCGGCCCTTCCAGCGAAATGTCTTCAGGCATACGATCAATCCCACTACGGCGTAGGCGCCGAGCGCCAGCGCGGTCTGTCCATGGCCCCATGAGTGGCCCGGCTCGTACGGCTGGAAGGTGTCGGGCAGGAACACCGAGCGCATGCCCTGACAGATCCACTTCATGGGGAAGAACGAGGCTATCGTCCGCAGCGGGTGGGGCAGGTCGTTGAAGGGGACGAAGACGCCGGAGTTGAACTGCAGCACGATGACGGGCAGGAAGACCATGGCGCCGGCACTCTGCGGGGCGACGAAGCTGCTGTAGGCGAGGCCGAGGAGAGTGCAGCTGACGATGCCCAGGAGGTAGACCCAGGCGAAGGTGGCCCAGCGGGCGGGGTCGGTGGGCAGTTGGAGACCGAAGAACGCGGTGCCCAGTCCCAGGAGGACGACGGCCTGTCCGATGCTGGACACCATCACCACGGCGAGCTTGCCGGTGAAGTAGGCGCTCTTGGGCATCGGTGTGGTGCGCAGGCGCTTGAGGGTGCCGTTGGAACGTTCGCCGACGACCTGCAGGACCATGCTCTGGAAGCTGGTGGACATGATGCCCACGCCGAGCATGCCGGTGACGTAGATCTGCTGGGCGTCGACGCCGGTGTCGCCGATGCGCTGCTTGAAGATCGAGGCCAGCAGGACGAGCATGAGCAGGGGCATAGCGAACGTGAAGATCACCTGCCCCTTCTCCCGGAAGAACTGCTTGATTTCCAGGGCGCTGCGCGCGGCCGCGACCTTCCACAGCGGCAGGGCGAGCCGCGGGGCGTGCGTGCGGCGGAGGGTCGGGGGCGCGCTCACGTGTTGTCTCCGATCATGTGCAGGTATACGTCTTCCAGGCTGGGGCGCGCCACGGTCAGCTGGGGGATGCTGCCGCCGTAGCGTCCGGCGAGGTCGACCACCGCGGCGGTGGGGTCGTCGGTCTCGACGCGGTGCGGGCCGTGCTCGTCGGTCCAGCCGACGACGGCCTTGGTCAGGTGGCGGCCGCCGAGGCGGCCGGGGGTGTCCACGTCGAGGACGCGTCCGTCGGCGATGACCGCCACACGGTCGGCCAGGTACTCGGCCTCGTCCAGGTAGTGGGTGGTGAGCACGATCGTGGTGCCATCGGCCCGCAGCCTCTTGACCAGCTCCCAGAACTGGCGGCGTGCTTCGGGGTCGAACCCGGTGGTGGGCTCGTCGAGGAACAGCAGCTCGGGGTTGCCGATGAGGCCCAACGCCACGTCCAGGCGGCGGCGCTGACCGCCGGACAGCCGGCTGGCGCGCCGGCCCTGCTGCTCTCGCAGGCCGACCGCCTCCAGCAGTTCCGTGACGTCGCGTGCGTGGGCGTGGAGCGAGGCGAAGTGGGCGAGGATCTCGCGGACGGTCAGCTGGGGGTAGTCGTGGGAGTCCTGCAGCACGACACCGACGTTGGTGCGCCAGGCCGCGTTGGCGGTCCCCGGGTCCTCGCCGAGCACGGTGATCTCACCGCTGTCGCGTTCGCGCAGGCCCTCCAGGATCTCGGTGAAGGTGGTCTTGCCGGCGCCGTTGGGACCGAGCAGCGCGAAGATCTCGCCCTTGTCCACGCTCAGCTCGCCCACATCCAGGACCAGGCGCCCGCCATAGTTCTTTCGCACGTTGCGTGCGTGAATCACTCGATCTGTCAACACATCTTGGACTCTAGGCAGGGCCGGTGCCCCGGCACAGCGTGCTGTCGAAGGAGCGCCGGGGTCCTTCGATCGATGGACCCGCAGCGGCCGGAAGGCGGTCACGGGGCAGGGGGGACGGGCCGGGGACGTCCCAACCGGCTTGGACGGGACCTCGAACGCGACCGGCCAGCATGCGGCTCAGCGCATGCCCGCGCGGCGGCGCCTTCCGTCGTTGACGTCGGTATGGGGCGGGGTACGTGGAGTTGGATTGTTCCGGACGGGTTATGGGAGATCGCGGAGCCGCTGATCCCGCCGTCGAGAGGGTGAGGCTGCAGGGCGGCGGGACGCAGGACACGCCTGATGAGACGCTGTTCGCGGCGATCATCTACGTCCTCGTCAGCGGGTGCGCCTGGCGGTCGTTGCCGCCCTGTTTCGGGATATCGAAGTCGACGGCCCACCGCCGGTTTCTGATCTGGTCGAGGGCCGGAGTGTGGGGCCGGCTGCACGAGGAGATCCTGTACCGGCTCGACGACGCCAGCCTCCTCGACCTCTCCCGAGCCGTCCTCGACTCCGCCCACGTCCGCGCTAAAAAAGGGGCGAACTCACAGGTCCGAGCCCCGTGGACCGGGGTAACGGTCATCGTCCACAGCCTTGCCGCCAGATGTCACAGCCATCCCCCACTCGCCGACCACACGATCCGTGAACACCTTCGTCAGTGCGAGTGCGCGACGCGGACACGCTGCTGCGCACACCACGGACCCGCGCCCGACCGAAAAGATATGGGACGGGAGTGTCGAGAAGTCGTGGGCGGCTCCGTCCTCGGAGTGAAGGCAGCCAGAATGGGTCGCACCAGTACCGAGGAGAACCACCATGGCCAAGTACCTGCTGCTCAAGCACTACCGTGGCGCCCCGGCTCCGGTCAACGACGTGCCCATGGACCAGTGGACGCCCGAGGAGATCTCGGCGCACATGCAGTACATGCGCGACTTCGCGGCCCGGCTTGAGGGGACCGGCGAGTTCGTCGACGGGCAGGCGCTCGCCCCCGAGGGGACGTTCGTCCGGTACGACGGTGAGGGGCGCCCGCCGGTCACCGACGGGCCGTTCGCCGAGACCAAGGACTTGATCGCCGGGTGGATGGTGATCGACGTCGACAGCTACGAGCGCGCCGTCGAGCTGGCCGGGGAGCTGTCGGCCGCCCCCGGGGCGGGCGGGAAGCCGATCCACGAGTGGGTCGAGCTGCGCCCGTTCCTGGCTGCGCCCCCCACCATCACCGAATGACCCCGTCCATGGACGAGGCACTGCTCCGGAGCCTCACACCGGGCGTCCTCGCGGTCCTCGTCCGCCGCGGAGCAGACTTCGCGGCGGCCGAGGACGCCGTACAGGACGCCTTGGTCGAGGCGGTCCGTGTCTGGCCGGCCGACCCGCCGCGGGATGCGAAGGGCTGGCTGGTCACCGTGGCCTGGCGCCGGTTCCTCGACGCGACCCGGTCGGACGCCTCACGGCGCAGGCGTGAGGACCGCGTCGAGGAGGAGCCGGCGCCCGGGCCCTCGCCCGCTGTGGACGACACGCTCCAGCTGTACTTCCTGTGCGCCCACCCCTCGCTGACGCCGTCGTCGGCGGTCGCGCTCACCCTGCGCGCCGTCGGCGGTCTCACCACCCGCCAGATCGCCCAGGCGTACCTGGTGCCCGAGGCGACCATGGCGCAGAGGATCAGCCGGGCGAAGCGGACCCTCTCCGGCGTGCGCTTCGATCAGCCCGGCGACGTCGCCACCGTGTTGCGCGTCCTCTACCTGGTCTTCAACGAGGGCTACTCCGGCGACGTGGACCTCGCCGCCGAGGCGATCCGGCTGACCCGGCAGCTCGCCGGCGCGATCGACCACCCTGAAGTGGCGGGGCTGCTCGCCCTCATGCTGCTCCACCATGCCCGGCGCGCCACCCGGACCGCCCCCGACGGCAGCCTCGTACCGCTCGCCGAGCAGGACCGGGGCCGGTGGGACACGGCGTCGATCGCCGAGGGCGTCCGCGTCCTGCAGGCAGCCCTCGCCCGCAACCGGTTGGGCGAGTTCCAGGCCCAGGCCGCCATCGCGGCGCTCCACGCCGACGCGCGCACCGCCGAGGAGACCGACTGGGTGCAGATCGTGGAGTGGTACGACGAGCTCGCGCGCCTGACGGAGAGCCCGGTCGTACGCCTCAACCGCGCGGTCGCCATCGGCGAGGCGGACGGACCGCGCGCCGGCCTGGCGGCGCTCGCGGCGCTGGACGACTCACTGCCCCGCCACGCCGCAGTGGCCGCGTACCTCCACGAGCGCGACGGCGACCTGACGACCGCGGCCCGGCTGTACGCCGAGGCGGCCCACAAGGCACCCAACCTCGCCGAGCGCGACCACCTGACGCGCCAGGCCGCCCGGCTCAACGCCCATCGGCGTCCGTGACGGGTTCGTGCCGTCAGAGACTTTCGGGTCGGGACTCGGAGGCTTTTCGCGACGAAAGTCGCGCGCCCGGTCATCCTTCGTACGGACGAAGGCCGCACCCGCCGTCCCCTAGTGTTGTGCGCATGACCAGTGACACGGGGGACGGTGCCGGCGGACGCCAATGGCCGCGGGCCGCAATGGGTGTCGTGGCGGGACTGCTCGCCGCGGCGGGCGTGTGCGCGATCTTTTGGTGGCTGGGGCTGAACCTGGGCGTCGGCGCGGCCTGGCTGTCCGGGAAGGCCGCGGTCAAGGCGGGCTTCTTCGTCGCCGCCGGAGGTCTCGCCGGTGTGAGCATGTGGTGGCAGGGGCGTCGTGCGTCGCGCACCACGCCGCCCGAGGGGACGGACTGAGGCGCCTCCGGTAGCGCCTTGCGGGTGGCGGGTGGCGGGCCAGCAAGTGGGCGTCCAGGAGGCCCCGTTCGGAGTCCGGGTCGTGGACCAGCCGGGCGAAGGGTGCGAGGCCGGCTTCGGCCAGCAGCTCGGCGAAGCGGTCCACCGGCGGTTTCGCCGACTCCTCAAGGAGGCCCCGAAGTCCTAGCCCAGACACCAGGGAAAAAGTAACCCGCCGGTAGCTTTGGCGGCTCAGGCATTCGCGGCCGCGGCAACTTGTTCATCATGTTTGCGCAGCATGCGCAGGACGGTGGCGGGCGAGGGGTGCTGACCCTTCTTCGTGCCCTTGGAGATGACGAGCCGGACCGCGATGTCGCGCAGGCTCAACTCCTCGTCACGTAGGCGCAGGGCGGTGAACAGCATGTCGTCGTCGGTGACGCCGGCGCCGCCAATGGTCTTGCCGCGCTTGCGGGCGGACTCGTGGCCTTCGAGGGTGCGGTCCCGGATGTACTCGCGTTCCATGCCGGACATCGCAGCGAGCACGGTGAAGACGATCCCGGAGGGGTCGTGTGAGCCCTTGAGCTCCCCAGTGAGGAACTCCAGGCCGACATCGCTCGACTTCAGCTCCTCGGCGAGCATGGCCAGTTCGATGCCGCGGCCGAGCCGCTTGTGCTCGTGCACGACGAGCGTGACGGCAACGCCGGAGGCCCGGATCTTCACGGCGAGCTTCACGGCGGCGTCCAGCTCGGGGCGCACGGTGGCGCGGGTGGAGATCTTCTCCGAGAAAACCCGGGTGACCCCGGCCTCGGCGAGCGAGTCCAGCTGCGCGTCCAGGGACTGCCGGGCCGTCGAGGCGCGTGCGTAGCCGAGGCGGACGTGCCCGACTGGGGTGATGCCGGCGCTTACGGGCCGGGGCAGTTCGGTCCAGGCCGAGCCGGGCTTGCGCACCGCGGGGGTCTGCACGCTGAGCACCTTGGCGAGTTGGGGCACGAGGCGGAAGCGGGCGGTCTGGTACTGGATCGCCACCTTGGCCGTGCCGGTCCGGCACGGGGAGCCCGCGGGGGCGGCGCAGGTGGACATCGGGCAGTCGTGCGATTCCACGCGCTTGAAATCGTCGCTCACACCCCGAACTGTTTCATGAGGATGTTTCAGGAGCCCAGTCGTTTGCAACAACTCATGAAACATGATCACTGCAGGTGGGATGCGGCACGGGCGGGTGTTTCATGAGCGATTGCGCGCCTCCCGATGGACACTCAGCCGCGCCCTCGGCACCGCGTCCCGCTGACGCCCGCCACCGGGTGCCAACGCTTGACCGCAGCGGACAGCCCCAGCCCCATGCGCGGATCGCAGAAGAGGACGGTCCAGTCGTCGCCTCAGTGTCCGTCGCGGACCACCGCTAACCCGCCGACCCGGGTCGTGATGCCCGCCGGCCCGCGTCGGGCCGAAGCGAGCACGCTGGCCTGTCGACCGAGGGTGTCGCCCTGCTCCACCTCGATCGCGACCGTCTGCGCCCCTGTCGTGTCGAGCAGGTGGGCGGCCAGGCAGCCGGTGCTGTTGGCGTTGGCGACGTCCTCGTCGACACCGATCGCCGGCGCGAACATCCGCGCCGCACCCGGTCGGTCGCCCACCGGCGGTACGTACACGAAACAGCCGAGGAGCCCGTACCGCTGGCACGCCGCTGTCAGCCTGCCGAGGTGTGGGTGGACTCGGAGCAGCGCCGACCGGTCGTGGACCGGTACCAGCATGCGTGGTGCGCCGGGCGCGGCGATCCGTGGCGCGTCGGTCGGATGCGGGTCGTCCGCGGTGAGCCCGAGCGCGGCGACGATCGCGGCGCGCTCGTCCGGTGCCGGGTGACGCAGCGCGACGAGGCCCTGGTCGAACCACACCTCGATGCCGGCGGGGCGGCGGATCGCGACGGTGTCGAACGTGCGCCCGCCGGTGTGTTGGCGGTCGTTCAGCTCGCCCAGCGCGGTGCGGGTCAACCGGACGGCCTGCGCGGCAACCGTGCCGTGGCCGCAGCCGGACAGTTCGGCGGTGGCGGTGAAGAACCGGACCGGCCAGCCACCGTCCGGCGTCCGTCCCGGGCCGAGGAACGCCGCGTGCGAGGTGCCGGCCGCAGCAGCGACCGCACGCCGGTCCGCGTCCGTCGCCGCCGGGTCGTCGTCGGTGACGGACGTGGGGCTACCGCCCCGGCCGTCGCGCCGCACGCACGCATCAACCACCGTGACATCCGGCCAGGACATCGGCCCACCTTTGACGCTCAACGAACCGGCACCCGCGAACGGCGTCCGCCGATAGCCGGACCTGGCCGCAACGGCCGACCGAACGCGTCCCGGAGCGTACCGGCCTGCCTCAGCCGGTGCCGTCCTGCACCGGATAGTGGATGACGACCGCACCGCCGGTGGCGTAGTTGGCGACATCGGCGGCCAACCGCTGGCCTTGCGGCGACGCCTGCGCCGCGGCCATGGCGGCGGCGTCAGCGAACTCGCCTTCGAAGACCGCGAAATACGGCGCTTCTCCCTTGGTCGCCGCCACGTCGAAGCTGTAGCGCCACGCAAGCAGGCCGGGCCAATTCATGACCAGTGGAAGGTGGTTGGTCACGTAGTAGTCGCGGAAGTGGTCAGGGTCTGCGGGCTTGGAATACAGGACCACCAACTTATGCATGACGACCTCCGTCCAGAGACGAGGCCGTAACACTCCGGGTGACCTGGGAGCTCCTGCTAAGAACTGCCGCCGACCTCGCTAGGTGCGGAGCATCGGGATCTGGGTGAGGACGGAGGTGGTTTCGAGGAGCGCGTGGGAGTCGGTGGCCAGCCACAGCGGGAGGTCGCCGACGAAGGCTACGACATCGGGGAGGGCCCGGGTGGGTCGGGTCGCGCCAGAATCCATGGTCGAGCACACCGGGCTCGGTGGCCGCGGCCTTCGCGAGAGCCGTGAGGGCGGACTCGAAATCGGCGGTGTGCGTGAGTGCGATGTCCAGTACTGCGGTCAGTTGGATCGTCATATGCGCAGGTTAGGGCTTGATGTGCGGGCGAGGGAAAGACCGGTACGGGATAGGCTCAGAACGGATCGTTATCAATCGGCAGGGAGGGCACGTGGCGCCGGATACGGTGAGCCTGCGGTACTTCCTGGTGCTGGCGCAGGATTTGAACTTCACCCGCGCGGCCGCACGGATCGGTATCGCACAGCCCGCACTCAGCGCCCGGATGCGCCGATTGGAGGCGGAACTCGGTACGGCCCTGCTGGTCCGCAACACGCGTAGCGTCGTATTGACCACGGCCGGTGCGGCTTTGGCGGAGTCCGCGCCGCCCGCGCTGGCGGCGCTGGACCGGGCGTGGGACACCGCCCGGAGCGCGGCGGCCGGTGAACTGGGCACGCTGCGCATCGGATACAGCCTCAGCGCCGGGGCCGAGACGGCACCGGCCCTGGTGGACGGGCTGATTCGCGGCAACAGCGGACTGCAGGTCGGCGCGGTCCCGATGGCGACGCCGGAGATCTCCCCCGCGGTCGCCGACGGCCGCATCGATGCCGGGATCACCCGCGGTGAACAGCCGGGCCGTGGCGTGCGCCGGTTCCTGCTGCGGCGTGCGCGCATCGGGGTCCAGCTGGCGCAGCACCATCCGCTGGCCGAACACCCGGAGATCGAGATCGCCGACGCGGCCGCGTATCCGCTGCGACTCCCGGACCGTGCGGCCAACCCCGTGGTCCACGATCAGCTGTCCGCACTGTTCCGAGACACCCGACCACACCCCAGATTCCACACGCCCGCAGTCTCTTTCGACATGTCTCAGCGCGACCTGCGCGACGGGGTCACCCTCGCCCCGGCCGGAGAAGCCGCGGTCACGGCATCACCGGCCGGTCTCACCTGGCGACCGCTGCGGGGCGCGCCCAGCCTGACGTTCCACCTGGTCCTCCCACGCGAGCAGTCGCCACTACACCGCCGCATCCGTGCCGTCGCCAAAACCCTGGCGCACGAGCTGCACTGGCTGCCGGACTGACGCGCAAGGGGTCAAGCGAGACGGACGTCTGCGGTGGCGAGGCCGAAGACCTTGCGCCGGGCGGCCGTGGTGACGGCGAACTCGTGTTCGGTCGGCGTGAACCGGGCCACCGCGTCGACCGCGCGCACCACGGTCGCCGGATTGTGCGGGCGCCCGGTGTTCCGCAGGACCTCGCGGATGTCGTTGTACATCGTGATGAGCACGCCTCCGGCGAACGTCAGCTGGTCCTCCTCCAGGTCCGCGAGGTGCTCGACGATCGCGGTGCGGTCGCGTGCGACGTAGGCGCGCGTCAGGTCGAGGGCGCGCCGTGCGGCCTCGTTCATCCGGGGGTCAGTGCGGTCGGCGAAGTCCTTCATCGTGGCTCCGTGGTCGGTCGAGCGGAGGGGGTAGTGCGGGGGCGGGGCACGGCAGTGGGCAGCCCCACGTCGAGGCACTTGTCCATGTCGAGGCGGAACGTTCCGTACGGGTTGACGTTGGACCAGAACAGGGCGGTCAGGCCGCGCCGGTCCTCGCCGGTGAGCTTCTTCGCCCACGCTGGCTCGGCCAGGACCTGCTGCACCAGCAGGGTGTTGACGTGCACGAGCGCGGACTGGAGCAGGTGCAGGTGCAGGGCGAGCATCGACGTCTCGGCGTGCTCCTTGTCCGGGCCGGTCAGGGCGCCGACCTTGCCGTAGTGGAGCACCGTGTTCGCGCTGTTCCAGTTCTCCTCGACCTGGAGCCCGCCGTGGATCTCGCTTGCCCGGCCTTCAGCGCCCCCCACAGCGGTCGTGCCTCGTCGGTTTCGCCGCCGTGCGCACAGCGTCCCGGGCGGGGATCCCGGGCTTGCCGGGCTCGAATGCGTCGCTATCGCTTCGGTGGTGTCCCGCCGCCTCCCCGAGGCCCTCCTTCCCACGCGCACGGCCCCCATTACTGAGGTTTTCAGGGTGGGGTCGGTGGGTCGATGGTCAGGTTGGTGGCGGTGAGGCAGCCGTCGATCAGGTGGGGCCGGAGTTGGATCCTGCGTAACTCGCGGCGGAGTTTGCGGTCGAGGTCGTCGGGTGTGTCGAAATGGGACTGATGGGGTGGTCCACCACGGCCATGGCCGCGCGGTACCAACACATGGTCGACTCGGTCCGGAACGACGTGGCCCGACAGGTCGACGGACTGATCTGGGAGCGGAACGGAGACGGGCCCGGCGACGGAGCCGCCGGCGGGCTCCCATCGGTCAGGTGAGCGATGGGGGCAGGTTGGTGGACCTGCCCCCAGTCGATCAAGTCGCGACCTGGCACTGATCGATGAGCCGCGCAACCACGCTGAATGTGCCTAGCCGGCAGGGTTTCGGAGCGCGAAGTAGGCCCCCTGACGGGCTGTGTGGCGGAGCGTCGAAAACGGGCCCCGGGCGTCGGTCGCCGCTGCGGCGAGGGACGTGCCGGGGCCCGTTTCTGGTGATCGTTGATCAGGTGTTGCAGCCGGTTCCGGTGGTCGGGCTGGTGCAGCTGTTGTGGCCGGCTCCGCCGTCGTTGGTGTTGGTACCGGCACCGCCGTTGAGAGCGTCGTTGCCGGGGCCGCCATCGTTGGCGTCGTTGCCCGCGCCGCCGGCCAGGGAGTCGTTTCCGTTGCCGCCGATGAGGGTGTCGTTGCCGTTGCCGCCGGTGAGGGAGTCGTTGCCGTTGCCGCCCTCGACGCGGTCGTTGCCGTCGCCGCCGGACAGCACGTCGTTGCCGTCGCCGCCGCAGATCAGGTCGTTGCCGCCGCGGCCGTCGACCACGTCGTTCCCGGCCAGAGCGAAGATCACGTCGTCGCCGGGGGTGCCGGTCAGGACGTCGTTGCGATTGGTGCCGGTGATGGTGGCCGTGGCGGTCGCGCAGGTCAGCGCCGGCGCTGGCACGACCCCGATCGCCACCCCGAACGGGAGGTCACCGACGGGGACAGTGGCCACGACGGTGTTGGTGGCGGTGTTGATCACGGACACCGTGTCGTCGTTGGCGTTGGTGACGTAGGCGCGGGTGTCGTCCGGCGACACCGCCACCTCGCGAGGCGCATCGCCGACGGGGACGGTGGCCACGACCGTGTTCGTCGCCGTGTTGATCACGGACACCGTGTCGGCGTCGGCGTTGACGACATAGGCGCGGGTGCCGTCCCGCGACACCGCCACCCCCTGGGGCACGTCGCCGACGGGGACGGTGGCCACGACCGTGTTCGTCGCCGTGTTGATCACGGACACCGTGTCGGCGTTGGAATTGGTGACGTAGGCGCGGGTGCTGTCCGGCGACACCGCCACCCCGAACGGGTAGTCGCCGACGGGGATGGTGGCGACGACGGTGTTGGTGGCGGTGTTGATCACGGACACCGTGTTGGCGTCGGAATTGGTGATGTAGGCGCGGGTGCCGTTCGGCGACACTGCCACCCCGATGGGAGCATCGCCGACGGGGATGGTGGCGACGACCGTGTTCGTCGCGGTGTTGATCACGGACACCGTGTCGGCGCTGAAGTTGGTGACGTAGGCGCGGGTGCTGTCCGGCGACACCGCCACCCCCAGGGGCTCAAGGCCGACGGGGACGGTGGCGACGACCGTGTCGGTCGCGGTGTCGATCACGGACACCGTGCCATCGGTGCGGTTGGTGACGTAGGCGCGGGTGCCGTCCGGCGACACCGCCACTTCCCACGGCTCATTGCCGACGGGAACCGTGACCACCACCGTGTTCGTCGCTGTGTTGATCACCGACACCGTGTCATCTTGGAAGTTGACGACGTAGGCGTAGGTGCCGGGCGGCACGGCCTGGGCGGGCTGCGGGGCCACCATGGGCAGGGCCAGGCCGGCCACTAGGACGAGACCTGCCACCAGCGCCCGCAGCAACCCACCCCACCACGAGCAACGCACTCGAAGACCAGGCGGCGCCGACGACGGTAGGGCCTCCTGCGCGCCCACCCCTCTCACGGTTTGACAGATAGTCACAGCAATCCTCCCGACCGGACTGACAGAACGGGACGAATTATGATAGCTCATCATATTTAGTATGGTGGGGACACGCGACCGCCCCGACCACGGGCCGGGGCGGTCGCCTGGACGTTCGTGCGCCCCACCGAGACCGCACCCGGTCCGGTGCCGCGACCGAACCGGAGGATCCGGGCACGGAGGCGGGCGACTGGACGCCAGGCACGGTGAGCCGCCCGTCCGCGCTGAACGGGGAAACCCCCTGGCACGCCGACACGCCGGTCCGTGGACCGCGGTGCAGGACATGGTCCGGCCGGAGTGGGGTCCGGCCGGACCGGGATGGAGGCAGGGGGCGTACCGGATCGGCTTCAGCGGGTGCTTACGCGCCAGCGTCGGCGGAGGAAGACGGCCCCGCCTGCGAGGGCGAGTGCCGCACTGGACGCGCCAGCGAGTAGCAGGGTGGAGTCCGCGGCATCGTCCGCCTTGCGCTGGGGACTGTAGCCGCTGGAGTAGCCGTTGGTGTCGTACTCCGAGCCGGGCAACTTATCGGCGTAGCGGGCCTTGACCAGCTTCTGGTAGTCGCTGAGCGACATCGACGCCTGTCCGCCCAAGCCTTGCCGGGCCTCGTCGTTGAGTGGCTCGACGGTGGTGAGCTTGAGCTGGTACCAGCCGCGGATCTGCGGCTCGGTGAAGACCAGCGTCCCCAGGGTGGCCTTGCCCGCGTACGTGGCGTCGCTGTCGCCGTCACGAACGGCCGCCAGGTGCCAGCCGCCGCCCTGGGTGGGGGCGAGCATGACCGTTGCGTTGCGGCCGTTGACGGTGATGCTTAGCGAGGAGACCAGCTGGGTCAGCTTGATCGCCTCGGTGGGCAGTGGCTTGGCGGTGCCCGCGACGAACCCGGGGGTGATCTCGTTCCGTGCCACCGGGTCCTTGATCGTGAAGGCGGGGAGGTCCTGGCACGGTTCGGCCGTTTCGGGCAACGTCTGCACCTGCCCGCCGGTACCGCCGGTGGGCACCGGAGTGAGCAAGAAGCGGCAGACGGCGTTGCGGACATCGATGGACTTCACCGCGTTGAGGGCGGCCTGATAGTCGGGGATGTCGGCCGGGAGCGGGTCCTTGACCGGAGCCGCATGGGCCGGGCCGACGACGGACAGCAGTGCGGACGCACTCAGTGCGATGACGATGGACAGGCGGGAGAAGCGGGAATCCCCCCGCTTGCCGGACATTTCAGTGTCGCGCATGTCGCCTGCCTTAGCGGGAGATGCCGATGCGGGAGTGTGTCCACTTGGACGAGCTGTTGCTCACGTAGTCGTTGTAGTTCCACCACGTATACGTGGTGGTATCCGGCCACGGGTCGGCCACGGCGATCGTGCTGTTCGACGTGTCGAAGCCGTAGACCACGTTCATGTGGCCGCCGCCGGACGTCCACCCGATGCGGGCGCCGATCGGACGGGCCGCCTTCACATCGGTGTACACCTGGTTGAACGTGGCCGCACTGCTCAGGCCCGAGCCGGTGTGGGCCATGCCGAGACTGCTCCAGCCCTTGGCCATGTCGTCGAGCGTGGCGGGCTGGTTGTTGCAGCCGTAGTAGGGCTGGGCCCGATTGCAAAAGTCAGCCTGTGTGGAGCCGAAGCCCTGGAACTTCGCGATGGTCAGCCCGGAGGCGACCCAGCACCACTGGGTCTTCTCCTGCTTCAGCATACTGATGGTGTCCTGACCCGCTTCCGCGTGAGCTGTGCCTCCTGCGGCCGCGAGCGATCCCAAGGCGGCCAGCACAATGGCCGACGCCGCAGTTCCGCACCTGAATTTGCCCATGTTCCTGCCTTCCCCCTGACGGGTGCAACGAGATGAGCGGGAAATCTGGCACGAATATGACAGTGCAGCATGTCGAAGTCATAGGGGATGCGCATCGATTCAACCCCTACTGATTAATTATCGTTTCATCATGCTGTAAAGGCTGTTCCGGTTGAGGCGGGCGTTGCCCCGTGATAAACGGTCGTGCAGTCGGGCGCCACCGAACGCGGCTCGATCGACACCGTTGTCCCTCGGTGTGCCGCAGGATCCGTCTCGGATCCTTGGGACGACGGCTGGGTGAGAGCCTCTTGAGCGCACGGAGGCGTAGTCGAAGCCCGGGCCGCCGAGGTGGGCAGCGAACACAGGCCACGGGCCCGCTGCCGGCCATGTGGTAATTCATCGGGCGAGGGAGACGGCGAAGGGCTTGAAGCCGTTTCGGCGCAGGATGTGCGGCACGACCAGGATCATGGCCTCAGTGGCGCGGGCTGTGGTGACGTCCCCCAGGTCCTCGATCCATGCAGGTCGCCAGCCCAAGTCGCCGAGCAGGCCGGTGACGGTCTCCTTCGCCTCCTCGTCGTCGCCCGAGACATAAACGGTCGGTGGCGTGGCCAGGAGGTCGGGGGCGGTCATCACCATGAACAGCATGGTGTTCAGCGTCTTGACCACGCGGGTGTCGGGCAGGGCGGCCTGGAGCCGCTCGGCGAGGCTGCTGCCTGGGTAGCACAGGTCGCCGGGCAAACCATCGACGTCGTGGGTGGCGTTGGCGACGTCGATGAGGATCTTCCCGGCGAGCTCAGTGCGCAGGCCGGTGAGACGGTCCAGAGCACTGTCGCCGGGCGTCGCGTTGATCACGATTTCCGATGTGCGGGCGGCGGTGCGCTGGTCAGCGTGGGAGATGCGGGAGTCGACGTCGCGGGTGGGTCCGGCGAGTCGCTCCGGGGCGGACTGCTCCGCCTGGCTGCGGTGGCCGAGGATGACGTGGTGCCCGGTCGCGGCGAGCTTGGCGGCGAGGTTGGTGCCGACGCGGCCGGTGCCCAGGATGCCGATGCTGGTCATGAGGTGGTGCTCCTTGCGGGGTAGGGCGGGAGGAAGGGAAACGGGGTCGCCGCGCGGTCAGGCGATCGGCGACAGGATGTCGAGGGCGGCGGCGTGGATGCCGGGGGCGGCGGCCAGGAAGTCGCGGCTGCCCGTGTTCCAGGGCTCGCCCGCCAGGTCGGTGACGGTGCCTCCGGCTTCGGACACCAGCAGCGCGCCGGCCACCAGGCCGGAGCGGACGTCGGAGAACTGGTAGAAGGCGTCCGTGCGTCCGGCGGCGACGTGGATGAGCTGCATCGTGGCGGGAACGGACAGCCGCACGACGAGTCCGCCCGTGAGCATGGCGGTGACCGACTCGCCGATCTTCCGGTAGGTGTCCGTGTCCTCGCCGGGCTTGGCCTGGCCGGTGCCGACGAGCGCGGCGCCCATATCGGTCTTGGCGGACGCCTTCAGGGGCCGGCCGCCCAGGCGGGCACCGCCGCCGGCGACAGCGGTGTAGGTGTCGCCGGTCAACGGCAGATGGACGACGGTGAGCACCGGCTGGTTGTCGCGGACCAGCGTGGCGGTGACCGCCCAGTCCTCCATGCCGTGGACGTGGTTGATGTTGCCCTCGGCGGGGTCGACGACCCACCACTCCCCGGGCGGGAGCGCGCCGCCGGCCAGCTCGTCCTCGGCCCAACGCGATCCGGCCCGGGCCCGCAACAGGGGTTCCCGCAGTACGTCCAGCACCGCGCCGTCGTTCGCGTGGATCTCGGCGACGACCTCGTCCAGGCTCACGCCCCGGGCGTGCGGGCTGTAGCGCTCGCGCAGGGTGACGCCGGCGGTCTCCACCGCGGCTGTCACGTCGCCCAAGAGCGTCGTGCCGGCGGCAAAAGGCATGGCTGTGCTCATGGTGGGCTCCCTGGGTTCGATGTCTGCGTGCGGCTTGTCCCGCGCCCGCACTTCGAAGGTAGATCTCCAGATCATTAACAACAAGTGCATGCTATTCACTTATAGACTTACTGCCATGCAACTGGATCTGAACCTGCTCACGGCCCTGGACGCCCTGCTGGAAGAGGGCAGCGTCGCCGGCGCCGCAGCACGCCTCCACGTGACCGCACCGGCGATGAGCCGCTCCCTGGGCCGCATCCGCAAAGCCACCGGTGACCAGATCCTGGTCCGCACCGGCCGCAGCATGGTCCCCACCACCCGCGCGCTGGCCATGCGCGCCCAGGTCCACGCCCTCGTACAGCAGGCCCACCACCTTCTGTCCGCGCAGCAGGAACTCGACCTGGCGGCTCTGGACCGGGTGTTCACCGTGCGCTGGCACGACGCCCTGACCGCAGCCTGCGGCACCGCCCTGATCACCGCCGTCCACCGCCGGGCCCCCGGCGTCCGGCTGCGCCTGTCGGCCGAACCCGGGACGGACGACGCCGAGCTGCGCCGGGGTGAGGTCGACCTCGAATCGAGCTCCAGCGCTCCGACGCTCCCCGACATCCGCCACCGCCACGTCGGCAGCGACCGACTGGTCGTCGCCGTCCGACCAGGCCACCCCCTCACCGAAGGCCCGCTGAGCATCGAGCGCTACGCAGCCGCCGAACACCTCACCGTTTCGCGACGCGGAAGCCTGCGCGACGCGATCGACGACGCCCTGACCACCCGCGGCCTCGAACGACGCGTCGTCGCCGCCGGTCCCACCGCCGCCTTCGCACTGCAACTCGCCCTCGACACGGACCTGGTCGTCACCCTCCCCGACGCGGTCACCCGCACAGCCCGGGAACAACTCGGCCTCGCCACACTGCCGCCGCCACTCCCACTGCCCGACGTCCCCCTGTACCTGGTGTGGCACCAGCGCTACGACGACGACCGCGCCCACACCTGGCTGCGAGACCTGGCCACCGAAACCGTCCAGGCACTCTTCGCACCACCGACCGCCTCACCACAGCCCCTCACCAACCGGACCGGGCCGTGACCGATACGCCCGGGGAAAGGCCCCGCGGCAGCTGACTCCCGTTTCGGCCAGTCGCCGCGAATGGCCGAAACGGCACCTCACCACCCCGGGAAGCCAACGCCTGCACCACCCCCGGCCGTTGCGCAGCGGAGCGACACCTGCCGACGCCTCACACCCGGCCTGTCGGCCCCACCGCCATGGACAGCCGGCAGGGCTCCCCTTCACGGGCGGTTGTAGTGCACGAGGAGACTGCGGACCGCCGAACCACCGCCGAACCACTGGTGCCCAAGGCGGCCGCCGCCTTCTGCACCGACACCAGGCTGCCCAACTCATCCGACAAAGGGCCGTTCCCAGCCGCCGCGACGGTCCCTACACGACGGCAAAACACGACCGACCGTCAGGCCTGGCTGCCCATGGCGGAGAGGAGGTCGAACTGGGCAGCCGTTCCGGTTCCCGCCGGCGCGGAGAGGACGGCGATGCGCAGGTCGTTTCCGGGGGTGGTGAGGGTGTCGCAGTCGACGGTGACGGGCCCGAGGTCGGGATGGTGGACGGTCTTGCTGTCAGAGGTGTGGAAGCCGACGGTGTGGGAGTCCCACCCGTCGTTGAAGCGGACGCTGGCGCGGCGCAGGTCGGTGATCAGTGATCTGAGCGGCTTGTCCTCGGGGTAGCGGGCGGCGGTGGAGCGCAGGTCGGAGACGAGTGCGGTCTCGAAGCGCATCTGCTGGTCGTGGGTGTGGGTGACGCGGGTGGCCCGGTCGGTGAAGTGCCGCCAGGCGATGTTGGCCTCGCGGCCGCGCCACGGGGAGGGGTCGCCGACGAGGGCGGCCCACAGCGGGTTCCAGGAGATGAGGTTCCAGGCGGCGTCGTGGACGCTGAGCGGGGTGGCGCGCAGCTGGTCGAGGAGGCGCTGGACGCTGGGCGGGATGTGGGCGGAGATCTGGCCGGTGGCGGTCGGAGCCTGGCCAGCGAGCAGATGGAGGTGGTCGCGTTCGGTGCCTGTCAGGCGCAAGGCGCGGGAGAGGGCGGCCAGCACTTGAGGGGAGGGTGAGGTGGCGCGGCCTCGTTCGAGGCGGGTGACGTAGTCGACGGAGAGGCCGGCGAGCTGTGCGAGTTCTTCGCGCCGCAGCCCAGGTGCGCGGCGGACACCGCCGAGTGGGAGGCCGAGGTCCTGGGGGCTGGTGCGGTCGCGCCAGTGGCGCAGGGCCTGACCTAGGCCTGCGGGGTCGTCGTTCACGCATCCATTGTCCGTCGTGTCTGCGGGAACAGCCTGGTACTGGCCGACCCCCTGCTGGAGAGGGCTCTCCCTCGGTGTCTCCGTATGGCGCAGGCTGACTGCCATGACAACAGTCACTGTGATCACCGGGGCCAACAAGGGCCTCGGGTACGAAACGGCCCGCCGTCTGATCGAGCAGGGTCACACCGTCTATGCCGGCGCCCGAGACGCTCATCGCTGCGAGCGGGCCGCCAAGGCCCTCGGAGCCCGGCCGCTGCTGATCGACATCACCGACGACGCGTCCGTGGCCGCTGCCGCTGCCCTGGTCCAGGCCGAGGCGGGGCGGGTAGACGTGCTCGTCAATAACGCGGGCATCGCCGGACCGCCCGCGCCCGTTGGCGAGCTGACCGCGGCCGACCTGCAGCGGGTGTTCGACACCAACGTCTTCGGCGCGGTGCGCACCACACGCGCGTTCCTGCCCCTGTTGCAGGAGGCTGCCCGGCCCGCGATCGTGAACGTCTCCAGCAGCCTGGGCTCACTGGCGATCAACGCCGCCCCGGCCGCCCACACCGGCATCCTCACCGCGTGGGCACCGCTGCTGGCCTACAACTCCTCCAAGGCCGCCCTGAACATGCTGACAGTCGTTTATGCGCAGGCGTTCCCACAGATCAGCGTCACCTCCGTCGACCCCGGCTTCACCGCGACCGACCTCAACGGCCACCAGGGCACCCAGAGCGTAGAAGAAGGCGCCGCTGTGATCGTCACGGCTGCCACCGCCGGCTCCGGCGCGCCGAGCCCTGCCTTCACCGGCGCCACCGGCCCGGTGCCCTGGTGACCCGTCAGGGAAGCACAGGAACGCCTCGGCGGTGCGGTGGTCCGTCCCCTGGCCAGCACCGTGCGGCTGGTCCCTCCGGGTCCGGGTGGGGCCGGTACGGCTCGGCGGCATCGTCGAGCAGGTGCAGGCACGCTTCGTAGAGCGGGGTCTCCTTCCAACGCACGAAGACCTGGAAGGAGTCCCCCGACCCGGACTTCGACGCCAAACTGGCCAGGATCGAGTACGCGATCAACCAGCGGCCGGACCGCACGTTCGCGTCCAGACCCGGGCCCTGCACGCCTACCTGCGCTGGCGCAACCAGAATGCCCGCCACCCCGACGTCCTGGCCGCCCAACGACGTGAACGAGTCCGCGTCCGCAGTTCTTCCGTGACCAGATCGTCAAGCGTTCGCTGCCCTGACCCCAGTTCGCCCTCAAGCAATCCCACGGCCATGTCCATCGACAGTCTCCGCGTCATGCCCGACCTCCTCGTCCACCGCAGCCGGGCTCAGCGTACTGACCTCGGTGAACCTTCCCGGTCAGAGCACTAGCTGGTGGGGAGGAGGTCGGCGACGAGGACGGCGAATTCCTCGGGGTCGAGGATGCGGATGCCCAGTTCTTCGGCCTTGGTGCGCTTGGAGCCGGCCTTCTCGCCCGCCACCAGGAGGGTGGTGCGCTTGGACACCGACGAGGCTGCCTTTCCGCCGGCCCGCTCGATCAGCTCGTTCATCTCGTTCCGGGACAACACGGCAAGGGGGCCGGTCATGGAGCCGGTTACCACGACGGCCTGTCCGGCCAGCGGTCCGCCCGCCGGGTCCTCGCCGTCGTTCGCCTCGGTCGCGGGCTTTTGCGGCTCGGTGACCTGCGTGCCGACCTGCTGGGCCTGGAGCTTGTCGAGGAGCGGGGCGAGTTCGACGAGTTCGGCCACGATGACCCGGGCCTTCTCCGTGCCGATGCCGTCGACCCCGGCCAGCGTGTCCGCGTCGGCGGCCCGGATCGCGGCCATCGAGCCGAAGTGCGCGGCGATCCGGCGGGACATCGTGCGCCCGGTGCCGCGGACACCGAGGGCGCAGAACACGCGGCTCAATGCGGCTCCGCGGGCGGTCTCGATCGCGGCCAGGAGGTTGGTGGCGCTGGTCTCGCCCATCCGCTCCAGACCGAGGAGCTGCTCGCGGGTCAGCGTGAACAGGTCGGCGACGTCCTTGACCAGACCGGCCTCCACCAGCTGGATCGCGCGCGTGCCGCCGAGACCTTCGATGTCGAGCTGGTCCCGGCCAGCCGCGTAGATCACCGAGGCCACGACCTGACAGCTCCGGCCGCGCACGCACCGCCACCGCTGCTCGGAGGTGTCGATCGCGTCGCCACAGCGGGGGCAGGCCTCGGGGAAGACGATCGGGCTCTCGGCGCCGGTGCGCTGGTCGTCCAGCGGTGCCTCGACCCGGGGGATCACGTCGCCGGCCCGGTACACGAACACCTGGTCGCCGATCATGAGCCCGCGACGTGTGATATCGGACGGATTGTGAAGCGTGGCGTAGGTGACCGTCACCCCGTCGATGACCACGGGCTCCAGGACAGCGCGCGGGGCGATGATCCCGGTCCGGCCGACGTTCCACTCCACCGCCAGAAGGCGCGTCACCTTGTGTTCGGCCGCCAGTTTTCGGGCCACCGCCCACCTCGGGGCGCGCGAGCCGTTGCCGGCCTGCCGCTGGTCCTCGGCCGTGTCGGCCTTGACGACGACACCGTCGATCCCGAACGGCAGGTCTCCGCGCAGGCCTGCGATCACGTCGATGCGTTGCTGCACCTGCTCCACGGTCTCGCACCGCATCGGGGCGGCGGCCGTGCTGGCGGCCGTGTTCGCGCCGAGCGCGGCCAGGTTCTCCAGCAGAGCGACGTGGCCGAGGTCGTCCAGGCCGATCGCGCTGTAGGCGAAGAAGGTCAACTCGATCCGGTAGGGGCGGTCCTTGGCCCGCAGGGTGCCGGCCGCTCCGCTGCGCGGGTGCGCGAAGGGCGTGGCCTCGTGGGCGAGCCGGATCCGGTTGGCCTCCTCGAACTGCGCGGTCGTCAGCAGCACCTCGCCGCGCAACTCGACGTCGATCGGCCCGGTGAGTACCGGCGGCAGACCGAGGACGGCGTCGGCGGCGTGGGTGATGTCCTCGCCGGCCAAGCCGTCGCCGCGGGTGAGGACCTGAACGAGCCGACCACCCCGGTACCGGGCGGCCACCGCGAGGCCGTCGAGCTTCGGCTCCACACACCACCCGGCAACGGGGTGCCCGAGACGCCGTTCCAGCCCTGCGGCCCACTCGGCGAGCTCATCGGCGTCGAAGACGTTGTCGAGGGAGAGCATCGGCACCGAGTGCGGCACGTCACCCTGCACAGCTCCGCCCGCCACCTTCCCGGTCGGCGACTCGGCAAGCACCTCGTCCGGGTGGGCCTCCTCGTAGGCCGCGATGGCGCGCAGCAGCCCGTCGTACTCGTCGTCACCGAGCGGGGTGGTCCCGTCGCCGTAGTATGCGGCCGACGCCGCCACGGCGGTGGTCACGGCCTCCACGTAGGCAGCAGGAGAGAGCAGGGCACTGTTTTCGGTCATGAAGGTCATCATCCCGCCCCGCACTGACAACGCCCCCGCCCGACCCCGCCTTGCCACCGCAACCGAGCCGCCCTGACACCGGGCGGGACCGGCAACGGCCTGCTGATCAGCACCGTCCTCCCGGTCGATCGCCCGGACCGAAACGGGTCTCGGGCGGGTCTCACAGTCGCGCATCGTGACCTGCGGAGATGCCGCTCGTTCCGACATGTGGCGCGATTCTTACGGCTGGCCTCAAGGGGGCTATCGTCGTCCGGTCACGGGCGGCAATCGGATCGTCTGTCCAACCCAGGGGAACCGCATGACTGATCTGAACCCGCTGCGGGCAAGCCTTGCGTCAGGTGAGCACGAGTTCGCCGACACCTTGGCCTTCGTCGCCGCCCATTACGAGTACCAGCCGCAGGCGTTCCGCAACGGGGAACTGGCAAATGCCGCAGGTGAGAACGAGGGCTCCTGCAAGACGCTGGGACTGGCCCTGCTGGAAGGGCTGAGCGATCAGGAAGTGTTGCTGGCGTTCGGTGAGCACTATCGCAATGTGCTGGCAACGCCGAACGACACTGATCACGGCAACATTCGCAACCTCATGGCCCATGGCCTGGCAGGGGTGAGCTTCGCCGGGCCACCGCTGGCCCGCAAGGGCTGAACAGCCACGGCACCGGCAGCGGGGTGCGTCCGGCCTTCTCGGCGCGCGCCCGGGCTACGGCGAGCGCGTACGACGAGCTGCTCGCACGCTGCCGCCCCACCTCCTCGCGAAGGCGGAGCGTCTCGGCCTGCCCGCGCACAGGCGGTGCGGGTCGCCGCCGGTGTGCCTCATCGTTCTTCTGCACGCGCGTCCCGCACTACGAGACCGTCACGGGCGGTTCTGGGGGACGTCCGCCGGGTGCGGCGCAGGTACCGCCGCCGCGTCGTAGGCCTTCCAGATCAGCGGCGGGAAGGCGCTGCCCCGCTCGGAATCGGGGCCGCCCACACCCTGCATGGGCAGCAGTTGCGGGACGTCGGGCTTCGTACGGAACATCGCGACCGAAGTGCTCAGGCCCGGCGTCGCACCGATGAACCAGGCCGAGTTCATACGGTCGTTCGGACCGGTCTTTCCCGCCCAGGACGGGGCGGTCGGCTGCCCGTTCGGCGGTCCGACGGTGCTCCCGCTCACCTGGCGGAGCGCGTCGCCGACGATCGAGGCCACCTCGGAGCTCATGGCCCGCCGCGGTTTGGGTCGGCCCAAGCCGTCCACCGCGACGCCGCTGCGCTCGACCTTGGACACCGAGTAGGGTTCGGTGGCCCGGCCCTCGTTGACGAAGGTCGTATAGGCGCTCGCCAGCCGGACGGCGCTGGGGGTGGAGGTACCGATGGAGAAGGTCGGCTCCAGCTTGGCCATGCTCTCCTCACGCAGTCCCGACGCGACCGCGAGTTCTTTGACCTTCTTCAACCCGATCTTCTTGCCGACCTCCACGAACGGCGTGTGGTCCGAGTCCACCAGGGCCGAGTGGAGGTTCGCGGATGCCATGGGCGCCCGTACCGGCGTGGGCTTCAGGGGCTCCGGGGCAGGGCTCTGGGCGGAGTGATCCCTGCCTTCGCGCTCCTCCTCCAGAGCGGCGGCGTACACGAAGGGTTTGAACGCCGAGGCCGCAGGGACGCCTGAGGTGTCCGCGTTGTTGGTGAAGTGCTCGATCGCATCGGAGCCACCGTAGACCGCGACGATCGCTCCGTCCTCGGGGCGTACCGAGGCGGCGCCGACCTGCACGTATTCGTCGTCCGCGCGCTTCTTCGGGTCCAGTCGGTCCGCCCGTACCTGCTCGACGGCCTTGGTCAGCGCGAGCACCTTGTCCTTCTCGAAGGTGGTGTGAACGCTGTAGCCGCCACTGGCCAGATCCTTGCCCGTGATCCCGCTACGGCTTTTGAGGTACTTGTTGGCGATGTCGACGAGGTAGCCGATCTGCCCGGCCTGGCTGGTCGGCTTGACGGGAGGCTTCGGCTCGGGGAATTCCGTGTACTTCGCGCGTTCCTCGGCGCTCATCGAACCCGTGTCGACCTGACGGTCCAGAATCCAGCTCCAGCGGTCCTCCGCGCGTTGATGGTTGTCGGCGCTGAGGGACGGGTCAAAGCTCTCCGCGCCTTTGAGGACAGCGGCCAGGAGCGCGCCCTGACTGGGGTTCAGCTCCTTGGCGGGGATGCCGTAGTACGCGTACGAGGCTGCCTGGACGCCGTACGCGTCGCGGCCGAACCAGGACGTGTTGAGGTACCCCTCAAGAATCTCCGTCTTGGGCCGCTGGTTGCTGACCTTCAGGGAGAGGAAGAGTTCCTTGATCTTTCGCTGGACGGTTTGGTCCTGGCTCAGATAGGTGTTCTTCACGTACTGCTGGGTGATCGTCGAGCCGCCCTGGGTCTCCTCGCCCATGACGATGTTGACAGCCGCGCGGCCGATGCCCGTCACGGAGACGCCCGAGTCCCCGTAGAAATCCGCGTTCTCCGCCGCGATGACGGCGCGCTGGACGGAATCGGGCACCTGGGCGAGCTTCACGTCCTGCCGGTTCACATCGCCGACGCTCACCATCCGGCTGCCGTCCGCCCAGTAGTAGACGGTGGCCTGCCGGCGCGCGGAGTCGTGCGGGTCCGGGATCTGGACCTGCACGTAGACGGCGGCCAAGAGGCCGGCGAAGGCGCCGGCGAAGAGCAGGAACAAGCCGGAGGTCAGTTTCCAGGAGGGCATCCAGCGCCGCCAGCCCCGCCGGCCGTGCCTGGGGAAGTCGACGAGGCGGCGACGGGCCTTGCGGGCGGCCCTCCTACCGCTCTTCGCTCGGCCCGCACGGCGCCTTGTGCGCTTCGGACCTTCCGCCTGCTCCGGGCACTCCATGTCGTCCGGACTTCCGGCGCGATCCGCGCGGCGTTTGCGGGGCAGCCTCATGGGGGATGCCAACCTCCTCGATCGCGAGCCGTCACCTCGGGGGCGGTGACGGACTCGGCGGGGAAGATGATCAGATCGCGTTCGAGGTTGGGCGACTCATGAAATCTTCATACGCGCACGGGGGTTGGGGTGTCATGTCGTGCGGCGAGCCCGAGGTGGCGGATGGGCGACGGTCTGGCGGTCAAGCTCGGAGCGCAACGGGCGTCACCCCTGCTCGTCGGGCGGGTCGACGATCGGTTTGGCGGACCTGCGCCCAGCCTCTTCCCCGCACTCCGGGGTACGTTCGAAAGTGCGGGGTGCCGCCCGGCGCTCGGAGCGGTATCCGTACTCTGAGCGTCCGCCGCACTCCGGCTACTGGCTGTTGCCGGGGCCGGGAGTGCCCGGGACTGTCAGCCGGGCAGCGGCCGTATCCGGGGCGCCGAGCATGTGCAGGGCCCGGTGTTCGGCGCCGACCTGCGCGATCCCGGCACCGAGCAGCCCTGCGGCCGCCGCTTGCCTCATCGCCTCGCTGAGCTCATCGCAGCGGGCGCAGCCCGCAACCCATCCCGGCAGGAGATCGAGGTGGCGGGTGGCCACATGGCGCGCCAGCCTCGTCATTGCCGGACCGGGTGCGCCACGGCGGGGGTCGGGTTCCCCGGCACGGGCAGGCTGGTGCGCGCTCTGGCGCAGCCGGACGCATTCCGGACAGGTCACCGCCACGGCGGCCGGGTGGGCAGTCATACCTGTGAAGGTAGCGCCCGCAGGTCTCCGATGCCCGGCTCGGCACGGTTTCGGGGGCTGTCGGCTGCGCTGACACACACGTCGCCACTGCCGACGTGGACTGGTCGGCCGGTCGCCGGGCACCGGC
The DNA here is from genome assembly GCF_045041095.1 of Streptomyces sp. NBC_00045. NCBI lineage: Bacteria > Bacillati > Actinomycetota > Actinomycetes > Kitasatosporales > Streptomycetaceae > Streptomyces > Streptomyces sp. NBC_00045. Next base: position 529,157 of record NZ_CP108272.1, on the reverse strand, counting down.
CGTGCCGCAGGTGCTCGGTTCAGCCGGCGTGCAGGAGGTGCTGGGCACCGGCCGGCGGCGGCGCGGGCCCTCCGGCTGCGGTGTGCCGCGATGCCGTACTCGGCAGGGGCGCTCGCGGTCTTCCCCACGGCAGTTCTGGATGGCCCGGTCGAGGCGAGGGCGATGCGCGGGCGCGGGCGCGGATCACGGCGATGGTGTGGGTGCTCGTGCCCGGCCGGCTCGCCAGGAAGCCGGGACCGGCCCCCTCCGCACGTTCCTTCAGGCACCTGGCGCTTGTGCCGGACGGGACCAGCCCAGATGGCAGCGCCGTCTGGACAGACCGGTGAGGGGCACCCCCAGGATCGCCTCGGCAGTGGTGCGGTGGACCGGCGGCTGCCGGTCCACGGACAGGCACCACAGGAGACGACGCACGAGGGTGGCCGAAACCCCTGAGACCGCTGGGGTGTCACCGGCCGACAGCCCGGCATCGCGCAGCACGAAGGCACGCGCCACGGCCTCGGAAGCCGGGATCCTGTCGGGACGCCCCGCCCGGAGGTCCCGGTCACGCCCGGCCCGGTCACGCCTGGCCCGGTCACGCCGGGCCGCAGCCCTGCACTCGGGGCCGCGTGCATCCGTGCCTGCGCAGGAAGGGCTGCCGTGGTGGACGCGTGGGCCTACCGGCCGCGCACCCGCGCCCTTGGACACCGTTCGGGGGCCGGCCGCGTGCGCAGCCCACTCCAGCCCGTCATCTCTTACGGTCCGGCGCACGCTGTGGTGTGCAGGCGTCCGGCGAAGCTGAGCATGGGGGTGTCGCGGGCGTGCGCACCGGCGGTGACTTCGGCGAGCAGGAGGTCGTGGTCCCCCACCTGGTGGCGGTCGAGCAGCCGGCAGGACAGGTGCGAGAGGGAGCCGTCGAGGAGCGGGGCGCCGCTGAGCGGGTCGGTGGTCCATGCGAGTCCCGCGAATTGGGCGTCGCCCGACGGGCGTTCGGGGTCCGCGAACCGGCCGGCGACGTCGCCCTGGCCGGCGGCGAGCACGCTGACGGAGAACGTGCCGGCGGCGAGCGCCAGTCGGGTGAACGTGGACGTGCGGCGCAGGCACACGCCGAGGATCAGCGGCTCGCGGGAGACGGCGACCATGGAGCTGGCGGTGGTGCCGTGCCGGGCACCCGCACCGCCGTCGACGGTCAGAACGGTCACGCCGGAGGCGAGCCGGCGCAGCGCCTTGCGGGCCGCGTCCGGGTCCTCGTAGCGCGGCTGGCCCCACCGGCCGGTGTGCTGGGGCCGGACGCTGAGGGTGGCCGGCGATGCGGCCGGGTTCTCGATGTTCATGTGCCTTCCGGTGACTGTGCTGTTTCGGCGACAGGCGCCCGTGTACGAAGGGCGAACCGGGGCGCCGGGCCGGTCCGACCGTGGAGTCCACCGGAGCGCGGGATCCGGGGCCTGCACGTTCAGGGGGTGGCGGCCGGTGCGCCGGGGCGTCCCGTCAGGGAAGCCGTGACCAGTGCCTGGACGTGCACGTCCACGGTGTCGACGATCTCCGGTGAGACGCGTTCGGAGGGCGGGACGAGCAGGCCGAGTTCGGTGCAGGCGAGGATGAAGCCGTCCACTCCGTCGCGCCGCAGCCGCTCCCGCAGCTGCGTGAACGCGGACGCCGCCGCGTCGCTCACGGTGCCCCGGCACAGTTCGTCGTAGATGATGCGGTCGACGAGCCGCTGGTCCCCGGGGGCGGGCAGGACCGGTTCGACTCCCCGGGCTGCCAGCGCGCCGGTGAACAGCCCTCCCTGTGAGGTGAACCGGGTGCCGAGGACCGCCGCCCGGGTCATGCCGCGGCTGCGGGTGGCCTCCGCCGTGACCTCGACGATGTCGATCAGGGGCAGGTCGCAGGCGACGCGCACGGCGCCGGAGACGCGGTGCATGGTGTTGCAGGCGATGGCCAGCATGTCCGCGCCCGCTGCCGCGAGCCGCCGGGCTCCCTCGGCGAGCAGCTCGCCGGCTCCCTCCCAGTCCTCGGCCAGTTGCCGGCGCTCCACCTCGGCGTAGTCCTGCGACCAGATGACCATGCGGGCCGAGTGGGACCCGCCGAGGACCTTCCCGACGCCTTCGTTGACGGCCCGGTAGTAGGTGAGGGTGGACGGCCAGCTCATTCCGCCGAGCAGGCCGATGACCGCCGGTTCGTCGGCAGGGGTCATGCCGCGGCCCTCCTGAGCCTGGCGAAGGCCTCGGGCTCGATCGAGCTGAAGGACCGGTCGTCCCCGCACGGCACGGCATGGCGCCGCAACTGGTCGCGGAGGTCCTCGATGACGGGTGAGGTGTGGCCGCGCAGACGTCCCGAGCGCACCTCGAACACGGCGACGGAGCCCTGGGGCCGGTGCTCGGCCGCGCGGTCGCCGAGGACGAGGACCGCGAGTGCCTCGCCGGGCGGCGGGGTTGCCGGCCAGGGGTCGTCCGGCGCGAGGAGGACGACCCGGGTGCGGTGCGAGCCGTCCGCGAGGCTGACGGTCAGCGGGCCCGGGGCCCCGGGCCGCTCCTGCCACTCGACCGGGCAGCCCTTCCAGACGAGTTCGGTGCGCCAGCCCCGCAGTACGCCGAGGACAGCTTCACGGGCCCGGTCGTCGCCGACGGGCCGCAAGTCGAGGGACTTCTTCACCCGGGCGGGGACGCCGCCGGCGAGGACACCGGCGGGGAGGGGTGCGGTGACGACGGACCCCGCGGCGACGACGGTCGCCTCGCCGACGTGGGCGCCGGGAAGCACGGTCACGTGGTAGCCGAGCCATGCGTCGCGTGCGATGCGGACGGGGGCGTAGGCGGGCTCGGTGCCGTTGAGCGGGCCGTGCCCGAAGTGGTAGCCGTGGGTCCATATGGCCAGGTAGGAGCCGGTGCCGACACCGTCGCCCAGGGTGATCTCGTGGTTCGCGTTGAGGATGGTGTGCTGGCCGATCGTGACCCGGTCTCCGATGCGGACCCGGGCCGTCGAGGTCGTGGTCCCGCCGTAGCCGACGCGCGCGCCGTCGCCGAAGTAGAACAGCCGGCCCGCCGTGAAGTCCCGGCACAGCACCTGCACGTCGGGGGCGATGCGGGCGGCGCCGCCCACCGCGAACCGCTCCGCGACGAGCACGCGTACGCGGGGGCCGATCTCGGTGCCGGTGCCCAGACGCAGTGTGGCGGCCCGCAAGTCGCAGTCGGGGCCGATGACCGTGCCGTCGCCGATCACGACGTCGTCGCCCACGATGGTGGTGCCGGCGCCGATCCTCACGCCCTCGCCGACGGTCAGCCGCCCGGCGTGGATGCGTACGCCCGGACCCGTGCGGCAGGAGTCCGGCAGCCGCTCGGCGTCCACGAGGGGCAGGGCGGGGGACGGCAAGATGGTGGAGGTCATGTCAGAGCCAGCTTTCGGGGAGGTCCAGGAGTACGCGTCGGCGGGCGAACGAGTCGACGTCGGGATCGGAACCGGCGAGTCCCGCGCGGCCCGCGGCCAGGGTCGCCCGGGGAGGCCGCGTCAGATCGCGCAGATAGGGCCAGCCGTCGGTGAACTCGCGGGCGAACTTCTCGTCGGGCCAACGGGGCCCGGTGTCGGTCAGCAGCGGATTGAGTCTGAGCGGGCGCCCCGGCACGACCCCCGTGAGCCGTCCGGGGACCGCAGCGTCCCCGGACGTGCGGCAGGCGAAGGCCAGCGCGGCCGCGTCGCGCAGTTCCTCACCGCGCACCGGCGCCGGCGTACGTTCCTGCAGCGCCGCGTCAGTGAGGACCTCGTCGTCGTAGCAGCGGTCGGGGGAGAGCGCGGCCAGGTACGCGTCGGTGGGCAGCGGGTGGCCCGCGGAGTAGTTGTCGCGCGAGGCGTTGTGGACGTGGCCCAGCAGTACCGGACCGGTGCCGCTGACGCGGAGCAGCTCCGCCAGGACGTGCTGCTTGTCGCGGAAGTAGTGGAAGCTGTCGTGGCTGAGGGCCGCTCCGGCGGCGCCGTCCGCGAGCGGGAAGGCGCCTTCGGCGTCGAAGCAGACCAGGTGCGCGGTGGGGGCGCAGAAGGTCCGGGCGAGCCACAGGTGGGAGAAGACCAGGTCGGAGCCGATGGCGGGGCCCGAGCGGTCCGTCCAGGTGCGCAGGAGGTGCCCGGCCCCGCAGCCGATCTCGAAGAGGGTGGCGCCGGTCGGGACGTGCGCGTCCAGCAGGGCGAGGCCGCTCAGGTACGTCGGCTGGCACCAGCGGTGCAGGAAGTAGGGGGCCAGGCCTCCGTAACCGAGCCCGTCCATGGCCGCCTTGGCGGTCGTGGCGCCGGCGGCCACGGCGAGCGCCGAGACGGGATCGGCCGCCGGAACCGTGTCGTCCTTGCGGTCGCACAGCAGCAGGGCGAGGGCCCGGTCGAGGTCGCCCGCTCGGATGGCGTCGATCGTGCGTGCGCGCAGCAGGTCGCGTCCGGTGCGCAGGTACGGGATGCCGTCCAGGCAGGGCCACAGCGATTCGCCGTCGGTGAGGACGTACGGCTCGGCCCAGGTGAGCGGGCCCCCCGTCGTGGGGCTGCGCAGCAGTGCGAGGAACGGCTCGGCCGGGGAAGCGGCTGGCCGGCGGGGGCTCATACGGTGATCTCCAGCAGGGCGAAGGGGAGGAGCAGGCCGCCTCCGTTGGTCAGCACGGGTGCGCCGTCCAAGGTCGCGCGGCGTGTGCTGAGCGGGTCGTTCGGGGACCGCGGGACGCTCGTCGGCGGCTGGTAGTCGTGGAAGCGGTGGCGCAGTCCCCGTGCGGCGAGGTGGTCCGCGAACGCGGCGCGGGAGTGCACGTTCCAGCCGGGGAGCCAGGCGCCGTCCCCCTCTCCGTCGGCTTGGCGCAGGCGGACCAGGACATCGACGGGGTGCGGGTTGAACGGGCCGAACAGCATGGCGCGTCCGCCGGGTTCGACCAGGTCGAGGACGTGGTCGAGCCACGGGTCGAGGGAGTCGAAGTGGCTGTGCAGGGTGAGGAGGGTGACCGCGCTGTACCGCTGCGCGGGCAGGGTCTCGGCCCGGCCGACGTCGCCCAGGGCGAAGGAAGCCCGCGGAACGTGGCGTGCTGCGTGCTCGACGAGGGCGGGCAGTACGTCGATTCCGGTGAGGCGGGCGCGCGGGTACCGGCCCGCCAGATGGTGCAGGAAGGCGCCGTTGGCGCATCCGATGTCCAGGACGGAGGCGCCCGGGCGGTCCAGGACCTCGCGCAGGTGGTGCGCGACGAAGGGGAAGTAGGGCCGTTGGTGTTCGGCGGGCGGGCGTTCCAGGTACCGCAGGTCCAGGGCCCGGGTTCCGGTGCCCGCGGGCGGCAGCGCGGTGTCCAGGGGTGGCAGCGCGGGGGCGGGGGGCACCGGGTTCAGGGGACGGTTCATGCGGCACCGTCCTGCGGCGTGCCCGGTGTACGGGGAGTCGCCGGGTAGGTGCGGGCCCCGAGGAGGGCGGAGCCCACCCGCAGGTGGGTCGCTCCGGCCGCGACGGCCGCTTCCAGATCGCCGCTCATGCCGGCCGAGATGACGGTGGCCCGCGGATGGTCCGCCCGCAGCCGGGTGGCGAGCGAGGCCAGCCGGGCGAACGCCTGCGGGGCCGGCACGGCGAGCGGGGCGACCGCCATGACTCCGGCCAGCCGCAGGCCCGGGGCATCGGCGACCGCGTCGGCGAGGGCGGCGAGCCCCTCGGCCGGCACGCCGCCGCGCCGCGGGTCTGCGTCGAGGCTCACCTGGAGCAGGCACGACACGGTCCGGCCGGCGTTCACGGCTCCCCGGGAGAGGGCCGTCACCAGCGTGGGACGGTCCACCGAGTGGACGAAGTCGGCGTAACGGGCCACCGACGCCGCCTTGTTGCGCTGCAGCGTGCCGACGAAGTGCCACTGCGGCGGCACCGCGAGGTCGGCCAGGTCGGCGAGGTCGGCGGCCTTGGCGGCCGCCTCACGGTCGTGGTTCTCGCCCAGGTGCCCGACACCGAGCCCGCACAGCAAGCGGGCGTCCGAGGCGGGCCGGGTCTTGGTGACGGCCACCAGGGTGATGTCACGCGGATCGCGGCCGGATTCGGCCGCCGCGGCCTCGATGCGGGCGGTCACGGCCCTCAGGGCGGCTTCCAGTTCGGCCCGGCGCAGGGCGGCGGGGATGGCGGTGGGCCGGTCGGCCGTTGTGATCACGCGATCTTCTCTTCCGTACGGAGGGTGGATGCAGGGCGGCTGCCGGGCAGGACGCTGAGCCTTCTCACCGCCTCGTCGAGCACGGCCCGCTGTTTGCAGAAGGTGAACCGGACGTAGGGACGGCCCGCGTCGGGATCGGTGTAGAAGACCTGGTTCGGAATGGCTGCGACACCGCAGCGGGCGGGCAGGGAGCGGCAGAATTCCAAGCCGTCCCGCTCGCCCAGCGGCCGGATGTCGGCCGTCACGAAGTAGGTGCCGCGCGGGGCGTGCGCGGTGAAGCCGGCGTCGTTCAGCCCGGCGACCAGGAGGTCCCGGCGGCGCCTCAGTGAGTCGCGCAGCTGGGTGAAGTGGGCGGAGGGCAGGCGCAGGGCATCGGCGACCGCGTGCTGGAAGGGGGTTCCGGAGCCGAACGACAGGTACTGCTTGACCGCGGTGACCGCTTCGACGAGATCCCGTGGGCCGGTGGCCCAGCCGACCTTCCACCCGGTGACGGAAAAGGTCTTGCCGGCCGATCCGATGGTCAGGGTCCGCTCCGCCATGCCGGGCAGGGCGGCGAGGGGCAGGTGCGGCGGCCCCTCGTACACGAGGTGTTCGTAGACCTCGTCGGAGATGACCAGCAGGTCGTGGGCCCGGGCCGTTTCCCCGATCTGCCGCAGGCTCTCGGGGGGTAGCACCGTTCCGGTGGGATTGTGCGGGGTGTTGAGGAGCAGGACCTTCGTCCGCGGGGTCACGGCGCGGCGCAGCGCGGCCGGGTCCAGCGTGAAGGCGGGCGGGTCGAGGCGGACGGGCACCAGCGTGGCCCCGGCCAGCGCGACGCATGCCGCGTAGGCGTCGTAGTACGGCTCCAGGACGACGACTTCGTCTCCCGGGCCGGTCAGCGCCAGTAGGGCCGCCGCCAGTGCTTCGGACGCTCCGGTGGTCACGACGACCTGCCGGGCGGGGTCCAGCTCGATCCCGTACCGGGCCCGCTGGTGGTCGGCGATGGCTTTGCGTAGTTCCGGCAGTCCGGGGACCGGCGGGTACTGGTGGTGTCCGGCCCGCAGGGCGGCGATCGCGGAGTCGACGACCGGCGCGGGTCCCGGGGTGTCCGGGAAGCCCTGGCCGAGGTTGATCGCACCGTGCAGGGCGGCGCGTTCGGACATTTCGGTGAAGACGGTGGGGCCGGTGTCCGCGAGGCGGACCCTGCGGCGCCGCCCGGGGCCCGTCACCGGGTACTCCGGGCGGCGTTCGTGGCGGCGTTGGTGGCGGCGTTGGTGACGGCGAGCATCCGTGCCCCCGTGGCGGCGCGGCTTTCCCCGGTCTGTGCCTGTACGAGGTGGAAGGAGGCCTCCGCCAGCAGCCGGGCCGGCAGTGAGCCGGCGGTGGTGCTCGCCCCGCCGCCGGCCGCGACGCAGGCGGTGGCGGCCCGGCCGGCCAGATCCAGGGCCGCCGCCCTGACGGCGAGCCGCTCGGTCGTCGCCTCGTGCGCCGGTACCTCGTCCATCAGCTGGTAGGCGGTGGTGCGCAGGGTGCTCGCCTCGGCGGCGATGCGCAGGCCCAGTTCGCCGTATTCGGGACCGCTCCCGGCCCCGGTCAGGCAGGCGGTGGCGGCGGCGATCGTGCCGAACACGCCGGGATTGACGTTCGGCCGGCGTGCGGCGTCGGCGCGCCGCCAGTCGGCTCCCGGGTGCAGGGCGACCAGCCGGTCGGGCGCGACGGCGACGCCGTCCAGGCGCGCCGACACCGTGCTGGTCGCCTCCATGCTCCACAGCCGGTGCGGGCGCACGTCGGTGAGCCCGGCCCGTTCGTCGCAGTCCAGCAGGGCGAACAGGATCCGGTCGTCGGGGGTGACCGCGCCCACGAGGACGACGTCGGCGAGCCCCCAGCCGGTCAGCCAGGCGAGGCGGCCGTGCAGCCGCCAGCCCTGCCCGTCACGGACGGCGGTGACGGCCGGCGGCCCGGGCCGGCGCAGGTGCGAGGTCGCCACGGCGGCGAGGACCCGGCCGTGGGTCATGGGTTCGAGCCAGCGCTCCCGGGTCGCCGGGACGGGTGAGGCCGCCACCTCGCGCAGCGGGTGGTGGTGCTGGGCGAAGACGCACCAGGTCGCGCCGTCCGCTGCGGCGATCGTTTCGGACACCGCACGCTGCACCTGCGCCGGGGTGTGCGGTCCGGCGGGCCGGTACACCGCGGTGCCCAGGGCGCCCGCCGCACCGAGGGCGTCCAGGTGGGAGCGCGGAACCCGGGACCGTGCGGTCGCGGCGGCGTCCGGGGCCAGCAGCGATCCGGCCAGCGCCCGGGTGCGGACGACCACGGGGTCGGTGAACGCGTCGGACGGCGGGCGCGCGGACTGCGGCAGTACGCCCGGCCGCGCGGGTGCGGCGTCCGGCCGCGCGGGTGCCGCGGGTGCCGCGGGTGCCGCGGGTGCCGTGGGGGTGGCGCCGGTCATCGGGGGTCCGCCGGTCCGCCGTCGCGGGCGGCCAGCCAGCCGCTGCCGCCGGCCCTGCTGTAGGAGATGTGGGCCGGCCACTCCCGGTCCGCCCAGACTCCGTGGTTGTCCAGCACCAGAAGGGGCTGCTCCCGGCGCTCGTCGAGCAGCGAGAGGTACGGCTCCCCGCGGAATTCCGGATGGTCGGGCACGACGAGGACGGTGGACGCCTCCCGGAAGGCCAGGGCCAGATCGGTGGCGGCCGTGCCGGGTCCGAGCAGGGTGTCGATCTCCTCGGCGCTGTACATCGGGTCGTGCACGCTGAACTCGGTTTCCAGCCGCCGCAGTTCCTCGGTGATCCGCACGGTGGGGCTGAGCGTGGCCACCTTGATGCCGCCCTTGTAGGCGACCCCGAGGACCAGTACCCGGCCCCGGGGCGCGACCGCCTCGGCGACGAGTCCGCGCATCCGCATGTCGGTGTCCACCGCCTCGCTGAGTAGGGACAGTGGTGTGGTGTCGGCCGCGCCCCGCAGGAGGTACCGGCTGGAGAGCGGGATGCAGTAGCCGCCGGTGCCGAAGCTCGGGTGGAAGGTCCCGATGTTCCACTTGGTGCCGGCGAGGCGCAGCACCTCCACCATGTCGACGTGCGGGTAGGCCAGGGTGAGCTGGTTGGCGAGGGTGATCTCCACGTGGCGGTAGGCGTTCTCGACGCACTTGACGAGTTCGCCCTCGATGTGGCTGGGCGCGCGGTGCAGGGTGTCGCACATCAGGCCCAGCACGTCACGGGCGGCGTCGGCGGAGCGCGCCGCGACGCCGCAGTAGATCCGGTCGAGGTCGCGCAGGCCGTACCCCTCGGCGAGGAACCAGTCGCGGCGCGGGGCCAGGGCAAGCAGCAGGTCGGTGTCGGGTTCGAGACCGGCCGAGGTGACGAGGGGGAGCAGCAGGTCCTCGACCGTGCCCGGGGTCAGCGTCGACTCGACGATCACCAGCGGCGGGCGGCCCGGTCGCCGGGCCGCGGTGTCGGCGACGATGGCGGCGAACACCTCGACCAGCGCCCCGGCGAAGGGTTCCGCCTCGCGTTCGGTGGGCACGGCGACGAAGTGCACGGCGACGTCGTCGGCCAGTGCGCGGGCCCGGTCCGAGGTCACCTGGGCGGCGGGGCCAGCCGGTCCGGACGCGACGGCGCGCCGCTCCTCGGCCCGGGCGGGGTCGATGTCGTACCCGACGACGGCGACGCCCTCGGCGCGGAGCGCTTCGACGGTGGACCATCCGATGTGGCCGAGGCCCCAGACACAGGCCGCGGTGTGCTGGGCCAGCAGGTCGGCCCGGTAATCGGGGCCAGGTGCGGGGACGATGGGCGCGGCCGTCCGCACGGGGACGGTGGGCGCGGCGGACGGTGCGGGCGGGGCCCAGGACGTCTCGGTGGTCAGTGCTGTCATGGCGGTGACTCCCTCGGTGTGGAGGGCCGTGCTCTCAGAGGAGCGGACGGCCGGGGGTGAAGCGATGACGTACGAGGCGCAGCCCCTCGGCCGCGTCCAGCCCCACGGCGGCCCCCCGCGCCCGGTCGAACAGCTCGACCGCGTCGGTGTCCAGGGCCCGGAATCCCTGCCCGGGGTAGCGGTGGCAGGCCAGGGCCCGCGCCTTGCGCGCAAGTTGGCCGGCGGTGGGGACGTAGAGATTGGGGACGAACTCCGCGTGGCGCACGGTGCGGTGCTCGTTGGGGCCGAACTGCGCCAGTGCGGCGTGCGGCCAGCGCCGGGACGAGGCGATGACCGCGCGGGCGACGCGGACGTGGTCGCCGTGCGAGTCGCCGTCCCAGTGGCTGATGACGGTGTCGGGTCCGGTCCGCGCCACCAGGTCGTCGACGAACCCGACCGCCCGGTACTCGGGGACGTCCTCGACCTGGTCGCAGTGGCCGTCGCCCAGCCAGTGCAGCCGGTGCCCGAGGATTCCGGCGGCTGCCTCGGCGGCCTCGATGCGCCGGGCGCGGCGTCCGGGGTCTGCGTTGCCCGCCGTCTCGGAGACGGTGAACAGGGCGACGGTCACCTCGGTGCCGTGGTCGGTGAGATGGGCGATGGTCCCGCCGAGCGCCAGTTCGGCGTCGTCGGGGTGGGCCGCGACGATGAGGACGTGTGTCACGTGGAGCCCTTGCGGCCGGTGGCGAGGGCGGCGTCGAACCCCTTCAGGAAGGCGGTGAACTCCGCCGCGGCGGGACCCCCCGCCCGTTGCAGTGCTTCGGGCAGGCCGGGGCAGCGGTTGGCGAACACCGGGGCGCGCACCCCGGTGAGCACGGCGCCCCGCACCGGGACCTTGATCCAGGTGGACTGGTACATGTTCGCGCCGTCCAGACGGGCGCCGCTGAGGTCCGACTGGCTGAAGCGGCTGTAGGCGCAGTTGGCGCCCCGCAGGTCGGCCTCCCGCAGGTCCGCGGCGATGTAGGCCTGGACCAGGGTGGCGCCCTCCAGCACGGCGCCGCGCAGGCTCATGGCGCGCGGCGGGTCGCCGGTGATCATGGCGCGGTAGAGGTTCGCGTTCCGCAGGTTCGCGCCGGTGAGCCGGACGTCGCGGGCCGTCAGGCAGCGCCCGGTGAAGCCGCACAGGTCCGCTTCGGTCAGGTCGCTCTCCACCACGTGCAGGTTCTCGCCGTGCCCGCCGCGCAGTACGGCGCCGCGCAGACTGCTGGTGGCGATCGATCCGCCGGTCAGGTGCGCCTCGGTGAGCAGCGCGCCGGGCAGGTCGCAGCGGCTGATCCGGACGCCACTGAGGTCGGCGCGCGTCAGGTCGGCCCCGGTCAGCACGGTCTCGGTGAAGTCGGCGTCGCGGGCGGCGAGCCCCGCGGCGTCCACCCGGTCGGCCCGGACTTCGGACAGGCGCAGACTCGGCAGGGCGGCGTCGGCGAGCACCAGTCCGTCCGCGGAGGTGAGGCGCTGCAGCACCAGCCCCTTCCCGCTCGCGCCGCGCAGCGAGGTCTCGTGCAGGGCGGACTTGGTGATCGTGAGCTGGTCGACCAGAGCGCCGTCGAGGACGGCGTTGTCCAGCAGGCACTCGTTGATGAGCGCGCCCTGGAGATTGGCCGCGCGGACGGATCCGTCCGACAGGTCGCACTGGTAGAAGAACGAACCTGCCAGGTGGGCGCCGTCCAGCTCGGTGCCGCGCATGCTGCATCCGTGGAACAGGGTGCCGGTGGCGTCCCGCAGACCGGAGAGGTCGGCTCCGTCGAAGGTGCAGGTCTGCGCGGCGAGCGCGTGCACGTAGGCCGAGCGCAGGCTGGCGCCCTGGAGGTTGGTGCGTTCCATGCCGGGACAGACCATGGAGACTTCGGAGAGGTCCGCCGAGACCAGCTGGGTGCTGTGCAGGACGGCCCGGTTCAGTGTGGCGCGGCGCAGATCGGCTTCGCTCAGGTCGAGGCCGGTGAGGTCGGCCTCGGTCAGGTCGAGGCCGCGGCCGGTCGTGTCGATCAGGTGCTGGGTGGTCTCGGACAGTTCCTTCAGCAGTGTGGTGCGGTCCGTGCCCCGTGCCCCGGCGAGGCGGGTCACCAGGCCCAGGTGAGTGCTGTTGCTCATGCGATCGCTCCTGCGTCGTGGTGGTGGATCAGTTCTCTGAGCCAGTCGGCCGCGGCCGGCTCCGTGCCGGTTCGGACCGGCTCGTGCTCCATGACCAGCGCCGCCGGCCGGGTGCGGCGCAGGAGGTCGGGGAGCAGTTCGGACAAGCCCATGAAGCCCTCGGCCGGGGTGCCGCCGCGGTCGGCGCTCTCGTGCCCGTACCGCGGGTAGCGCTCGGCGGTGGTCTCGTAGACGTGCATGCTGCGGATGCGGGGCCCGAAGAGGGCGGCGAAGCCGGCAGGTGCCCCGCTGTCCGCACCGAGCAGGTGGGCGTGGCCGAGGTCGAGGCAGAGGCCGAGCTCGCCATGGGCGGCCAAGCTGCGGTGGTACTGCTCGGGAGTCCGCAGCAGCGGGTGGGCGGACAGGTTCTCGATGAGTACGGCGACGCCGTGCTCGCGGGCGAGTGCAGCCGTGGCGGACAGGAAGTCCTGGGACGCCTCCTCGAACCCCGCCTCCTCGTAGGGCGGATAGGGGCTCGGGAAGTGCACCACCACGTGGAGCGCGCCCAGGTCGGCCGCGGTGCGCACGGTGGCCTCGGTCAGCCGCAGGGCCGCCGCCGCTTCGCGGCGGTCCGGGCCGGTGGGCGCGAAGCGCCGGGGCGGGGTGCCGTCGTGGGGAACGGGGGTGTGCAGGGCCGGGCGTATCCCGTGGTCCGCGCAGAACCGTGCGATGCGGGGCAGCGCCGTCGCGGGATACCCGTAGAACTCGACCACGTCGGGCCGGTAGGCGAGCAGCGCCTCGAAGTCGTCCGGGTCGGCCAGCGCCGCGGTGGACACGCCGAGCAGGGTCACCGGGACGCCCCCGTCTCGGCCCCGGCCCCGGCCCCGGCCGTGGCGGCGACGGCCAGCCGGGCGGCGGCGGCGCGGTCGGTCTTGCCGGTCCTGCCCAGCGGGAGTTCCGTCACGAAATGGACGCGCTCGGGCACCTGGTACGGCTCCAGGTGGCGGCGGCCGTGGGCGCGCAGTTCCTCCTCGGTGGGGCTGGTGCCGGGGGCGGCGACGAACAGCAGGTGGACGCGCTCCCCGAGCATCGGGTCCGGGACGCCGACGGCCAGGCAGCCGGCGCCGGCCGGGTGCTGTGTGTACGGGCGCTCCACCTCAAGCGGCGCGATCTTGGCGCCGCCGCGGGAGATCAGCTGCTTCTTCCGGCCGACCAGTTCCACCATGCCGTCGGCGGGACGGACGGTGGCGAGATCACCCGTGCGCAGCCAGTCTCCGTCCATCGCGGCACGGGTGGCGGCCGGGTCGTCCAGATAGCCGGTCATCAGATGGGGGGTGCGCAGGCACAGTTCACCGACGGTGCCGGGAACGGGGGGCCGGGGCGGCCCGTCGCCGGTGGCGATGCGGAACTCCACGCCCGGGCTCGGCCGGCCGATGGTGCCCGCCGCCGTCCCGTACTGGTCGGGGGTGAGGATGAAGTCGGAGGTCGAGGTCTCGCTGAGCCCGTAGACGTCGGCGATGCCCGAGCCGGGCAGTGCGGCTTGCAGCCGGCGGCCGAGCCCGGCGGGCAGTGGCTCCCCGCCGGTGATCCAGGTGCGGGGTCCCCCGGACGCCCTTAGCGCGGCGGACAGTTCCGCTCCCGTGCCGGGTGTGCTCAGCTCCCGGTCGACCAGGCGCAGCATGCTGGGCACCACCGCGATCCGGTCGGCCGGCCGCGCGGCGAGGCGGCGCAGTACGCCCGGTGCGTCGAACCGGGGCAGCAGGTGCAGGGTGCCGCCGGTGGCCAGGGTCAGCAGCGAGGTCCACTGCCCGAAGGTGAAGTTGAGCTGGAGGACCTGTAGGGCCTGGTCGCCGGGCCGGAACGGCAGCACCTCGGCGACGGCCCGCAGCTTGGCAGTCAGCGCCCGGTGTGACAGCACGACCCCCTTGGGCCGTCCCGTGGTTCCGGAGGTGAACGCCACCAGTGCCTGGTCCGCATCGAGTTCCCCGGGGACGCGGGCCCAAGCCGGGCCCAACCCGCGGGTGCGGTCGCCCGCGGTGTGCACGACGTCCAGCACGAGGCGGGCGCCGGTGCGCTCGGCGGTCTCGCTCAGCACCGCGTCCGGAGTGCTCCGGTGGACCGGTACGACGATGCCCCGGGCCTGCCACACGGCGAGCTGGGCGGCGAGGTCGGCGCTCCGGTTGCCCACCCGGACCAGGACGGGATCCGCCGCGCGGTGACCGGCTGACACCAGTTCGGTGCGCAGCGCCGCCGCCTCGGCCGCCAGTTCGGCGTAGGTCAGTGAGCCGGTGTCGTCGGTGAGCGCGGGCCGGTCAGCGAACCGGGTGCAGGCGCTCGTCAGCAGGCTGTCGAGGCGCTGGTGGTCAGTGGCCACTGTGGTGCTCCTTCCTGAACGGGTGTCGGCCGGTGGACGCGGACGGGGCGGACGACGCGGGAGCCGGCCGTGTGATGGGGTGGCACTGGTGGTCGCGCAGGCGTCCTCCGCCGCGCAGCGCGGTGATCAGCCGGTCCACGCCCAGTACGAGGCCGCCCAGGGGCGGCAGCCCGTGTTCCAGGGCCTCCAGGAAGCCCTCGTCGAGGACGGTGGCGCCGAGGCCCTGCTCGGCCCGGGTGGCGGCCTGGGCGGCGAAACGGCGGCGCTGTTCCACCGGGTCGGTCAGCTCGCTGCACCCCTGGCCGACGTCCAGTCCGCCGATCACCAGGCTCCAGCTCTCCACGAGTGCGGGGTCCCGGCGGTGGGGGCGGGCGAGGATCGCGCCCTCGGCCGGGAAGTCGAAGACGAACGTCGGCCGGTGGAGCCGGGGTTCGGCCAGCTTTCGGTAGAGCAGCAGGGCCAGGGCGCCCGGGCCGGCTCCCGCCGGCGCCGCGATGCCGTGCCGCGCGGCGTGGCGGGCCAGGTCCTCGCGCGAGGTCGAACTGTCCACCGCCGCGCCGAGCGCCGAGCCGAGCAGGTCGTGGAAGCGGTGGCGGGCGAAGGACGGGGGCGCCGGATCGGGTCCGGTCAGAGCGCTCGCGACGGCGGCGACCAGCTTCTGGGCCAGCGCCGCGGCATCGCGGTAGTCACTGTGGACGGCGTAGGCCTCGCAGACGGTGAACTCCGGGAAGTGCAGGGCGTCGGCGCCCTCGTTCCGGAAGATCCGACCGATCTCGAAGATCCGGTCCATGCCGCCGACGACGAGTCGCTTGAGGTACATCTCGGCCGTGGCCCGCAGGTGCAACGGCACGCCCCAGGCGTTCATGTGCGCCGTGAACGGGCGGGCCGTCCCGCCGGGCAGCGGGTGCAGCACCGGGGTGTCGGCCTCGGTGAACCCCCGCTCGTACAGGCCTTCGCGCAACGCTCTGAGCGCCGCGCCCCGGGCGTGCGCGCGGGCCGTCTCGGCGGGGTCCAGCAGCATCTGCCGGTAGCGGTCCCGGTGCGCGGCGGGGTGGCCGTCCGTCCTCCCGGCGGCGGGCCTGCCCGGCAGCGGCCGCAGCGCCTTGGCCGCGAGCGCGAACTCCGCCGCGGCCACGGCCAGTGCGCCGCTCCCGGTGGTGACCAGCTCGCCGCCGACCACCACCAGATCCCCCAGGTCCGTCAGCTCCCGCCACGCGGCGCGCGGCCGGCCCGTGTCGCGGTCGCCCGCGAGCAATATCTGGATGTCCTCGGACCCGTCGCGCAAGGTGGCGAACTCGACGTCCCGGTGATCGCGGCGGCTGGTGATCCGGCCGCTCACGGTCACCGCGACGCCGGTCCGGGTGCGCGGCGGCAGTGCGCCGTAGCGCCGGTGGAGCTCGGCGACGCGCGCGCCGGCCGGCCGGGCCGGAGGGTACGGGTCGATCCCCCCGGCCAGCAGCGCGGCGCGCTTCGCCCGCCGGTCCTCAAGCTGGCCGGGGGTCCGGCCGCGCTCTCGGCCGGCGGCCTGCGCACCGGTACCGGCCTCCGTGCCGGTACCCGTGCCCGTGCCGATACCCGTGCCCGTGCCGATACCCGTGCCGGTGCCGGTGCCACTTCCCGCGTCGGTGCCGCTCATGCCGCTGACGCCGCGGAGCCGTCGGCCACCGCACCCGTCCGGATCTGCTCCTCGCGGCGCACGGCGTCCTGGGCGAGCGTACGGATGGGGGTGTTGAGGCCCTGCCGCATGAGCGCGTCCCGGTAGCGCTCGCACTCGGCCCTGGTGCCCACGGCGAGGGTGAAGTCCTGGTGGTGCAGCGCCGAGATGACCAGTTCGAGGGCGTGGCCGAAGTCGATCCCGGGCAGCGCCGTCACCAGGGCCCCCACCAGGTTGTCGAAGGAGAGCTGGTGCGGCGACGCGGCGATGTACAGCGCCCGGTCCTGCGGACCCTGCGGGTCCTCGGCCCGGTAGGGATCCGGGTAGGTCGGGCGCCAGAAGCAGGACGTCGGGTCGTCCCACAGCGGCTGAGCCAGTTCCCTGAGCCGCTCGATGTCGCGCCAGGCCTCGGGCAGCAGCGTGCCGGGCGGGTACGCCTGGGGCACGGCCGAGTAGTCGCCGAAGTCGGTGGACACCGCCTGGGAGCAGGTCGCGCAGTCCCCGGCGAACACCGACAGCTGGAGGTCGAACTCCCCCGTGTGGTCGGGGGTGTGCAATACGTTGGCGAAGGGGCCCAGCCGATATCCGGCCCGCACCGCGGACTTGACCCGCCTCGCGCGGGCGAGCGCGTCGGGGCCGGTCACGAGTAGGACCTCCATCGGACGCCCGCCGTACCAGAGGTCCAGGGACAGGTGCTCCAGCGGGTGTTCCGTGCGGCGCGTGTCCGCCCAGGCCCGGACGATGTCCTCCTCGCCCAGCAGCAGCCGGTGCCGGCAGACGACGGTGAGTCCGGCTTCCTCGGCGGCCTCGACGACGGCCTGCTGGAGCTGCCGCTCGACCCCGTCCGGCTTGATCAGGAACAGGGAGTGGTTGCTGGACACTTGGCTCTCCTTCAAGGAGTCACACGTACGTGGAAGACCTGACCCGGCTGGCCGCGCGAATGGCCGGACAGTGATTTCGATAATGCCGCCGAAAATCCATCCCGGCCATCAACGAATTGGCGCAGCCCGTTCCAGCGTTTACGTGGGCCTGTGAACTCGAATTCGGTGGCGAAGTCACGTGACCCGCGTTTTCGTGAGGGCCCAATTCGCTGGAAATTATTGACAGCCGAATGGATCTGACGCTCAAATGGTTGACGTGCCGCCGGGGAAAACGCTCCCGCCGGGACATTCCAATAATGAGCAGTTCACACAGAGGAGTCATCACCATGAACCGCAACCACGCCGTTTCCATGCGTCCGCGTCTCGACAAGGTCAACGTCCGCACGGGCAAGTAATTCGCATGACCTGAGGGGTGCCGCCGGACTTCGGTCCGGCGGCACCCCTGCCTGTCTCTCCGCCCTCTTCGCACGACGGGAAATCTCTTGACCACATCACCGACGTTCGACGTTCCCGTGGTGGTGCACCACGATCCCTCCCTGCGCACCACCAGCTTGTGTTTCGCGCTCGGATTCGGTGGCCGGCACGATCCTCCGGGCCGTGCCGGCGCCGCCCACATGCTCGAACACCTGCTGATGTCGGCACCCCTCGGGGACGGGCCGTCGCTGAGCGAGCGCATCGAGGACCGGGGCGGCGAGAGCAACGCCATGACCGGCCCCGAGTCACTGGTCATCCATGCGCAGGTGCTCACCGAGGACGCTGCCGACGTGGCCACGTGGATGTGCCGGGCACTGCTGGAACCCCATTGGGACCGGGGGAACTTCGATTCCGAGCGCGACGTGGTGCTCCAGGAGCTGGCGGCTGCCGACTCCGACGACGCCGACGCCGTGCAGGACGCCTTCTTCGCCCGGCTGTTCGACGGGCATCCGCTGGGCTCCCCCGTCGGCGGACGGCCCGAGACCGTGTCCGGGCTGACCCTGGAATCCGTGCGCGACGCGCACGCCCTCGCGCTGCGCACCGCCCCGCTCGCCGTCGCCGTGGCCGGCGGCCTGCCCGAGGACACCCTGCGCGAGGCGCTGCGGCGCGGCGGCCTGGGCCGCGTGGCGTGCAACCCGGTCCCCGATCCACTGCTCGGCTCCCTCGGCGGCGTCCCCGCACCTCCCGTGCCGGGAGCGGTAGAAAAGTGGCCGGACGCATTCTGCTGGCTGCTGGCAGGCGGGCGCGCCCCGCACGCGGGCGACCCCCGCCGGCACGCCTACACGGTCCTCGCGCACCTGCTGGGCGGGAGCCCGGCGTCCCCGCTGTACGCCAGGCTGCGCAACCAGGAAGCGCTGGCCTACGACTTTCGTTCGTGGTCGCGCAGTTACAGCGACTCCGGGGCCTGGCGGATGCTCGCCGGATGCGAGCCGGACAACGCACCCCGGCTGCTCGACGCGTTCCGCGAGGTGCTGCGCGGCGTGGCCGACGACGGTCCCCGCGAGCGTGACTTCGCGGCCGCCGTGCGCCGGGCGACCGTCGAGGCGGTCCGGGAGGCCGAGGCACCGCTGGACCGGACCATCGCCGTCGCCACCCAGCGCATCCTGAGCGATCGGATCTGGGACGCGGAGACGGAGATCGAAGCGCTCGCGCGCGTGTCGGCCGCAGACGTGGCCCTGGCCGCACGCGAACTGAGCGACTCGCTGATCACGGTCGTCCGGCCGGAGCAGCGATGAGCCCCGCTCCTGGCAGTGCGCCGCCGCCCTGCGCGTTCGACGTCAGCGACCTCTATCTGCGGGCCGCCGACGAGGCCGGAGTGCTCAGCCACATCGACGGCCTGCCGGTAGTGGCGGACGAGTACCGGGAGCCGGCCAGCGGCGAGCTCCAGTGCCTGGTGGAATACGCGGACCCAGCGCTCCTCGCCCGGGCGCCCCGTCTGCTCGACGCCCTGTTCCGCCGTCACCCCGGCTGTTCGTCGGCCGTGGTGCGCATCCCGGCGCACCTCCCCGCGCCCAGCGCGCTCCAGCCCCTGCTGAGCTATCTGCGCCATGCCCCGCCGCCGGCGGCCGCCGCACCCGCTGCCGCGCCCGCCGCAGCGTCCGCGCCCTTCGGCATAGCCGAAGCCTCGGACGCCGACGACGAGGCGGTCGGCCGGTGGCTGTCACGGGCGATCCGTGATGCGGCGGCCGACCGCGGGCACACCGAAACCGCACACGGCGCCGCGGAGTCCGTCCGCCGGCTTCTCGAAGCACCCGGCCGGCGCTCCTACCTGGTGCGTGTGCCGGGCAGGCCCGAGCCGATCGGGCACGCCACGCTCCTGACCGACGCCTACGACGACGTCAGCGACAGCCCGTTCGTCGAACTGGTGGACATCCTCATCGACGATGCCGCACTGCGCCGGGCCGCGACCGCCCGCCTGGTCGCGGCCTGCGCCGACACCGCCGCCGCGCTGGGGGCGCCGCTGATCGGCAACGTCACCCATCCCGCGGACCGTGCGGGCCAGGACCGATCCGCCCGGGTCGTGGCCGCCCTGCGCCGACAGGGCTGGACGCCGACGCACGGCTACGCGTACGCCGCCCGCCCCTGACCCACCCCCGGGGGCGACCACCCCCGGCTCCGAGGAGTCCTCTCGTATGACACCGGATCACCGCTCCGACTTCCCGCTCACCCTCGACCTGCTCTACGAACTCCTGGACGTCGCCCCCGAGCTGCCCGTCCGCCGCCTGCTCCAGGCCGCCCGGCAGGTGCGGGGCGTGCTCGCACCGCTCGTCCTGTCACTGGCCGAGCGGGAGGGCATCGCGATGGGCACCGGCGCCCGCGACGAACTCGCCCGCATGCGCCGGCGCGCCGAGACCTACCGGCAGCTGGCCGAAGACACGGCCCGGGTACCCGGCGCCCGCGTGGTCAAGGGCCCGTCGCTCGCCCGCCACTATCCCGAAGGGGCCCTGCGAGCCCTGGGCGACCTCGATGTCGTCGTGCCCGGCGAAGCCGCCCTGTGGCAGGTACTGGCCCTCGCGCTGGACCGGCACGACAGCGACGAGGTGGAACTGACCGAGCTGGGCGCACAGGGCCGGCCACACCTGTTCGCGGCCGTCTGGTGGCTCGGCGAGGACCCGCTGCTCGATCCGGACCACGGCATCGAGGTCACCACCTTCGGGTTCGCCGGCAGGCCCGGATTGGTCCCGCTGCGTGCGTCCCTGCCCGAGGACCAGGTCCTCGCCGATGTGCTCTCCCTCGCGGAGGAGCGCTTCCAGCGCCCCTTCACCGCCAAGGACATCATCGACCTCGTCTGCGTGCTGACCTCCCCGGCGGCACCCGCGCCCCGGACGCTGATCGCCGCCGCCGAAGAGTTCGCCCTCGCCCCCGAGCTGCTCGAACTCTGCGAGCGCGTGCGCGCATACCCGCGGCTGGCCGCCACCGTGCCGGACGAGCTCATCGAGGGACTGCGCGGCCCGGCCGACACGGAACGCGGTCGGCGCGCCGACCCGCAGGCAGCCCCGGTCGAGCAGCGTTACGGGATGCAGCTGACCGTTCCGCTGCGCCGGGGCGAGGGGACCGGCCGCTGCGAACACCGCTGGAACGACGGCGTCATCACGAGGACGCCGGTCGCGGACTTCCTGATGGTCCCGGGAGAGCTGGTCGACCCCGCGCTCCACGCGGCTGCCCTGCAGGAACTGGCCGGGCTGGCCCCCTGGCCGCTGCGGCCGGCCCGCACCACCGCACCGCATCCCGACGGGGAGGTCTGAGAGGCATGGCCGTCATCGAGGTACAGGATCTCACCCGGACCTTCCGGACCCGGCGGGGCCGCGAGGTCACCGCGCTCGACCACGTGGGCTTCCAGGTCGAGCGGGGCGAGGTGCTCGGCCTGTTGGGACCCAACGGAGCGGGCAAGACGACCCTTTCCCGCATTCTCACCACCCTGCTCGTCCCCACCTCCGGCACGGCACGGGTCTCCGGCTTCGACGTCGTGGACCGACCACGTGAGGTCCGCCGCCGCATCGGTCTGGTACTCGGCGGCGACCGGGGGCTCTACGGCCGTCTGACGGCCCGCCAGAACCTGAGGTACTGGGCCGCCCTACAGGGTCTCGACGCGCGGGCCGCCCGCCGGAGCACCGAGGAGGTCCTGGAGCTCCTGGGGCTGGACGGCCGCGGCGACGACCGCGTCGAGACGTTCTCCCGGGGCATGGTGCAGCGGGTCCACCTGGCGCGGGCCCTGCTCGGCGAACCGGACGTACTCGTCATGGACGAGCCGACC
Source organism: Streptomyces sp. NBC_00045 (assembly GCF_045041095.1). NCBI lineage: Bacteria > Bacillati > Actinomycetota > Actinomycetes > Kitasatosporales > Streptomycetaceae > Streptomyces > Streptomyces sp. NBC_00045. The sequence goes on along the minus strand of NZ_CP108272.1, from coordinate 507,964 downwards.
AACGGAATGGACCCGCACGCCGGGGCCGGGTTCCGGGAACTGGTCCGCACGCTGCGCGGCGGCGGTACGACCGTCGTCCTCACGACGCACGACATGCAGGAGGCGCAGGCCCTCTGCTCCCGCGTCGCCCTCATCGACCACGGCCGCATCCTGCGGATCGGCTCCACGACGGAACTGCTCGCCGGCATCCGCGCCCCCCGTACCCTCACCGCCGTGGGCGTGCCGCCGGAGACCGCCGCGCGCATCGCCGCACTTCCGGGCAGCGCCACGACCGACGCCGAGGGCAACCTCACGGCCCGCCCGGCCGACGACGAGAGCCTCTCCCAGGCCCTGCTGCTGCTCGCCCAGGCCCGGGCCGAGTCCATCTCGGTCGCCGCCCCCGGCCTGGCCGAGGTCTACCGGACCGTCATCGAGAACCGGGAGTTCGCGCTGTGATGGCCGTGCTGGCCGCCGCCACCCGGGCGCAGGGGGTGATCCTGGCCCGTTCTCCCGGGATGCTGGCCACCCTGGCCGTGATCCCGCTGTACTCGCTGGTCTTCTTCCACTTCCTGCAACGCCACCACCGGGAGGAGCTGGCCACCACGGTGGCGCTCACGGCATTCGTGATGAGCCTGTGGGCGCACGCCGTGTTCGTCGCCTCCGACGTCGTCGACGACGACCGGTCGGACGGCACGCTGGAGCTGTCGCTGCTCACCCCGGACCGCTATCTCGTCGCCCTGGCCGTGCGCACCTTCACCACCACCCTGCTCGCCCTGCCGGTGCTGGCCGAGGTCGTCCTCATCGGCCGGGGCCTGTTCGGCCTGGACGTGACACTGCACAACCCCGCCGTGGCCCTGCCCGTGGCGGTCCTGCTGGTCGCGGGATGCGCGAGCGCCGCCCTGCTGGTCAGCGGGCTGATGATCAAGGTGCGGGGAGCACGCACGCTCCAGAACTCCCTGACCTACCCCTTCTACCTTCTGGGCGGCCTCATCCTCCCCGTCGGCCACCTGCCGGCCCCGTTCGGCACCGTCGCGAAGGGCTTCTTCCTCTCCTGGGCCACCGACCTGCTCAGGGACGCGGCCGCGGGACCGGTCCCCCAACTGGCCCAACGCCTCGCCGTACTGTGCGCCCTGATCCTGGTCCAGACCCTGCTGGGCGTGTTCCTGCTGCGCGGCGTCCTCGGCTCCGTCCGCAACGGAAAGATGGTGCTGCATGACTAGCCACCACGGTCCCGCTCCGGCGAGCCGGCGTTCCGTACGGACACTGCTCCAGCTGATCGGCTACGGCGCCCTCGCCAGCTACCAGGACTACCGGGCCATGTTCACCTGGCGCTCCTGGCTCGGCGGCTGGCTGGTCAGGCTGCTGTGCCAGGTGCTCTTCTTCGCCAACCTCGGAGCGCTCCTCGGCTCGCCCGAACAGCAGGGCTACCTCGCCCTCGGCAACGCCGTCGTGCTCGGCCCGCTCGGCGCGCTCGGCGTGGTCTCCTCGACCGTGGGCGAACGCCGCTCGGGAACCTTGCAGTTCCTGCTGATCAGCCGCACGCCGCCGTTCCTCGCGCTGGCCTCGCGCGGGCTGCACTGGGTCGCCGACGGCCTGCTGACCTCGACCGTCGCGCTGCTCGCCGTGCACCTGCTGCTTCCGGTCCCGCTCCACTGGGCGGCGCTGCCCGCCATCCTGTTCGTGGACGCCCTGATGACCCTGGGCTGTTACTGCCTCGCCCTGTGCCTGTCCGGGATCAGCCTGCGGATGCCCGAGTCCCGGATGTACCTGACGGCCGGCACCACCATCGTGCTGTTGCTGGTGGCCGGGGTGAACACCTCCGTACCGCACAGCGGGGCGCTCGCCTGGGTCGCCCGGGTACTCCCGGTGAGCCACGGGCTGTCCGCCGTCCGGCAGCTGGCGCACGACGGCACCCTGTCGGTGGCGCTCGTACTGCACGAGGCCCTGATCCTCGCGGGCTGGGCCGCGATCGGCTTCCTGGTGCTCACCCACGGCCTGCGGCACACGGTCCGCTCGGGATCCCTCACCCTGCGCTGATGCCGCGCGATCCCGTTTACCGGGGGCGTGGGGGAACCGGGATGCGTTCCGTCCGGTCCGGGCCGGCCGGAGCGTTGCCGGCCGGCCCGGCCGGACCGGCGCGCGCCGCCTCACCGGGCCGCGTCAGGACCGGAAGCCCAGTTGGGACGCGAGCACCGCCAGCTGTGTGCGGTTGGTGGTGCCGGTCTTCCTCCGCAGATGGCGCAGGTAGGTGTCGACCGTGTGCCGGCTGATGCCCAGACGGCTCGCGATGCGGCAGTAGGTCTCCCCTTCTGACAGGAGGACGAGCACCTGCTGTTCGCGGGGCGTGAAGCTGGGCGGTGCATCGGCGATGTCGGCCATGACTGACTCCTGGTATCGGATTGCGCGGATCTACGAAGGGCTGGAGGCGGGCGGGGTCAGCCGCCCCAAGAGGTGTCCTCGGTGCACTTGCCCACCGGCGGACAGGAGGGCTCCGCCACCACCGTCTGCGGAGCGGTGGCGGAGTGCTCGGGCGACTGCGCCACGACCGCCACCGCCGCGGTGGTGGAACACACGGCGGTGATGACGGCAGCCAGTGCGATCCGTACGGGCAGAGAAAGTCGCTTCATGTGGGGGCTCCTGGTATCCCGGCTTCTCAGCCTGGTGGACGTCGAGTTGCTGACAGGGACCAACCTGTCGTGTGCACCCCTTCAGGAGCGACTCGGTAGCCCCTCAGCAAACTACCTGGCAGTTAAGCGCCAGGCGGCATATCGGACTCTTCACGGCATAGCGGACTCAGGAGGTCCGCCCGAGGAGCGAGACCCCGGCCCAACCCGCCGGCGCGCGGAGGGACCGGGGGGCTGAATCCAGACAGTCCGGGGGCCTGATCCGCTCCTACGGCCGCCGCGGATCCGGTCAGGTACCGCGACGGCACCCGGGATGACGCGCGAAGATGGCCGACTTGTGCAGTGCCTCCCGGTGTGTCGGAGTGCTCCGGTACTCCTATTCTGTTCGCCTGGACCAGAGGGCTCGTTTCAAGGGCCTGGCAGATGGTGGGGGCGCAGGGCATTGGGACTGGACGACACGCTGGTGGATGCCAAGGAACTACAGGACTCCGACATGGCCGTGTACGGCTGGGTGGTCGAGCACGGCACGGGTTGCGCGGACGCCGTCGCCGCGGGCACGGGGATGAGTCGCGAGGACGCAGCTGCCGGTGTCGAGCGCCTGCTGCGGCTCCGCCTGCTGCAGGAAAGCTCCGACGAACCCAGCACGGTCTTCGCCGTGGCGCCCGAGACCGCGGCCGCTCAGCTCGCCGCTCCCGTGGAAGCCCGGATCCTGCGGCAACAGCAGCAACTCGCTCGCCTCCGGGAAGAACTCCTGCGTGCCGCCCCGTCCTACGACCGGCGCCGTTCGGCCTCCGGGTCGCTGGAGGTCCTGGAGAACCTCCACATCGTGCGCGACGCCCTCAAGCAGGCCTCCGAACGGTGCCGCACCGAGATCATCGCCAGCCAGCCCGGCGGTGGTGCCCGGGTCTCCGAGGCGATGGAAGAAGCCCTGGTCCGCGACCGGGCCATCCTCGAACGCGGCGTCCGGCTGCGCACCCTCTACCACCACACGGCACGCTTCAACGGGCCCAGTCAGGCCTACGTCGCAGCGGCCTCGGCCCTGGGCGGGGAGTACCGCACCGTGCACGAGCTGTTCGGCCGTCTGATCGTCTTCGACCGCGAGACCGCGTTCATCCCCGTCCAGGACGGCAGTTGGGGAGCCGTGGTGATCCGGCAGCCGTCCACCGTGAACTACCTGTGCGAGATCTTCGAGCAGACCTGGGACCGGGCCACGCCGTTCACCGCCGCGGTCGGCCAGCAACTGGAGACGGTCTCCCGGGAGATCCACGAGACGATCGTGCGACTGCTGGCCGCCGGGCTGAAGGACGAGGCGATCGCCCGCCGCCTGGGTATGTCGCTGCGCACGGCCCGCCGCCACATCGCCGACATCATGGAGGAGCTGGGCGCCGGAAGCCGCTTCCAGGCCGGCGTCCGCGCCGCGGAGCGGGGCTTGCTGGACATCGAGGGACCGACCGAACCGCTCACCGCTTCCTAGAGCCGTGGTTGTGACCGGGGCGCGCGGCGTGTACGAGGCGGGAGATGCGGGAACGGTTTTTCGTGACTGTCCCGGCGGCCCGCGGTGCGGAATGCTCGCCATGACGGAAACAACCGGGTTCCGTGACGTGAGCGGCACGTACGGACACCACACCACAGGAGCCCCATGCACAACGCGCCATCGGCAGACGGGGTGACCTTGCCCCACGTACGGGAACTCGCGCAGTTCCTCGCGTTGTGCCACGGCCAGGGGCCCGCCATCCTGTGGCCTGAGCAGGAACGTGTGGCGCACGAGGGGCAGGACGCCGCAACCGTCCTGGCGGCAGAGGGCCGTGAGCTCGCACGGCTGACGGGCCTTCAGCCGACCATCGAGTGGCACCGCGCGGACGAGGGCGGTGCCCGGCCGCTGTCCACCGGCTCGTCCGGACACCTTCTGGTGCAGCAAGAGGACGGGGCCGGGACTTGGCGGCTGCATGCGGTGCCGGGGGCCGAAGAGTCCTTCTCCTGCCGTCTGAGGTCCGGCGAAGTGCTCTACGTCCCGCCCGGCTGGAGCTGGCGTGCCGACCTCACCCCCGGCGCACGGCTGCTGCTGACCCGCCTCGGCCCGGCAGCCGGTGAGCCCGCAGCCGGCTCCCCCGCGCCGTCGTAGGCCAACCACTGCGGTCGTGCCGGCGACGCCGTCGCGGCCTCGGGGCGGTGGCAGGCGTCGACACGGCGACCGCGAGGTGCTGGCGGCGATCGTGTTCGTCGCGACGCCGGGCTGGCCGTGGCAGCAGCTGCCTGCGGCATCGTTCGGGCCGTCCGGGGCAACGGCCCATCGGCGGTTCTCCGAGTGGACCGAAGGCCGCGCGGGCCGACCTCCACCGCCTGGTGCTCGACGAGCGCGGCGCCCGCGGCGAGCTGGACCGGTCCCGCTGCGCGATCGACTCCGTCAACGCGCGCGCCCTGGAAAACGGGGACCTGACAGGTCCGAATCCTGTCGACAGGGGCAGGTACGCCTCGGAATCTCAGGCACGAACCTGCACGACAGCCAGGCACTCGAACCCCTCGTCCGCTGCATACCGCCCGTCCGGCTCACACCGCGGCCGCCGCCGGCGCAAGCCCGGCAGGGCTGACCTCCGGCTGCCGGGCCGCCCGGGCGGGCCGCCGATATCCTGGGACCGAGATCGGGGGCTTTCCTCATCCGGAAGGCAGCACAATGCGGCGTCGACACCTCATGCTCCTCGCAGCCCCCCTCCTCGCCTCATCGGTGGCCCTCGCCCCCGCCCACGTGGCGCAGGCCGGAACCGCCGGGACGAGCGGGGTCAAGCAGGCGGTGAAGGTCACCAAAGTCGAAGTGGTCACCCTGCTGAAGTCGGGGGAGACCGTCGAGTGCAACGGCACTCCCGTGGACATGGCCTTCGACGGCAAAATCACAGCAACCGGGCCCGGCACGGTCCGCTACCACTGGACCGTGAACACCAGCCGCGCCCGGGTCTCCCCGGGATCCTTCGCCTTCGGCGCGGGCACCTCCACCAAGGTCGTCCTTCAGGTCGTGGACATGCCGGCGCCTAGGAACGCCAAGGCGGTGACCGGGTACGTCACGCTCCACCTACCGGACCAAAAGAAGAGCGTCCGCAGCGAACAGGTGACGTTCCCCTGCAAGAAGTGAGCCCTACTCCCTCTTGCGCTCAGCAACAGCACCGGCAGGCCCGCACGGGCACCGAAACCGATTCCTACCGCCTCGCCAGCACGCGCGCCCGCGCCGAGGAGCCCGGCCTGCTGCCGGAGCGCCGTCCTTCAGAGCCAGCCAACCCGGACGGGTGGCGGGTCCAACCGCGTCCCGGCGGGCGGTACCTCCGGACCCGCCACCGGCCCGGCCGCGGTGACCGTCACCTACGAACAGGCCAGCGGGAACACCGGTGGAGGCACCGGGTCGAGGTCGATCCTGCCCATCAACCTCAGCGGCATCCTCCCGCTGTTCAACAACATCAACGTCAACAACAACGTCAAGAGCCCCGGCGCCAGCAACACCAGCACACAGAACTTCGGCCTGAACACGCCCTGAATCACGCCGCTCCGGAGCGTGGAGTGAAGTGAGCAGGGGCCGTACGCGGCGGTCACGGCGGATGCCGCCGGGACCACCACCGGTCTCTCGCCCTTCCACGGCGCGGTCAGATGCGGCTTGTTCAAGAGAACGGGAGGCACCTCATCGTCGCTCCCGCCGGCCCGGTCGGGATGGACATCGGCTGGACTGTGCGCCGACGTCAACGCGCCCCGTAGGGTGGCCTGATGTTCGATCGTCTGGAGATCGGGGTGTTGCCGCCGGGCCCGCGGTTCGCTGCCCAGTTGCGGTTCTGGGTCAACGGCGAGGACGTGGTCGAGGAGGCGGTCGGCGAAGGTGGCCGTGGACCGTACGCAAGTTGCGCGCTGCCGCCCGGCCGCCCCAGCCCCCTCCGGGCGACCGGCGAGGCACGCCGTCTGGAGCTGGGGGAACCGGACTGCACCGGTGGCTGCTGCGGCTTCTTGACCGTGGTCGTGCAACGGTTCGGAGAGATCGTGCAATGGTCGGACTGGGAGGTTCCCTGGGCGGCGCACACCCCCGTGCCCTACCCCCCGCCGGAGCTCCACTTCGATGCCGTCCAGTACGACGCCGAAGTGGCTCGCGCTGAGGTAGACCGGTGGTGGCAGGTCTACTCGTAGCCCGGCGCGGCGCGCCCTTGCCCGGCTGCGGGCTCTTTTCGCTGCCACGTCGGGCTGTACGTGGCAACAGCTGCCCGCGGCATGGTTCAGGCCGTCGGGGGCAACCGCCCACCGGCGCTTCTCTGACTGGCCCGCAGGATGGGATGACCCCGGGCTGACCACGGTTCGGCACACGTGAGCCGGGTCCGCTCGGGACGGTGCGAAGTGCTGGAAGTTGCGCCAGCGCAGGTGACGGCCGACGCTAGTCGGCAGTGGCCGTCGCCGGCCCGACGAGATGAGGGACAAGCTCGACGGCCGCGCTCAACTGGTTGGAGTCGATACGGCCTGCGGCATCCTCGGCGACCACCCGGACATCCGAGCCGAAGGGCCGACGCCTGATGCGCCGGGGGGCCTGGTTGCTGGAGCAGCTTGGCTGGAAGGGGCCCGGGCGGTACGGAGGGAGCCTCGGCCGGGTGGACGAGTGTCACCGCGGGTGGGCGTTTCTTAGCCGGTCGGGTCGACGGCGGCACTGCTCAGTGGGGAGGTGAGCTCACTGGATCAGGTCGGTGTGCGGGTGCTCCGGGCACTGCGGGCAGACGTAGAGCTGCAGGCGGTTGGCCCTGGAAACCTGGACCTTGGGCGGGTTCGCCGCCCCGGCGTCGTCGAGGGAGTTGAGGGCTTGATCCTCGTACGGGACCCAGCCCGTGTTGCTGCTGTCCCATTCGGTCGAGGCGATGGTCAGGAGGGGGGCCATTTTGGTGCCGCAGGCGGCGCAGAACCGGGCTATGGGATCGGTGAGTCCCCACCGGGGCCAGCCGCCGACCTTCCAGCCCGGGGCGACGGACAGCTCGCTCCCGTAGTACGAATCCGGATAGGGGGCCCAGGAGCTGTCCAGGGCGGCGCCGGCTGCCTGCCAGTTGCCCCAGTCCGCGATCTGCTGCTGTAGTTCCTTGCTGACGTCCATGGGGTGGGGATACTCGGTGATCTGCTCCGGCGCGAGCACGCACGGCTCCGGTCTGTAGCCGTCGTACTCCTCCTCGATCGGCTCGGGGGGCTCGGCGAGGATGTCGGTGACCTCGGCAGCGGATCGCCAGAACAGTGCGGTCGGAGGCTTGTAATCCGGTTCGTGCTCGAAGGGGCACCACAGCACCTGGAGCAGGTCTGCCTGCCCGGGCGGTCGCAGCAGGGGTACGTCGCGCACGTACAGCTGGGCGACGGGCAGCATGGCGTTCGGGCCTTCTTCCAGCCACCCGTGCGGCTCTTCGCAGTACGGCCACGGCTCGTCGGCGGGCCACAGCAGTGGCCCGCCGACCGAACTGTCGTGCGGTGTCGGAGACCCGGGGCGGGGATGCAGCCGGATCGCCGGACGTGCCAGCGGGGCCAGTTGAGGAAAGACCGCGGTGACGTCGACCGGCCGCGGCGGCGTGGTACGGCTCATTCTGGCTCCCGGTGGCACGAATCAGGCGGGTCTAGTTTCCGAGGTTCAGCTGTCCGGTGTTCTTCTGGGTGTTGGTGATGTAGACGTCGGGGAACAGCGGCTGCGACGTTCCGTCCGACCGCTCGACCCTAGCGCTCATCGTGACCGCCTGCGGAATCGTGCTGTCGCTGTTCAGGTAGTCCGGCGTCACCTGATAGAAGATCGCGTCGTTCGGCCCGAGGATGCCGCCGTCCTTGACCTCCCTCGCCGCCCTTTGAGCCACGGCCTCGTAGGTCCGCATGCTGGGCGTTCCGGTGTTCATCCCCGACTGCCAGCAGGGGACGAGGTTGTCCGGTCCGCCGTCGTTCTTTCCACCCTTGCCGCCGAGGACGTTGGGTATCAGATGGCACCGGGCGAGTCCGGCCGTGGTCGAGTTGGCCGTGCGGAACGCGTCGGCGTCCGCCCAGCCGGTGATGTCCCCCTCCGCCTCGGTGCCCTTCGGGGGCGCGATGCCCAGGCAAGCCTGCGCCCTTTCCGCCCGAGTACCCGCCGGACTCAGGGGTACGGTCTTGTTGACGTGCGGGACCGGTGCGGTGGTGTTCTTGATCCACCCGTTGCCGGAAGGGACCGAACCGGCGGGAGCGTTCTGACGGCAGACGGCCTGCGGTTCGGCGATCGAACCGCTGATCTCCACCTTGAACTGGTCGTCTTCCACCACTCGCTGGTTCTCGAAACCTTCGGCGAGCTGCGCCTCGGCTGCCTGCTTGTCCGCGAGCGGGACGTGGGCGCGCGCGCAAGGGCTGCTCGTGCCGCCGTCCAGCACGTCGGTGACCCACCCCCCGCGGGTGCTGTGACGGGGGAGGATCTCGGCGCACTGAGCGCCGTCGGTTCCGCCTTCACGGGTGACCGCGAAGGGGAACTCGCCGCAGCTGTCGTTCGAAACGAGGTCCGTCCGGGCCTGGAAGGTGCCGCAGGTCCGAGCCGTCCGGCCGGCTACGTCACCCTTGGCCCGGGTCAGCGGCTTGGCGCGTCCCCAGCCGTCGGGGAGATTGCTCTGGGCCCACAGGTAGCCGGCCGCCGCGGCTCCCGCGCCCTGCGGGGTCGGCTGGTCGCTCATCTTGACGACCGGCATGTAGCTGGGCACGACGCAGCCGGGGTCGGGAGCGGCGGAGGTGGTCGTGTCCCGGACGGCGTCGTCGCAGCGGATCTTCTCCGGGTTGCTCCAGGAGGCGTTCGGGTCCGTGATCTGGGCGCCGGGAGAGGTCACGAACAACTCGTACGACGTCGTGAAGTCGACCTTCGTGCCGGGAGCCGGGGTGGATTCGTAGACCACGTCTCCGTTGAGGACCTGGTCCTTGATGATGGTCTTACCCGTCCACCGGGGCGACTTGGTGACCTTGCAACCGGCCGAGCAGGCGGGCCTGAACCGCACGCTCAGGGTCGTGACGGCCCCGGTCGCGCCGGTCATGGTCACCCTGACGAATTCGCTCCACGTCGTGCCCTTGGCGGGCAGGACGGCGCTGCTCGAAACGTCCAGCGTGCCGGTGCCGATCTCCTTGTCGTTGCTGTCCTTGAGCGTGTACAGCACGGTCAGGCCGTGGACGCAGTAGGCAAAGCGGTTGTAGTACCACGTCCTGGGGGCTGCGAGCGCACAGCTGCCCGAGTCGGCGGCGGCAGCAGGCGCCGCCTGCGGTGCGGCAGCGAGGGACTTTCGCCCGGCCGGGGCCGCCGGGGTGGCGATCGAGGTGACACAGCCCTTTACGGCGCCCGCCTTGCGCTCGCGGGAGCCGGCTGGCGTGGGCCCGCAGCTCTCTCCGGGAGTCATCGTGGCGGGCCGGGTCTTGCCGGGGGCGGGAACGCCGGTCAGACCGTTCGGGTCGACGCTGCCCGCCTTGCGGGGGGACGCCTGCGCCGTCGGCGCCTGGCCGTCGGCGGCGGCGGCGGTCGCGGTGCCGGTCGCGGTGAGACTCCATGCGAGGAGGAGACCGGGAAGTATTCGTCTCCAGCGTGGTGAAATCATGTCTTCTCTCGGTAGGAAGTCGCCCCGAGCGACATCTGACTGGCTTCGCGATCAGTCGAGCGGAATCGCCTTCTGTCGCCCGGGGCGAGAAAGGGAACTACTGCTGCATTCCGTGCGGAATGCGCCTGTTTTTGACCGTCCGTCACGACCGTCTCGATGGGCGGCGACGTCGTCGTCGCGCCGAGGGATCCGGTTCCCGGAGCGGGTTCGGTACAGCGCTCGCCGGCCGGGGCCGGCCGGCGCGTCATGCCCGCCGTGTCGGGCCCGCCGACCGGCGGAAACGTTTCATCACAGGCCGACCCGCCCCCCGTGGTCGAAGGCCCGAGGCAAAGGGGCCGGCATGGCCAGGGGGTGGTGCTGGATCAGCTGTCAGGAGACGAGGTCGTAGAACATCTTGGATGCGGCCCCGGCGGCCTTTTCCACGGTTCGGACGACCGGCTTGGCCACGGCGGTGGCTGCGCGTCCGCCGCCTCGGGTGACGAGTCCCAGTGCCGCGCGGCCGGCGGATGAAACGAATTCACCGCTGGTGAAGCCGTATTCGATTCCGGTGGCGATTGCGCTGACTCCGGCGGCGACGACGGAAATGCCGAGGCAGACTGCGGCGATGCTGCCGAGGACGGGTGCCGCCGGGAAGAAGACGCAGGAGACGGCGAAGCCTGCTGCCAGGAGCCCTGCGGCCGTGCTCACCTTGTCGGCGGTGTCAGCCCACCATTTGGCGTCGTTCCACCATTCGTCCTTGCCGGGCTGGCTTCCCTTGGGGTTGACCGTGTCGTTGTTCGTCGTGTCCGAGGGGTTGTGGTTGGCGTCCCGGTCCTTCTGCGCCTGCTCGGCGGCGGCGCGTGCGGCTTCCCTCACTTCCGCCGTCCGCTTGTCCGCTGCGATCTGGCGTGCCTCGGCGGCGGCCGTGGCAGCGGTCTTGGCGTCCCGGCCGGCGTCGAGCTCGGACTGGTGGGCATTGGCGGCGGAGGCCTGGGCGCTGTTGGAGGAGGCCAGTGCGCTGCGGGCCGCGTCGATGGCGCGGTTGGCGGAGTGGTTCGCCGCGCGGGAGGCGCTCTGGGCGGTGGCGGCGGCGTCCTTGGCCTTGTTCGCCGAAGCCTGGGCGTCGGCGGCGGACTTGTCCGCGGAGTCCGCGTGCTTGCGGGCCTGCTCCTTGTAGTCATCGGCCAGTTTCGCCGAGTCCAGGGCTTTCTGGGCCCACTCCTGAGCCTTCTGGCCGGCGTCCCGGGCCACTGCCGCGACCTGGGAGGCGAGGGCCGCGTCCTTCTGGGCCTCCTGGGCGGTCTTGGCCGCTGCCGCGATCGCCGCCTGCATGGCGGCGGCGTGGCTGAGGGAGTCGTAGTCGAGCTGGGCGGCTCGGTGCCGGACGGATTCCACGAAGCGCCGGCGCATCCACGCGGGGCCCTCCATGGCCACCTCCGCGTAGGCCTTGGAGTACGCGTCGCCGCTGGCGATGATCGTCATGGTCGTGACGGCGTCGTCCTCTTCGACGGCCTCGGCGAGGTCCTCGTCGAAGAACTTCTGGAGGGCTTCCGGCGTGTTCTTGTTGAGCGCGTCGTTGGCGGCCTTGGTGACGGTCTTGCCGGGCTTCGCGTTCAGGATCTTCAGGATGTTGACCCTGTTGTCCTCGGCGCGCGACTTGATGACGCCGGAGGTGTTGAAGTCCCCTGCCGCGGGGACGCCGCCGGCGAGGGCCTGAGCCGCTGCCTTCGCGACGGCCGGCTCGGAGACCTGGGCGATGAAGAGGATCGTCTCGCGGTCGTCCTGGGACTCGGCGAGCTGCCGGTCGAGGTCGATCCAGGAGTGGACGTCGTAGTCGGATCCGGCGAGTGCGAAGCGGGCGGCCTGACGGGTCCAGATGCCCTTGGAATCCAGCAGTGCGATGGCTGCCTGGCGGCCGAGCGCGGCGGCGGCGGTGAGGTCGTCGTTGCCGAGGGCCTGCTCCGCCTTGGTTATGAGGTCCTTCGTGGCCTGGGCGGTCTGCTGTGCCTGGGTGCGCTTGTTCAGGGCGGCAGCGCGCTCGCTCTTGTCCAGCTGGGCGAGCTGCGCGGCTTCCTTCATGCCTTCCAGCTTGTCGGCCGCCAGCGTGGCCGCCTCGGCTGCGCGGGCGTTCTTCTCCACGGTCAGCGCGTCGGCGATCGCCTGCGTCGCGAGGTTCGCCGCCTTGACCGCCTCGTCGGCGTACGCGGTGGACTTGTTCGCGAAGTCGATGGCCTGGCCGGCGTACTTGACGGCTTCTTCGGCCGCATCGGCAGCCTTCTCGGCGTGCCCGGCGGCGGACTTGGCCGCAGCGTTCGCCCTGCGCGCGGCCTGCGCCGCGGTCGAGGCCAGTGCCTGGGCCGTGGAGGCGGCGTTGGTCGCCTGGTTGGCGGCGTCGGAGGCGATCGCGGCCTGGCGCTTGGCCTCGGCAGCCTCGCCCTGGGCGACGCCGGAGGCGTCAGCCGCCTGGGCGGAGGCCTTGGCGGCGGCCGCGGCGTCACGGGCCGCGTCGGCGGCGGCCAGGCCGGCGCTCGCGGACTGCTCGGAAGCGACGGCTGCGTCGTCGGCCGCCTTGGCAGCGGAGTACGCCTTCGCGGCAGCGTCGCGGGCGGCGACGGCCGCGTCCTTCGCCTCGTTGGTCTTCGTCGCGTCCTTCGACGCGGCGATCGCGGCGTTGTAGGCGCGAGTGGCCGCCGATCCGGCGGCGGCTGCCGCCTGGGAGGCCGCCGTGGCCGCCCAGGACGCCCGCTGGGACGCCTGGACCGCGGCGGAGGAGGCACGGATGGCCGTCCGGGCTGCGGACGCGGCGCCGCTGGCGGCGGTGGCGGCCTGGCGGGCCGCCTCGGCGGACCTGCGGACGTCGTCCCGTGCCTTCTCGGCTTCGGCCGCAGCCGTTTCGGCCTTCTCCTTGGCCTTGCCCGCAGCTGTCGTCGCCCGCTCGGAGGCCTCGACGGCAAGGTCGGTCTGCTCCCGGGCACGCGCGCTCTCGCGCTCGACGATGGCGACCAACTGCGCGATGGTGGCGGCTTCCTGGTCGCGGGCCCGGGCGATGTACTGGCCGGTGTCGAGGTACCACTGCATGTCGTCCGCGGTCCCGCTCAGGGCGCGGTTCGCGTACTTCTTGAGCTCCGGGCCGGCCGTCGCGAGGCTGCGGATGACCTCTACCCGGGTGTCCTCCAGCCTGGCGTTGTACTGGCCGGTGAGCAAGAACTGCTCCAGCGCCTGGTCGGTGCCGGCGGTCAGCGCGGCGTTGCCGTCCCGCTTGACGCTCTTTCCACCGTTGGCCATGACGCTGAGGGTGGTGACCCGCATGTCCTCGGTGACCGAGGAGCGGAAGCCGTCCTTGACGAACGTGGATATCGCCTCGTCGCCACCGGTGAGGGCGGCGCTCGCGTCCCTTCGAACGCTCTTGCCCCCGTTGCCCAGGTAGGTGAACGCGGCGACACGGTTGTCGGTCCGTGTGGCCTTCGGCAGCTGCTCGGTGAGGAAGGTCGTGATCTCCTGGTCGGTGCCGCCGAGTACGTAGGCAGCCGCCTGCTTGACCGAGCGGCCGCCCAGGATCCACGCCTTGACGACCTTGGCCCGATCCGTGTCCGGAAGCGTCAGCGCGTCGCCGGCCGGCGCGGCCGCGCCAGTGGCCGCCCGGACCGGGGTGGTGAACAGCCAGGGGGTGGAGACGGCGGCTGCGCTCGCTGCGAGAGCGGTCGTGAATCGACGCCGACTCCAAAATGTTTCCTGCACGGAAGAACCTCTCTGATTTTGATTCCTCGTCGAGGCCGAGGCTGACACCCGCCCGAGATTCTCCATCGGACGGCGATGACTCGACCATATGCAGCGCTCACGCCCGGAACACACTCGGCCGGAACCCAACTATCGCCGCGCCCGAAGAATGGCTGGATCTCGACTATGGATTTTCGAAAAATCGTCACAACCATTCAATAAGGTGGCGCAAGTCACACGCAGACTCACCGGTATGTCCAGATATGGGACTCATATCCCATTGGCTGGAACGCGAATGTCTTGGTTTCATTCAGAAGATCGCCAGCCACTTGCACACGCTTCGAAGCTATCTCGTTTCAAGTGCGCCATAAATCATGCCCAGCGGAACTCGCAATTCCGGTCGCGCCCCACATGCGGGCGCATCGATCTCACGCACAGAGCACGTGCATACGGCTCGCGAACCCCACCTGGATCGACACTAAGGACGAAAATGAAGGCACGTAGCACAATCCTGCGGATCGTCGGCGCGGCTCTGGGAACCGGCGCTCTGACCTGGGTCGCCGTGGGTGGAGTGACCGGCGGAACCGGTCCGGAGAACCTCGCGACGCAGTCGATCGCCGATGAGGGACCGGGTTATGCCGTCGAGGACTTCTCTTACCCGAACGCCGACAAGATCCTCGCCGAGCAGAAGATCAAGCTGAAGAGCGGAAACGGCCGAATCCTCCTCGCCGAGTGCACCGGCGCACCCGAACTGATGGAGGTCTTCTCCCACCAGAACGAGAAGGTCTGTTTCCGCGTCACCGGGGACAAGGGCTACCTCAGCTTGGAAATCCCGGCCGTCTTCGGAGTCAAGGGAAACAACTACGCGGCGCAGGTGGAAATGTCCGCCGGCACCGAGCAGAAGACGTTCAACGTCGACAGGAACGCCTGGACGGCCGTCGGCGAGACCGCAGATGGGCAGGGTCGCGATTTCATGCTTCTGGAGATCCGGACTTCCAAGTAATGGCCTCGGGGACGCCCTGAGACAGCCGAACGCAGGACCCAACAATCTCGGCTGCTGTTCCCCGCCCCGAAAACCCCGGCTTTCCGGTCTGGTCATTCATGTTCTCCCAGGCCCGGAGCAACTCGATCGCCGGCCGGGGACGCTCCACGCTCCCGACCCGCGTCCAGTGAGTCGATGACTCGCCTGGCCGTCTCCGCACCATGGCCCGGCCGGGCAAGGCCCTGCTTCTTCGCACACCCAAAAAAGGATCTTCATGTCCGTACATGGTTCACGCACCGCGTGGGCTGCCGCCCTGCTTTCCGCCGCAGTGGGGGGTGGACTGCTCACCGCCGGTCCCGCCACGGCCCTCAGCGGCAGCGATGCTCCGGGCAGCGGCTACGCCTTCGCCGCGAAACTCAACGTGGGTGACAAAGCGTCCTGTTCGGGGGCGTTGGTCGATGCCCAGTGGGTGATCACCGCCGCGTCCTGTTTCCGCAACGGCTCCGCCGCGGTCCCGGCCGGCAAGCCCGCCCTGAAGACCACCGTCACCGTGGGACGCACCGATCTCACGCAGTCCACGGGCACCGTGGTCGAAGCGGCGGAGCTCGTTCCGCACGCGGACCGCGACCTGGTGATGGTGAAGCTCGCCTGGCGGGTCGTCGGGGTGGAGCCGGTCAAGGTCGCCACCACCGCCCCGTTGGCGGGCGAGCAACTCACGTCTTTGGGGTTCGGGCGGACGAAGACGGAATGGGTCCCGGACAAGGCGCACACCGGGGTCTTCACCGTGGCCTCCGTCGACGGTGGCACGCTCGGCCTGAACGCATCGGGCGGCGCGGTGGTCTGCAAGGGTGACGCCGGCGGTCCGGCTCTTCGTCAGACGGACGGCGGTCCCGAGCTGGCGGCGGTCAATTCTCGTTCCTGGCAGGGCGGCTGTCTGGGCACGGACGCGGCCGAGACCCGCACCGGGGCGCTCGACGTCCGTGTCGACGACGTGGCGGCCTGGGTGGACCAGGTCCGCAAGACCACTCCCGCGGTGCGTCTGGCGTCCGTGGTGCCCAACGTCACCAAGGTGATGGGGACGGGCGACTTCAACCAGGACGGCCGTACGGACATCGCCGCCGTCACCACTGACGGCAACCTGCACACCTTCGCCGGCCGTCCCGACGGCACCTTCGAGTACGGCCGCCCGCTGTGGCGGGCCGACGGCAGCTGGGGTCCCGCCAAGAAGATCATCGGGGGTGACTTCAACGGCGACGGGTTCACCGACATCGCCTCCGTCTGGAGCAACGGCGCTCTGCGCCTGTACGCGGGCCGGTCCGACGGCAGCCTGGCCGACGGCAAGGCGATGTGGGCGGACGCGAGCACCAACTGGGACGCCATGCGGCAACTCGACCGCTACCGGGCGCCGGGCTCCGACCGCGACGGGCTCATCGCCGTCTGGGGTACGGGTGACGCCAAGGGGTCCCTGCACGCGTACTCCACGACCGCGGACGGCGTGCTGACCAGCCAGAGCCGCAAGATGTGGCCGGACAACACCTGGCTGGGCATCCAGAAGATCACCACCGGCGACTTCAACAACGACGGCCGCGACGACGTCGTGGCCATCGCCTCCGACGGCGCCCTGCGCCGCTACAGCGGCGACGCCGCCGGCGGCCTCGACACCGGCGTCTCCATGTGGCACGACACCGCCTGGAACAACATGCCCGTCCTGTTGTCCGGTGACTTCAACGGCGACGGCAAGACCGACCTCGGCGGTCTGTGGAGCAACCAGCAGCGCTTCAACTTCTACCGGGGCAACGGACAGGGCGCCGTCGCCCCGGGCGCCAACGCCTGGCCCTCTCCCCTCCCCCTGCCCGCAGGCGGTCAGATCCGCAACATGAACAGCGGCAAGTGCCTGGAGATCTCCGACTCCAGCAAGGACGACGACGCCCCCGCCCAGCAGTGGACCTGCGGCGCGCAGGCCGGCGCGAAGTGGGAGCTCCGCCCCACGGCCACCGCAGGTGTCTACCAGATCGTGAACGTGAACAGCGGCAAGTGTCTGGAGATCATCAACTCCATCAAGGACAACGGCGCCCGTGCGCAGCAGTACACCTGCCACGACATCCCCACCATGCTCTGGACGATCAAGCAGGCCGGCAGCACCGTCAGCCTGAACATCAGCAACGTCAACAGCGGCAAGACCCTGGAGATCTCCGACTCCAGCAAGGACAACGGCGCCCCCGCCCAGCAGTGGGAGCACTCCTCCGACCCGTCCTTCGCCACTCAGAGCTGGTACCTGTAACCAGCCTTCTCGGGCGTCGCGGCAGTCCCGGACCGACAGCCCCGGCCCACCCCACTGCTCTAAGGAAAGCCACATGTCTGCACCCCGTCCGCGGACCGCGCGGATGACCGGCCTGCTCGCAGCCGCCACCGCCGTCGCAGCCGGTCTCACCACCGCCGGATCCGCCCAGGCCCTCACGGGCCCCGAGGCCCCGACCGGCCAGTACGCATCCGTCGTCAAGCTGAACATCGGCGACGACGCCAACGGCCGTGCGTGCACCGCGGCGCTCGTCAACGAGTGGTGGGTCGCCACCGCCGCCAGCTGCTTCGCCCCCGCCCCGGGCCAGCAGGTTCCGGCCGGGAAGCCCGCCCTGAAGTCGACGGTCACCCTCGCGGACGGCCGGGCCCTCGAAGTGTCCGAACTCGTCCCGCGCACCGATCGCGACGTGGTCCTCGCCCGTCTGGGGGTGCCCGCCCGAGGCGCGGCCACGGTCAAACCCGCCGCCACCCTCCCTGCCGCCGGCGCGGACCTCACCGCCGCCGGTTTCGGCCGGACGAAGACCGAGTGGGTACCCGACAAGCTCCACACCGGTGCCTTCACGGTCAATGCGACCGACGCCACCACCCTGACCATCACCGGCAAGGGCACCGACGCGATCTGCAAGGGCGACACCGGAGGTCCGCTGCTGAACGCGGCCGGGGAGCTCGTCGGCGTCAACAGCCGGTCCTGGCAGGGCGGCTGCCTCGGCACCAACCCCGCCGAGACCCGTACCGGCGCCGTCTCCGCCCGTACCGACGACCTCGGCGAGTGGATCGCCACGGTCACCGACCCGCTTCTGGTCCGCTCCGGTCAGATCATCGAGTCGGGCACGACCCTCGTCGGCAAGAACCTCAAGCTCTCCATGCAGGCAGACGGCAACCTGGTCATCTACCACAACAGCGGTGGTGAGGGTAAGGGCGCTGCGCTCTGGTCCTCCAACACCTACGGCAACCCGGGCGCGTACGCGATCATGCAGGCCGACGGCAACTTCGCCGTCTACACGAAGACCGGTGGGGACGGCAAGGGCGGTCACCTCTGGTCCACCGCCACCTTCGGCAACGCCGGCGCGTACCTGCGCTTCCAGGACGACGGCAACCTCGTCGTGTACAAGAAGGACGGCGGGGAGGGTACCGGCGGCGGCCTGTGGTCGTCGGAGACCGGGATGCGCCCGAACACCCTGCCCAGCGACGGCCGCTACCCGGCCGGTTTCTGGATGGACAGCCCCGCCAAGATCTTCGTCATGGCCCGCGACGGCCGCCTGTACGTCTGGGACAAGAGCCAGGCCAAGCAGGTGTGGAGTTCCGACGTCGCCGGCGGCGACGGCTCCTACCTCTCCATGCAGCGCGACGGCAACCTCGTCGCCTACCGCAAGGGCGGCGGCGACGGAACAGGCAATTCCTACTGGTCCACCGCCACCTACGGCAACACCGGCGCGTACCTCACCTTCCAGAACGACGGCAACCTCGTCGTCTACCGGAAGGACGGCGGCGAGGGCAAGGGCGGCGCCCTCTGGGCCAGCGGAACCGTCCCCACCGACCCGCGTCCTTCCGCCGCGGTGAACGAGGCCGGCGGCAGTGACCGGGTGCGCTGGGCCGACTTCGACGGCGACCGCAAGCCCGACTACATCACCATCGCCGACAACGGTGCCGTGTCCGTGTGGCTGAACCACGGCGGTGACCCCGCCGGTGCGAACGGCTGGCAGGGCCTGGGCCAGGTCGCGTCCGGTACGACCACCGATCGCTCCCGGGTGCGTCTGGCCGACTTCGACGGGGACGGCAAGGCCGACTACCTCGTCATCAATGCCAACGGCTCCGTGAACGCATGGCTCAACCGCGGGGGCGACAAGGTCGCGCCGTGGAAGGCCCTCGGTCAGGTCGCGACCGGCGTCACCACGGACCAGAGCAAGGTCCGCTTCGCCGACTGGGACGGCGACGGCCGCACCGACTACCTCGTCTTCAACGACACCGGCGCCGTCGACGTCTACCTCAACCGCGGCGGCGACCAGGTCGCCCCCTGGCAGGGCATCGGCCGAGTGACGACGGGTGCCACCACCGACCGCAACCGGGTGCGGTTCGCCGACTCCGACGGCGACGGCAAGGCCGACTACTACGTCGTCAAGCCCGACGGCAAGGTCGACCTCTTCCTCAACCGCGGCGGTGACGTCGTCCCGAACAACGGCTGGAGCGTCGTCGGCCAGGTCACGGGCGGACAGACCACCGACCACACCAAGGTCCAGTTCGTCGACTTCAACTCAGACACCCACGCCGACTACGTCCTCGCCGGTGCCGGCAGCAGCGCCTCCGTCCTCGCATGGAACGGCGGTGACCCGGCCGGCGCCAAGGGCTGGACCGACCTCGGCAAGGTCGCCAGCGGCGCCTGACCGTACCCGTATCACTGCTGCTCTGCTCTGCTCTGATCTGCACTGCACTGCACTGCACTGCACTGCACTGCACTGCGGTTGCACTCGGTCGCACTGCCCGCCGTCCGTTCCCTCGCCCCGCGTGGAGGACGGACGGCGGGCACTTTTGTTTCCGGACTCCGTTCTTTCCCTGAAGGGCCGTCACCCTGATGAAGCGCACCACCCCACTCGGCCTCGTCCTGCTGGCGGGCGTCGCGACCGCACTCGGCCTCGGCGCCTCACCGGCCGCCGCAGCCGTCCAGCCCGCCCCACCCCTGGTGAGGATCATGCCGCTCGGTGACTCGATCACCGCGGGCGCGGGCAGTTCCCACGGCGCCGGATACCGCTCGGAGCTGTGGGGCCTGATCGAGGGCCAGGCACGCTACACACCCGACTTCGTCGGCTCCCGCTCCTTCGGCAACGTCAGCGACCCCGACAACGAGGGTCACAGCGGCTGGACCATCGACGACGTCCGCTCGAACATCGACCGCTGGCAGACCGCAGCCGACCCCGACGTCGTCCTGCTACACCTGGGCATCAACGACCTCAACACCCATCACGCCGACCCTGCGGACGCTGCACGGCGACTGTCCTCACTCGTCGACCGCATCGTCGCCAATCGACCCGGGGTGACCGTCATCGTCCAGGGCCTGCTCACCGACACCCCGGGGCTCGAACCACAGACGCGGGCTTTCAATGCCGCCCTCCGTGGCCAGGAAGCGGCGCGCCGCGCCCGCGGCGAGCGGTTCCGTTTCGTTGAACCGCCCCGCCTGGACGTCGCGGCCGAGTTGCCCGACCACCTGCACCCCAATGACGCCGGCTACCGCAAGATGGCCCTGGCGTACCGCGACGGCCTGGAGCAGTCCGTCACCGACGGCTGGGCCGTGCGGCCGCGCGGGCCGCGGGCCGGTACGGAGACGGGCGGCGCCGGCCCCGTACGGTGGGCGGACTTCGACGGCGACGGACGTCCCGATTACCTCACCATCGCGGACAGCGGTGAGGTGCGGGCCTGGCGCAACGAAGGCGGGAAGCCGGGTGGCGGCTGGAAGGCGCTCGGCGCCGTCGCCACCGGCACGACGAGGGACCGTACGCGGGTGCATCTGGCCGACTTCGACGGAGACGGCAGGAGCGACTACTGGGTCGTCAACTCCGACGGGTCCGTCAACGTGTGGCTCAACCGCGGCGGCGACCCCGCGGGAGCAGGCGGGTGGCAGGGCATCGGCAAGGTGGCCACCGGCACGACGATCCGTCCCGAACAGGTCCGTGTGGCCGACTTCGACGGAGACGGCAGGGCCGACTACCTCACCATCGCCGACAACGGCGCCGTCCACGCGTACCTCAACCGCGGCGGCGACGGGGTGGGCGACACCGGCTGGCGCGACATCGGCCAGGTGGCCACCGGCACCACGACGGACCGGAGCCGGGTGCGGCTGGCCGACTACGACGGCGACGGCAGGGCCGATTACTGGATGATCAGCGCCAGCGGCAGCGTCACCACCTATCTCAACCGCGGCGGGGACAGCCACGGCGGCTGGAAGTACCTCGGGCAGACCGCAACCGGCCTCACCACCGACCACGACAAGGTCCAGCTGTCCGACTTCGACGGGGACAGCCACGCCGACTACCTCCTCACCGGCTCCGACGGCAGCATCGGCATCCACCTCTTCGACGGGGGCGACCCCTCCGGGCCCCACGGCTGGAATCCCATCGGCACCGTCATCGACGCCACGCCCAAGGAAACCCGGACGCTACCCCCTTCAGTCGGATGACGCCGTTTCCTAAGGATCATCTGATCGTCGGTTGATGTGTGTCGTTGACGGACGCGCAGTGGGCGCGGATCGAGCCGTTGCTGCCGGACCGAACGCCTCGGCGGGGTGGGCGGTGGCGGGAACACCACGCCGGGCCAGGCTGGTGACGCACCGATCCGCCGGCATCTGCGGCGGCGCGGGATCCGGGCAGTGATCCCGCGACCGGCGGACCAGACGCGAACCGCAGGCGGCTCGGCAAGCGCGGCGGTCGTCCGCCGGCCGTCGACCGCGAGGCCTACAAACAGCGGAACACCGTCGAGCGGTGCATCTAGCGACCCTGCGCCTGCTTGCCCGCTGGGTGGACACGGCAACTGTGGAGAAGGTCCGATCCCGACGGCCGCCGCCTGGACGGGCGACGGGCCGATGTCTCGCACGCACCTACCGGTTGGCAGCGTTGAACTACCGGCGGCAGGCCGAGGACTCGAAAGTAGCGAGGATCGGCCGTGCCGGCCGGGAACAGCTGGACCAGTCGGAACAGTTGCACCAACCGAGTAGCTGGCGCCGCACGAGCGGGGAGCACGGAGATCACAGAGTCGTCCGCCTCACCAGGATCTGCGGGCCCCAGCGTCGCGGTACCCGCCGCGCACTCAACCAAGACGTACTTCTACAGGAGGACTTTTTCATGACTGACCGGCCCTTGACACTCATGGCAGTACACGCCCACCCCGACGACGAGGCCACCGGAACCGGAGGGGTCCTGGCGCGGTACGCGGCGGAAGGCATCCGCACGGTTTTGGTGACATGTACCGACGGCGGATGCGGTGACGGACCTGGAGGCGTCAAGCCGGGCGATCCCGAGCACGATCCGGCGGCCGTCGCCTTGATGCGCCGTCAAGAACTCAAGGCGAGCTGTGACGTCCTGAACGTCAGCGACCTGGAGTTGCTGGACTATGCCGACTCCGGGATGGTGGGCTGGCCGAGCAACGACGCCCCCGAATCCTTCTGGCAGACCCCCGTGGAGACGGGTGCGGCCCGGCTTGCCGAACTCATGCGGCACTACCGACCCGATGTGGTCGTCACTTACGACGAGAACGGCTTCTACGGCCACCCCGACCACATCCAGGCCCACCGCATCACGATGGCGGCGCTGGAGATGACCGAGCTGACACCGAAGGTGTACTGGACGACGATGCCCCGCTCGGTCATGCGGCGGTTCGGCGAGATCATGCGCGAGTTTCATGAGGACATGCCGGAGCCGGATCCGGCCGAGGCCGCCGCGATGGCCAAGATCGGTCTCCCCGACGATGAGATCACCACGTGGGTGGACACCCTCGCGTTCAGCGGTCAGAAGTTCGATGCGCTGGCAGCGCACGCCAGTCAGGGCGAGAACATCTTCTTCCTCAAGATGGGCAAGGAGAGGTTCGGCCAGTTGATGGGCATGGAGACCTTCGTACGGGTCAAGGACTCCACCGGCGCGGCCGTACCCGAGAACGATCTTTTCGCCGGACTGCGCTGACCTCACCCGTCCAACCGTGGCCCCGGCACGACCAATCCCATCGAGTCGACCTTCGCCACCGTGCGGCTCCGCACCGAGGTCAC
The DNA here is from genome assembly GCF_045041095.1 of Streptomyces sp. NBC_00045. NCBI lineage: Bacteria > Bacillati > Actinomycetota > Actinomycetes > Kitasatosporales > Streptomycetaceae > Streptomyces > Streptomyces sp. NBC_00045. The sequence goes on along the minus strand of NZ_CP108272.1, from coordinate 485,068 downwards.
CAAAGGCGCCGGCTCCCGCGCGGCCGGCCTGGCCATGGTGTTCGAGCTCGTCGAGTCCGTCCAGGCCCGCTGGCGAACCGTCGACGGCGCGCACCTCGTCCTCCTGGTCCGCGCCGGGGCCCGCTTCGAACGTGGACTCCTGGTCGAGCGCGCCGGGGCCCACGCGGCATGACCTGGACGGCCGGCATGCCGCGTCCTGATCGACCTCGCGCTACCGTCCCACCCGGGCCCGCAGAGCCCGATGGAACGCTGGGCACCGGTGCTGGCCCCTGCGTGCTCAGGGGAGGAACGTCACTGCCGGGAAGGCCGGGGACGGCCCGTCGAGTAGGTGGCCCCGCCGGTGGCGCAGGTGCTCGTCGAAGAACGCGAGCGGGTAGGCCTGCTGGATCTTCACCGCCTGGTCGGGATCGAGGGTGCCGATCACGTCCTGGAGCTGCTGCCCGCTCCATCCGAACAGTTTCGCCACCTGTGGGAACAGCGCTTCGTTGTCGCCGTACGAGACGTGGACGGCGCCCTGGGCCTGAATGTTCAGCCGCCAGCCGCGCAGGTGCGACCAGAAGGCGGCGGCCTCGGGAGTCGTTGCCCGGGTGAACACGGCGGACATCATCATGAAGGGCCGGTCCAAGTCGCCAGCCAATGGCGGGTTCATCTGCATCGGGCCGTCGAGGCTGAGCCCGGCCCGGATGCGCTCGTCCGCGAGCGTGGCGCAGGCGGTGGCCGTCCCGCCCTTCGACCAGCCGAACGCGCCCATGCGCTGCGGGTCGAGGGAGCCGAGCAGCCCGGCCGGCAGCTCCCTGTGGTCGACGTCAGGATTGCGCCCGGCGGCGAGCTGCTCGACGCAGTCGAGGACGAAGCGCAAGTCAGCGGCAAAGTCTCCGGGGAGCGTCGGCGCCTGCCTGTCGCGCAGCGGGACGGCGATCCGGCCGTCGGGGAACTCGGTGTACGTGTCGTACTGGTGAGCCACCGTCACAGCCGCGTACCCGTGGCTGGCGAGCTCTTGGACCATGACGGTGTGGTCGCCCTGGTGGCTGTGCGCGCCGTGGGAGAAAACGACGACGGGCAGCCGTTGGGCCGTTCGCCGCACCGGAGCACCTACGTGGCCGGCAGTGAGCGGCCCCAGGGCGGCCAGATCGCTGAACCCGACGTCGGCGAGGAACGCCTGGAATGCGCCGGCCGGCATCCAGGGCGCCACCGGGTACCGCTCGACGTCACGGGCGGGGTACCAGACGGTGGCCATCAGTTCGCGGAAGTGCCCTGGGCCCGCGAGGTCGTCCGGACGCGACCGGTCGACGAGGTGTAGCTGAACCGTGCCCACCGGATGCGGCCCGGTCGGCACGGGCAACATGAGCCGCGCCGGAGCGGGGGCCGGGGCCGGGTCGGGGGCGGCCGGGTCAGCCCACGCGGGGCCGGCAACGGCGGCAAGCGGCACGGCGGCCCCGGCGGCCAGCGCGGCTCCCAGCATGCTGCGGCGCGTCAGGCCCTTCCGGCTGATGAACGGCGTAGTGATCAAGAGCCCTCCCCTAGTGACGGATCGTCAACCATGCCGCAACGGCGAGTCCGTGGGCACAGGGGGAACCCTGTCACGTGCCCCTCCTGCGCAGCATCAGCCCATGGGTTTACGCCCTGGGGCCGATGCGGTCGGAGCTGTCGTCCGGTTGCGAGGCCATCCCGATCGCCTCGGGCCGCAGACCAGGGCCCGCTGGCTCTCACACCGCTGCCACCAAAGCGAGAGATCACACCCCGGCGGCATCTCACCCCGCCGCGGTCTCGGGCACGGCACCTTCGTCGGGGCGCCGCCGTACCTCCGTCGCGGCCGGCACGCTGGCCTCCGGCGCGGCGTAGAAGTCCGGATGCAGGGTGCGGTACGCGGTCTCGTTCGGGAGCCGGTACTCCCAGGCCAGTGCGCGCGTGGCCACGCCCGTGATCGGGTGGTCCCGGTAGTACCGGACCCAATCTGCCCACAGCCAGGTCCGCGTCCCACCGGCCAGTGCTCCCAGCCGCTGCTGCTCCTGCGCCAGGGTCTTGCCAACGTTCTGCGCGTAGCGCCGGACCAACGTCACGCTGTCGGCCCGCATCGGCGTCTTGTACCCGGCCGGGGAACGGAACGGGGCCGTCGTGCGCGTGACGTGGTCACCATCGGCCCAGTCGACGGTGACCTGCCCGGTGTCGTGCAGGGTGACGACCGCGTCGACCGAGGCGTTCCACCACAGCACGCCCTTCCCGAACCAGCCGACCGTCAGAGTCCCGTCGCGCTCCAGCCCGTGCCGCGGCACGGTGCGCTCGGCGAGCTCGTGCGCAGGAACTCCGAGCCGCGCGGCGGCCTTCTTCACGGACTTCGCCAGGACCTTCTGCGGGTGCAGGGCGGGGACGACGTCGTAGTGCAGGGCCCACAGTTCCTCCATCACGTCCGGACCGGGCAGGTCGCCGAGCGCCGCGAAGGCCGCGCCCGCGATGTCGTGGTCCACCCGGTGGTACGTGTCCATGGCCTGGGCGTTCTTACGGGCGACCGCGGCGAGGTCGGCGCTCAGCCCCTCGGTGTCCCGGCGGAGCCAGCCCGCGGCGAGGAGGAAGCCGATCGCGAGGCTGCGCGCCCGCGAGGCAGGCTTGATCATCCCGAGTTCGCGGATCACGTGCTCGGGGTCGTCCATGTCGTGGAACGACCCGCCGCGGGCCAACTCCCGGACCGCGTACCGGACCAGCTCGTCGGCGCCGTCCGCCTTCAGCAGCGCCTTCGCCCGGCGCTTCCAGGCGGCGTCGACCTTGTACCGCCAGTTCCAGAACCCGTCGGACGTCCCGAGGTGCACGACCAACTCACCCAACTCGGGCGACAGGCCGGTGAACCGCTCGCGCGTACGAGTGCTCCAGCTGTTGCCGGGATCAAACAGGTCCGCCACAAGATCATTCATGCCGTGATCCTGCCAAACCACACTGACACCAGCCGCCGGGGGACGGACCGTGCCCGCAGCACTGCGCGACCGCAGTGGCAGCTGCACACTCCCCTGCGCCGTGCCTCGCGGAGGGCGGAGCGCGGATGCCGGCGCCTTCGGCAACGACACGGCCGCGGACTTTGCCGACGTTTTCGACGACACCGAGTCCGAGGCACGAGAAGCCCTGATCCGAGGCGTCCTCATCCCGACGATCGACGCAACTGGCCATCTCCCTGAAGCGGACGAGGCGGTGGCCGCCGCGCTGATCGCGGCGCGATGCCCGGGCGGTGAACCCGTCGACACGCCCTACGGCCCGGAAACTCCTATGCCCCTGTTCCCTTCCGACTTTCGCGCGCTGGCTGACGAAGCCCTCGCCCGCATCGCCGACGACGAGAACGGGCCGGCCTCGAACTGGGTCGGCCCGGAGGACCGGAAGAAGTGGCGGGGCGCCGACCTGGGCTCCCGAGGCCGTCGGCAGTGGCGGATTCGGCTGGCTGATGTCGATGCTCGGACAGAGCTACGGCTTCCCGGTCCCCGGCGGCGGGTCCGGCGCCCTGACCTCGGCGCTGGTAAGCCGCCTGCGGCGCCGCGGGGGCATGAGGCTGCCTGCGCGTTCGCCACGGGCGCGCAGCGCCTCCCCGGCCCCGGACGCGGCGCCCGTATCACCCGAACGGGGCTGCCGGAGGAGGACGAAGACGGTTGCAGGGAGGGAAGCGGACACGCCGAATGGCCCGGACTCGACGAGTCCGGGCCACGGCAGCTGGGGCACTCAGGCAGGACGACCACCGAAGGGGGCGCCGGTGCCGTAGTAGGTGCCCAGCTCCTCGCGATAGCCGCTGTCGCCGAGGTGCTGGTCCCGGTGGAACTCGGGAGCGTCCTTAATCTGGCCGCTGGTGCGGTCGAGGTAGATCTTCCTCTCGTCCGGGTCGACACTCACGACCGTGCTGGCAGGCAGCAGGACTTCCTTCCCGAAGATCCACATGCCGGTGTCGACCACGAGGTAAGCGTCACCCACCTCGTCGGAGTGCTTGTCCACCTTGCCGATGCCACCGTCCGTCGCCTCGACCTTGTAACCGGTGAGGTCGATACCCGCCAGGTATCCCGAGGTCGACTTGTAACTCCACACATGCTCAGTCACGCGAAAACAACTCCTCGGACAACAGAAGACAGCGGGCCCATCCTGCTGCTTTCCTTTCCGTTCGGCAGTGTCGGCAACTCGTCAAACCGCCGGGCTTTCCGCCCGGAGTCAACGAATTGACGGTCAGGCTGATCACCAGCCCGCCACCGAATCCGCTACCAGCGGTACCAGCGGGCGCTGCCGCCACTGGGCCGGGCAACGAAACCGATCAGCCACACCACCAGCACGATGACTGCGACCCACCACAGGGCTTTCAACGCGAACCCCGCGCCGAAAAGGAGCAGGGCCAGCAGAAGAACGAGAAGCAGGGGAACCATATGAATCAACCTCCGAGACACCGGGTGCCCCTGCCCTCCGACTTCAAACGCCGCATCCCACGGACCGCACTCACACACCGCGGGGGACACCGTGAAGGGCTGCGTCCTGACCAACTACTTCGAGGACTGACCCACCTCCTCGCCTCACGTGGTTCAGGGAGACGGCACGTCTGGGCCCGTGATCCAGTGGTGGTTTTGACCGAGCCGATAGACCGTCGCTGAGAGGTCAGCGGGCATGAGGCGGAAGGGGCGGCCGTGGTCGTCGACCGTCACGGTGCCCGCGTCGTGTCCGCTTTCCCAGTCGATGTCCAGGTACCAGGAACACAGGCAATGCTTCGTGGTGCTGACGAACGCGAAGACTTCGGGATCGTTCTCGGACGTCTTGTACGGAAAGTTCGGCGTGTTCTCAAGTGGGCTGATGCGCAACGTGTCGAGGTCGGCGCTGAATGTCCTGATCTGCAGAGTGCCTCCGCAGCCGTACGCGCCGGGTGCGAAGACCGTTCCCTTCACGGGCGAGGACCGTTCGGTAATTCTCAGGCGGGCGTCTTTCAACACGACGCTCGCCGGCGATCTGCCCTGCACGGTCAGGGTGACGGCCTCCTGGTCCATGGCGGTGGCGTCGTATTTGCGTGCCCAGGCTTGGAGACTTTCACCGGCACGCGGGGGCTGAACCCTCGCGCGGTCGCCCTGCACCAGAAAGAGCGGGCAGTCCGCGGCCGTATCCCGTTGCACGTGCAGCGTGAAGGGAAGCTCCTTTCCCTTGATGGCATGTTCCAGACCGGACTTGACCGCATCGATTACGAGCGAAGCGACGGCCGCGAGCACAGCGGCTGAGAAGGCGGCCGTCAGAGCTTTCCAATGCCGGCGCCACCAGGGAACACGGGACCCCGATGACCCCGCTGCTGGCTGCGATCCCGACTTCGGGGGCGGGTCTGCGGTCATTGCCTCCCGCTTTCCGGCGAACCGGCCATGTCTGCGGTACCTCCCGCCGGGCGCACCACGACCGCCCGATCGCCCCGTTGGGTGAGCCGGCGGTCGTCATGTGCGGCCGGACCAGCTCGCGGGCGTCGCTGGAGCCGGCCCCACCCAGTAGCCCGCAGCGACGCCATGGATTCTCCCTCGGCTTTGCCCGCGTTCAACCCGTAGAAGACAGGTTGTTGACCACGCCCTCCGTTTTAGCAACCACGAGCTGCGGGCGGACGGAGAACCAGGCTGGCGCTCGCCCAGGCGGCGGATACGGTTCACTGCAAAAACGATTGCCCGGTTCCCCATGACATGGATGCCCCGGTACCTGTCCGACACCCCAGCGCGAAACCCTCAGCACGACAGCAGGGCAGCGGCAGCGGCAGCGGCCCGAACCGATGTACCGCCTGATCGAGAGAGCAACGGCTCCTCACGCCAGCCCGGACGCAGATCGGGGCCGCGCGGCAAGAGCTGCGCGGCCCCGATCTCGTGCTCCACACCCGCCCGCACTGTGCATGCTCGGTTTGAGCCGTGCGAGCCGCCTTACGCTTCGAGCGCGGTGGCCGTGATTCTGCGGGCGGTGGTGGTGGAGGGGTCAGGCCAGGTTGATGTTCTCCGCCTGCGGGCCCTTCTGGCCCTGGGTGACGTCGAACGTCACGGCCTGGCCTTCCTGGAGCTCACGGAAGCCCGAGGAGTTGATCGCCGAGTAGTGGGCGAAGACGTCCGGGCCGCCACCGTCCTGGGCGATGAAGCCGAAGCCCTTCTCCGCGTTGAACCACTTCACAGTTCCCGTAGCCATATCCATGCCTTCCAGTCGATGAACGCCTCCCGCAACGCGGAAGGCGGAGGTGATCGCCCTGGTCCCTGCGGCACATCACAGCAAAACGCCCACGCCTTCGGCGTGGGCAAAGGGAACTTCCGAACCACGACAGCTGACTTAAACGTTACACGCCCGCACGCCTGTCACCATAGAGAAACGGCCATCGCGTCGCGCCGGTGTACGCCTGCCGCTGGGCCAGGCGGGCGCAGACCGCCTCAGGACGCGGGCGGGGGATCCGCTCTTTCGGCAGCGCGGCGGTATTCGGCGTTGATGCGCTGGGCTTCTTCGAGCTGGTCTTCGAGGATGACGATCCGGCAGGCGGCCTCGACGGGCGTGCCCTGGTCGACGATTTCCCGGGCCCGGGCGGCGATCCGCAGCTGGTAGCGGGAGTAGCGGCGGTGCCCGCCGGCGGAGCGGAGCGGGGTGATCAGGCGGGCTTCGCCGAGGGCACGGAGGAAACCCTGGGTGGTGCCGAGCATTTCGGCGGCCCGGCCCATGGTGTAGGCGGGGTAATCGTCGTCGTCGAGACGGCCGAACGAGTCGTCTGCTGTCATTGAACCCCTCTCGTGGAAACGCATTGAGGGGCCCTGGTGCCGTACGGCACCAGGGCCCCGAAGGAACTGCTACACCATCTGCCGGCCCTAACTCTGCACCAGCCTTTTGTGTCCGCGGGCCCGACCTGGATGCTGTCGGGGCTGCGGGGATCGCGGTTGCTTGACCGGAGACCACCTCACTATCGATGTCCTGCGGTACCCGGGCTCAGGTTTCCGCCCGGGCGATCCTGATGGCGCTCGGCTCCTCCGTTCTTCCCTCGGTGATCAACTGCGTACTGCTGTACTGCGTACCGCTGGTGAAGCGAACTACTGCGCGGCCTGTCCCAGCGCCACACTCCGGCAGCCAGCCCCGTCGCCCATCCTGCGTCTGCTCTGGCTTAGAACCCCACTGCCGAACCTCCCGGTGCGCGCGCCCGCAGCCGACGCCTTCACCGAGGTACTGCTCGTGCTGCTCACTGACTTCACTGCTGGGTACTGCGAACTGCATTTGCGGGTACTGCCACTGCGTCAACTGCGGTACTGCTTGCGGCGGCCCCTGATCACTGCGGGCCACCCGGTCCGGTCGTCAGTCCCGTTGCCGTCCTGCAACCGCTCTGGCTTCGAAACTCCACCACCGCACCGTCCTGCATGCTGCAACTGCGGGTCTTGCCGCCCGGCAGTTCATCTCTGCCAGGCCCTTCGTTCTCTCTGTGCTACGAGAGAAACCATACCCACGCCATCAACCAATGTCTAGCCTGGCCGGCATAGATTTTCGCCTGGCGAGTAGCAAGACAATCGACTCCGGCCGCGTAGTCGCTCCCTGACCCTGCCCGAGCCCGGACAGGGAGCGGCCGTCCAAGCACTGCCACTCCACCGGAAATTTCCCGCCCCGCCGGGCCGAGCTGGGCCACTGCCCCGACGAGCCCCGCGCGTCGCCGCGGCTTGCTCGACTGCCGAAGCCGAGACCCGGTCCTGACGCTTGTCGCCGCGCGTAGCCGGCTCGGTCAGGCGGTGGCGGGCTGGGGTCGGGGCAGTTCTGCCTGGCCGAAGAGGAGGGCGTAGCCGCCGGGGAGCTGGCGCAGGATCTCGGCGAGGAGGTCGGGGCCGGCGAGGCGTGTGACGATGGCGAGGGCGGCGCCGGTGTCCCGGCGGGCGGTGGCCGGGGTGGCACCGGTGCGGGCGGCCAGGTCTTTGACGAAGCCCCAGCCGGTGAGGTGTTCGGTGTCGGGGATCTGGGCGGTCAGGGTGAGGGCCGCCTCGACGGGCAGGCACTGGGCAAGGCGGAAGCGCTCGTCGCCGGTGAGCTGGCGGCCGAGGGCGGCCAGGACGTTGTGGACGGCTTCCGCGGCTCGTTCGCGGGTGGGATAGGCGCCCTCGTAGCGCACGCGTTCCAGCATCTGGTCGAACGTCATGACGGTGCGGGACGGGTTCGCGCGAGGCTGGTCGTACATGGCTGCGGTTGCCTTTCCCTGCGAAGGATCCGACCCTCGGGCCGGTGGTGATCAGGTGGGTCGGGGGTGGCCGAAGAGGAGGTCGTAGCCGGGCGGGAGCTGGAGCAGGACCTCGCGGGTGAGGACGTCTCCCGCAGCGGCGGCCGCGGTGGACAAGACCGCGCCCATGTCCCACAGGGCCGTCTTCTCTGTGGCGCCCTCGATCCAGGCCGCGGTCGCACGGACGAACCGCTCCGGCGAGAGCGGCTCCGCGGCCTGCAGCGGGTTCAGGAGGATCAGGGCGTAGGTCTCGGGGAGCCTGGCGGCGAGCTCGGCCCCGACCGTGCCGACCAGGTGCGCGCCCAGCAGGGCCAAGACGACGCGGGCGACGCGGTCGGCTTCTTCAGCGCTTTCGTACTCGCCTCGTTGCTGGACGTGGGCCAGGAACGACTCCCCGCGCATCGACATCAACATCACCTCCGGGAGGGGGTGATGAACGTCAAAAGAGGGGGTGGCGGAGGGCGGGTGCCAGAGGGGGATCGGCTCCTCCCGCCCTCCGCGGCCGGCTGGTGCGGGAGGCTTCAGCCGGAGATCTGCTTGCGGCCCGCTTCGCCGCCGATGCTGATCTTGCGGGGCTTGGCGCGCTCGGCGATCGGGATGCGCAGGGTCAGGACGCCCGCCTCGTAGTCGGCTTCGATGCGCTCGGTGTCGATGGTGTCGGCCAGGACGAGCTGGCGGGAGAAGACACCGAGGGGCCGCTCGGAGAGCTCCGTCGCGGCAGAAGTCCCGAAGAGCGGGGCGAGCTGGCGCATCGTGAGGTTGGTGCGGTGCTCTGCGCAAGCGACTACATCCTTCGGCCTACTGTGTTTTCGGCCCTGTGGAGGACGATCTTGCGGCACCGCCGCGAGAGAGTTGATCCGTGCGAACAACCATCGGATACACCGTCGAAAGCATCGGCTACGTCGTAGGAGCCCAGGGGGTCGTCAGCTTCGCTTCGCAGACCTTCTTCGGCACGGAGTGGGGCTGGATGCACAAGGTCGTCGACCTTCCGTCCACCGGTTACCTCGGCATCGTCGTCGTGGGGCTAGCGTTCATCGTCAGCGGGGTGAAGATGCGGAAGGCGCCCGGGCGCCAGGAGGTCGCCTGACCGGGGGGCCCTTCAGCCAGCGACTCCCATTTACGTGTCGTAGCCGAGTCCCGCTACGACCATGCCCGGCTCCCTCTCGAACGCGCCGACCAGGCCGCCGAACGGCGAGGAGTTCACGCATGCCGGCACCGCCCGCCGTCGGGTGAACAGCTACTGAGGTTTTCAGGGTGGGGTCGGTGGGTCGATGGTCAGGTTGGTGGCGGTGAGGCAGCCGTCGATCAGGTGGGGCCGGAGCTGGATTCTGCGTAACTCGCGGCGGAATGTGCGGTCGAGGTCGTCGGGTGTGGCGAAAGCGGTGTTGGCCATTGCTCTGCGCACGAGTGACCAGACGGCCTCGACGGGGTTCAAGTCGGGCGCATAGGGCGGGAGGCGGACGGTGGTAAGCCAGTCGTGCTCGGCCTCGTACCGTTTCAGCCCGGCGGCGAGGTGGGTGTTGAGATTGTCCCAGACCACCACAATCGGGCCGTCGAGCTGGATGTGTGCCCGCACCAGCAGGTCGCGGTAGTCCTTCCAGGAGAAGCTCTTGCGTGCGCCCTTGAGCAGGAGATGGGTGCGGGGGCGGTGGATGAGACGGCTCTTCTCACCGGGTTTGTAGCAGCACAACGCGGCGACCGAGGTCCGGCGGCGGGACCTGCCACGGACGCGGATGACGGGAGTCTGCCCGCGCCGGCCCCAGGTGCGGGCACGGGGCGGAGTCATCGAGAAGCCGGCTTCGTCCTCGAAGACGACCCAGGCACCGGACGCCGCCGCGAGCCTTTTACCCGGGGCCACACCTCCTTCTTCCACAGCTCCACCGCGTGCTCGTCACGCTCGAGGGCTCTGCGGGCGGGCGCCTGCCAGGACCAGCCGTGCCGTTTCAGCAGCCGCCATACCGTCGCCACCGACAGGCTCACCCGAAGACGCCGACGGATCAGCGTCTGGACCCGGACCAGAGTCCAGCGTTCGTCTTCGAAGCCGTGCGCCGACGGGCCCTTGCCGAGTTCCTCCTCGAGCACAGCGAACTGGGCATCAGTGACGGTCGGGGAGTTCGCCGGACCCGCCGAGCGCAAGGCCTCCATGCCGCCCTCGCGCCATGCACGACGCCACCGCTCCACCGACCGGACACTCACCCGCAGCTCTTTCGCGATGACCGCGGTCTTCTCACCCGCCGCGAACCTTTCGCCGGCCTGAAGCCGGATCCCCTCACGAAACGCCCGACGCTCAGCGGTCAGGCCCCCACCCTCTGGATACCTCACCTCACCGGCATACCGCAGGGATCATGAACCGTCACTACCCGATGACAACCCGAAAACCTCAGTAATCCGACCGGACGCGGCTCCGGCACGACGACGCTGTTCCCACCCGCGTGCTGTAGCTGGACTCCGGCGAGCTGGCACACATCGGCACGGAGGAGGAGGAGGAGGCCGTCTCCTGGGACTGGGCGGCGGTGGAGACCTTCCGGCACTCCGGTGTCCGCCATGGCTTCTCGCCTTGAGAACGCCGAGGTCAACGGATGGCTCAGCCTTCTGCCTCGGCCTGCGTCCTGCGTTGCAGAGGGTCGGCTCCGAGCTCGGTGAGCCGGGCGAGCATCTTGGGGTGGACATGCAGCATCGGGCAGCGGCTGACCAAGGCTTCCTCGTCGGCCGTGGCGGCAGACGATCGAGGCGATGACGTGGAACAGCTCGGCGGACATCGGGAGTGCGATGACCAGCAGGGCGGGGCTGGAGTCTGGCTGGCCGCGGACACGCCGTCCCCCGGCCAGGCGGGCCAGGCGCCGAGAGCGCGGGCGAGTTTCTCGCTCTGCTCGCGCGTGATGCCTTGCCCCAGCCGGATTCCGCAGCGGGGACTGCGGTGAGCACCGCAGACGAGGATCCCGGCGAAGATCTCGTCGCTTCCTCCGTCCCGCCAGACCTCGTGCTTCGATGGCCGGGACCCTCGCCCACATCAGTGCCTCGGCGACCACGTCGACGGCCTCAGCCGGGGTGTCCTGGTCGCCCAGGAGGTACGGGCGATGTGGATGAGGTCCAGCCATGCCAAGCCGGGACCGGCGAAGTGGCCAGGTACCCATGACGCCCCCGGTCGGCATGGGTCACGAAGTACTCGAAGCTCGCGTCATCGGGATAGTTGGCATGCACCAGTACAGCGGTGTGATCGTCGGCGAACGGTACCCGGAAGGCCGGCCGCGCTTCCTCGTTCATCAGCCCCGGGTAGGTCCATCAGCTCTTCGCCGGCGACAACCGGGCCCTCGTCGTATCCGTTGATCAGCACTCATCAAGGGTGCCAGGGCCCTATTAGTGCTTGGTCAGGTCGGTGTTGGTGTGGGTATGCCGCGGTGGCAGGTGGGGCAGACGCCGGTCCATGTCGCGAGGAGGGTCTGTAGCTCGCGGACGATCCGGTAGAGGCTCAGGCCGGCGCCGTGTCTTTTGGGGCTCTGGCCAGTCGTTGCAAGGTGCAGAAGGCATGCGCGACGGAGACGAGGGTGACGTGGTGGTGCCAGCCGTTCCAGGTGCGGCCCTCGAAGTGGGCAAGTCCCAGGGCCTGTTTCATCTCGCGGTAGTCGTGTTCGATGCGCCAGCGGAGCTTGGCTAGGCGGACCAGTGTGGTCAGTGGGGTGTCGGCGGGCAGGTCGGAGAGCCAGAACTGGACGGGTTCGCCCTGGTCGGCCGGCCACTCGGCCAGGAGCCAGCACTCGGGCAGTTCCGGGCTGTCGGCCGCTTGGCGGACCTCGCGGCCGGCGGGCCGGATCCGCAGGGTCACGAACCGCGAGTACATCCGTTTGAAGCCGCTGCGGCCGGTGCCGGGCCGGGAGCCCTCACGCCATTGCACCGGCTTTGCCGCCTTCCGGCCGGCCGCGATGACCAGCTGTTTCACCGACTGCGGCTTGTCGGGGTACTTCTCCACCGGCCGGCGTCCGATCCCGGAGTACGGCTCGGCGACCGGCACCGCGTGGCCGGGCTGGGCCGAGAGGGTGGTGGAGATTCCCACGACGTAATTGAGGCTGCGGGCCTGCAGGCCGTGCCGGAATGCCGCCGCGTCGCCGTATCCGGCATCCGCGACGGCCACCGGCACTTCGACGCCCCAGGAGCGGGTCTCATCGAGCATGTCGAGTGCGAGTTGCCATTTCTCCACATGCCCGATGTCGTCGGGGATCTGGCAGGCGGTGCGGCGGGCGACCTTGGCCGGGTCCGCCTTCACCGACCCGGGGGCCCAGGTCTCGGGCACGAACAGCCGCCAGTCGACCGCCGCCGAGGCATGATCCGAGGCCAGGTGCAGGGAGACGCCCACCTGGCAGTTGGTGACCTTGCCCGCAGTGCCGGTGTACTGCCGCGACACACACGCCGAGGCATTGCCGTCTTTGAGGAAGCCGGTGTCATCGAAGACCAGCACGGTGGGCCGGATCGCCTTTTCCATCTTCCAGGCCAGCCGGGCCCGCACATGCGCGGGGTCCCACGGGCTGGTGGTGATGAAGTGGGCCAGGGCCTGACGGTTACCGTCCTCGCCCAGCCTGGCGGCCATCGGCTCGACGGACTTGCGCTGCCCGTCCGTGAGCAGGCCCCGCAGGTAAACCCGCCCCCACCGACGCTGATCCTTACGCGCGAACGGCTCGAAAACCTCCGTCGCAAAGTCCTCCAACTCGCCACGTACAGCAGCAATTTCCTCCGGCGTCACACGTCTTGAACGACACACCGAGCCCTTAGGACACGCAACACCAGCCCCAACCTGACCAAGCCCTACTATGACCGTGCGTCCCGTCCCTCCCCCCTCCCCCCCCCATCAAAGGAGCCCTCACTGACGCCGTCACGCGGGAAGCGGGCGCCCAGTGCGCCCCGCCTGAACGTTGCGCAAGCAGGAGGGTCGCGCGATGGGCAGTGGCCGTTGCCCGTCAACTGGCAACGCGGCCCGTTCGGTGTGCCGCCGGGGCGCTGATGGCCACTGAGCACCGCACTCGTCGCATGCCGCCGGCAGCACTGCTCCGTCACAACGTCGAAGTCAGCCAGGTTGGTGGGGGAACGTCAGCGAGCCTCGCACCCGTCCGGGGTAACGCCGCGCCAGGATGGGGAGCCCCGAGGGCCCCGACGCCCCGGGCGGGAGGAGAACGCATTGATCACCACGAACCTTCAGCGTCACGGCACGGTCCTGGTCAGCGTCATTGGGACACTCGACGAGAACGCGGGCCCGGCGCTCCAGAGGGCACTGGACGACGTCACCGCCGGCGAGCGGGACCTCGTGGTCGACCTGCACCGCGCGGAGTCCATGGACGCCAACGGCCTGCTCCACCTGCTGGCCCTGCACCGGCAGGCGGAGAATCTGGGTCTGCGCGTCCAGGTCGTTGGCTGGCAGCCCCAGCCCCAGCAGCTCATGGCCGATGTCGCGGGCATCCGCGGGCGCCACTCGGCCACGGGTGAGCGGTACACCGTGGTGGGCTTTCGCCGGCTGATCGAGCAACGCGCGCAGCGTGCACGGGACCTCTCGGACTTCGGTGCGGGATGGCTGTCCGGCGTATAGCCAGGCGGTCCAGTGTCCAGGCCGTTGACCAGCGCGCGCGTGCTCGGGCTATCCGGCGCGTTCCCTTGCTCGGCCGCCGGCCCGCGCCGTGGAGGGCGCCGTCTGCGACCTCTGGCGGGACGTATTCCGCTTCCCGTACGGCGTCCGGCGCGGCGGCATCTGTTCGCCGGGCCGGCCACACCGAGACGGTCCGGCTGACGGACCGCTCGGTGGAGCAGGCGAAGGCGGGCCTGGCCGCAGCCGTAGCCCGCGAACCCGGTCCGAGCCAACGGCAGCCGAAATTTCGTAGCTTCCACGCGCAGGCCCCGACCTCATGGACTCGACGGATCAGGCTCGGCCCCTTCGACAAGACCTACTGCCTCGGCCCCAGAGGCAAGGAGTACGGCGAACCGCACGCACTGCTGGAACGAGCCCTCGACGAACCAGCGCATGAGAGGGAGGTGGTCTTCATCGTGGGACTTTCTCTGTTGGTGGCGTGGGGGTACCGAAGTCGAGGTCCTCGTCCGGCGGGTTCAGGGACCGGGCGATCGCCTTGTCCTGAGAGGCGATGACGGCACAGACGCACATGGCCGTGCCCAGGATGAGCAAGGGCCCAGTGCTCACCAGCGGCACTGGAGAAATGATGGCGCTACGAACCCGTACCGCGCCGGCGACTGCGGAGGTGTCGATCAGGCTGCGGATCGTGGACATCAGGAGCGGCTCGCGCACGCCTAGGCTGATGCCCAGCAGACTCACACCGATCAGCACGATCCACAGGTGGTAGATGCCCGCGAAGGCCATCGCTGTCAGAGGGCGGTATGAGAGCGTATAGGTGTTTTGTCGTCACCTGAACGTGTGGCGGTGCGGCATCTCGGCCGGTCGGCGGCCATGGGCCGCCGGTAGTGCCCTGGCCGCGATCGAACTCCTCACGCCGGGCCGCGCCGCAGCCCTCACGGGCGCATCGGAGTCGGGGGCGGTGCTCTTCGCCGCACTCGCCTGCGCCGGATTCATCTGCGCGGGTCTCGGCAGCCACCTCGCACCTCTGACCGCCCGGCTAGCAGGAAGCGGCGAGCGTGCCGTCATGGTGAGCCTCGGCACCAGCGCGAGCGGTCTGCTTCTGCTCGGCGCCACCGCAGCGTCCACAGGAGTGGGCTTCATGGTCCTCGCGGCTACCGGCTACGGCCTGGTCTACCTCGGGCTCGGCGCGGCGGGACCGAGTGAGAACGACATCCTGCACCGCCGTGTCACCAGTGAGGGCCGCGCCACCGCGTTGTCCGTCCAGTCTCTCGCTCTGCAGCTGACGGGAGCTCTCACCGGCTTGATCATCGGTGTCCTTCCGCCAAGCCCGCTGCCCTGGCTGCTGGGAGGCAACGTGCTGCTGGCAGGGGCTCTCCTGTGGACTCGCCGCAGCAAGCCCAATCCCCCGAGCCTCGCCGGCTCCAATCTGCACCACACGGATGCCAATCACTCTCACCAGGACGACCTGAAGACCGGGCGAGCCCGGTAGAAGCTGTACGCGAGTGAGCGCCCGAGGCCTCGCCTGTCCGCGAGCCCTCGGGCTGTTGCTCATCTACCGATTGATGAGCAAGATCGGCAAGCGGCTGCCCTCGGCTCGATCGGCGCCGGATCATGCCCATAAAACGGTGTCAGAAAATCGATGTGCTCAAGAACTTGAGGAGCACCGTTTTCTGTACGATCTGACGGGTGCAACGACCCCACGACGACGACACCGCCGATCTCCTCGCCCCCGTTCCGGCCGCACGGACCGGCGACCTCGTGGGATACGCCCGCGTGTCCACCAAGGGACAGTTGCTCGACCGGTAGATCCACGCCCTCACGGAAGCGGGGTGCATCCGGATCTTCGCCGACAAGAAGTCCGGCAAGAACGCTGAACGCGAGGAACTGTGGAAGGCCCTCGACTTCCTGCGCGAGGGCGACACTCTTGTTGTTCCGTCGCTGGACCGGCTCGGCCGCTCCCTCCAGGACCTCATCGCGATCGTGTCCGGCCTGCGTAAGCGTGGCGTCGGCTTCACCTCGCTGCACGAGGCTCTCGACACGACCACGAAGCTCACCGACAACGGCACCTGGAGCCGGCGGCCAGCCGCGGCCGCGACGGTACGCGCGGAGCGGTTACGGCCCTGGAGCGGGCCCCGGACGCGCGTCTTTCGCCGGAGCCTGGTGCGCGCCGAGGTCCTGGTCCATGACGAGCGCTTGCCCGCGGACCGCCGCCTGGCCGTCTCCCGCGATGCCGAGCGGGCCGCGACGGCCGCCGAGCCGGTCCGCCGCATCGCGCACCCGCTCCCCGGCCCGCCCGGCACCGGCTACCACCGGCTCAGCCCGGATCAGCACCGCTTGACCTTCGACGAGCTGATCGCCCCGACCTTCCTGCGCAAGGCCACCTCCCGCCCGGAACCCGCTGGTCGTCTACCTGGTTGGTGAGCCGGGCGCCCGGCAGCTGGAGGCGCGCCGGATGCTGCGCCGGGCGATGCGGCCGCGCACCGTCGTGCTGGACCCAGACCTGTTGCGCGGCCACCACCCGGACCACTTCCAGCTGGTCAACGCCCCCCCTCGCCGACGAGCTAGTGAGGCCGGATACCGAGGGCTGGCAGGGTGCGTACGCGAACGGCGCGGCGACCTGCTCATCGAGGCCGACTTCACCGGCGCCGCCGACTTCACGCTCAGCGCGGGCCGGTTCGCCCGGACCGACTACCGGATCGAGGTCGTGGCCCTGGCCGGGCCGACAGCCGACAGCCGGCAGCGGACCCTCGTCAACTACGCCCGCGCCCTGGAGCTCGACGTCGTCACCGCGCTCCCCGCCCCGGCCGCGCACGCCAGGGCCTGCCAGGTGTCGGCCGACATCGTGGCGGCCGCGGCCGCCGACCCCGCCGTCAGCGCGGTCCAGGTGATCGACGGCGACCACCGGGCCCTGGGCCGGGACCGGTGGTCCGCCTGGGCCCTGGCCGCTGCCCGGCGCCGCCTCTACACCGCAGGAGAGGCCGCCCGCTTCCACTCCGTCCAGCGGGCGCTGCACCAAGTGCTGCCCCGCCTGCGGGAGGAGGCCGACGACGCCGTAGGCCAGGCGTACATCACCGTGCTCGCCGAAACCGTCGATGCCCTCCCTCTCATCACCCCGGCCAGCTACAGGCCCCAGCTGGATGTCCCCAGAGCCCTTGCAGCGCCCGGGCCGGGTAGGGACACCGTTGGTGTATTGGGCGTTTGCGCCAGGGCGCATGCCGGTCACCCAAGTCTCCTTCACCTACGCATGCTTGCGCCGGACCTGAAGCTGCTCGTCTCCTCAGGCCCGCGATCCTGGTCGCTTTTGCTGCCGAATAGTGAGCAGGCGTCAGATGATCACTCTAAAGGGCTAGGCGTCATCAACTCCACATGAATTGCGGTCACTTGACGCCCCATTTGGCGACGCGGGGCGCTCAGGGTACCCCATTCGGCCCTCTGCGCCAAATTTCCGGCATGTCGCGACATGAAAGTCATATGAGTAGTTAGTACTTTTACTCACGTACCGGTCGCACAGCCGGTTCCTCTGAGACAGGAGAAGTCGTATGAAGATCGCCCGCTCCACCGCGGTCACCGCAAGCATCGCGGCCGCCGCAGCCATGGCCGCGATGGGCATCACCTACGCCTCGGCCGCCTCCCAGCCGGAGCGGCCGGCCCCGGTTGTCCAGCAGGCGGCTGTGGCTCAGGCGCCCCTCGGCGGCGACCCGGCCAAGGGCAAGGGCAACGAGGACCGGGAGCGCTTCGAGGGCCGCCACCAGGAGGGCCGGATCAAGATCAACGAGCGGTCGTTCTCGGCCCACCCGGGCGACTGCATCACCGTCATCAGCGGCCTGGGCGCCAAGACCCTGAACATCCGCAACGACACCCGTAACACTGTCGAGGTCTTCGGCGGCGCGGTGTGCGACAACGGCGCGCCCATCGCCACGGTCGGTCCCCAGAGCCAGAGCAACGGCGTGAAGCCGGATTGCCACGAACACGACGGCGTCGAGGTCGAAAACGGCGTCGTGGGCAGCTTCCGGGTGGTCGAGCGTCACGACGCCAAGGACTGATCCTGATTCCGACGGCATAGCAGGGAGTCCCGGCCCGCCGAAATCGGGCCGGGCTCCCAGTCCGGGCACCCACCCGGAGCGTTCTCCGGGCCGGGGCCCGGACTGGAACCATTGTCCGACAGCCCCCGCCCCTGCGCACGCCCCGCCGGAGCCGGAGAGCAGGTGCGGCAACCGCGCCCCAGCAGCCGCCCTCCCCCCTCACCGGCCGGCTCGCCGGGTGATTCCCGCCAGAACACCTCGCGTTGGCGCCCGCCCAAGGGCAACGGCCGCCGACTCCTTCCCGGCGTTCGGGCACACCCGGCCGGGTGACGAAGACGCGAGCCGCGCCCCATGCACCACCGCCTCGCCCCCGCCCGCAACCGAACTGGCGACCAGCCGCCGGAGCAGCACCCGCAGGGCCCTGATCCTGGATCTTGGACACTCGAGACACTCGATCTTGAGGATCCGAGAGCGGATATCTCGTGGTCATGAAGCACTATCCCGCTGAGTTCAAGGCGAACGCGGTCGCTCCGTACACCACTCGGCCCAAAGCGACGATCAGGCAGGCCACGGCCGAACTGGGAGCCAATCCGCAGACGCTGCAGAACTCGATACGCAACCCGGGGACCGGCCGTGGTCGGGACCGGGCCAAGCAGTCCGTACAGCCGCAGTCACCACTGGAGGCCAAGCTCACGGCTACGTGACCCACGACGCGGGCGGCCACTGCGCCGAGATCACCGCCTCGGCCCGGACGCTGACCTTCGAGCGGGACGCGGCCGGCCGTGAATTGACGCGTGCGGATGTACCTCACAGCCGAGCCGAAGCCGGTGATCCGCCGCATGGCCGAGGAGCTCGGCGTGCACCACGAGGCCCTGTGCAACCGGATCCGGCAGGCGGAAGCCGACGCCGGCGAGCGGGACGTGGGCCCGACCCTCATCACTTGCGGACTGCCCGCAGCGCATCCCACCTGAGGCCCAGGGTCGCCGCCTGTGCCACTGCGTGCCAGTCAGGGCGGTGAACAACGGCCATCAGAGTGCGGTACGCGACCTCATGTCGGGCTTGTCGTCGCTCGATAGGGTGATGTTGGGGCATCGTGGCCGGTCAGGCGTTCGGGGTTCGCTCGGGTGGCGGAATGAGTGATCGCAAGCCGTACTCGAGTGTGATGGTCACGGACCTCGATACGGCTGAGGCCCAGGTACTCGCCCTCGGTGCGACGCTGCTGGATGGTTCGGACAAGCCGATCGGTTACCGCGTCTACGAGGACCCCGTCGGCCATCCCTTCTGCCTGATCACTCCCGAGGGAGCCTGACCTTTTCTGTACGATCTGACGGGTGCAA
This sequence comes from Streptomyces sp. NBC_00045, assembly GCF_045041095.1. Lineage (NCBI taxonomy): Bacteria > Bacillati > Actinomycetota > Actinomycetes > Kitasatosporales > Streptomycetaceae > Streptomyces > Streptomyces sp. NBC_00045. The sequence goes on along the minus strand of NZ_CP108272.1, from coordinate 465,952 downwards.
CGACCCCACGACGACGACACCGCCGATCTCCTCGCCCCCGTTCCGGCCGCACGGACCGGCGACCTCGTGGGATACGCCCGCGTGTCCACCAAGGGACAGTTGCTCGACCGGTAGATCCACGCCCTCACGGAAGCGGGGTGCATCCGGATCTTCGCCGACAAGAAGTCCGGCAAGAACGCTGAACGCGAGGAACTGTGGAAGGCCCTCGACTTCCTGCGCGAGGGCGACACTCTTGTTGTTCCGTCGCTGGACCGGCTCGGCCGCTCCCTCCAGGACCTCATCGCGATCGTGTCCGGCCTGCGTAAGCGTGGCGTCGGCTTCACCTCGCTGCACGAGGCTCTCGACACGACCACGGCCGGCGGGCGCCTGGTCTTCCACGTGTTCGCGGCTCTCGCCGAGTTCATCCGCGAACTCATCGTGCAAGGCACCAACGAAGGCTTGGACGCCGCCCGCGCCCGCGGCGCCCGGCTCGGCCGCCCGCCGGCGATGACCGAGGAACAGGTACGTCACGCCCGCGATCTGCTCGCCCGTCCGGAGAACACGGTCACCTCGATTGCGAAGCTCCTCGGCGTCTCCCGCAACACCATCTACAACTACGTGCCCGAACTGAGGGGCGGCCGCCTCGCACTCGCCGAGACGACCAGTACGGCGGCACTGCCCCGACCCTCCAGGGCAAAGGACTGATCACCGTCGTTTGCGGCTGGTGACGATCCTGCTGGCCAATTCCGTTGGGGGCGGATCCTTTAAAGGGAAAGGGCCCCTGCTGAGTTGGGCCGTGGCTATGAAGCGTCGGCGTAGGCGAGATGGGTGCCGCAGACCGTGCAGCGGAAGAGCATGGCGCTTGCCCCCTGCCCGAGGTGGGTCAGGAAGGTGTCGAGCTGGGACGCGTCGTGCCAACCGCTCATCCGAAGGTCGAGTCGAAGCTGGTCGAGGGCCTCGGGGTGGGCTGCCAGTTCGGTGTATCCGACCTCGCCGATGAAGGCGGCCGCGTCGTTGCAGTGGACAAGCCAGTGCGGATCCTGCCAGGCGTGGAAACCGGGGGTGCGGCGGGTGACCTGCACCAGGGTCTCCTCGCTGACGCTGTCGAGCCCGTATGCGTCGGTAAATTCACCTTCGAATCGTTCAGCGGCACTGCCGTCGGCGATGCACCAGGGGCAGAACCTCCCGCTGACATCCTGGGCCGTGAAGAAAGTAGCGGTGTAGATCCACCCCGTATTGAGGTTGCAGCAGGCGCAGGTCTCGGCGCTCTCGCGGATGGACTCGCTTGCGACGGGGTCGGGGTGGTAGCGGAAGTAGGGCAGGTTGGTACTCACTGGTGAGCCCGCCGTTGCATGGAGAGGTCCGCTTCGACGCCGGTGGTCTGTGTGTCGACGGGCAAGCCTGTGAACCTCATGAGCCGCAGTCTCTCTGCAAGCAGGCCCGTGATCAACCGGTGAGGTTGAAGTCCTGCTGGTCGAGTCGGGCGAGGTGGCTGGTGCGGGTTCGGTCGAGGGGATGGCCGTTCCACCAGGCGTCGAGGCGGATGAGGTTGAGCGCGACCGCTGAGAACGAGTGTTCCAGGTGAGTCTTCTTCAGGCCGCGGTAGCGGGCGCGTTTCATACCGGTGACGGCCATGGCCTGGTGGATGGTGCCCTCGACGCCGGCGCGGGTGGCGTACTTGGCCCGCCATTCCTGGCTGGTCTGCTGGGCGCGGGCCTCATCGAGGACCTGTTGCTGCTCGCGGGCGCGCAGGGAGAGTGTGCGGCCGCCGTTTTTGGCCCGTGTGCACTTGTCTCGGACCGGGCATGGCTGGCAGGTCTCCTTGTCGAACTTGACCACGATGGCCTTGGTACCGCGTTGGACGGTGGGGCTCCACCAGGTGCTGGTGTGTCCTCGCGGGCAGGTGGCCTGCCGGTTGTCCCAGTCGATGGCGAAGGCGGTGCGACCGAAGCCAGCACCGGAGCGGGCCTGGGGTGAGCTGTCCAACAGGACCGGGGTGACCAGGGTGACGCCAAAGCCCTCCTTCATACCGACGATCAGCTCGGCGGAGGGGTAGCCGGAGTCCAGATAATGCTCGGCGGGCAGCAGGTCGCGGGCGGCGAGCATGCGGTGGATCGACTCGGTCATCTCCGCGTCGGTCACGGTGGCGTCGGTGGTCGCGATGTTGGTAATGATGCGCAGTGGGCTGGCCGCACCCGATCCGGAGGCGAGAGCAGTCCCGCCGACAGCCGGGAGGATCTCCTCCTCCGGGTCGCAGGTCTCGCTGATGTGAACCTTGTAGCCGGTCCACCATGAGCCCTGTTTGAGGCCGTAGCGCGCGTCCAGGTCATACGGTGAGGTCAGACGCAGTCTGCTCGGCGGGAGGTCCTCGCTCTCCCGCCGCTGCACCTTCCGCCCGGTCTCGGTGACCGTTCGCGTGTAGTTCTGCACCCACACCATCCGCAGGATCTGCACTGCGGGAAGTTCTCGCAGCCACACCGGAGCGCCTGCGGTATGCGCAGCTTCCAGAAGCGCGAAGCCGTCCTGGCCGTAGGCCAGTGCCATCTCGGTGCGCTTGGCCTGGGAAGAAGGCAGCTGCCAGGAGTCGATTCGCGGCCCGTACCGCTCTGTCCACTGTGGGATCGGTACCACCTCGGATAGCCAGCCGGGTGCCGCGCAGGCCAGAGCCTCCAGGGCGGCACGTAGGGTTTCGCCGGCCAGCTCCAGGCGGTTCAGGTCGCGCACCGCGGCGAGCACGCGAGTGGAGTCCGTCCGCTGCTGCCCGTCGGCCTTCACCAGGCCCTTGCTCTTCAATGCAGCCAGCAGCAGGTCCAAGGCCCGTTCCTCCAGGTTGTGCGCCACCAGACGAGCGCGGAACTCGGACAGGACCGACGCGTCGAAACCTGGATCGTCCAGGTCCAGGCCCAGCGCGTACTTGAAGTCCATCCCGAACCGCACCCGATGCGCCGCGGCCCGGTCGGTGAGGTTCTCAGCGAACTGCAGCACCGTCACCAGTGCCAGCTGCCCCGGCGACCACCCTTGCCGGCCTCGCACCCCGAACGCCTGGGCGAACTCGACATCCGCGAACAACTCGCCGAGCTCGTCACGGACCCGCATCGCCAACGGATACGGCCCTTTCGCCGCCGCGGCCCGCGCTGCCCTCCCGGTCGTTTCCGGCACCTGCGGCCACGGCCGCGCCCGCATCGACACCCCACACCCCACCCCGCGACCGCAGACGGAAGAACACGACCGCTACATGACCAACGAGCGTCACGACCGACCAGCAACGGAATTGGCCAGCAGGATCGGTGACACGGTTCTTACCGGCACCCCAACTGGGCTTCTCACTCTCCGGCGTGGCTGGCTGCGCGTGCCAGAGGCCGCAATTTGCGGGCGGCGGGCCAGCGGGCAGTACGCTGCGCGATGATTTCCAGACACCGGGTCGCCTGACCGCGGCGGCCGCAGAGCTTCGTGCCCGGTTCGAGCAGTGACTCGTTCGACGGGCAACGGCTCCACCAACTCCTCACGGCCGGCTCCCACCCCGACTCGTCGCCCACGAACTCCTCATCCATTTCGAGATCGACCCTTGTGGTCTGGGTGGGCCACTGGCCGGCGCCGTTGTCCCGGGACGGTTCGGGACTGGTGTCCCTGGTGCCTGGGACACAAGGCGTCCGATGATTCGGCAGGTCCGGAAACACCGGGATGAATCGGATGAAGGAGTAAGGCGATGGCAGTGCAGACCGTGCGGCTTCCGCAATTTTCCCTCGCGGCCCTCAACGAGAGTGAGGTCCCGCAGGTCATGACCGATTCGGCGGCCGAACGAGCGTGGGTCCCCGCCTACAACGCTCAGCTGACTCCCGCGACCGCCGCGTAGCCAGCGCCGAGGCCGTCCCCTCCGGCGGTCTGATCACGGAGTCGATCCCCTCGAACTGAGGGTCAGCACAGCGGTGGTTCGACGTCTCTACGGCGGCCTGCCGCCGTGCGCCTCCGGTGGGGCGTCGCTCACGCTGCACGAACAGAAAGAAGGCTTCGTTGTGGGCATTGGCTCCCCGCGTACTGCGGAGGACGTACTCGCGCGGGACAGTCTCTTCGGAGACTCCACCGCGATCGCAACGAGGAATCTCGCCAGGTATCGTGTCGGCCTCTCGCTCTTGGGCGTCCGCAGTGCACGGCATTCTGACGCTCTGCACGCGCTGTCCGCGGAGCCCGCCGAAGGTCTGTTGCCCCTCCTGGGTGACCCCGTCCTGCGCAATGCCTTCGAGGACGACGTGGCCCGCCTGGAGAACGGCGTGTTCACCGAGAGCTCGCTCGGCGACATTCTCGCGGCCTGGCCAGCCCCGGCAACCGACGGCATCGGTCCGTGCGAGAGCATGATGAAGGTTCCGGCGCGTCCGTGGCCCAACGTCTCCGCAAGCTGGGTGTGGACCGGACTGGAGTCGTCTCAGTCCGGGCAGCCGGTTGCCAGAAGGGTGCGGGTGCTGTGCCGCAACAGCTTCGAAGGCTCCGATCGCGACGAGCCGTTGGAAGCCACACCGGAGATGGTCCACGCTCTGCAGGAGGGCGCGAACCTGCTCACCGCGCTACTGCCCGAGCTGGGGGTGAGTGTGCTGCAGCACGTTTCGCTCATCGGGTTCAGTGACGGTGAATCGCCGGACGGTCCGCTGCAGTCGCTGTCGGGCGGCGACCCGCTCCCGTCCGCCTTGCTGATGTCGCCGAGCCGATTGAGCGACCCTTGGAAGACGGCCGAGACACTGCTGCACGAGGCGGCGCACCTGAAGCTCTTTGACGTGCTGCGCTCGTGTTCGCTGGTCCAGGACGGTTCGGCCCGGGTCGCCATTCCGTGGCGGATGACCTCATGGACCTTCATCCGGGTGCTGGTGGCGCTGCACTTCTACGCCCACCTGACCGTGTTTCAGGCAGCGGCGCGTGGGGCTTCCGCTGAGGTCATCGCCCGTTACGGCCCCCCTCCCACGGCCGAGGAGATCGACGAGCCGACCCCGGGCAGTCAAGCGGCGGCCGCCGGCACGCACCGCACCGGATTCGAGCGCTTGGTCTACCTGGCGGAGCAGGCTCTGTGTGCCGATCACGGGCAGCTGACGAAAGAGGGCCGTCGCTTCGTCCACTGGTTGCTCGACAGCATCGAGTGGGGCGAGCAGTCGGTCCGCTCCCCGGTCCCCGCCGTGACGGGTGCGCGGTCAGCGGAGGTCGCCACCACAGCGAGCGATCGGGCCGTCGTCACCGGCGGCGTCTTCGTACGTTCCGAACCCACGATCCTGTGGGAGCTGCCTGAGCTGCGGCAGCTGTTGGTGGTGCGACCCGACACGGCTGGATTCCACTGGCTCGACGCCCACGCCTGGGTCGTCTACGCCTTGTGCGACGGGGTACCGCTGGCAACCCTCGCAGAACGATACCGATTGGCGGTGGACGGCCCGTTGAGCGAGGAGACCGCCCTCAGGCAGGCCCGGGCATGCCTGAGCCTGCTGATCGGGGCAGGCCTGGTGTCCCAGGTGGACGAGTGATCCACCATGCCGCACTCGGACGAGGCGGCGTCTGTCCGGAACTCAGGCCTCGCTGAGTAGGCGCATCATCTGGAGACCGCGCGGGCTCCGCTGCCCCGTGTTCGAGGAGCGGGGTGGCGGCCTGCTCGGCACGTTCCGCTCCCGGCGGCACGGCAGCCCCCTTCTTCCGGCAGCCGCTACTGGTTCAGACGCAGTTGTGCGGGGCAGATTTTGTGGGCCCACAACAAGGAGCGCCTCGAAGCCCTGGCCGCGTACCTGGGCGCCCGGCTGCGCGAGCGTCATGCCTCCCCGACGAGGGTGATGTTTGCCCGGCTTCCGGTCTGCAAGAAGTCCGCGGAGCACCGTGACGAAGTGCTGGCCGGCCTGGCCACACTGGGAAAACCCGTCCGGCCTGGCCACACAGGGAAAACCCGCTCAGCTCACCACCCCCACCGACCGCTGCGACGCGGCGACCGCCCGCGCTGGCTCGAACGGCGTCGACGGCCTTCCCCTGGTTTCCGTGGTGTGGCCGGGCGCCAGTTCCGTTTCCGGCAGCAGGTTCGCCAGTGGGTGAACGGGCTGCCGGCAGCGTAGGCAGCGGCGACGCACCGGAGGGCGACGTAGACGATTGACGGCAATCGGGCTTGACCGGCCGCAGACCGGTGTTCGTGACGCGCTCGTGGAACCGGACGGTGCGTGTGCCGGACCACGTCGGTCTCGGGCGGCACGAACGGCACGGTGAACATCAGCGGTGACGCGGACGCGAGATGCGGACAGCACTCGGCGCACTGGGACAAGGCCTCTGCAAGCGGTTGCGCGGGAGAACCCTAGTCATACCCGCGACGTACCGTCGTTGCGCGTCGTCTTGCACTCTCACACGGTGTCAGGTGGTGATGTCGGTCCTGCGACCGGCGACCGCCGCGCCAGCCTGAGGAGGAAGGCTTCCCGTGACACGAGCGACGGAACAAGTTCGGGTATTCCTGGTTGAACAGAATCCGATTCTCCGCATCGGCATCGCCACGATACTGACGGACAGCACGGTGCGCCTGGTCGGGGAGGCTCCGGATACGGAAACCTGCCTGGAACGAATTGAAGCAGCCAGCCCGGACGTGGTGCTCCAGGATCTCGACGCAGCGGGAGACTCAGCACCCGTCGCCGTGCGCTCCCTCCTGGAGCAGCGCCCGGGAGTCCGGGTCATCGGGACTGGCACGGCCACCGCGGGCTGCGCCGAACTGGCGCTGGCCATCCTGGTCGCCGGCGCCCACGGGTACCTGTTGAAAAACACAGAGCCGGCCATGCTCCTCGACGCCCTCAGAATCGTCCGTGGCGGCGGCGTCGTCCTCAGCCCCGGTGTTGGTCGCGGGCTTCCATCGCTGCTCAAGCCAATCACCCACACGGCTCGGGCACTTGCGAATCCAGCTCTCTCCACGCTCACGGCCCGTGAGTACGACGTGCTCCGACTTATCGGGCACGGCTACAACAACGGGTACATCGCTCGAAAATTATTACTTTCCGATAAAACCGTACGCAACTATGTCTCAGTCATTCTGGCCAAACTGGGGGCCGGCAGCCGCAGTGAGGCCATCGTGACCGCTCGAACAGCCGGCCTCGTGGCGGCGGCCGGATGAGTGTTCGTCGACCGTCCGGTCCCCCGCCTGACAGGAGGGCGTTCTGCCGTGGTTACTCGAAGGAGAGGGAGCCCTGGCCGGGCTGGCTGAGGTAGTTCTGCCAGCCGGCGGAGAGGGGGAGGTTGGCGCCGAAGCTGGTGCCGGAGCCCAGATGGGTGGCGACGGTGCCGTCAGTACCCTGGATGATCAGGTCGGCCTTGCCGTCACCGTTGATGTCCGCGTAGTAGAGCCGACCCTGGCCGGGCTGGCTGAGGTAGTTCTGCCATCCGGCGGACAGCGGCAAGTTGGCGCCGAAACTCGTGCCCGATCCGAGGTGGGTGGCGATCGTGCCGTCAGTACCCTGGATGACGAGGTCGGCCTTACCGTCACCGTTAATGTCCGGGAACGAGAGACGGCCCTGGCCGGCCTGGCTGAGGTAGTTCTGCCACCCCGACGACAACGGCAAGTTGGCGCCGAAACTCGTGCCCGATCCGAGGTGGGTGGCGATCGTTCCGTCAGTACCCTGGATGACGAGGTCGGCCTTACCGTCACCGTTGATGTCCGGGAACGAGAGACGGCCCTGGCCGGGCTGGCCGAGGTAGTTCTGCCACCCCGAGGAGATCGGCACGTTCGCACCGAAACTGGTACCGGATCCGTTGTTGAAGTGGACGCCGATCGCACCGTCGGTGCCGTGCACGAGCAGGTCTTTCTTGCCGTCACCGTCAATGTCGGCGTAGTACAGCCGTCCCTGACCGGCCCCACCCAGGAAGTTCTGCCAGCCGGCACTGACCGTCGTACTCGCACCGAAGCTCGTCCCGGATCCCCCACGAAGACCGATCGTGCCGTCCGTGCTCAACACCATCAGATCGGCCTTGCCATCACCCGAGATGTCCGCATGGGTGGAGGCGGGAGGGTACGGGTCGGCGTGGTCGTTGCCGAGGCCGGCTTGGGGACCGCAGGTGGGCCATGCACCTTGGCCCTGAGAGGCGAGCACCTTTTCGGCGATGAGGATCTGTTGCTGCTTGGTGGCCAGATCGGCGCGGACGGCGTAGCCCGTTCCGCCGTAGGAGTTCCAGGTGCCGGCGGTGAACTGCAGGCCGCCGTAAAAGCCGTTGCCGCTGTTGATGGACCAGTTGCCGCCGCTCTCACAGTTGGCGACCTTGTCCCATGTGGTGACGGACGCTGCCTGCGCCGCGGTGCCGGAGCCGAGGAGCGGCGGGAGCGCGAGGGGGGCGGCGGCGAGGGCGAGCACGGCCTTGCGGACGCTGGGCGATATTGACACAGGGTTTCTTCCCATCAGGAAACAGGTGCGGCGGGCTGGACAGGGCGGGCAGGCCGGTGCTCCGGGGGGACGGTGCAGTCCCCCCGGAGCACGGGGTCGGCTACTCGAAGGAGAGGGAGCCCTGGCCGGGCTGGCTGAGGTAGTTCTGCCAGCCGGCGGAGAGGGGGAGGTTGGCGCCGAAGCTGGTGCCGGAGCCCAGATGGGTGGCGACGGTGCCGTCAGTACCCTGGATGATCAGGTCGGCCTTGCCGTCACCGTTGATGTCCGCGTAGTAGAGCCGACCCTGGCCGGGCTGGCTGAGGTAGTTCTGCCAGCCGGCGGACAGCGGCAAGTTGGCGCCGAAACTCGTGCCCGATCCGAGGTGGGTGGCGATCGTGCCGTCAGTACCCTGGATGACGAGGTCGGCCTTACCGTCACCGTTGATGTCCGGGAACGAAAGGCGGCCCTGGCCGGCCTGGCTGAGGTAGTTCTGCCACCCCGACGACAACGGCAAGTTGGCGCCGAAACTCGTGCCCGATCCGAGGTGGGTGGCGATCGTGCCGTCAGTGCCCTGGATGACGAGGTCGGCCTTACCGTCACCGTTGATGTCCGGGAACGAGAGACGGCCCTGACCGGGCTGGCCGAGGTAGTTCTGCCACCCCGAGGAGATCGGCACGTTCGCACCGAAACTGGTACCGGATCCGTTGTTGAAGTGGACGCCGATCGCACCGTCGGTGCCGTGCACGAGCAGGTCCTTCCTGCCGTCACCGTCAATGTCGGCGTAGTACAGCCGTCCCTGACCAGCCCCACCCAGGAAGTTCTGCCAGCCGGCACTGACCGTCGTACTCGCACCGAAGCTCGTCCCGGACCCCCCACGAAGACCGATCGTGCCGTCCGTGCTCAACACCATCAGATCGGCCTTGCCATCACCCGAGATGTCCGCATGGGTGTTGGTGTCCTGGATGTTGTCGTAGCGGCGGGGGCTGAAGGTGCCGTGGCCGCTGTAGTAGGGGTAAGGGATGCTGTGATGGATGGCACCGCTACTACCGGACTCCTCCAACGCGTCGTACGTGGAGTGATCGGAGCTGGTCCATCCGTTGAAGATGACGACATGGCCGCTGGCGCCCGAGTCGGGGTTGAGGAGGATGTCGCCCGGCTTGAGGGACTCCTTGGCGATGGAGGAGGTGTAGTTCAGCAGGGTGCCGGTGGTCTCACCCCAGTTGGTCCCGCTGGAGGCGTTCAGGTGCCAGGCCATGGAGACGAAGCCGGAGCAGTCCGTCCGGTACTTGCCGTTGGAGTCCGTGCGGTAGCTGGTCATGCTGTACGGCACACCTGCGTCGACCCATGACTGGGCCCGGTCGATGACCTCTGCCCGGCTGATGCTGCCGCCTGCCGAGGAGTCCGCGGCCAGGGTGGCGAAGGCGCCAACGGCTACGGGTGCCGCGGCCTTCCCCGATCCGGCGGCTGCGGCCAATTGCGCCGCTGAGGCGGTGGTCGGGTTGGGAACCGTCGGGGTGAATTGGGTCAGAAAGCCCGGGTTCGCCGTGCTGGACGCGGCAGCGGCGGACGGCGTCGGAGTATCGGCGGCGGCTTGGCCGAGCGTCGCAACGGTGACCGCACCGACGACCGCTATGGACAGGGCGAGGCGACTAATCATGACCATGTCAGAATCCTTGATGTTCGCAAGCGGCGGAGGATCTCCGGGTACGGAGATCCAAGAGGTGGAACTGCGAAGAGAGTGGGAGGGATCGCTGTCCTGCAGGTGCAGCGATCCGGAGCATCGTGAAGGCCGGGCGAAGGGACGCGCGCCCCCTCCTGGAGCGAGGCCGTGGCGCGGCGGTCCCGGCCTTCGGCTTCAGCCCGCGGGGCGTCAGTCGGAAGCGGAACCGACGAGGTATCCAAGGCGGACGATGGGGGCCACCGCGTTCAACAGGAGACTGCGGGCCCGGTCCGCCGCGACGGCTTCGGTTTCGGCACGGACGAACAGGACGAGCTCGATACCGTGCGGCACGGGGCGGGCGCGGACGTGCTCCAGGGCGTGGTCCGGGTGGGCGTACGCCCACAGGAGGTCCTGCATCAGGTGGGCGTCCCCGTGGGTGCCCGCACTACCGGCCGCGCTGAGAAGGTGAGCTTGGACCAATCGCAACAACCTCAGTCCCAACCGATGCCGTCGCCGAGGGATGCTCCGGTGGGCGCCACGACCGACGCCCCGACGCCGTCCCATCCGATGCCACTGCCGATCGGCCGACCGGTCGCGGACGCGGTCGCCGTCACGGTGGACACCGGCTTGCCATCCCAGCCGATCCCCGTGAGGTCGGCGGCGAGTGCTCCGTTCAGTGCGACGGGTGCCGCGAGTGCGGACAGCGTCAGCGAAAGGGCGGCGGAAGCGAGCGAGCGAGCGATCCAAGACATGGCGGTCCCCCGGGATGGCCGTGCGGCGATTAAGTGGAGTACGACGAGTGACGCGTGCGGATCAGCGGTCCTGCGACCTGGCGGCCCGGCGGGATCCGTGCTCCCCGCCGCCCTTCTGGTGAGCACCATCCTGTTCGAGCGCACCGCCGCCCGGAAGGGGTTCGCCCTGGCACCAAGTGGTCTGACCCCATGGTGCCAAGTCGCCCAGTGGAACTGATGGTTGCGTGTGCTTGTGGTTCGCTTCTCCGCCCTGAGATGATCGCGCGGCAGACGGCACCCTTAGTCTGTTCGACGCAGCTGGGGGGCTGAACGCATGCTGGAGTTCTTGGGTTTGGACAGTCGCACAGAGGCGGTCTACCGAGAGATGCTCGCCAGACCTGCCGGCGGAGTGGCCGAGCTGTGTGAGCTGCTGGGCCTGCCGGAGAGCACGGTCAGGGGGTGCCTGGACCAGCTAGCCGATCTGCAACTACTGCGATCGTCGCGGGACGACCCCGGCGCGCTGCGGGCGGTCAGCCCGGAGCGCGGACTGGAACTGATCCTGCGCCGCCAGGAGGACGAGCTCCTGCGCCGCCAGCAGGAACTGGCGCTCGGCAAGGCGGCCGCGGCGCGGGCCCTGGCCGAGTACGCCTCCTTGCACCCCGACGCGACTGCCGGCGCCACGGAACGACTGGTCGGGCTCGACGCCATCCAGGCGAAGCTCGAAGTGCTCGCGGAGGCGCTCACTCGGGAATGCCTGTCCGTCATGCCGGGTGCCGCCCAGTCCCAGTCCAGCCTCGACGCGTCACGCCCCCTGGACGAAGAGGCGATGGGCCGCGGAGTCAGCATCCTGACGCTCTATCAGGACAGTGCGAGGAACGACCCGGCGACGTACGCCTATGCCCGGTGGATGACGGAGCAGGGCGGAATGGTCCGCACCTGCCCCGTCCTGCCGCCCCGCCTCCTCGTCTTCGACCGCGAAGTCGCCATCGTGCCCATCGATCCGTCCAACAGCCGTCTGGGCGCGCTGTGCACGAGAGAGCCCGGCATCGTGGCCTCCTTGGTCGCCCTCTTCGACCAGACCTGGCACACCGCCGTCCCCCTCGGCACTGCCCAGCCGCAGGGCACCCACACAGGTCTCACCCCCAGCGAGCAGGAACTACTGAGGCTCCTGGCCGCCGGAATGACCGACGAGAACGCCGGGAAACGCCTCGGCATCTCCCTGCGTACCGTCCGCAGACAGATGGCCGCGCTCATGGAACGCCTCAACGCCTCCAGCCGCTTCGAAGCGGGGCTGAAAGCCGCGCAGAGCGGCTGGCTCTGACGGCCTCGTGCAGGACTTGATCAGGGTTGCCCGTTCGATCACTCCGCGGGCGCGGGCGGCGTCCCGATCTTCGCGGTTACCGGAGACGATCAGCTCGCGGATGAACTCGGTGAGCACGGCGAAGACGTGGACGACCAGGCATCCACCCGGTGTCGTGTGTCCGGACGGGCGTCGGAGGAACGTCGGGCAGACCGGCTCTAAGCCGGTCCGGCTTTCGCCTCCGCCCTCGCCCGGCACCTGGACGTCACTGTGAGTGGCCCTGCTCAAACAGGCGGCTGACCTGTACCGTCGATGAAAGCTGCTCGACCGGGACGCACCGTGAAGGGAATCATGAGCGAGTGACGTCGACCGAAGCAGCAGCAATCGCTCTACAGGACCATGCCGCCCTCTGGAGTACGGAGAAGTCCGCGCGAACGAGGTCGTCAATGCCGCCTGTGACGCGCTCGTCGCCGGACTCGACACCCCCGGCCTTCGGATCCTCGCAGCCCGCACGCGCGCCGAGGCGGACTACGACGTCCACGACTTGCTTCCCGCAGCACTCGACGAACTCGGCCTCACCTTCTATCCGATCGCCAGCGTAGCCGGCCAGGAAGCCGCCGCCCGAGCCCTCGCACGCCATTTGCTCGCAGGCGAGCTATCGCCTCGGGAGTTCACTTTCCGGATTCACCAGCGCTACGGACATGAGCTGCCCCTGACGGGGCGGCTCGCTGAACTCGACGACGAGTACGACGTCCTCGAATACGGCGACAGGACCGTGGACCAGGTCGATGCCGAGGTCACGGCCGAAGCCCGCCGCCTCGGGACCCACCCGCTTCTCTGAACCCGCGGGCCTCACGGGGGCTGAGACTGGTGAGCTCGCAAGTTCAGGTGTCGCGTATTCGCGGCCGGGCCCAGATGGGGCTCGCGCTGAGTGATCGGCACGAGCTCGGCGGCAGCCGGCAGCCGGCAGTCTGCTGGTAGGCGATTGACATGATGGGCAGCGGCAAGTCCCAGGTGTCTCTAGAGGAGCGACCATGGCGTTCAAGACCGGAGTCTCCGAACGGGACGAGTGGTCCTATTCGCCGGCTGTCGGCGTCGGACCGCTCCGGTTCGGTATGACCGTCGACGAAGTGGTCGAGGCGGCTGAGGTACTCGGCCTGACGAAGGCCAGCGAGTGTGCACGGGACCACGCGATCTTCTCGCCGACGTGGAAGGTCGAAGTCCACCGTCGCGGGGTGGCTCCTTCACCGCTTGCCGTCACGGCCTACGGGAGCCAAGTCGTGGGGCTGTTCTGCATCGCTGTCGACGCCGTGCAAGGTCCCCAGGTCGCGTACGACGGACTCCCGCTGGTCGGGAGAGACCTGTCAGAGCTGGAGAACGACGCAATCGCGTATGCCGAGGCAATGGACGTGCACCTTCGCTACACGCCCGAGGGCTACGCAGGACCGGATGATTCCGGGGTCGTGATGCGCGGGCAACTAGTAGGGCTTGGTCAGGTTGGGGCTGGTGTTGCGTGTCCTAAGGGCTCGGTGTGTCGTTCAAGACGTGTGACGCCGGAGGAAATTGCTGCTGTACGTGGCGAGTTGGAGGACTTTGCGACGGAGGTTTTCGAGCCGTTCGCGCGTAAGGATCAGCGTCGGTGGGGGCGGGTTTACCTGCGGGGCCTGCTCACGGACGGGCAGCGCAAGTCCGTCGAGCCGATGGCCGCCAGGCTGGGCGAGGACGGTAACCGTCAGGCCCTGGCCCACTTCATCACCACCAGCCCGTGGGACCCCGCGCATGTGCGGGCCCGGCTGGCCTGGAAGATGGAAAAGGCGATCCGGCCCACCGTGCTGGTCTTCGATGACACCGGCTTCCTCAAAGACGGCAATGCCTCGGCGTGTGTGTCGCGGCAGTACACCGGCACTGCGGGCAAGGTCACCAACTGCCAGGTGGGCGTCTCCCTGCACCTGGCCTCGGATCATGCCTCGGCGGCGGTCGACTGGCGGCTGTTCGTGCCCGAGACCTGGGCCCCCGGGTCGGTGAAGGCGGACCCGGCCAAGGTCGCCCGCCGCACCGCCTGCCAGATCCCCGACGACATCGGGCATGTGGAGAAATGGCAACTCGCACTCGACATGCTCGATGAGACCCGCTCCTGGGGCGTCGAAGTGCCGGTGGCCGTCGCGGATGCCGGATACGGCGACGCGGCGGCATTCCGGCACGGCCTGCAGGCCCGCAGCCTCAATTACGTCGTGGGAATCTCCACCACCCTCTCGGCCCAGCCCGGCCACGCGGTGCCGGTCGCCGAGCCGTACTCCGGGATCGGACGCCGGCCGGTGGAGAAGTACCCCGACAAGCCGCAGTCGGTGAAACAGCTGGTCATCGCGGCCGGCCGGAAGGCGGCAAAGCCGGTGCAATGGCGTGAGGGCTCCCGGCCCGGCACCGGCCGCAGCGGCTTCAAACGGATGTACTCGCGGTTCGTGACCCTGCGGATCCGGCCCGCCGGCCGCGAGGTCCGCCAAGCGGCCGACAGCCCGGAACTGCCCGAGTGCTGGCTCCTGGCCGAGTGGCCGGCCGACCAGGGCGAACCCGTCCAGTTCTGGCTCTCCGACCTGCCCGCCGACACCCCACTGACCACACTGGTCCGCCTAGCCAAGCTCCGCTGGCGCATCGAACACGACTACCGCGAGATGAAACAGGCCCTGGGACTTGCCCACTTCGAGGGCCGCACCTGGAACGGCTGGCACCACCACGTCACCCTCGTCTCCGTCGCGCATGCCTTCTGCACCTTGCAACGACTGGCCAGAGCCCCAAAAGACACGGCGCCGGCCTGAGCCTCTACCGGATCGTCCGCGAGCTACAGACCCTCCTCGCGACATGGACCGGCGTCTGCCCCACCTGCCACCGCGGCATACCCACACCAACACCGACCTGACCAAGCACTACTAGTCGGGCGGGGCCTCCGATCGCGTCCGTTGTTCATGGTGACGCGCGACGGTGCGCATACTGAATGGGACTCGATGCCCTCCGAGGAGTACCGCGTCAACGGCCAGTCCACGGCCTGACGTGGTGTGACCCGTGACGCGGGGTGGGGGAGATGCGCCCGCATCCGCCAGCTCAGCAGTCGAAGCCACGTTCAGGGCGCCCGCGCGCACCACGTACGCGTCGCGGTCGACCGACCACGGGGACGGGTCAGCGACGGTACGCGGCGGTCGCGATGTCGGTGAACGACCGGATCAACGGGTTGGTGTCACCCTCGTTCCACACCGCCACCACTCGGCTGGGCGGCATGTCGACCAGTGGCACTGCGGCCAGCTCGGCGGGCAGGCCGTGTCCGAGCGGGGCCAGGCCGACGATGTCGTTCCACAGCACGGCTTGCAAGCATTCCTGGACGGCGCGCACCACTGGGCCCTCGCGTGGCTCACCGCCGTTCCAGTACGACTGCCAGATCGGGTCGGTTCCGTACGGGAACTGGAACCAGCGGCGGTCGCTCAGGTCGGCCAGTTGCAGCTGGCTGCGGCGGGCAAGCGGATCGTCGGCGCGCAGGACCACGCCGACCGGATCGCTGCGCAACTCACGCACCGTCAGGGCGGTTTCGTTGAACGGCGCCCGTGTCAGGGCGACGTCGACCAGTCCGGCGCGTAGCCCGCAGGTCGGGTCGGTCAGGTCGGTGTCGCGGATGCGGATGTCGCGGCCGGGGTGGCTCCGGCGGTAAGCGGCGGCCAGCCTGGTCACACCCGGGTCGGTGCTGTCGCCCAGGATGCCGACGGTGATGGTCGCGGCGCCGGCCGCTGCGGTCACGCGTGCGCGGATGCGGTCGGCCCGGTCGAGCAGGGCCCGTGCCTCGTCGAGCAGCACGGCGCCCGCCGGGGTGAGCGTGACGCCGGCAGGTGAGCGGGCGAACAGCAGGGCACCGACCTCGGTCTCCAGCTGCTTGATCGCCCGGCTCAGCGGCGGCTGGCTCATGTGCAGTCGAGTGGCGGCCCGGCCGAAGTGGCGTTCCTCAGCGACCGCCACGAAGTAGCGCAAGGTCCGTAGCTCCACGCTGCAACAATACCCATGAGGTATCAGGGCTGCGGGATGGGTTCTTGGACACCGGCAGACTCCCGGCGGTGCACTGGTGAGCATGACCGAAGAAGCAAAGACCAGCGAGCCGCAGACCGCCCCGGCCGTATCGGTGGTGGGTCCCGGCGACGGCGAGACGATCATCCTGGGCACCACGCGCATGCGCGTCCTCGAAGACGGCAGCCACACCGGGCACCGCCTCGCGATCGCCGAGTCCGTCCTCGCCCCGCACACCCAGAGACCGCCGCAGCACCGCCACGCCCAGCACGACCAGGGCTTCTACATCGTCTCCGGCACCGTGCGGTTCACCGTCGGGGACGAGGACCACGACGCCACCACGGGCACGCTCGTGATGGTTCCGCCCGGTACCCCGCACACCTTCGCCAACCCGACCGACCAACCCGCCGTCATCCTCAGCACATTCACCCCCGACCTGTACGTGCAGTACTTCCGAGACCTCCAGAGCGTGATCGCCAGTGGCCGGCCGCTGACGCCACAGGCCAGCATCCGGGCGATGAGCCGCTACGCGACCGAGCCCGCCGCCGACCTCCCGCCGAGCCAGCCGGATGACGCCGCCCGGCCGTCCTCCGTCTGACCAGCACGGCCGGGGCGCGCTCGCCCTTCACCTTCCGGGTCGCTCAGACAACAGCCTGGCCTTCTCCAGGGGTTGCCCTGGGATTCGACGGGTCACCAGCAGCAGGTGACCGTGGACGGGACTCATGAACATTGCATTTTGGACGGTCGCAGGGCTCCTCGCCCTCTTCTACCTGTACGCGGGCGCGATGAAAGTGGTCCGCAGCCGCGATCAACTCCGGCCGATGATGGCCTGGGTCGACCGCATGCCCCTGACCGCCGTCAGGGCGCTGGGGACGGTCGAACTACTGGGCTCGGCCGGACTCGTCCTGCCGCCACTGACCGGCGTCGCCCCCTGGCTGGCAGTGGCTGCGGCCATCGGGTTCGTGCTCCTGCAGATCGGCGCGATCGCCGTCCACCTGACCGGCGAAGACCGCCAGGTCACCCTCAACGTCGGGCTCGTCGCCACGACGACCGTACTCATCTGGCTGGCCACCACGCGGCTGTGATCGAGCACGGTTCTCGACCGGTGGGTACCTCCTGCCCGCTGTCGCCCTCCTCCTCGTACGGACCGCTCCGGGTGACGCCCGCGCCCTTGCAGCGGACCACGTCGTGTTCGCCGCCGTCGGCTGGCCCCGAGGCGCGCCGGTCGAGCAATTTTGCTTGCACGGCCGCGACCGTGGAGGCTGTGGGGGGGCGCGCGTGAGCGACCATACGTACGGGGGAGGCTTGTGGTGGCAGCTGTAAGAATTCGGCCGGGGCGGGTGGCCGGGGCGTTATTGGTCGTCTTGTCGCTGATACCCGCGCTGATCAGCGGCTTCCTGTTCGCCGTAGCGCTGCCGGACGACAGCCGGCGGTACGCGGATTACGCGGCCGCCGAGCCCTGTGGCGACGGGACTGACGACTGCCTCCGTACCATCCCCCTCACGGTCGACCACACGGTGGTCAAGAAGGGCCGGAACGGCAAGTTCGAGGCAACTCTCTCCGGCACCGCCTCCAGGAAGGCCGTCGTGAGGTTCGGGGACCCCGGGCCGCTGCTCGCGCGGCTGGAGCCCGGCGACCAGGTGACCGCCACCGTGTGGCGCGGCGCGGTCATGACCGTCGCCAAGGGAGACCTCCGCCAGAGCTCCGCCGACGAGCCCCGCGACGACGCCCAGATGACCGCCGGCCTCGGCACCTTCACCGGCCTGGTCGCGGCTCTCGGGCTCGGCTTCGCGACCGCGTGGCTGGCCGGGTTCGGCGGGCGGGAGCCCTGGACCTGGCGCTCGCTCGGGATGCCCCTGCTCATCGGCGCGGCGATCACCACCCTCGCCGTGGCGCTCACCGCCTTCCTGATCGGCCTGCCCTGGTGGGTCGTGCCCGGCGTCTCGGTGCCGTTCGTGGCGTACGCCGCCCGGCAGCTCCACCGGTACCGGCGGCGATCGGTCCCACCGCGCGGAATGGCAGATTCCTCTCCCGCTGCGTGAATCCCTTCCCGGCCCCTGCCTACGTTGCCCGGCATGGGCCGGAGTAGGAGACCGTCGCGCCGGCAGGTCCAGCGGCAGGTTTGCGGAGGGTCTGGCGGGCCGGCCCCGACGGTCCGGGCGTCTGCCCGCTGCGCTGACCCGGCCGGGGGCGGGGGCCGGTCCCGCCCCGCTTCCCTCCGCC
Organism: Streptomyces sp. NBC_00045; assembly: GCF_045041095.1. Lineage (NCBI taxonomy): Bacteria > Bacillati > Actinomycetota > Actinomycetes > Kitasatosporales > Streptomycetaceae > Streptomyces > Streptomyces sp. NBC_00045. Next base: position 447,673 of record NZ_CP108272.1, on the reverse strand, counting down.
CCTCGGCCCGCTCGTTTGTCCGGCGTGCGCGGCGCGATGCGGCGCGGCCGTTGCCGATGCGCTGCGGGTGTCGAGTCCGTCGAATCCCCCTCTCCGTCGTCGTCCAGTGCGGGTTCGACGCCGGGCTCGGACGTGGCGCATGCGCGGCACGGGTCCGGCCCGTCGACAGATCCGTGCGGGGGCGCTGACAGCCGCTGACGGGGCGCCCGGGAGGCTGTCAGCGGGCTGGCCGGGGGTTGTCAGCCGGGGCCGCGAACCTCAGGTCATCGAGCACGACGAAGACCTGACGAGGGGATGTTCACCATGACGTACGCGATCCGGGCCGAGGGACTGGTCAAGAAGTACGGCGACTTCACCGCCCTGGACGGCGTGGACCTTGAGGTTCCGGCCGGCAAGGTCGTCGGAGTCCTCGGGCCGAACGGCGCCGGCAAGACCACCACCGTGCGCATCCTCGCCACGCTGATGCGCCCCGACGGGGGACGTGCCACCATCGGCGGCCACGACATCGTCAAGGACCCCGTCAAGGTGCGGCAGTTGATCGGGCTGACCGGGCAGTACGCTTCCGTGGACGAGACCCTGTCCGGCACCGAGAACCTGGTGCTCATCGGGAGGCTGCTCGGCCTGGACCGGCGCGGTGCGAAGGCTCGGGCGGCCCAGCTCCTTGAGGACTTCTCGCTCACCGAGGCGGCCCGCAAGCCGATCTCCACCTTCTCCGGCGGTATGCGGCGGAGGCTGGACCTCGCCGCCTCCCTGGTCGGCCGGCCCCAGGTGCTCTTCCTGGACGAGCCCACCACCGGCCTGGACCCGCACGCCCGCCAGGAGGTCTGGGACGTCGTGCGGCAGTTGGTCGCCGACGGCTCCACGGTGCTGCTCACCACCCAGTACCTGGAGGAGGCCGATCAGCTCGCCGACTCCATAACCGTCTTCGACAAGGGTCGCAAGGTCGCCGAAGGCCGGCCCGGTGAGCTCAAGCGCCGCGTCGGCGGCCAGATCCTCCAGATCCGGCCCACGCTGGCCGCCGATGTGCCGTGGGTCGCCGGGATGCTCGCCGAACTGACCGGGCACACGCCCGCGCAGCAGTCCGGGGTGCTCACGGTGCCGGCCGATGAGCCGCTGGTCGTCGCCGCGGTCGCCCGCCGCCTCGACGGCGCCGGCATCACCGCCGACGAGCTCGGCCTGCGACTGCCCAGTCTGGACGAGGTCTTCCTCGCGCTGACCGGACACGCTCCCGCCGTGGGCAGCGACCAGCCCGTCACCGTCTGAGCAGCCCGCTCACGCACCGTGTCGACCGCTCCCGCCCCGCTCCGCCCGTATCGCACAGACTTCTCGGAGGACCCGTCATGACCGCCCAGATCACCAGCCGTACCGGCCTCGCGCAGACCACCCAGCACAGCATCGCCCTCGCCGGCCGCGGCGTCACCAAGTTCATGAAGTCGCCGATGCAGCTGGTCGACGTGGTCCTCACACCGATCATCAGCCTGCTGATGTTCGTCTACCTCTTCGGGGACGCCATGTCGGGCGGCGACACCGACGGCTACCTTCAGCTCGTCGCTCCCGGAGTGATGGTCATGGCCGTCTTCCAGGCCAGCATCGGCGTCGGCGCCTCGCTCAGCACCGACGCCAGCACCGGGATCTTCGACCGGTTCCGCAGCATGCCGATCGCCCGCTCCAGCCCGCTGATCGGCGCCGTCCTCGCCGACATCGTCCGCTACGTGGTCTGCCTGGGGGCCCTGGCCGTCCTCGCCCTGGTCATGGGCTACCGCGTCCAGACCGGGCCGGTGGCCACGCTGGCCGCACTCGCCCTGCTCATCGGCTTCGCCCTCAGCTTCTCGTGGATCTCGGTGTACCTCGGGATGCTGATCAAGAACCCGGCCTCCGTGCACGGCCTGATGACCATCCTGATCCTGCCGCTCACCTTCGCCAGCAACGTCTTCATCCCCCGGGACGGCATGGCCGGCTGGCTGCGGGCCTGGTCCGACGTCAACCCCGTCTCCCTGGTCGCCGAAAGCGTCCGCGGCCTGCTCAACGGCGGCCCGGTCGCCGGCTCCCTGCTCGCCACCCTGGCCTGGATGGCCGGCGTGATCGCGGTCTTCTTCCCGCTCGCCATGCACGCCTACCGCAAGAGCGCCGCCTGACCCGGCGGCGGCACGACCCGCCGGGCGGGGTCCGCACCCACGGTGCGGGCCCCGCCCGGCTTTCGCACGACCCCGCACGTCCATCAGATGCGTGACACCGTCCGCAGGGCCTCCGCCTCCAGCCATCGCAGTGCGTCCTTCCGGGAGTACGAGGCCCCCTCCTCGAACATCCGCGCGAAGCCGTCCTCGCCCAGCACCACCACGATCCGGTCGATCAGCTCGCGCCACTCCGGCTCGCCCCGGTCGAAGGCGCCGCGCATCACCTGGCTCATGCCGAGCGATCTGGCGCCGTCCTCGGGGGACCCCTCCAGCGTGCGGATCCCGCCCAGCAGCTCGGCCACCCAGGCGAGCGCGGCGCCCGCCCCCTGGCCGAGCAGGGCGCCGGCAGCCTCGGGGAGAAGGGCCCTGGCCCGCACCGTGTCCTCCTCGGCCAGCAGGTTCTCGATGCGGGTGCTGATGATCAGGTCGCGGGCCAGCTCCCGCAGGGAGGGACGCCGGACGCTCAGAGCCTCCAGCCGGTCCAGGGTCGCATGGGACCGGGCGAGGTCGCCGGCCCTGCGGTGGACGTTCGCCAGGCCGACGAGGATGTTGGCCTCCATGCGGAGCTGTCCGCGCGAGCGGGCCTGCTCGTACGCGGCGTACAGGTCGCGGAAGGCGCCCTCCAAGTCTCCGCTGCGCCTGCGCTCACGGGCGAGCCTGGCCTTGCTGAGGTACAGGTAGTCCTCGGTGCCGAGTTCGGAACTGAGCACCACGGTCCGCTCGAAGGTGGCGATGGCCTCGGGGTACTCGCCGCGCAGCGAGTGGTCCCGGCCGATCGGGAGCAGGCTCATGACGAGCCCCCAGCGGTCGCCCACCTCCTCGAAGCCGCGCAGCGCCTCGGTACGGGATCGGGCACCGGTGACCATGTCGCCCTGCTCGGTGAGGGCGAAGTCGCGTGCCAGGTGGGCGCTGGCCCGCGTCCACGGATCGGGCGAGTCCAAGGGGTCCTGGTCGGCGGCCGTGCCCGGCCCCGGTACGCCCGCGGGGAGGGAGGCCCGGGACATCCGCAGGAGCAGCTGGGCCGGGTGGAACTCGCGCGCCATCGCCGATTCGCCCGGGGCGTCGCCGTGTTCGCTCCCGGCCCGGGCCGGTACGGGATCCGGCCCGGGCTGCCGTGCCAGGTAGCCGTCGAGTCGGGTGCTCATCCCCCTGATCCCCCAGTACCAGAACATCGCGCTGGTGAAGCGTGCGGCCAGGCCCTCGTCGGGGGCGTCGGCGACCGAGCGCAGCGCGAGCACGAGGTTGTCGTGCTCGGCGTCGAAGACCTCGATCGCGCGCAGCTGTTCGCGGGTGCGCAGGCGCGGTTCGTACGCCTCCGCAAGGGCCAGGAAGTACGCGGCGTAGCGCTGGGTGACGGCGTCCCCGGACTCGGTGTCGGCGAGCTGCCGCGCCGCGTAGGCGCGTACCGTCTCCAACATCCGGTAGCGCGGCTCGCCCGTCCCCTCGTCGGCGGTGTCGACCAGCGACTTCTCGACGAGGGCGTCCAGGACGTACGGAACGTCGGCTGCCGGCAGCGACGCGTCCGCGCAGACCGCTTCGAGGGCGGGGACGGTGGCGCCGCCCGGGAACACGGACATCCTGCGGGCGAGGATCCGCTCGGGTTCGTCGAGCAGGTCCCAGCTCCACTCGACGAGCGCGAGCAGGGTGCGCTGGCGGGGCAGGGCCGTGCGGCTGCCGGAGGCGAGGAGCCGGAAGCGGTCGTCGAGGCGTCGGGCGACCTGCTCGACGCTCATCGAGCGGAGCTTCGCCGCGGCCAGTTCGAGGGCCAGCGGCATCCCGTCGAGGCGTCGGCACACCTCGACCACGGCGTCGAGGGTGAGGTCGTCGAGCGTGAAGTCCGGCCGGACCCCAGCGGCCCGGTCGGTGAAGAGGCGCACGGCGGGCGACTGCGCCGCTTCGGCGGGCTCCGGTGACCCCGTGGGAACGTCGAGGGGACCGAGGTGGCACAGGGACTCGCCGGTGATGGCGAGGGCCTCGCGGCTGGTGGCCAGGATCCGCAGCTCGGGAAGCTGGTGCAGGAGCGCCGTGGCCAGTTCCGCGGCGGCCTCGACGAGGTGCTCGCAGTTGTCGAGGAGGAGCAGGGCGTCACTGCTGCCGAGGAGCCCGGCGATGCGTTCGGCGGGGGTGGTCCGCTGCCCCTGGCCGGCTTCGTAGAGGGCGCCGTCCGTGGAGCCGAGGGCGCCGAGCACCGCGTCGGCCAGCTGGTCCGGTGCGCTGACACCGGCGAGCGGGACGAACCAGACACGGCCGCGCGCGTGGGCGCGGTCCCGGGTGGCGGCCTCCAGGGAGAGCCGGGTCTTGCCGGCGCCTCCGCCGCCGACGATGGTGACGAGCCGGCCCCGGGCAAGGTGTTGTGCGACGAGGTCCAGTTCGCCGTCGCGGCCTACGAAGCTGGTGAGGCGTGCCGGGAGGCGGCTCACGGCCGGCTCGGCGCGCTCGCGGGGCGCCTTCAGCTCGCCCCGCAGCAGCGCGAGGTGCGTCTCGCGCAGCTCGGCCGACGGGTCGACCCCGAGTTCGTCGCCGAGCCGCTCCCGTATCGCCTCGTACACCGCGAGGGCGTCGGACTGGCGGCCAGCCGCGGACAGCGCCCGCATCCGCAGCCCGGCGACCCGCTCGCTCAACGGCCTCTCGGCACCCGCCGCTTCGAGGTCGGGCAACACCTCGCCGTACCGTCCGCGCTGGAGTTCGGAGTCCCAGCGGTCCTCGGCGGCCGCGGTCCGCAGGCTCTGGAGCCGGGTCGCGACGGGCTGCGCGAACGGGGCGTCGAGTACGTCGGCCAGGGCGTCGCCCTGCCACAGGCCGAGCGCCTTCGCGAGCAGCCCGGCCGCCTCGTCGGCGCGACCTGCCGCCAGTTCCCGTCTGCCACGGGCGGCCAGCTCCTCGAAGCGGTGGACGTCCACGTCCTCGGGCCGCAGCGAGAGCCGGTACCCGCCGGACGCGGATTCCACGGCCGCGGACCCCCGTAGCGGTTTGCGCAGGCGGGACGCCAGGGCCTGCAACGCGTTGGCGGCGTCGGCGGGCGGCTCTTGCCCCCACAGCCCGTCGACGAGCGCGTCGGCGGAGACGGCGCGGCCCCCGCCGAGGGCGAGCCTGGCGAGGAGCATGCGCAGCCGCACACCGCCCACTTCGACGGGCGTTGCGTCCTCGTCGTACACCCGAACCGGTCCCAGCAGCTGTACGCGCACCACGGCGGTCTCCCCCTTCGGACCGACCGGGCCCCCGTGTCGATCATTCTTCCAACGCCGCGTCAGCATCACCCACTTGGCCGCTCCGGTAAAGGGCCTCCGGCCTGCGACCTGCGACGTCTTCGTCGGCGTCCGGCGGTGAACGGCTCGGGTGAGGGGTGCGCGTGCGGACCTGCGCGCGTTGAGTGCGCCCCGACGACTACGGTCCGGACCACTTGAGCCGGACGGCGCCGTGCCGCCGAGGCGCGGCCGCCGCGGGGTGGGCAGGTGAAGCGGTGTCGGGGCGCGATCTCGGTCGATCGGGACCGTTGCCGTATGCCTCATCGGCCGCGGAGCTGTCGGGCTTCACGTGCGGCCTGCCCCGCCGGCCGTCGGAGCATCGGGGCCGAGGTGCGGCCGATGCTGGGTGGCTGTGCGGCCGCCGAACGGGGGCGTGGACCGGAAGGTCCGTCGCCGAGCGGGTCGTCGAGCGTGACCGCCGCCGCCGGCAGCGACCCCGCCCACTTCTCTGACAGCCGGTGGTGACCGGCGCGGCATCGGCTCTGTTGCCGGTACAGCCGTCTGAGTGACCCTCAGCGGCGCCGCAACCCCAAGTGCCACACGGAATAGTGGAGTTGAGAACGGTCCACGGGAGCCGTCGTGAGGGGCCGACGGGTGGGACGCGTTCGGCACGATCGGCGCTCCACCATGATCAGACGGCTCTATGCCGCCGGATGACCTGCTGATAGCCTGCCAAAAAATCTTGTTCCTACGAGATCACAGGCGGGCGGCCGATCCATGGTCTGCCTGCGGGAGGTGCCTACGTGGCAGCCAACCATCTGTTAAAGGAGGAGCTGCACGCCAGCGTCTCCGATCCGGTTCTCGACACGATGAACTTCCTCAACGGGATCACGCACCGCTACCCGGAGGCGGTTTCCTTCGCTCCCGGCCGCCCGTACGACGGATTCTTCGACACGGAAGAGATCTTCGAGCACATCCGCCGCTACCTGGACCACCTGGCGAAGACCGGGTACACGCCCGGCGAGATACGCGATGCGGTCTTCCAGTACGGACCGACCCACGGCCAGATCCGGGAACTGATCGCCGACTCGCTCCGCAAGGACGAGGACATCGACGTGCCGCCCGAGGCCATCGTCGTCACCGTCGGCTGCCAGGAGGCCATGCTCCTGACCCTGCGCGCCCTCATGGCGAGCCGGGACGACGTGCTCCTGGTGGCGAGCCCCTGCTACGTGGGCATCACCGGCGCCGCACGGCTGCTCGACATCGCCCTCACTCCCGTGGAGGAGCGGGCCGACGGCCTGCACTGCGACGACGTGGAGGCCGCGATCCGGGCCGAGCGGGCCCGGGGACGGCGCCCGAGGGCGCTCTACGTGGTCCCCGACCATTCGAATCCGTCCGGTGTCACCCTCTCCGCGGAAGCGCGCAGGGGGCTCCTCGAACTCGCCGCCCGAGAAGACTTCCTCCTGCTGGAGGACAGCCCGTACCGGATGGTCAGCCCGGGCCGGCAGCTCCCCACGCTCAAGTCCCTCGACCGTGACCGCCGCGTCGTCCACCTCGGCTCGTACTCCAAGACGCTCTTCCCGGGCGCACGGGTGGGCTTCGCCGTCGCGGACCAGGTCGTCGTCGACCGAGACGGCACCACCGGTCTGCTGGTGGACGAGATCACCAAGATCAAGAGCATGGTGTCGGTGAACACGTCCGCACTCGGCCAGGCTGCCGTGGGCGGGATGCTACTGGCGGCCGACGGCCGCACCGCCGACATCAACGTCGAGACCTCCCGCTACTACGGCGACGCGATGCAGGCCGTCCTGCGGGAACTGGACGAGGCCTTCCCCGAGGAGGAGCGCGCGGCACTCGGCGTGCGCTGGAACCGGCCCACCGGCGGCTTCTTCCTGACCGTGGACGTCCCGTTCCGCGCGGACAACGCCGCGCTGGAACGTTCGGCGGAGGAGTTCGGCGTCATCTGGACGCCCATGTCCTACTTCTATCCCCAGGGCGGCGGAGCCAACAGCATCCGTCTGTCCATCAGCTACCTGACCCGATCCGAGATCGCCGACGGGGTCGGGCGTCTGGCACGTTTCATCAGGGATGAGACCGCTGCCCATGACCCGTCACAGCCCACGAGGAAACCGACACGTTGTTGAACACACAGGCACTGATACGCAGCAAGCCGCGCATGTGGGGGTGGACCTTCCGATGACCACCGCGATGAACCCCCGGTACACCGAACTCCTCGAACCGCCGATACCCTCCCCCGGCCCGGCACTGACCGCCCCGCGGATCGCGGGCGTCGCGACGGCCGTTTCGGGGACGTCGTACACCCAGCAGGAAATCCTCGACCTGTTCGAGATATCGGACCCCAAGGTCCGGTCCGTCTTCCTCAACAGCGCCATCGAAAGACGCTTCCTCTCCCTGCCTCCGCGCGACCCGCACGGCGCGCTCCGCTCCGAGGTCCAGGGTGAACTCCTCGACAAGCACAAGAGGCTCGCCCTCGACATGGGGGCCAGGGCGATCCGCAAGTGCCTGGCCAACACGGGCATCGACCCGCACGACATCGACTACCTGTGCGTGACGACCACCACGGGCTTCCTGACTCCCGGCCTGAGCGCCCTGCTGATCCGCTCCCTGGGGCTGCGCCCGCAGACGAGCCGCGTGGACGTCGTGGGCATGGGCTGCAACGCCGGCCTCAACGCCCTTCAGGCGACGGCTGGTTGGGCCACGGCGCATCCGGGCCAGGTGGCCGTCATGCTGTGCGTGGAGGCCTGCTCCGCCGCCTACGTCATCGACGACACGATGCGGACCGCCGTCGTCAACAGTCTCTTCGGGGACGGCGCCGCCGCCGTCGCCCTGGTCGCCGACCCGTCGCAGCCCCCGCCGCCCGTCGGCGCGCACCGCGGGTTCCACGGTCCGCGGATCCTGGGCTTCTCCAGCCACCTCATCACCGACGCGATCGACGCCATGCGGTACGACTGGAGCGACGCGCAGGGCAAGTTCAGCTTCTACCTGGACCCGCAGGTGCCCTACGTCGTGGGCGCGCACGCGGAGCAAGTGGTCGACCGTCTGCTGGCCCCGGCCGGCCTGCGCCGTTCCGACATCGGCCACTGGCTGGTGCACTCCGGCGGCAAGAAGGTCATCGACGCGGTACGAATCAACCTGGGTCTCACGCGCCACGACGTGCGGCACACGACCGGAGTCCTGCGCGACTACGGCAATCTCTCCAGCGGCTCGTTCCTGTTCTCCTACGAGCGGCTGCTCAGGGAAGGCGTGGCCGCACCCGGCGAGTACGGCGTCCTGATGACGATGGGGCCGGGCTCCACCATCGAAACGGCACTCGTTCAATGGTGAATGAGGAGCAGGTGAAGGAAACCATGACCGAAACAGGCACGATCTCCGCGGCGTACGACGCCGCCACCGCGACCCTGACCCTCGACGGCCGCCTGCCCTTGTCCTCCGCCGCCGTCGCCGCCGTCAACGCGGCCTGCGACGCTGCCGAGGACGGGCGCACCGCCGGCCACCTGACCGTCCGGCTCTCGGGCGTCCCCGCAGTGCCGCAGGCCGACGGGGCGACGGTCTCCCTGGTGAGCAAGTGGGAGCGGGCGCTGCGCCGGTTCGAACGCCTGCCGGCGGCGACCTTCGCGACGGCCGAGGGGCCGTGCGGCGGTCTCGCGCTCGACCTCCTCCTGTGCGCGGACCGCCGCATCGCCGACGGCGCCGCGAGCCTGGTGATGCCGGTCGAGAACGGGACGACCTGGCCGGGCATGACGTTGTACCGGCTCGGCAGGTCCCACGCCGGTGCCGCCGCGGTCCGCCGTGCCGTCCTCTTCGGCACGGCGATCGGTGCGCAGGAGGCCGTGGCCCTCCAGTTGGTCGACGTCGTGGCGGACGACGTCGAAGCGGCGCTGGCGGCGGCCGTCGCGTCGACCGCCTCCGTGCGGGGATCCGAGCTGGCCATCCGACGCCAGCTGCTCTTCGACGCCGCGACGACCAGCTTCGAGGAGGCACTCGGCGCCCATCTCGCCGCGTGCGACCGGGCTTTGCTGCAGTCGGCCGCCGCCGAGGCGGCCGCATGACCGTCGACCACGTCGTGGCCCGCACGCACGCCGGAGCCGCGGCCGCTCCCGCCCTTCCTGCCGATCTCGACTCGGCCCGGCTCGCGCTGGCACGCGCGGCCGCGGCCACCTCGGCCCTGCTCGCCGACCTCGGCGAGCCGGCGGACCGGTCGCCGGAGCAGCGTGCCGAGGCCGCCGCGGCGGTCGACGCCGCCAGGGCCCTGCGTGCGGCGTTCATGGACGCCCACGCGGAGGCGGTGTACGACGAGCTCACGGATCACCGGTCCCGTCACCTGCGGATCGCCGAGCTGGTCCGGGAGGCCGCGGTGCGCTTTCCCGGACTCGTGCCGACCGTGGAGCAGCTGGCCGCCGAGCGCACCCGGGCCCAGTCGCACAAAGAGGGCCACGAGATCGACCAGGGGATCTTCTTCAGCCGTGTGCTGCGCTCCCCCACGGCCGGGGCGCACCTCCTCGACGCGATGCTGCAGCCCACTCCTGCCGCCCTCGCGCTGCTGCCGGAGTTCACCCGCACCGGAACGGTCCGGTTGCGGTCCGTGACGGTGGAACGCCGCGGTGCGGTCACCCATCTGACCATGTGTCGCGAGGACTCCCTGAACGCGGAGGACGACCAGCAGGTCGCCGACATGGACACGGCGGTCGACCTGGTGCTCCTGGACCCGGCCACCGAGGTCGGCGTGCTGCGGGGCGGCGTCATGTCGCATCCCCGCTACCGCGGTCGGCGGGTCTTCAGCGCCGGCATCAACCTCAAGGCGCTGCACGGCGGCGGCATCTCGCTCGTGGACTTCCTGCTGCGGCGTGAGCTGGGCTACCTGCACAAGCTGATCCGGGGTGTGAGGCCGCAAGGCTCTGCGGACTGGCGGCGGCCCACCGTCGACAAGCCGTGGGTCGCCGTCGTGGACGGTTTCGCCATCGGCGGCGGCGCCCAGCTGCTCCTGCTCTTCGACCACGTCATCGCCGCGTCGGACGCCTATGTGAGCCTGCCGGCGGCGCAGGAGGGCATCATCCCGGGCGTGGCCAACTTCCGGCTGACGCGTTCGGTCGGGCCCCGGCTGGCCCGGCAGGTCATCCTGGAGGGGCGGCGCGTCCACGCGAGCGAGCCGGCGGCCCGGCTGCTCGTCGACGAGGTGCACGAGCCGGCCGCGCTGGACGCGGCCGTGGCCGAAAGCGCGGAGCGGCTTCGCGGCACTGCCGTCCTCGCGAACCGGCGCATGCTCAACCTGGCCGAGGAGCCGGTCGAGCAGTTCCGTTCCTACATGGCCGAGTTCGCGCTCCAGCAGGCCCTGCGGCTGTACGACGCCGACGTGCTCGACAAGGTCAGCCGCTTCTCGGGGGCTTCGGTCGAGGAGGCTGCCCCGGCCCGGGGCTGACGCATCCGCGCCCCGCGCGGACGGCTCCCCCGTCCGGGGAGCCGTCCGCGCCGGCGGGTTGCCGTGCCACCGCCGCTCGCCGGGCCGTGGCACGGCCCCCGCCGTCACCGGCCCTCGCAGCAGGGCCCCACGTAGAGAGACATTTCGAGGAATCATGGTTGCCGCCAGCTCGCGGGGCCGCAGGATCGTCCTGTGGCGTCACGGCCAGACCGCCTGGAACCGGGAACAGCGTTTCCAGGGGACCACCGACATCGAACTGAACGCCGAGGGCGTGACGCAGGCGCGGCGCGCCGCACGGGTACTGGCGGCCTTCGCCCCCGATGCCGTCATCACCTCCGATCTGAAGCGGGCCGCCGCCACCGCGCGCCACCTGTCCGTGCTGACGCACCGGGCTGCCACCCCCGAGGAGGGGCTCCGCGAGGCGTACACCGGTCGGTGGCAGGGGCTCACCCACGACGAGATCGTGGCCGGGTACGGCGAGGAGTACGAGGCCTGGAGAAGGGGTGAGCCCGTGCGTCGTGGGGGTGGCGAGCTGGACACCGAGGTGGCCGAGCGGGCGACCGCCGTCGTGGAGCGCCATGCCGAGCGGCTCCCGGACCGCGGGACGCTGGTCGTGGTGAGCCACGGCGGCACCATCCGGGCGACGGCCGGCCGTGTCCTCGGCATGGATCCGGCGGACTGGATGTCCCTGGCCGGCCTGTCGAACTGCCGCTGGCACGTGCTGAGCGAGGAGCCTTCCGGTTGGCGGCTGTCGGTGCGCAACGCCGGGGCTCCGCAGGAGACGGAGTTCGGCGAGGGCTGACGTCGGGGCCGCGCGCGAACGCACGACGTCTCGCGTCCTCGCGTCCTCGCGTCCGGCTATCGGGTCCGGTCGGGGAACAGCCCGGCGATCCGCGCCACGAGGCCTTCCGCCGTGCCGTCCTGCAGATCGGCGACCAGGGCCGGCTCCGCGTCGTACAGGGGATGGTCCTGTGCGAGCCGTGCCCGGCCCCCGCCCGTGATGTTGAGCAGGACGTGCTCCTCCTCGGGGATGCGGCCGTCGAGGACCGCCTTGCGGAGGCCGGCGAGCGCCACCGCGGAGGCCGGCTCGATGTCGACGGATTCGGCCTTCCCGAAGACGTCCCTCTCGTACTCAGCCGCGTCCTGCTCGACGGTGAGAACGTCGCCGGAGCTCTCGGTGAGCACGTCGTAGACGCCGCAGTGGACGGCGTACGGGGGGAAGCGGTTGGTCAGCTCGTCCGCGAAGACGGTTCTCGTCGCGGCCCGCGCGTCGTCCGCTCCGCACGGGGCGAGCTGTCGCGTCCCGGACTTCCAGGAGTCGGCGAGCGGAGCGAACGACGCGTTCTGGCAGAGCAGGAGCCGCGGCAGGTCCGTACCGTAGCGTCCCGTGCCGAGGAGCCTGGTCGCCGCCTCGTGGACGGCGATGGCGCCGGCTCCGCTGCCGACGGCCTGGACGTAGACGCCGGGCATCCTGCCCATGGCTTCCACGCCCGCGTACAGGACCGTCGCGAGTCCGTCGCGCCGGCCGATGTTGCGTACTCCGCCCTCGGCCTGGAAGCCGGGGAGCGCGGCCACCGACTCTGCGAGGGCTATCGCGTCGGAGTAGTCGGCGCCGTCCAGCACCACGAGCCTGACCGCCGGGTCCAGCGGTGCCCGGAACCTCATCCTGTCCAGGCCGCGGCGGGGCACGATCAGGAGGCACGGTCGCCGGTGGCGCGAGCAGATCGAGGCGAAGGCCGCGGCGGTGTTGCCGGCGGAGGCCACGACGAGCACCGGCGGATCCGACGGCAGACGCCCCAGGACCGCGTACGCCTCCAGCTCCTTGAACGTCGCCGTTTCGAGGAACGCCCCGCGCTCGGGCCAGTACCCGTTGAAGGCGATCCAGAGGTTCGGCAGGCCGAGCTGGGCGCAGAGTTCCTCGCTCTGGAACACGGCCGTGCGGGCCGCCGTCGGGAACGTCCTGGTGACCGGGAGCCAGTCCCGGTAGCGGAACAGCCCCTCGGTATCGGGCTGCGGCGCGAATTCCTTCACCGCGTAGTCGGACCGGAGCAGCGCCGGCCCGTGATCGCGGCTGCACGACAGCGTCATGCCGTCGTCCTGGCCGCGCTGTCCGCACAGCGGACAGAACACCGTGTAGTGGCGGCTCACCCTTTTCTCCATTTCCCGTATTTCCTTTCTGAGGGTCAGCATCGGCATGTCGTCCGCAGGCGCATCGGTCCCGTGATCCGTCGTCCCGGCCGCCTCGGGCGCCGGGCTCGCCCGGCGGCCGGCACGCAGGTGGCACGTGCCGGCCGCCGTCAGCCGTCCGCCGGGGCGGCCGGCTAGCCGGCCCTCGTCAAGGTCCGGATCTCCCGGGCGGCCTTCACTCCGTCGCAACCCGCGAGGCCGAGGGCGTCGCGCAGTTCCTCCGCCAGCAGGTCCAGGACGCGGCCGACGCCCCGTTCTCCCGCCGCGGCGAGCCCCCACAGCACCGGGCGCCCCACGAGAACGCCATCGGCTCCCAGTGCGAGGGCGCGCAGTACGTCGGTTCCGCTGCGGATCCCGCTGTCCAGCAGCACCCGGCAAGCGCCACCGACCTCCGTGGCGACCTCCGCGAGGACGTCGACGCCGGCGACCGCGCCGTCCAGCTGCCGGCCGCCGTGGTTGGACACGACGATGCCGTCCGCGCCGACGTCGACGGCACGTCTCGCATCCTGCGGCGCCAGCACCCCTTTGAGAATGATCGGCAGCCTCGTGCGGCGCCGCAGTTCCTCGATGTCCGACCAGGTCAGGGAGGGGGTGAAGGCTGATCCGGTGTGGGAGGCCACCGCGGATCCGGACGTCGGCGCCCGATGGGCCTCGGAGCCCGACCCCCACGTCAGATTGGCAGCCTCCACCCCGGGGGGCAGGGTGAACCGGTTGCGGACGTCCCGTAGCCGACGTCCCATCCAGGGCACGTCGACGGTCGGCATCAGCGCCGCGCACCCAGCGGCCTCCGCGCGTTCGATCAGCTCGAAGGTCTTCTTCCGGTCGCGCAACCAGTACAACTGGAACCAGACGGTGCCGCCGATTCCGGTGATCTCCTCGATCGTGCAGCTGCTCAGGGTGCTGGCGGTGAAGGGCACTCCCGCCGCCTTGGCCGCCCGCGCGCCCGCCAGCTCGCCTTCCGGGTGGACGAGCTTGTGGTACGCGAGGGGGGCGACTGCCACCGGCATGGCCTGCGTCACGCCGAACAGCGACGTCTGCGGGTCGCAGTGCGCCACGTCCCGAAGGACGCGCGGCACGAGGGCGATCCGCCGCAGCGCCGCACGGTTGGCGGCCAGCGTGACCTCGCCGCCACTGCCGCCGGAAACGAAGTCCCACACGTCTGCGGGCAGGGCTTCGCGTGCTGCCCGTTCGACGTCCTCCAGGCAGTGCACGTCCCGGTCTGCGTCCCACGGCCCGGTGGTCGGCACGGTGCGGCTCACAGGGAGTTGCTCTGATTCGCGAGGCGCTCCATCTCCACCGCCTCGTACAGGGCCTTGATGTTGGAACTGCCGAAGGTCTCCGCACCGCACCGCTCGATCACCTCGAAGAAGAGGGTGCGCCTCGGGTGGGTGGAGCGCGCGAATATCTGGAACAACTGTCCGGCGTGGTCCTCGTCGACGAGGACGTTCAGCTCGTGCAGGCTCTCCAGGGAGTGCTTGCTCAGGGAGATGCGCTGCTTGAGGAGGCTGTAGTACGCGTCCGGTGTGGTCAGGAACTCCACTCCGCGACCGGCCAGCGCCCCGACGGACCGCACCACGTCGTCCGCGGCGAAAGCCACGTGCTGCACACCCGACCCGACGTGGTTCTTGAGGAACTCGTCGATCTGACCGGGGTCCGCCTCGGGGTCCGGCTGGAGGATCGTGAAGGTCACCTCGCCCGACTTGCTCTGGACCACCTTGGACAGCATCGCCTGGGCGCCGACCACGATCCGTTCCGCGAAGATCTCGTCGAACCCGAACGACTTCTCGTACAGCTCCACCATCGCGTCCAGCTCACCGACGCTCGCGCACACGGCGAAGTGGTCGATCTCCAGGAGGCGCAGCCCGTCCGCGGCCGCGGGTTCCGTCGGCTCCCCGGCGCCGGGGAGCGGTCGGAACCCGGCGGGCAGTCCGGCTTCCCTGCCCGAACGCCGCTGCACCAGGGTGTGCACGACATCGCCGAATCCTGAGACGGTCGCACTGACCGCGACGTCGTCCCCCGCGTGCTCCACGGGTTCGGCCAGTTCCTGGGCGCCGTTGTCGACGGCCTGGCGGAACGCCCTGCGCACATCCCCCGTGCGCAGAGCGATGTTGGCGATGCCGTCACCGTGGGCGAGTACGTAGTCGGAGGCGGGATGCCGTTCCGCCGTCGCCTCCGTCAGGACGAGCTTCATCGCACCCTGGCTCATCACCGTGGCGCGGAAGCCCTGCTCCGAGGAACCGCCGGCCGCGACCTCCACGAACCCGTAGGAGTCACGCCACAGAGCGACCTGCTCGTCCATGTCGCGGACGTACATCTCCACGTAGTCCAGCTCGAAGTCGTCGACGACTGTGTTGGCCTGGGAAGACGTCATGGAAACTCCAGTTCTCTTGCGTGACGAGAAAGCATTTGAGAGAAGAAGAAGGGACAAAAGCACTCCCGATGTCAGGTGTGCGCCTGCATGCGTACGGCAGCGGCAAGGAGGTGGCGCCGGGCGCAGACGCGCCCGGCCGGGAAGGCCGTACGGGGGACGGGGCGCGGCGCGCGGCCGCACCCCGTCCCCTGCGGCAGGTCAGGGGCTGTCGGCTGGCCTTCCGGGCTTCAACCGGTCCCGGAGCACACGGCCGATGTGCTTGAGCGGCTCGGGCTGCATCATGCCGATGTGATCACATTCAATCACGTGTTCGTCAACTCCGGTCGTGACATGGGGAGTCCACGCCTCACGGCCGGTCATCGGCATGGGGTTGTCGATGCCCGCACGGAAGAAGAGGAGGTCTCCTTCCACCACGCCCGGGGTCAGGGACCGGGCGAGCCTGCGGTTGTTCTCGATCACGTCGATCAGGCCCGCCGCCTGGTCGACGTCGACGTCGAGGCTCCGTGCCACCTCGCCCATCTGGTCGGCTGCGTAGGCTTCGAGCAGGTTCGATACCCCCTCGGCGTCGTCGCCCACGGCAGCGTCGTCGGGAAGGGGGAGACCGGCGGCCTCAGCGAGGGCTCGGATGAGGCTCTGCCGGTCGTCCTCCACGTCGGACGCCTGCGACGACGACGGATAGGCGTCGACGACCGCGAGGAGACCGACGGCCTGCTGCTGCCTCTGGAGCTCTTCGGCCACTGCGTGCGCGACGGTCCCGCCGAAGGACCATCCCAGGAGGCGGTACGGCCCTTCAGGCTGGACGGAGCGGATGATCTGCACGTACTCGGCGGCCATCTCCTCGACCGTGGCCACGGGTTCTCCGCTGCCCACCCCCCGGGACTGCAGGCCGTAGATCGGCACGTCTGCCGGCAACTCCTTGATCAGGCCCGCATAGCACCAGCTCAGACCCGCCACGGGGTGCACGCAGAAGAGGGGGCTGTCCGAGCCCTGCCGGCGCAGGGGGAGGAGGGCGTCGAACGGGTCCGAGACATCGCCTTCGTCGAGTCGCTCCGCGAGCCCGGCGACGGTCGGGGCCTCGAACAGGGACCGGATGCTGACCTCGACCCCGAGGACGGTCCGGATCCGGCTGACGAGGCGGGTCGCGAGTAGCGAATGTCCGCCGAGGTCGAAGAAGCCGTCGTCGATCGACACGGACTCGACGCCGAGGACCTCGGCGAAGAGCCCGCACAGGATCTCCTCGCGCGGCGACCGCGGACCGCGCCCCGACGCGTCCGTGGTGTATTCGGGAGCCGGCAGCGCCCGCCGGTCCAGCTTCCCGTTCGGGGTGAGGGGCAGCTCGTCCACGGTGATGAACGCGGAGGGCACCATGTAGTCCGGCAGCCGCTCCGCCACGTGTCGGCGCAACGGATCGGCCGGTGCCGCTTCGCCCGTGGCGGCCACCACATAGGCGGTGAGGCGCTTGTCGCCCGGCGTGTCCTCGCGCACCACGACCGCGCTCTGCGCAACCAGCTCGTGATCCGCCAGCACCGCTTCGATCTCGCCCGGCTCGATGCGGAAGCCCCGCACCTTCACCTGACCGTCCGCACGCCCGATGAACTCCAGGACCCCGTCCGCGGACCAGCGCACCACATCACCGGTCCGGTACATCCGCGAGCCGGGCACCGTGGCGAACGGGTCCGCGACGAACCGCTCCGCGGTCAGCCCCGCACGCCCCAGATAGCCCCGGGCCAACTGTGCACCGGCCACGTACAGCTCACCCGCAACACCCGCAGGAACCGGCGACAGGGCCGCATCCAGCACATACACCCGGGTGTTCCACATGGGGCGACCGATCGGGACGGTCCCCGCCGAGAGCACCGCATCGGCCGGCACCGGGTAGTCCGTGCATCCCACCGTTGCCTCGGTCGGGCCGTAGTGCGCCACGACCGATACCTGCGGATGTGCCCGACGCCACCGCGTCACCGCGTGAGCGGGGATCTCTTCCCCGCCCAGCATCAACTGGCCGCTGGGCACGAACCCGCGTCCGGCACCCTCCAGGACCGGCAGATGACTGGGAGTCACCTTCAAGAACGACACCGGCAACCCGGCCTGATCGCCCTCCTCGGCAGAGGTGGAGGTCAGCGCTGCCACCACGACGCAGCCGCCGGCGACCAAGGCCCCGTACAGCACGGTGACCCCCGCATCGAACGACACCGACGCATGCCACACCGTCGAACCCGCGAGATCCGGATACGCCTGCGGACACCGCACCACGTAGTTCACCAACGCGGCGTGCGAAACCACCACGCCCTTCGGCCGCCCCGTCGAACCCGACGTGTAGATCACGTACGCGGGGTGAGCGGGCAGTGCCGGAGACGGACGGCCGTCATCGAGGAGATCGGAGGCGCTGAGCCCGGCAATGGCTTCCTGCACAGAACGCTCGTTCAGGAGCACGCGCTTCGCGATCGATGCGTCGTCCTGGGGGAGCAGGGCCGCGGTGGCTGCGTCCGTCAGGACCAGCACGGGTTCGGCGTCCGCGAGCATGTAGGCGATCCGGTCCGCCGGGTACTCCGGGTCCACCGGCACATAACCCGAACCGCTCTTCAGCACCGCGAGCAACGCGACGACCAGGTCGACCGACCGCGGCAGCGCCACCGCCACCAGGCGCTCCGGACCGGCACCGCACGCCACCAGATGACGGGCCAGACGATTCGCCCGGGCGTTCAACTCCGCATAGGACAGCTCGACACCGCCACTGACCACGGCCGGCGCATCCGGAGTCCGCAGCACCTGCGCTTCGAACAGGCCCGGCAGCGTGGCATCCGGAACTTCATGAACCGTGTCGTTCCACTCGACCAGCATCCGCCGACGCTCGTCAGCGGCAAGGACGCTGACGTTACGGATCGGCTGGTCGGGGTCGCCCGTGACCGTTTCGAGGAGCCGGGACAGCCGCTCGCCGAGCTGCTCGACGGTGGTGCGCTCGAACAGATCGGTGCGGTAGTCGAGCCGCCCTGCCAGGCCCGCGGGTACGCCGTCGGCCGCGTGTGTTTCTCCCAGGCTGAACGACAGGTCGAACCTGGCCGCCATCTCGCCGGCGGCTTCGGCTTGCGTCTGGATGCCGGGCAGGTCGAGGTCGGGTTGTGCGTTGTTGTGGAAGGTGAGCATGACTTGGAAGAGGGGGTGGCGGGCCATGGAGCGTGCGGGGTTGAGGATCTCCACCAGTCGCTCGAACGGCACGTCCTGATGGGCGTACGCCGCCAGGTCGGCTTCCCGGACCCGTTCGAGGACCTCGCGGAACGTCGGGTCGCCCGACAGGTCGGTCCGCAGGACCAGCGTGTTCACGAAGAACCCGACGAGATCGTCCAGGGCGTCGTCGGTACGGCCGGCGATCGGCGTCCCGATCGGAATGTCCTCCCCGGCGCCCATCTTCGACAGCAGGACCGCGAGCGCCGCCTGCACCGTCATGAAGACGCTGGCTCCGCTGGAGCGGGACAGCTCCAGAAGCCGCGCGTGCACCTCCGCCGGGACGCGGACGTCCACGGAGTCGCCTTCGTGGGAGGCGATCGGGGGGCGCGGGTGGTCGACCGGGAGCTCCAGCTCTTCCGGGAGGTCGGCCAGGGCCTGCTTCCAGTAGGCGACCTGGGCGGCGATCACGCTCTCCGGGTCGTCCTCGTCACCCAGGACCTCGCGCTGCCACAGCGTGTAATCCGCGTACTGCACCGCAAGGTCTTCCCACACCGGGGCGTGCCCTTGGCAGCGGGCCGCGTACGCCTGCGACAGGTCCCGGGCCAATGGCGCCATCGACCAGCCATCCGCCGCGATGTGGTGGACCACCATGACCAGCACCCACTCGCCGGGGGCGTCGGTGACCTCCAGCAGGCGCACCCGCCACGGCAGGTCCCGCTCCAGGTCGAAGCCCGTGGCAGCCCACCGGCCCACGATCGAGGCGACACCATCGGCAGTCACGCTCTCCACGCTGACCGCGGGTACCCCCGCGGCGCCCTGCCGGATCTCTTGCCGCGGCTCGCCGTCCACCTGCGGGAACACTGTCCGCAGGCTCTCGTGCCGGCCCGCGACGTCCGCCAGCGCGGCCCGCAGCGCTTCTGCGTTCAGCGTGCCGGTCAGGCGGAGTGCGAGCGGAATGTTGTAGGTCGCGGAGACGCCTTCGAGCTGGCCCAGGAACCACAGACGGCGCTGCGCGAACGACACCGGGAGGACCTCCGGCCGCACCCGCTGTGCCAGCGGTTCTCGGACCCGGCCACCTTCGTCGAGCCGGTCCACCAGGCCGGCGACGGTCGGGGCCTCGAACAGGGACCGGATGCTGACCTCGACCCCGAGGACGGTCCGGATCCGACTCACCAGGCGGGTCGCCAGCAGCGAATGCCCGCCGAGGTCGAAGAACCCGTCATCGATCGACACGACGTCCACGCCGAGGATCTCGGCGAAGAGACCGCACAGGATCTCCTCGCGCGGCGACCGCGGACCGCGCCCCGACGCATCCGTGGTGTATTCGGGAGCCGGCAGCGCCTTGCGGTCCAGCTTCCCGTTCGGCGTCAACGGCAGCGCGTCGAGCACGACGAACGCCGACGGCACCATGTAGTCCGGCAGCCGCTCCGCGACGAACCCACGTAGGTCCCGCGCATCAACGTGACGGGACGAAGCCCCCGCGGCCGGCACCACGTAGCCGACGAGGCGCTTGTCGCCGGGCTGGTCCTCCCGCACGACGACAGCCACCTGGCCCACCGAGGCGTGATCCGCCAGGACGGCCTCGATCTCGCCCGGCTCGATGCGGAACCCCCGCACCTTCACCTGGGCATCCGCACGCCCGACGAACTCCAGGACCCCGTCCGCGGACCACCGCACCACGTCACCGGTCCGATACATCCGCGAGCCGGCCACCACCGCAAAGGGATCCGCGACGAACCGCTCCGCGGTCAGCCCCGGACGCCCCAGGTAACCCCGGGCCAACTGTGCACCCGCCACGTACAGCTCGCCCGCCACGCCGACGGGCACCGGCGACAGCCCTGCATCGAGGACGTACACCCGCGTATTGGCGACCGGCCGCCCGATCGGAAGTGCATCCGGCAGTTCGGCATCGGTGTACCACGAGGTTGCATAGACCGTGGCCTCGGTGGGCCCGTAGCAGTTCGCTATGCGGGCTACGGGGAAGGCCGACCGGATCTTCTTGGCAACGATCGGCGAAATCGCCTCACCCGCCATGACGACCGTTGCCGCGTCCACTGCCGGTTCACGGTCCAGGAGGCTTGAAAACACCGAAGGAACGCCGCTCACAAGCGGCCGGTCGGCGTCTCCTGCGGCTTCGTCTCCGAATGCGAGCAGGTCCTGGATCACGTTGACCCGACCGCCGGCAAGCAGCGGAGCGACGATTTCGAACACGGACACGTCGAAGTTGAGAGACGTCGATGCGCAGACCTCCCCCAGTCGGTCCGCGCCGAGACCATCCGCAGCCCAAGAGGCGAGGTTCACCACGCTGCGGTGCTCGACCATCACGCCCTTCGGCCGTCCCGTCGATCCGGACGTGTAGATCACGTACGCCGGATGGGCGGGCAGCGCCGGAGACAGGCGGTCGCTGTCGGACAGGTCTGCGCTGTCCCGGCCGGCAACGGCATGCCGGACTCCGGGCTCGTCGAGCAGCACGTGCGGTGCGGCGTCATCCTGCGGCAGCAGGGCCGCAGTGGCCGCGTCCGTCAGGAGCAGCACGGGTTCGGCGTCCGCGAGCATGTAGGCGATCCGGTCCACCGGGTACTTCGGGTCCACCGGCACGTAACCCGAACCGCTCTTCAGGACGGCGAACAGCGCGACCACCAGTTCGGCCGACCTGGGCAGCGCGACGGCGACGAGCTTCTCCGGACCGGCACCGCACGCCACCAGATGACGGGCCAGACGATTCGCCCGGGCGTTCAACTCCGCATAGCTCAGCTCGACACCTCCACTGACCAGGGCGGCAGCATCGGGAGTACGCGCTACCTGGGCCTGGAAGAGTTCGGCCAGCGTCCCGTGCGGAACGTCACGAGCAGTTGCGTTCCAGTCGGTCAGGACCCGGTGCTGCTCCTCGGCACCGAGCACGCTGACGGAACGGATCGCCGCATCGGGATCGGCGGTGACGGCTTCCAGCACGCGCACCACACGGTCCGCGAGTTCTCGGACCGTGTGCTCCGCGAACAGATCCGTGCGGTAGTCCAGCTGCCCTTGCAGTCCGGCGGGTGCTCCGTCTTCGTCGTGGAATTCACCCAGGCTGACGGACAGGTCGAACTTGGCCACCGCGCCCTGTACCTGTTCCCCGCGAACGCTCAGACCGGGCAGGTCGAGATCCGGGTCGGCAACGTTCTGGAAGGCGAGCATGACTTGGAAGAGGGGGTGGCGGGCCATGGAGCGTGCGGGGTTGAGGATCTCCACGAGCCGCTCGAACGGCACGTCCTGATGGGCGTACGCGGCCAGGTCCGCTTCCCGGACCCGTTCGAGGACCTCGCGGAACGTCGGGTCGCCCGACAGGTCGGTCCGCAGGACCAGCGTGTTCACGAAGAACCCGACGAGATCGTCCAGGGCGTCGTCGGTGCGGCCGGCGATCGGCGTTCCGATCGGGATGTCCTCGCCGGCGCCCATCTTCGACAGCAGGACCGCGAGCGCGGCCTGAACCGTCATGAACACACTCGCCCCGCTGGAGCGCGACAGCTCCACCAGCCGGGCATGCACCTCCGCCGGTACGTGCACGTCCACCGAAGCACCCTCGTGCGAAGCGATCGCGGGGCGCGGGTAGTCGACCGGCAGCTCAAGCTGTGCGGGGAGGTCGGCCAGGGCTTGCTTCCAGTAGGCGACCTGGGCCGCGATGACACTGTCCGGGTCGTCCTCGTCACCCAGGACCTCGCGCTGCCACAGCGTGTAATCCGCGTACTGCACCGGAAGCGGCTGCCACTCCGGGGCGCGCCCTTGGCACCGGGCCGCGTACGCCTGCGAAAGGTCCCGGGCCAGTGGTGCCATCGACGAGCCATCGGCTGCGATGTGGTGCACCACCATGACCAGGACCCACTCACCCGGAGCGTCGGTGACCTCCAGCAGGCGCACCCGCCACGGCAGGTCCCGCTCCAGATCGAACCCGGCCGAAGCCGCCTCGGTCATCGCCGCAGCGACACGGTCCGTGGCCACCGACTCGACGCGGACCTCGGGAGCACCCTCGATCGGGTCGCGGACGAACTGGCTCGGCCGGCCGTCAGGGCTCTGGCGGAACACCGTGCGCAGGCTCTCGTGACGGCCGGCGACATCCGCCAGTGCGGCCCGCAGCGCCTCCACGTCCAGGGGGCCGGTCAGACGCAGAGCGAGCGGAATGTTGTACGTCGCCGACACGCCTTCGAGCTGGCCGAGGAACCACAGGCGGCGCTGCGCGAACGACACCGGAAGGACCTCCGGCCGCACCCGCCGCCCCAACGGCTCACGGACCCGGCCACCCTCATCAAGCTGGTCCACCAGGCCCGCGACGCTCGGGGCCTCGAACAGGGACCGGATGCTCACCTCCACCCCGAGGGCGGACCGGATCCGGCTCACCAGGCGGGTCGCCAGCAGCGAATGCCCACCCCGCTCGAAGAACCCGTCATCGATCGACACGACGTCGACACCGAGGACCTCGGCGAACAGCCCGCACAGGACCTCCTCCCGCGGCGACCGCGGCCCACGACCCGAAGCGCCCGGCGTGTACTCCGGTGCCGGAAGGGCGTCGCGGTCGAGTTTCCCGTTCGGTGTGAGGGGCAGGGCGTCCAGCTGTACGAAAGCGGAGGGCACCATGTAGTCCGGCAGTCGCTCCGCCACGTGTCGGCGCAGGACGGCAGCGTCGAAGTCCGCGGTCGTAGCCACCACGTAGGCGGTGAGGCGCTTGTCGCCCGGCGTGTCCTCGCGCACCACGACCGCGCTCTGCACAACCAGCCCGTGATCCGCCAACACCGCTTCGATCTCGCCCGGCTCGATACGGAAACCCCGCACCTTCACCTGACCGTCAGCACGCCCGATGAACTCCAGAACACCGTCCGCGGACCACCGCACGAGGTCACCGGTCCGGTACATCCGCGACCCGGCCACCGTGGCGAACGGGTCCGCGACGAACCGCTCCGCCGTCAGCCCCGCACGCCCCACATATCCACGAGCCACACCCGTCCCCGCAATGTACAACTCACCCGCCACACCCACTGGAACCGGAGACAGACCCCCGTCCAGCACGTACACCCGCGTGTTGTCCATCGGCCGACCGATCGGCACCGACCCACCCACGACCGAACCCGCCGGAACCTCGAACTGCGTCGCGCACAAGGTGATCTCCGTCGGCCCGTACAGCACCCGCACCACCGTGCCCGGACACGCCTCCACCACCCGCCGCACCGCCACCGGCGACACCACATCGCCACCCGTCAACACCTCACGCAGCTGGGCGAGGCACGTCGGGGTCTCCTCGGCTATGACGCGGAACAGTCCCGCCGTCAGAACGACGCCCGTGATGTCGTGAACCTTGATCAGCTGTTCCAGGGACGGGGCGTCCAGGTTTCCCGGAGGAGCCACGACGATGGTTCCGCCGGCGAGAAGGGGGGCCCACAGCTCGAACGTCGAGGCGTCGAAGGCGTACGGCGAGTGGAAGAGGACACGCTCGTGGTGGTCCGTCTCCCAGCAGCGGTCCAGCACGAGGTCTGCCACGCCGCGGTGGGTGGCGGCCACGCCCTTGGGCTCACCGGTCGAACCGGACGTGTACATCACATAGGCGAGCCCGTCCGCACCACGTGCACCGGCCGGCTTCACCGGTCCCGTCTCGGAAGCCGCCCCGAGGATTTCATCGGCGCAGATGACCTCTGCCGTCCCTGCGAACTCGGCGGCTTCCGTCGGGCGGTCCGTCACCAGCAGTTCGGCTGCGCAGTCCGCCATGACCAGTCGGCGCCGGCTCGGAGGGTGGCCCTCGTGCAGCGGTACGTAGTGGGCGCCGGTCTTGAGTACGGCCAGCAGCGTGGTCACCAGGTCAGCGGACCGCTCCATCCACAGGCCGACCGCGTGCTCGGGGCCGGCGCCCTTGGCGGCCAGATGGCGCGCCAGCCGATCCGCGCGCTCGTTCAGTTGCGCATAGGTGAGCTCCAGCCCGTCGCTCACCACTGCTGTCGCGTCGGGGGTCCGTGCGACGTGGGCTTCGAACAGCTCCGTGAGCGTCGCCCCGGGCGCCCCGGGCGCCCCGGGCGCCCCGGGCCTTTCGCGCGCGGTGTCGTTCCAGGCGCGCAGAACCCTCTCGCGTTCGTCCGTCCCGAGGACGTCGACCTGCCGGACGGGAGCGTCAGGGGCGGTGGCGACGGCGTCGAGGAGCTGGACCAGTCGCCGGGCGAGATGTTCGACGGTAGCCGCGTCGAACAGGTCGATGCGGTAGTCCAGGCGCCCTTCGAGTCCTGCGGGCGTGCTGTCGGTGTGGGTTTCGCCCAGGCTCACGGACAGATCGAACTTCGCGACCGTCCCCTCCATCGGCTCCGGCCGTACGGCCAGGTCGGGCAGTTCGACTCCCGGCTCAGGAGTCGATCCGGCCGTGGCACTGCGGAAGGTGGCGAGGAGCGGTGCATGGTGCTGCACGGCGAGCATGACTTGGAAGAGGGGGTGGCGGGCCATCGAGCGCGCGGGGTTGAGGATCTCCACGAGCCGCTCGAACGGCACGTCCTGATGGGCGTACGCGGCCAGGTCGGCTTCCCGGACCCGTTCGAGGACCTGGCGGAACGTCGGATCGCCCGAGACGTCGGTCCGCAGGACCAGCGTGTTCACGAAGAACCCGACCATGTCATCGAGCGCGTCGTCGGTACGGCCCGCGATCGGCGTCCCGACCGGAATGTCCTCCCCGGCGCCCATCTTCGACAGGAGGACCGCCAGCGCGGCCTGCACGGTCATGAACATGCTCGCGCCACAGGAGCGGGACAGCTCCACCAGACGGGCATGCGTTTCGGCCGAGACCCGTACGCCGACCGATGCACCCTCATGGGAGGCAACGGCAGGACGCGGGTGGTCGACCGGCAGTTCGAGCTGCTCGGGTAGCCCGGCCAGGGCCTGCTTCCAGTAGGCCTCCTGCGAGGCGATCACGCTGTCCGGGTCGTCCTCGTCGCCCAGGACCTCGCGCTGCCACAGTGTGTAGTCCGCGTACTGCACCGGGAGTTCGTCCCATGCCGGGGCTCGCCCCTGGCAGCGGGCCACGTACGCGATGGACAGGTCCCTCACCAGGGGTCCCATCGACCATGCGTCGCTGGCAATGTGATGCACCACCACGACCAGAACCCACTCGTCCGGGGCGGACCGGAGCACCCGGACCCGCCACGGCAGGTCCCGCTCCAGATCGAAGCCGGCAGTCACCACCGCTGAGATCGCGGCCGCCATCCCGGCCTCGGAAACCTGCTCGACGGCGCATGCCGGAACCCCCTCGGCACCTGCCAGGATTTCCTGCCGCGGCTCGCCGTCCACCTGCGGGAACACTGTCCGCAGGCTCTCGTGTCGGCCCGCGACGTCCGCCAGCGCGGCCCGCAGCGCCTCCACGTCCAAGGCGCCGGTCAGGCGGAGTGCGAGGGGGATGTTGTACGTTCCCGAGGTGCCTTCGAGCTGACCGAGGAACCACAGACGGCGCTGGGCGAACGACACCGGGAGGACTTCCGGCCGTATCCGCTGTTCCAGCGGTTCTCGGACCCGGCCACCTTCGTCGAGCCGGTCCACCAGCCCGGCGACGGTCGGGGCCTCGAACAGGGACCGGATGCTGACCTCGACCCCGAGGACGGTCCGGATCCGACTCACCAGGCGGGTCGCCAGCAGCGAATGCCCGCCGAGGTCGAAGAACCCGTCATCGATGGACACCGACTCGACGCCGAGGACCTCGGCGAAGAGACCGCACAGGATCTCCTCCCGCGGCGACCGCGGACCACGGCCCGCGGCGGCCACGACGTACTCCGGCGCCGGCAGGGCCCGCCGGTCCAGCTTGCCGTTCGGCGTCAACGGCAGCGCATCGAGCACGACGAAAGCCGACGGCACCATGTAGTCCGGCACGTGCTCGGACACGTGCTGACGCAGCAGGGACGCGTCCGGATCGGTCGGTCCGGCGTTCGCCACCCCAGCCACGACGTAGGCGACGAGGCGCTTGTCGCCGGGCTGGTCCTCCCGCACGACGACGGCCACCTGGGCAACCTGCTCGTGACCAGCGAGAACGGCCTCGATCTCGCCCAGCTCGATGCGGAACCCCCGCACCTTCACCTGAGCATCCGCACGCCCGACGAACTCCAGGACCCCGTCCGCGGACCACCGCACCACATCACCGGTCCGATACATCCGCGAACCCGCAACCACCGCAAACGGATCCGCGACGAACCGCTCCGCCGTCAGACCCGCACGCCCCAAATAACCCCGCGCCAACTGCGCACCCGCGATATAGAGCTCTCCCGCGACACCCGCAGGAACCGGCGACAGGGCAGCATCCAGCACATACACCCGCGTATTCGCGAACGCATCACCAATCGCCGGCGGCAACAGACCACCAGAACCGCCACCCACCACACACGACGTCGCCCACACCGTCGCCTCCGTCGGCCCGTACAGGTTGACCACCTCACGGCCCAACCCACACATACCCTCCGCCAACACCGAAGGCAGCGCCTCACCACCCACCAACATCCGCAGACCCCCCACCGACCCGGGAACCTCCGCCACCAACGCCTGCCACAACGACGGAGTCGCCTGCATCACCGACACACCCGACCCGCGCACCAACCCACCCAGCACAAACGGATCCCGAACCTCCTCCCGACCCGCAACCACCACACACGCACCACTGACCAACGGCAGATACAACTCCAACGCCGCAATATCGAACGCAACCGTCGTCACCGCCAACAACCGGTCAGACGAATCCAACCCACACCGCAAACCCACCGCCGCCAGAAAACTCACCAACGCCGCATGCGAAACCACCACACCCTTCGGCCGACCCGTCGAACCCGACGTATAAATCACATACGCCGGATGAGCAGGCAACACCGGATACGAGCGATCGCTGTCGGACAGATCGGACGCACTGGCCGTGGCGACCACTTGCGCGACCCCGGCATCGTCCAGCAGCACACGAGGCACGTCACCGTCGGGCAAGCCGGGTGAAGTCTCCGTATCGGTGATCATCAGCACCGGGTCGGCATCAGCCAGCACGTACGCGATGCGGTCGGAGGGGTAGTCCGGATCCAGCGGCACGTACCCGGCACCGCTCTTCAGGACGGCGAGCAGCGCGACCACCAGGTCGGCCGACCTGGGCAGCGCGACGGCAACGAGCTTCTCCGGACCCGCACCGCACGCCACCAGATGCCGGGCCAAACGATTCGCCCGAGCGTTCAACTCCGCATACGACAGCTCGACCCCACCGCTGATCACGCCCGGCGCGTGCGGTGTGCGTGCCGTCTGCGTCTCGAACAGTTCCGGCAGCAGCGCAGCAGGCATCTCGCGGGCCGTGTCGTTCCACTCGGCCAATATGCGGTGCCTCTCCTCTGCACCGAGCAGGTCGAAGCGTCCCACCGCACCATCGAGTCCGGTGGTGGTCGCCTCCAGCACCCGCGCCAGCTGGGACCCGATCTGTTCCACCGTCGCCCGGTCGAACAGGTCGGGCCGGTAGTCGAGTCGCAGCCGGATCTCGTCCCCCGGCATCACGATCAGGCTGAGCGGATAGTGCGTGCTGTTCCGCCCTTCCAGCCGTTCGACGCGGATGGCGTCGGCCGGCTCCGCAGCCTTCGGTGCGGCGCCGATCGGATAGTTCTCGAACACGACGACGGTGTCGAAGAGCTCGTTGGCCGGGGTCAGGTTGTGGATGTCGGTGAGTTTGAGGTGCTGGTGTGCCAGGAGGGCGCTCTGTTCGTCCTGGAGCCGCACGAGTGCATCGGTCAGGGTTTCGGCCGGCTTCAGGCGTACCCGTACCGGCACGGTGTTGATGAACAGGCCGACCATCGATTCGATGCCGGGGATCTGGGCCGGGCGTCCGGCGACCGTCGCACCGAAGACCACGTCGTCCTGACCGGTCATGTGCCCGAGCAACACCGCCCACGCCTGCTGGACCACCGTGTTCAACGTGACCCCGCAGCTGCGGGCCGCAGCCGTCAGCGCAGCCGTCAACTCCTCCGGCACACGCACCATGACGTGCTCGGGAGCCATCTGCGCCGCGCGGGCGTGCACTGGGGCGAGCCGGGTCGCTTCCTCCACACCCGCCAGGGACCGCCGCCACGCCTCCTCGGCCGCACCACGGTCCTGCTGCGCCACCCACGCCAGGTAATCCCGGTAGGGCCTCACCCGCGCCAGGCCGTCGCCCCGGCCGCCCTGCTCGTACGCGGTCATCAGGTCGCGCATCAGGACGGGCAGGGACCAGCCGTCCAGCAGCAGGTGGTGGCTCGTGAACTCCAGCCGGAACCGCCGGTCACCGAGGCGGATCAGCGTGAAACGCAGCAGCGGCGGGGCGGACAGGTCGAAGCGCCGCGTCCGGTCCTGCTCAAGCCATGCCTCGACCGCGGCCTCCTGGGCGCCGGCATCCAAGCCTGAGAAGTCGATCTCCTCCCAGGGGAGCTCCACGTTCCGGGGGATGACCTGGACCGGCTGCCGCAGACCCTCGTGGATGAAGGCGGCGCGCAGATTCTTGTGCCGCTCAAGAACGACTCGGGCGGACGCCTTCAGAGCCGCAACGTTCAGCGGTCCTTCTATGAGGAAAGACATCTGCGTCGTGTAGACGTCCAGCGCCTGCTCGTCGTAGAGAGCGTGGAAGAGCAAACCTTCCTGCAGAGGCGCCAACGGAAGAACGTCTTCCAATTCATTCCGCTTCACTTGTCGTTCCTCCACAGCTGCTCAAGTTGATCAATTTCTGCCTGGTTCAGGGAGACCAGGGGAAGATCGGAGGGTGTGTATCCACCCGCGTCGGGATCGGCCGCATGCCGAGTGATCGCCTTCAGGGCGTCGACGAACAACCCGGACACCTCGACGACATCAGATTCGTCAAGCACACCCGACACCCACGACCAAGACACCTGCAAACACGGACCGGCCGCAGCATCCTGAACCACCGCATTGATCTCCAACGCATGCGGAACCGGCATCCGCGGATCCAACCCACTACCCAACGCCACCGACTCAGGAGCGATCTGCCAAGCACCACCACCCCCCACACTGAACCGGCCCAAATAGTTGAACCCGATCTCCGGCCGCGCCCCCCGCTCCAACACCGCACCCGTCTCGGCATTCAAATACCGCAACAAACCAAAACCCAGACCACGGTCAGGAACCGACCGCACCTGCTCCTTCACCCGCTTCAACACCACACCAGCCTGGGCACCACCAGCCCACACCTCACCCGCATCAAAAACCCCAGGATCAATCCGCAACGGATACGCACTGGTAAACCAACCCAACGTCCGCGACAGATCCACCCCCTCCACCACTTCCTCCCGACCGTGCCCCTCCAACTCCACCAACACCCCACCAGCAGAACCACCACGCCAGCGCGTCACCGCCAACGCAAGTGCCGCCAACAACACGTCCTCAACACCCGCACGGAAAACAGAAGCCACATCACCCAACAACGGACGGGTCTCCTCCGGCGACAACTCCACCACCACACCCCGCACCGCCCCAGCGGTATCCCGCGCCGGATCCAAGCCACGAGACCCCACCCGAACACCAGGAGTCGCCACCATCTCCCGCCACAAACCCAACTCCGCAACCCGCTCCGCCGAACCAGCCAACCGCACCAAATGACCAGCCCAGCCACGGAACGAAGTCCCCACCGGCTCCAACACCACCGAACCACCCACCGAAAGCGCAGCCCACGCCGCCGCGAGATCCGGCAACAACACACGCCAAGAAACCCCGTCAACAACCAAGTGATGCAACACCAACAGCACACGACCCGGCACACCCACACCCGCGTCGAACCACACCACCTGCACCATCACACCCACCAACGGATCCAAACGCTCACGCGCCGAAACCGCCTCCGCCAACACCACCTCCTCCCACCCGACACCCACAACACCCGACACATCCACACGACGCACACACCCCGCCGCATCCACCCCACCCGACGGCAACACCTCCAAACCCCAACCCGAACCCCAACCAGAATCAGAGCCAGAGCGAGAGCCAGAGCCAGAGCCTTGGGTGACCTTCATCCGTAGGCCATCATGCTGATCGAGGACCGACCCCACCATCGCGGTCAGCACCTCCAACGACAGCCCCGCCGGCGCCCCCACCAGCATCGACTGCGAGAACCCCGCCAACGGGCCACCCCGTTCACGAACCTGGTGCATCACCGGCGTCAACGGCACCACACCCACCCCAGCACCCTCGGCCTCCACCACCACCGAGCCCTCGGACACAACAACCACCGAGGCCAAACCCGCCACCGACTTGCGCTCGAACACATCACGCGGCGAAAACACCAGACCAGCAGCCCGCGCCCGCGCCACCAACTGGATCGACAAAATGCTGTCGCCACCCAACTCGAAGAACCCGTCATCGACGGAAACCTCAGAAAGCCCAAGAACCTCGGCGAACAACCCACACAAAACTTCCTCGTGCGGCGTCCGCGGCCCCCTCCCCACTCCCCCGCCAGAAGCAAACTCAGGCACCGGCAACGCCCTACGGTCCAACTTCCCGTTCGGCGTCAACGGCAACGCGTCCAACACCACGAACGCCGACGGCACCATGTAATCCGGCAACCGCTCCCCCACGAACCCACGCAACACGACCGGATCCAGATCGGTCGTGTCCGTGCCTGCTGGCGGAACCACGTAAGCAACGAGGCGCTTGTTGCCCGGACGGTCCTCCCTGACCACCACAGCAGCCTGCCCGACGTGCTCGTGCCCGGTCAGGACGGCCACGATCTCGCCCGGCTCGATGCGGAAGCCCCGCACCTTCACCTGACCATCAGCACGCCCCACGAACTCCAGAACACCCTCCGCAGACCACCGCACCACATCACCGGTCCGATACATCCGCGAACCCGCAACCACCGCGAACGGATCCGCAACGAACCGCTCCGCCGTCAAACCAGGACGACCCACATACCCACGAGCCAACTGCGCACCCGCTATGTACAACTCACCCGCCACACCCACCGGCACCGGCGACAAACCCGCATCCAACACATAGACGCGCGCATTTCCGAGCGGGCGCCCGATCGGCGGAGGCTGGTCCTCGGGCCGGATGGACCTGTCCAGTTCAACGGCCGTGGTGATCACCGTGGCCTCGGTCGGGCCGTAGGTGTTCCACATGCGGGCGCCGGCCGTCCACCGGCTGGCCAGGTCCGCCGTCAGCAGTTCTGCCCCCAGGACCCAGTTCTCCACTGCGGAGAGCGCGGCGGGGTCGAGCACCCCGAGCAGCGAGGGGACCACGCTGGCGACGTTCACACCGGACTTCTTGACCATCTCGGCCAGTGCCTCCGGCTCCGACCGCTCCGTGCTCGACGCGATGGCGAGGGTCGCGCCTGCCGCGAGGGTGACGGCCACGTCGAGTACGGACGCGTCGAAGCTGAAGGAGGCGAACTGCAAGGCCACCGCGCCTTCATGGACGCCGAGGACCGGCCGCATCACCTCGGCGAGATTGGCGACGCCACGGTGAGGAACGGCTACCCCCTTGGGACGTCCCGTCGAGCCGGACGTGTAGATCACGTACGCGAGCTGGTCCGGGTCGACGGCGACGGGGGGCTCTTCGCCGGAGGGGGTGTCGTCCGCGTGGACGAATTCGTCGAGCAGCAAGACGTGCACCGCCTCCGACGGCAGGTCCTTCACCGTGTCGGTGGTCCCCAGGACCACGACCGCGCCGCTGTCCGCCACCATGTAGCCGAGTCGGTCCGACGGATACTCGGGGTCCAGGGGCACGTACGCACCACCTGCCCGCCACACCGCGAGGAGGGACACGACCATGTCCGCCCCTCGGGGAAGGCACAGGCCGACGAGGCGCTCCCGGCCCACACCGAGTGCGATCAGTTCCTGCGCGAGGCGACTCGCGCGCGCATCGAGCTCGGCATAGGTGAGTTCGACGTCGCCGCTGAGTACGGCGAGCGCGTCGGGCGTGCGCGCCACTCTCGCCCGGAACAGGTCGAGCACCGTGCCGTCCGGGATCTCCTGGTCGGTGTCGTTCCACGTGCGCAGAATGCGCTCGCGCTCATCGGTACCGAGCACGTCGACCTCGCGAACCATCCGGTCGGGCTCCGCCACCACGGTCTCCAGTACGCGGACGAGGCGTTCCGCAAAACTCTGGACGGTCTCGGCGGTGAAGAGGTCGGTCCGGTACTCCAGCTGCCCCAGCAGCCCGCCGGGAATCCCCTCCTCGTCGTGGACCTCGGCAAGGCTGACGGACAGGTCGAACTTCGCCGCGGTGTTCCTCAGGGGCTCCGACACGGCCTGGATTCCGGGCAGGTCGAGGTCGGGTTGCGCGTTGTTGTGGAAGGCGAGCATGACTTGGAAGAGGGGGTGGCGGGCCATGGAGCGTGCCGGGTTGAGGATCTCGACGAGCTGCTCGAACGGCACGTCCTGGTGTGCGTACGCCGCGAGGTCCGCTTCCCGGACCCGCTCCACGACCTCGCGGAACGTCGGGTCGCCCGAGACGTCGGTCCGCAGGACCAGCGTGTTCAGGAAGCATCCGACGAGGTCGTCGAGGGCGTCGTCGGTACGGCCTGCGATCGGCGTCCCGATCGGGATGTCCTGCCCGGCGCCCATCTTCGACAGGAGGACCGCCAGCGCTGCCTGAACGGTCATGAACACGCTCGCGCCGCAGGAGCGGGACAGCTCGACCAGACGGGCATGCGTTTCGGCGGACACCTGCACACCGACCGACGCACCGTCGGCGGAGGCGATCGCGGGGCGCGGGTGGTCGACCGGGAGTTCCAGCTGTTCGGGGAGGTCGGCCAGGGTGTGCTTCCAGTAGGCGACCTGGGCGGCGATCACGCTGTCCGGGTCGTCCTCGTCGCCGAGGGCCTCGCGCTGCCACAGCGTGTAGTCCGCGTACTGCACCGGGAGTTCTTCCCATGCCGGGGCGTGTCCTTGGCAGCGGGCCGCGTACGCCAGCGACAGGTCCTTCGCCAGCGGCGCCATCGACCAACCGTCCGACGCGATGTGGTGCACCACCATCACCAGGACCCACTCACCCGGAGCGTCCGTGACCTCCAGGAGCCGTACCCGCCACGGCAAGTCGCGTTCCAGGTCGAACCCGGCACCCACGATTGCGGCCACGGCCGCAGCCACCCCATCCGCGGACACCGCTTCCGCACGGGCCTCGGGAGCACCCTCGATCGGGTCGAGCACGAGCTGGCTCGGCTGGCCGTCAGGGCTCTGGCGGAACACCGTGCGCAGGCTCTCGTGCCGGCCCGCGACGTCCACCAGTGCGGCCCGCAGCGCCTCGACGTCCAAGGCGCCGGTCAGGCGGATCGCGAGGGGGATGTTGTAGGTCGCGGTGACGCCTTCGAGCTGGCCGAGGAACCACAGACGGCGCTGCGCGAACGACACCGGAAGGACCTCCGGCCGCACCCGCCGCCCCAGCGGCTCACGGACCCGGCCACCTTCGTCGAGCCGGTCCACCAGGCCGGCGACGGTCGGGGCCTCGAACAGGGACCGGATGCTGACCTCGACCCCGAGGACGGTCCGGATCCGACTCACCAGGCGGGTCGCGAGTAGCGAGTGCCCGCCGAGGTCGAAGAAGCCGTCGTCGATCGACACGGACTCGACGCCGAGGATCTCGGCGAAGAGACCGCACAGGATCTCCTCGCGCGGCGACCGCGGCGCCCGCCCCGACGCGTCCGTGGTGTATTCGGGAGCCGGCAGCGCCTTGCGGTCCAGCTTGCCGTTCGGTGTGAGGGGCAGCTCGTCCAGCGTGATGAACGCGGAGGGCACCATGTAGTCCGGCAGCCGCTCCTCCACGTGTCGGCGCAGGACGGCAGCGTCGAAGTCCGCGGTCGTAGCCACCACGTAGGCGGTGAGTCGCTTGTCGCCGGGCTGGTCCTCCCTTACGACGACCGCGACTTGGCCCACTGATGCGTGATCCGCCAGGACCGCTTGGATCTCGCCCGGCTCGATGCGGAATCCCCGCACCTTCACCTGACCGTCCGCACGCCCGATGAACTCCAGGACCCCGTCCGCGGACCAGCGCACCACATCACCGGTCCGGTACATCCGCGAGCCGGGCACCGTGGCGAACGGGTCCGCGACGAACCGCTCCGCGGTCAGACCCGCACGCCCCAGATAGCCCCGGGCCAACTGTGCACCGGCCACGTACAGCTCACCCGCGACACCCGCAGGAACCGGCGACAAGGCCGCATCCAGCACATACACCCGGGTGTTCCACATGGGGCGACCGATCGGAACGGTCCCCGCCGAGAGCACCGCATCGGCCGGCACCCGGTAGTCCGTACATCCCACCGTTGCCTCGGTCGGGCCGTAGTGCACCACGACCGGCACCTGCGGATGTGCCCGACGCCACCGCGTCACCGCGTGAGCGGGAACCTCTTCCCCGCCCAGCATCAACTGGCCGCTCGGCACGAACCCGCGTCCGGCACCCTCCAGGACCGGCAGATGACTGGCAGTCGCCTTCAGGAACGACACCGGCAACCCGGCCCGATCGCCCTCCTCGGCAGGGGCAGAGGTCAGCGCTGCCACCACGACACGGCCGCCGGCGACCAAGGCCCCGTACAGACCGGTGATCCCCGCATCGAACGACACCGAGAAGTGCCACACCGTCGAACCCGCGAGATGCGGATACGCCTGCGGACACCGCACCACGTAGTTCACCAACGCGGCGTGCGAAACCACCACGCCCTTCGGCCGACCCGTCGAACCCGACGTGTAGATCACGTACGCCGGATGGGCGGGCAGTGCCGGAGACAGGCGGTCGCTGTCGGGCAGGTCCGCGCTGTCCCGGCTCGCTACGGCGTCCCGGACTCCCGGCGCATCGAGAAGCAGGTGCGGTGCGGTGCTGTCCTGGGGCAGCACGGACGTCGTGTCCGCATCGGTGATCACCATGACCGGTTCGGCGTTCGCGAGCATGTAGGCGATCCGGTCCGCCGGGTACTCCGGGTCCACCGGCACATAACCCGAACCGCTCTTCACCACCGCGAGCAACGCGACGACCAGGTCGACCGACCGCGGCAGCGCCACCGCCACCAGGCGCTCCGGACCGGCACCGCACGCCACCAGATGACGGGCCAGACGATTCGCCCGGGCGTTCAGCTCCGCATAGGACAGCTCGACACCACCACTGGCCACGGCCGGCGCATCCGGAGTCCGCAGCACCTGCGCTTCGAACAGGCCCGGCAGCGTGGCATCCGGAACTTCATGAACCGTGTCGTTCCACTCGACGAGCATCCGCCGACGCTCGTCAGCGGCAAGGACGCTGACGCTCCGGATCGGCTGGTCGGGTGCGGTAGCGAGCGCTTCGAGGACGCGCACCAAACGGTCCGCGAGGCTCTGGGCGGTGCCCTCCGCGAAGAGGTCGGTGCGGTAGTCGAGCCGTCCTCGCAGACCGGTGGGCATGCCGTCCGCTGCATGCGACTCACCAAGGGTGAACGACAGGTCGAACTTGGCCGTCGTTGCCGCCGTGCGCTCGGGGTGGACGCTCAGCCCCGGCAGAGCGAGATCGGGCTCGGCGACGTTCTGGAAGGTGAGCATGACTTGGAACAGGGGGTGGCGGGCCATGGAGCGTACCGGGTTGAGGATCTCCACCAGCCGCTCGAACGGCACGTCCTCGTGCGTGAACGCCGCGAGGTCGGCTTCCCGGACCCGTTCGAGGACCTGACGGAAGGTCGGGTCACCCGAGAGGTCGGTCCGTAGGACCAGCGTGTTCACGAAGAACCCGACGAGGTCGTCCAGGGCGTCGTCGGTACGGCCCGCGGTCGAAGTCCCGATCGGAATGTCCTCGCCGGCGCCCATCTTCGACAGCAGGACGGCGAGCGCGGCCTGCACCGTCATGAACATGCTCGCCCCGCTGGAGCGCGACAGCTCCACCAGGCGCGCGTGCACCTCCGCCGGTACGTGCACGTCCACCGCAGCACCTTCATGTGATGCGACGGCAGGGCGGGGGTAGTCCACCGGGAGCTCCAGCTGCTCCGGGAGGTCAGCCAGGGCCTGCTTCCAGTAGGCGACCTGGGCGGCGATCACGCTGTCCGGGTCGTCCTCGTCGCCGAGGACCTCGCGCTGCCACAGCGTGTAATCCGCGTACTGCACCGCAAGCTCTTCCCACACCGGGGCCTGCCCCTGACGTCGGGCCGCGTACGCCTGCGAAAGGTCCCGGGCCAGCGGCGCCATCGACCAGCCGTCGGCCGCGATGTGGTGGACCACCATGACCAGGACCCACTCGCCGGGAGCGTCGGCGACTTCCAGCAGGCGCACCCGCCACGGCAGGTCCCGCTCCAGGTCGAAGCCGGCACCCGTCACCTGCGCCACCGCTGCGGCAACGCCCCCAGCCGGCACGGACTCCACCACGACATCGGGAACCCCCGCAGCACCCTGCCGGATCTCTTGCCGCGGCTCCCCGTCCACCTGCGGAAACACCGTCCGCAGGCTCTCGTGCCGGCCCGCGACGTCCGCCAGCGAAGCCCGCAGCGCCTCCACGTCCAGCGCACCCGTCAGACGCAGCACGAGCGGAATGTTGTACGTCGCCGACACGCCTTCGAGCTGACCCAGGAACCACAAACGACGCTGCGCGAACGACACCGGAATCACAGGAACGACCTTTCGCTTGCTCCCTCACACAGAGGGGGTACACCGCCCATCCAGGCAGCGGATTACATGAAGAACGTGCGAGCCGGCGGGGCCGGTGGAGCCCTCCTCAGGCCCCGCCACTCTCGCCACTCATGTGGAAAGCGGCGTCATTCGCCGTCTTCCGGAAGGGGGCGCATACGTCGCAGCTTGGGACGCGCCTTCGCCGTCGCTGCTGAAGCGAGTTCCGTCGCCAGGAGAGCCACGGTGGGTGCGCCGAACAGCGACCGGACGGTGACTTCCACTCCCAGTGCCGTGCGGATCCGCCGTACGAGCCGGGTCGCCAGCAAGGAGTGTCCGCCGAGGTCGAAGAAGCTGTCGTCGATCGTCACCGACTCCACGCCGAGGACCTCGGCGAAGAGACCGCACATGATCTCCTCCTGCGGGGTCCGCGGTGCCCGTCCCGAACCGTCCGGCGTGTATTCGGGGGCCGGCAGGGCCCGTCGGTCCAGCTTTCCGTTCGGCGTCAACGGCAGACCGTCCAGCACGACGAAGGCCGACGGCACCATGTAGTCCGGCAGGCTTCGACGGACGTGACTGCGCAGTTCAGCGGTGACGGCGCTCCACGGCACGTCGTGTGCAGAGGCATCGTGTGTCGGTACGACGTAGGCGGTGAGTCGCTTGTCGCCGGGCTGGTCCTCCCGTACGACGACGGCCGCCTGGGCGACCTGCTCGTGACCAGCGAGTACGGCTTCGATCTCGCCCGGCTCGATGCGGAAGCCCCGCACCTTCACCTGAGCATCGGCGCGGCCGACGAACTCCAGGACCCCGTCCGCGGACCACCGCACCACGTCACCCGTCCGGTACATCCGCGAACCCGCAACCACCGCGAACGGGTCCGCGACGAACCGCTCCGCCGTCAGATCAGAACGGCCCACATAACCCCGAGCCAGACCAGCACCCGCAACATACAACTCACCCGCCACACCCACCGGCACCGGCGACAGCGCCGCGTCCAACACATACACCCGCGTGTTCCACACCGGACGCCCGATCGGCACCGTGCCATCGCCCGCCCGACACTCCCACAACGTCACGTCCACCGTGGTCTCCGTCGGACCGAACGAGTTGAACACCCGACGCCCCGAAGCCCACCGCCCAACCAACCCCGCCGACGACGCCTCGCCCGCCAACACCAACGTCAAACCCGCAGGAAGAGCGTCCTCCCCCAACACCTCCAACACCGCCGGCGGCAACGTCGCATGCGTCACCCCATGCCGCACCACGAACCGCGACAACGCCTCACCCGCGACCCGCTCCTCCAACAACGGCACCACCAACACCGCACCCGACAACAACGCCATCCAGATCTCCCAGACCGACGTGTCAAAGCTCACCGAAGCAAACTGAAGAACCCGGGCACCCAACCCCACACCCAGACCCTCAACCTGAGTCCCCGACAAACTCGCCACACCCGCATGCGACACCACCACACCCTTCGGCCGACCCGTCGAACCCGACGTATAAACCACATACGCCGGATGAGCAGGCAACACCGGATACGAGCGATCACTGTCGGACAGATCTGCGCCGTCCCGGCCGGCAACGGCATGCCGGACTCCGGGCTCGTCGAGCAGCAGGCACGGTGCGGCGACGTCCTGGGGCAGCACAGCCGCCGTGTCCGTATCAGTGATCACCAGCACGGGTTCTGCGTCCGCGAGCATGTACGCGATCCGGTCCGCCGGATACTCCGGGTCCACCGGCACATAACCCGCACCGCTCTTCAACACCGCGAGCAACGCCACGAACAGATCCACCGACCGCGGCAAAGCCACCGCCACCAGACGCTCCGGACCCGCACCACACGCCACCAGATGCCGGGCCAAACGATTCGCCCGAGCGTTCAACTCCCCATACGACAGCTCAACCCCACCGCAGACCACGGCAACGGCATCGCGAGTACGCGCCACCTGCGCCTCGAACAGCTCCGGCAACGTGGCATCCGGAACCCCACGAACCGTGTCGTTCCACTCCACCAACACCCGCCGACGCTCCTCGACACCGAGGACGCTGACAGAGCGAATCGCCGCATCGGGATCGGCGGTGACTGCCTTGAGGACCCGCACCAGACGGTCCACGAGTCCTCGGCCCGTCTCCTCCGAGAACAGGTCGGTGCGGTATTCCAGCTGTCCCTCAAGACCTGCGGGCTTCCCGTCGGTGCCGTGGGTCTCCCCCAGGCTGAACGACAGGTCGAACCTGGCGGCCACCCCGTCAGCAGGCTCCGGCTGGGTCTGGATGCCGGGCAGGTCGAGGTCCGGGCGGGTGTTGTTCTGGAAGGCGAGCAAGACCTGGAAGAGGGGGTGGCGGGCCATGGAACGCGCTGGGTTGAGGATCTCCACCAGTCGCTCGAACGGCACGTCCTGATGGGCGTACGCCGCCAGGTCCGCTTCCCGGACCCGTTCAATGACCTCGCGGAACGTCGGGTCGCCCGAGACGTCGGTCCGCAGGACCAGCGTGTTCACGAAGAACCCGACGAGATCGTCCAGGGCGTCGTCGGTGCGGCCGGCGATCGGCGTGCCGATCGGAATGTCCTCCCCGGCGCCCATCTTCGACAGCAGCACCGCGAGCGCCGCCTGCACCGTCATGAAGACACTCGCCCCGCAGGAGCGGGACAGCTCCACCAGCCGGGCATGCACCTCCGCCGGAACACGGACGTCCACCGCAGCACCCTCGTGCGATGCGACGGCGGGACGCGGGTGGTCGACCGGCAGCTCAAGCTGCTCCGGCAGGTCGGCCAGGGCCTGCTTCCAGTAGGCGACCTGGGCCGCGATCACGCTCTCCGGGTCCTCCTCGTCACCCAGGACCTCGCGCTGCCACAACGTGTAATCCGCGTACTGCACGCCAAGCGGCTGCCACACCGGGGCGTGCCCCTGGCAGCGGGCCGCGTACGCCTGCGAAAGGTTGCGGGCCAGTGGTGCCATCGACCAGCCGTCCGCTGCGATGTGGTGCACCACCATGACCAGGACCCACTCGCCGGGCGCGTCGGTGACCTCCAGCAGGCGCACCCGCCACGGCAGGTCCCGCTGCAGATCGAACCCGGCACCCGTCACGTCCGCCACCGCTGCGGCAACGCCACCAGCCGGCACGGACTCCACCACGACATCGGGAACCCCCGCAGCACCCTGCAAGATCTCCTGCCGCGGATCCCCGTCCACCTGCGGGAACATCGTCCGCAGGCTCTCGTGCCGGCCCGCAACGTCCGCCAGCGAAGCCCGCAGCGCCTCCACGTCCAGCGCACCCGTCAGACGCAGCACGAGCGGAATGTTGTACGTCGCGGAGACGCCTTCCAGCTGACCCAGGAACCACAGACGGCGCTGGGCGAACGACACCGGAAGAACCTCCGGCCGCACCCGCTGTTCCAGCGGGTTCCGGACCCGACCACCGTCTTCGAGCCGCTCCACCAACCCCGCGACGGTCGGCGCCTCGAACAACGACCGGATGCTCACCTCGACCCCGAGGACGGACCGGATCCGACTCACCAGGCGGGTCGCCAGCAGCGAATGCCCACCCAACTCGAAGAAACCGTCATCGATCGACACGACGTCCACGCCGAGGACCTCGGCGAACAGCCCGCACAGGATCTCCTCCCGCGGCGACCGCGGCCCACGGCCCATGCCTCCCGCCGCGTACTCCGGGACCGGCAGGGCCCGCCGGTCCAGCTTTCCGTTCGGCGTCAACGGCAGCGCGTCGAGCACGACGAAAGCCGACGGCACCATGTAGTCCGGCAGCCGGTCCGCCACGAACCCACGCAGCACAGCAGGGTCGAGCGCGCCGGTTGCCACGCCGGCACCCGGCACCACGTACGCCACCAGCCGCTTGTCGCCGGGGGTGTCCTCCCGTACGACCACAGCTGCCTGGCTCACGAGGGCGTGCTCCGCCAGGGAGATCTCGATCTCGCCGAGTTCGAGCCGCTGTCCGCGGATCTTGACCTGGTGGTCCCGCCGCTCCACGAACTCCAGGCGGCCGTCCGGGAGGCACCTGACGTAGTCGCCCATGCGGTACATCCGTGCGCCGGGTTCGTCGGAGAAGGGGTCGGCCACGAAGGCGGCGGCCGTGCGGGTCGCGTCCCCGATGTAGCCCTGGCCGACGCCCACGCCGCTGACGTACAGGTCTCCCGGCATGCCCTGGGGGACCGGCTGGAGAGCCTCGTTCAGGATGTACAGCCGTATGTTTCGAATGGGGGTGCCGATGGTGACCTTCTGCTCGGCACCGTACTTCTCGCTCGTGATGACGGCGTGCGAGACGTCGTCCGAGCATTCCGTCGATCCGTAGGCATTGACGAGCGGGATCTCCGGGTACCGCGCGAACCATCGCTCGCACAGGCTGCCCGGAAGCGGCTCACCCGTCACGACCAACCAGCGGAGCCGCGGCAGTTCGAGCTGTACTTCCTCGGCGTCCCACAGGTCGAGGGCGGCCCGGAGGAGCGAGGGAACGACCTCCAGGACGGACACGCCTTCGTCGGTCACGCGCCGGAACAGCTCCCGGGGGTCTGCTGCGACCGTCCGGTCGACGACGCGGATCCGCCCGCCGAGCATCAGCGCGGCGAACATCTGCCAGACCGAAATGTTGAAGGTCAGCGGCGCGTTCTGCATGACGTGGTCCGCTGCGGAAAGGTGCAGGTCCTCGATCTTCGCCAGGAGATGGTTCTCCATGCCGGCCCGGTGGACCATCGCTCCCTTCGGTCGCCCGGTGGAACCCGAAGTGAAGATGGAGTACGCGATGTCGTACGTCCTGGATCGGCTCGGGTACCACTCGGCCCCGTCCTGTTCGTCGCCCATGACCAGGACCTCGACGTTGCCGCCCGACGCAGCCGCGATGGCGTGCGCCTGCTCAAGGTGCTTCTTCTCCGTCAGCAGGCAGTCCGCACCGCTGTCGGTGAGGTACGTCGCGCTCCGCGCATTCGGGGCGTGCGGGTCCAGCGGGATGTAGCCCGCTCGGCTGCCGAACACGCCCAGCACCGACCACACGAACGGCGCGCCGGGGTCGGAGAGGATTCCGACGAGTGCTCCCGCTCCTGTTCCGCGTTCCGCAAGGCGCCTGGACAGTGCGCTCGCTCGGGACATCAGGGCCTCGTAGGTGACGTCTCCGTCATCGTCCGTGACGGCGACCGCGTCCGGCTGCCTGCGGGCGACGTCCCTGATCCTGTCCACGACGTCGCGGAACTCCGCCACGTCACGGCGGCCGTGCAGGGCGGAGAGCACGTGCTCACGCTCTTGTGCGTCGAGGATGTCGACACGGCCCACGGGGGTCCGCGGGGTTTCGGCGATGGCCCGGAGAACGAGGAGGAGCCGACTGCCGAGTTCCTCCACCGCTGCACGGGTGAACAGGTCGGGTCCGTATTCCATGCGGATCTCGACGCTGTCCCCGGGCAGGACGCGCAGATTCATCGGGTAGTGGCTGGCGTCGTGGGCTTCGGCGTGGGTGAGGGTGAGGGCGGACGTCGCCCGTTCGAAGGCTTCGTTCTCGACCGGGTAGTTCTCGAACACGATCACGGTGTCGAAGAGCTCGTTGGCCGGGGTCAGGTTGTGGATGTCGGTGAGTTTGAGGTGCTGGTGTGCCAGGAGGGCGCTCTGTTCGTCCTGGAGTCGCACGAGTGCGTCGGTCAGGGTTTCGGCAGGCTTCAGGCGTACGCGTACCGGCACGGTGTTGATGAACAGGCCGACCATCGATTCGATGCCGGGGATCTGGGCCGGGCGTCCGGCGACCGTCGCGCCGAAGACCACGTCGTCCCGGCCGGTCATGTGCCCGAGCAACACCGCCCACGCCTGCTGGACCACCGTGTTCAACGTGACCCCGCAGCTGCGGGCCGCAGCCGTCAGCGCAGCCGTCAACTCTTCCGGCACACGCACCGTGACCCTCTCGGGAGCCACCGGTACCCGACCCGCACGCACCGGGGCGAGCCGGGTCGCTTCCTCCACACCCGCAAGAGAGCGCCGCCACGCCTCCTCCGCCGCACCACGGTCCTGCTCCGTCACCCACGCCAGGTAATCCCGGTAGGGAGTGACGGGTTCCAAGTCTCCGCCGTGCCCGCCCTGGCCGTAGGCAACGAACAGCTCGCGCATCAGGACGGGCAGGGACCAGCCGTCCAGCAGCAGGTGGTGGCTCGTGAAGACCAGCCGGAACCGCTGGTCACCGAGGCAGATCAGCGTGAAACGCAGCAGCGGCGGGGCGGACAGGTCGAAGCGCCGCGTCCGGTCCTGCGCAAGCCACTGGGCAACAGCGGTCTCCTGACGGCCGGAGTCCAGGCCCGAGAAGTCGATCTCCTCCCAGGGGAGCTCCACGTTCCGGGGAATGACCTGGACCGGCTGCCGCAGACCATCGTGGATGAAGCCCGCGCGCAGATTCGCATGTCGGTCCACGACCACGGACGCAGCAGCCCGCAGCGCCGCACGATCCAAAGGCCCTTCCACCAGCGAAGACAACTGCGTCGTGTAGACGTCCAGCGCCTGCTCGTCGTAGAGAGCGTGGAAGAGCAAACCTTCCTGCAGAGGCGCCAACGGAAGAACGTCCGAGATGTCCTTCCACCGCCCCTCCACCACCCCGATCTCCGCCTGGTTCAGGGAGACCAGGGGAAGGTCGGAGGGTGTGTATCCACCCGCGTCGGGATCGGCCGCATGCCGAGTGATCGCCTTCAGGGCGTCGACGAACAACCCGGACACCTCGACGACATCAGATTCGTCAAGCACACCCGACACCCACGACCAAGACACCTGCAAACACGGACCGGCCGCAGCATCCTGAACCACCGCATTGATCTCCAACGCATGCGGAACCGGCATCCGCGGATCCAACCCACTACCCAACGCCACCGACTCAGGAGCGATCTGCCAAGCACCACCACCCCCCACACTGAACCGGCCCAAATAGTTGAACCCGATCTCCGGCCGCGCCCCCCGCTCCAACACCGCACCCGTCTCGGCATTCAAATACCGCAACAAACCAAAACCCAGACCACGGTCAGGAACCGACCGCACCTGCTCCTTCACCCGCTTCAACACCACACCAGCCTGGGCACCACCAGCCCACACCTCACCCGCATCAAAAACCCCAGGATCAATCCGCAACGGATACGCACTGGTAAACCAACCCAACGTCCGCGACAGATCCACCCCCTCCACCACTTCCTCCCGACCGTGCCCCTCCAACTCCACCAACACCCCACCAGCAGAACCACCACGCCAGCGCGTCACCGCCAACGCAAGTGCCGCCAACAACACGTCCTCAACACCCGCACGGAAAACAGAAGCCACATCACCCAACAACGGACGGGTCTCCTCCGGCGACAACTCCACCACCACACCCCGCACCGCCCCAGCGGTATCCCGCGCCGGATCCAAGCCACGAGACCCCACCCGAACACCAGGAGTCGCCACCATCTCCCGCCACAAACCCAACTCCGCAACCCGCTCCGCCGAACCAGCCAAC
Source organism: Streptomyces sp. NBC_00045 (assembly GCF_045041095.1). NCBI lineage: Bacteria > Bacillati > Actinomycetota > Actinomycetes > Kitasatosporales > Streptomycetaceae > Streptomyces > Streptomyces sp. NBC_00045. The sequence goes on along the minus strand of NZ_CP108272.1, from coordinate 403,148 downwards.
CGCACCAAATGACCAGCCCAGCCACGGAACGAAGTCCCCACCGGCTCCAACACCACCGAACCACCCACCGAAAGCGCAGCCCACGCCGCCGCGAGATCCGGCAACAACACACGCCAAGAAACCCCGTCAACAACCAAGTGATGCAACACCAACAGCACACGACCCGGTGTGCCAGCGCCCGCGTCGAACCACACCACCTGCACCATCACACCCACCAACGGATCCAAACGCTCACGCGCCGAAACCGCCTCCGCCAACACCACCTCCTCCCACCCGACACCCACAACACCCGACACATCCACACGACGCACACACCCCGCCGCATCCACCCCACCCGACGGCAACACCTCCAAACCCCAACCCGAACCCCAACCAGAATCAGAGCCAGAGCCAGAATCAGAGCCAGAGTGAGAGCCAGAGCCTTGGGTGACCTTCATCCGTAGGCCGTCATGCTGATCGAGGACCGACCCCACCATCGCGGTCAACACCTCCAACGACAGCCCCGCCGGCGCCCCCACCAGCATCGACTGCGAGAACCCCGCCAACGGGCCACCCCGTTCACGAACCTGGTGCATCACCGGCGTCAACGGCACCACACCCACCCCAGCACCCTCGGCCTCCACCACCACCGAACCCTCGGACACAACAACCACCGAGGCCAAACCCGCCACCGACTTGCGCTCAAACACATCACGCGGCGAAAACACCAGACCAGCAGCCCGCGCCCGCGCCACCAACTGGATCGACAAAATGCTGTCGCCACCCAACTCGAAGAACCCGTCATCGACGGAAACCTCAGAAAGCCCAAGAACCTCGGCGAACAACCCACACAAAACTTCCTCGTGCGGCGTCCGCGGCCCCCTACCCACTCCCCCGCCAGAAGCAACCTCAGGCACCGGCAACGCCCTACGGTCCAACTTCCCGTTCGGCGTCAACGGCAACGCGTCCAACACCACGAACGCCGACGGCACCATGTAATCCGGCAACCGCTCCCCCACGAACCCACGCAACACGACCGGATCGAGAGCATCGTCATCCGCCGCCACGGCGTACGCCACCAGTCGCCGGTCGCCGGGACGGTCCTCCCGTACGACGACCACGACTTGGCCCACCGATTCGTGCCCGGTCAGGACGGCCTCGATCTCGCCCGGCTCGATGCGGAAACCCCGCACCTTCACCTGGGCATCCGCACGCCCCACGAACTCCAGAACACCGTCCGCGGACCACCGCACCACATCACCGGTCCGATACATCCGCGACCCAGCCACCACCGCGAACGGATCCGCAACGAACCGCTCCGCCGTCAAACCAGGACGACCCACATACCCACGAGCCAACTGCGCACCCGCTATGTACAACTCACCCGCCACACCCACCGGCACCGGCGACAAACCCGCATCCAACACATAGACGCGCGTGTTCCACACCGGGCGCCCGATCGGCACGGTGTCGTCGGTCGCCTTGCACTCCCAGAACGTGACGTCCACCGCGGCCTCGGTGGGGCCGTAGAGGTTGTGGACGGATCCACCGAGCGTGCGCAGCGCCTGGTTCTTCAACTCCACGGACAGCGCTTCACCACTGCACACGAGGTTCTTCAGCGGTGCGCAGGAGGCTGCGTCGGGATGCTGGAGGAAGGCGCCCAGCATCGACGGCACGAAGTGTGCAGTGGTGACCTTTTCGGTACGGATCAGCTCGGCGAGGGCGGCGGGGTCCTTGTGTTCTCCGCCCGCGGCGACGACCAGTGCGGCGCCGACGACGAGCGGCCAGAAGAACTCCCACACGGATACGTCGAATGCGGACGAGGTCTTCTGGAGGACTCGGTCCGTCGGCTCCAGACCGTATTCGTTCTGCATCCAGAGCAGGCGATTGGTGATCGCGGCATGGGAGACGGCCACGCCCTTGGGCCGTCCGGTGGAACCGGACGTGTAGATCACGTAGGCCGTGTGCTGCGGAAGCAGGCGGTTCGGGCGGCGCTCGTCGGCGGAGGGGTCGCGGGGGTCCTGGCCCTCCAGAAGGGTCCGCGTGGCCGGGTCGTCCAGTACGAGCCGGCTCACGTGGGCCGCGGCCTCCGCAGGCAGCTTCTCCGCCGTTTCCGCCCGGGTGACGACGAGGACCGGGTCGGCGTCCCGGAGCATGTGGGCGATGCGCTCGGTGGGGTATTCCGGGTCGATGGGGACGTAGCCGGCGCCGGTCTTCACTACGGCCAGCAGGGCGACGACGAGGTCGACCGAGCGGGGCGCTGCCACGGCGACGAGGCGTTCGGGGCCGGCGCCCCGGTCGGCGAGGTGCCTGGCGAGTCGGTTCGCTCGCCCATTGAGTTCCGCGTAGGTCAGCCGGGTCCCGCCACCGGTGACGGCCAGGGCGTCGGGCGTCCGTGCGGCCTGCTGCTCGAACAGATCCGGCAGCGTGGTCTCGGGCACGGCATGCGCGGTGTCGTTCCAAGCGGTCAGGATCCGCTCGCGTTCGTCCTGGCTCTGCAGGGGGATTTCTCGGACGAGCTGCCGGGCGTTCGCCGCGACCGCCTTGAGGATCCGGACGAAGCGATCCGCGATGCCTTCCACCGAGGGACGGTCGAACGCATCGGGGCGGTAGTCGAGCCGCAGGTGCATGCCGGCTCCCGGCATCACCATCAGGCTGAGTGGGTAGTGGGTCGCATCCCGTGCTTCGGCGTGGGTGAGGCTGAGGGTGGAAGCCTCCTGTTCCACGGCCGAGTCTTCGACCGGGTAGTTCTCGAACACGACGACGGTGTCGAAGAGCTCGTCGGCCGGGGTCAGGTTGTGGATGTCGGTGAGTTTGAGGTGCTGGTGTGCCAGGAGGGCGCTCTGTTCGTCCTGGAGCCGCACCAGCGCCTCCTGTACCGACTCGGCAGGCTTGAGGCGTACCCGTACCGGCACGGTGTTGATGAACAGGCCGACCATCGATTCGATGCCGGGGATCTGGGCCGGGCGTCCGGCGACCGTCGCACCGAAGACCACGTCGTCCCGGCCGGTCATGTGCCCGAGCAACACCGCCCACGCCTGCTGGACCGCGGTGTTCAACGTGACCCCGCAGCTACGGGCCGCAGCCGTCAGCGCAGCCGTCAACTCCTCCGGCACACGCACCGTGACCCTCTCAGGAGCCACCGGTACCCGACCCGCACGCACCGGGGCGAGCCGGGTCGCTTCCTCCACACCCGCAAGAGAGCGCCGCCACGCCTCCTCCGCCGCACCACGGTCCTGCTGCGCCACCCACGCCAGGTAGTCCCGGTAGGGCGTCACCCGCGCCAGGCCGTCACCGCGGCCGCCCTGTACGTACGCGGTCATCAGCTCGCGCATCAGCACGGGCAGGGACCACCCGTCCAGCAGCAGGTGGTGGCTCGTGAAGACCAGCCGGAACCGCTGGTCACCGAGGCGGATCAGCGTGAACCGCAGCAGCGGCGGGGCGGACAGGTCGAAGCGCCGCGTCCGGTCCTGCTCAAGCCATGCCTCGACCGCGGCTTCCTGGGCGACGACGTCCGCCGCGCGGAAGTCGACCTCTTCCCAGGGCACGTCGACCTGCTTGGGGATGATCTGGACCGGCTGCCGCAGGCCCTCGTACGCGAAGCCCGCGCGCAGATTCGCATGCCGGTCCACGACCACGGACGCAGCGGCCCGCAGCGCCGCACGGTCCAAAGGCCCTTCCACCAGCGAAGACAACTGCGTCGTGTAGACGTCCAGCGCCTGCTCGTCGTAGAGAGCGTGGAAGAGCAAACCTTCCTGCAGAGGCGCCAACGGAAGAACGTCCGAGATGTCCTTCCACCGCCCCTCCACCACCCCGATCTCCGCCTGGTTCAGGGAGACCAGGGGAAGATCTGAAGGAGTGAATCCGCCCGCGCCGGGGTCGGCCGTGTGACGGGAGCGGACGGCAAGGGCGGCCACCGTCTTCCGCTCGAACACGTCCCGTGCGGAGAGGACCAGGCCGGCGGCCCGGGCCCGTGCCACCAGCTGGATCGACAGGATGCTGTCGCCGCCCAGCTCGAAGAAGCCGTCATCGATCGACACGGCGTCGACACCGAGGACCTCGGCGAACAGCTTGCAGAGGATCTCTTCCTGCGGCGTGCGCGGTCCCTTGTACGTGGTGCCGGAAGCGACTTCCGGCGCCGGCAGCGCCCGCCGGTCCAGCTTGCCGTTCGGTGTGAGGGGCAGCTCGTCCAGCGTGATGAACGCGGAGGGCACCATGTAGTCCGGCAGTCGCTCCGCCACGTGCCGACGCAGGACGGCAGCGTCGAAGTCCGCGGTCGTAGCCACCACGTAGGCGGTGAGGCGCTTGTCGCCCGGCGTGTCCTCCCGCACCACGACCGCGCTCTGCACAACCAGCCCGTGATCCGCCAACACCGCTTCGATCTCGCCCGGCTCGATACGGAAACCCCGCACCTTCACCTGACCGTCAGCACGCCCGATGAACTCCAGAACACCGTCCGCGGACCACCGCACGAGGTCACCGGTCCGGTACATCCGCGACCCGGCCACCGTGGCGAACGGGTCCGCGACGAACCGCTCCGCCGTCAGACCCGCACGCCCCACATATCCACGAGCCACACCCGTCCCCGCAATGTACAACTCACCCGCCACACCCACTGGAACCGGAGACAGCCCCCCGTCCAGCACGTACACCCGCGTGTTGTCCATCGGCCGACCGATCGGCACCGACCCACCCACGACCGAACCCACCGGAACCTCGAACTGCGTCGCGCACAAGGTGATCTCCGTCGGCCCGTACAGCACCCGCACCACCGTGCCCGGACACGCCTCCACCACCCGCCGCACCGCCACCGGCGACACCACATCGCCACCCGTCAACACCTCACGGACGCCGGAGAAACAGTCCGCGTCCTGTTCGGCGATCACGCGGAAGAGCCCGGCGGTCAGGTGTACGGAGGTGATCCGTTCCCGGGTGAGGAGCTTCCTCAGGGCCGCCGAGTCGATCGGCTCCGTCGGAGCCACGACCACCCGCGCCCCGGAGAGCAGCGGAACCCACAGCTCGTAGTCGGAGATGTCGAAGGCGTGCGGTGCATGGAAGAGGACGCGGTCTTCGGGGCCGCTCTTCCAGGACGGGTCGAGGGCCAGGTCGACGACGGCCCGGTGCGTGACGGCAACGCCCTTGGGCTCACCCGTGGAGCCGGACGTGTACATCACGTACGCCAGGCCGTCGGCCTCCGCACGAGCGCCAGCACCGGCGGGGGCACCGAAGAGGGGCTCCGAGCCGTTCCGGGCCTCGCCGGCTGCTGCCGCAGTGCCGTCCGCCGCATGGACGACGACCGCCGTGCCCGCAAATGCGGCCGCATCCTCCGGCCGGTCCGTCAGCAGCAGCCGGGCGTGGCTGTCCTCGACGACGAGTCGGCGGCGCTCCGCCGGGTAGCCGTCGTGCAGCGGTACGTAGAACGCGCCGGTCTTGAGCACGGCCAGCAGCGCGACCACGAGGTCGGTGGAGCGTTCCATCCATATCGCGACTGCCTGTTCCGGTCCCGCGCCCAGGGCGACGAGTTCGCGGGCCAGGGCGCCCGCCCGGGCGTCCAGCTCGGCGTACGTGATCTCCGTTCCTCCGCCCGTGAGGGCGACGGCGTCCGGGGTGGCTTGCGCCTGTGCCCGGAAGAGGTCGGGCACGGTGGGGAGCGGGGTCCGGGTGGTGGCTCCGTGGCCCAGGGCGAGGAGCTGCTCCCGTTCGGCCGGGCCGAGCAGGTCGAGGTCACGGATCGCAGTGTCCGGTGCGGCGACGACGGCTTCGAGGAGTCGGACGAGTCGCGCCGCCAGCTGTTCGACGGCCGCCCGGTCGAAGGCGTCCTCGCGGTAGTCGAGGTTCAGGACGAGCTCGCGTCCGGGAAGGACCATGAGGCTCAGCGGATAGTGGGTCGCGTCGTGGCCCGTGACGTCGGCGACCTGGAGGTCCACACCGAGTCCGGCGGACGCGGCCTCGTCCACCGGATAGTTCTCGAATACGACCACGGTGTCGAAGAGGTCGGTCCGTCCCGCGGCCTTCTGGATTTCGGCGAGCCCGAGGTGCTGGTGGGGCATCAGACGTGCCTGCTCGTCCTGAAGCCGCGCGAGGGCCTCGACGACGGTCCGTGCGGGGTCGAGTCGTACCCGGACCGGCAGGGTGTTGATGAACAGCCCGACCATGGTCTCGATGCCGGGGAGCTCCGGGGGGCGTCCGGAGACCGTGGTGCCGAAGACCACGTCCTCCAGACCGGTGAGACGTCCCAGCAGGATGCCCCAGGCGCCCTGCATCAGCGTGTTGAAGGTGAGGTTCCGGGTGCGTGCCAGTTCGGCGAGGGCGCTTGTCAGGCGTTCGTCGACCGTGAAGGTGGCGCGTTGCGGGAACGATTCGGTCGGGCTCGTACCCGGGTTGGGTACGAGGCGGGTGGAGTCCTGGAGTCCGTCGAGTGCGGCCGCCCATTCCTTGCGCGCGCTCTCGCCGTCCTGCCGTGCGGTCCAGGCGAGGTAGTCGCGGTACGGCGTGACCGGCGTGAGGCGGGCTTCGCCTCGGCTCTGGTAGAGCTTGAACAGCTCTTGGAACAGGACCGCGTTCGACCATCCGTCGAGCAGGATGTGGTGGTTGGCCCAGACGAACCGGTAGTCGTCCTCGGCCATCCGGACGAGGGCGCAGCGGATCAGCGGGGCCCGGCCCAGGTCGAACCGGCGCCCGCGGTCCTCCGCGAGGATGCGTTCGAGTTCGGCTGCGCGCTGCTCGTGCGCGAGGTGGGTGAGGTCGATGTCCTGCCAGGGGACCTCGACGTCGCGCATCACCAGCTGTACGGGCTGCCCCGTCTTGCGGTGCTGTACGCCCACCCGGAGGTTGGCGTGACGGGTCAGCACCTCGTTCACTGCCGTGCGCAGTGCAGGTCCGTCGACCGTGCCGCGCAGGGAGATGACGAGCTGGACGACGTACGTGTCTGCGGCTTCGTCGTCGAACTGTGCATGGAAGAGGAGCCCCTCCTGCAGGGGCGACAACGGAAGGATGTCTTCAATTCGCGACCGCTTCATCTCAAATCCTTCCGTTCAGTCTTCGATCTCGGCGAACTCGAACTCATCGATTTCGTCTTGGCTCAGCCCCAGGAGGGGCACGTCGGACGGGGTCAGTCCGCCGATGTCGGGGGAATCGACCAGTGCGGCCATGTCGGCCAGGGCCTGCGCGTACGCGTCGGCGAGTTCCTGCACCTCGCCGGCCGTCGACAGGCGGGCCGGCCAGGCCCAGGTGGTGAGCAGCTCGGGTCCAGAGGCTGCGTCGCGGGCCACGGCGTTGACCGTGAGGGTGTGGGTCATGGGCATGTTCGGGTCGGCGCCGCCGCCGGCTTCTCCGTCGTCGATGACCGACCAGGGCTGTGGCTCCGTGCCGTTGTGGCCGGTCGGCGCCGGGATGCGTCCCAGGTAGTTGAAGAGGACATGGGATGTGGGGAGGGCCGCGAGGCGGTCGGCGGCCGCCGGGTTGAGGTACCTGAGCAGGCCGTAGCCGAAGCCGTTGTCCGGGGCTGCCCGCAGCTGCTCCTTCACGTACTTGAGGCCGTCCTCCGGCCCACGACCGCCACCGACCTCCTGCACGTCGAGGCGGACGGGCGCGACGCTGGTGAACCAGCCGACCGTCCGCGAGACGTCGAGGTCGGGGCTGATCTCCTGCCGCCCGTGGCGCTCCACGTCCACGAGGAACGGCGGCGTGGTTCCGCCGAGCCGTGCCGTGCGACGGTCGACGGCCAGCATGAGGGCTGCGAGCAGGACACTGTCCGGTGCGCAGTTGAAGGCCTCGGGCAGGGTGGTCAGCAGCGGCCGCGCCAGTTCCGCCGGAAGTGTCACGCTGAGGTTCTCGGCGGTGCCCCAGGTGTCGCGTGCGGGTTCGAGGGCGGCGGGCACCTTACTGAAGGGCGGCTCGGTGTCCGCGGTGAGCCGCTCCCAGAAGGGCAGCTCACCGATGCGCCGTTCCGCCTCGGCGGTCGTGTGTTCGGCCCAGCGGCGGAAGGACGTGTAGACGGGCTGGAGGCTCGGCTGCCGACCTGCGGCGACGGCCTTCCAGGCAGAGACGAGGTCGGGCACGAGGATGCGCCAGGACACGGCATCGACGGCCAGGTGGTGGAGCGTGATGACCAGGCTGCCGTACGCGTGAGGTCCCGCGTCGAGCCAGACGACGTCCAGCATCCGGCCGTTCGCCGGGGCCAGGCGGCTGCCCGCCTCGGCCGCCTGCTCGACCGCCAGCTCCCGGAGCCGCGCATCCCCCAGCCCTGCGGCCTCGATGCGGGACAGGGACGATGCGGCGGAGACCGTGCCGGGCGGCAGCACCTCCAGCTGCCACGTTCCGTCGTGGGAGGCAGCGAGCCGGGCCCTGAGGAGGTCGTGGTGGTCGATGACCGCCTGCACCGCGGCCGTGAGGTCCTCGCGGACGAGGCCGCCCGGGGTCACGAGCGTGACCGACTGGCTGAACCGGTCGATGACGTCGCTGCGTTCGCAGAGCTGCCGCATGACCGGTGTCAGCGGCACCATGCCGGTGCCGGAGTCCGCTGCCGCGCCGGTGCGCTCGTCCACCTCGACCGCCACCGCCGCGAGCGCTTCGACGGTCTTCCGCTCGAACACCTGCCGCGGTGTGACGATCAGCCCCGCCGCGCGTGCCCTGGCGACGAGCTGGATGGAGACGATGCTGTCGCCGCCCATCGCGAAGAAACTGTCGTCCGCGGAGACCTCGTCGATTCCCAGTACGTCGGCGAAGACCGCGCAGAGCGTGCGCTCCTTGTCGGTGCGGGGAGCCCGACCGCCCCCGCCCGCATAGTCGGGTGCGGGCAGGGCCGTCCGGTCGAGCTTGCCCGTCGGCCCGAGGGGAAGGGCGTCGAGCTCCACCAGGGCAGCCGGGACCATGTAGTCGGGTACGGCACCGGCAAGGCGGACCCGCAGGTCTTCGGGCTCGACGCGTACGTCAGCGTCGGCGTCGGCAACCAGGTAGGCGACGAGCCGCTTGTCTCCCGGCCGGTCCTCGCGGACGACGACCACGGCCTGGGCCACGTCCGGGAACGACTCCAGCACCGCCTCGATCTCGCCCGGCTCGATGCGGAAGCCGCGCACTTTGACCTGGGTGTCGGTGCGGCCGGCGAATTCCAGGGTGCCCTCGGGCCTCCATTTCACCCGGTCGCCGGTCCGGTACATGCGCGTACCGGAAGGACCGAACGGGTCCGCCACGAACCGCTCCGCCGACAGGTCGGGGCGGTCGACGTAGCCGCGGGCCAGGCCCTCACCGGCGACGTACAGCTCACCGATCACTCCGCAGGGCACGGGCTGCAGCCCCTCGTCGAGCACGTACAGCCGCGTGTTGTCGAGCGGCCGGCCGATCGGAATGGGAGAGGTGTCCTCGCTCCCCGCGGGCAGCGCGTGGTGGGCGACGCACAGGGTCGCTTCGGTCGGCCCGTAGCTGTTGGTGAACCGCATGCCGCGGGCGTGGTCCCGCACCTTCCGCACCGCTGAGGGCGAGACCGTGTCACCGCCGACGTAGACGTCGCGGAGGGTGCCGAAGCTCTGGGGTGCGCTCTCGGCCACGGCCCGGAAGATGCCCTCGTTGAGCAGACCCACGGTGACCCGTTCCGCCGTCATGGTGCGGGCGAGCTCGGGGACGTCCGCGGCCACGGTGCCCGAGGCCACAAGAGTGGCACCGCTGAGGAGCCCGCCCCACACCTCGTAGGTGGAGGCGTCGAACGACGGCGACGAGTGGACGAGGACACGGTCCTCGCCCGTGTGCTGCCAGTACCGGTCGGAGACGAGCGCGACGACGTTGCGGTGGGTGACGGCCACGCCCTTGGGCCGCCCGGTGGAGCCGGAGGTGAACATGACGTACGCCAGGTCGAGCGGCCGCACCGGCGACGCCGGATCGGCCGCCGCCGGCACGCCTGCTGCCGGCACGCCCGATGCGGGCAGCTCCTCGACCTGCAACGCGTCCAGACCGTCGCCGAGGTGCTGGTCCGGGAGCAGGGCGCGGGTCGTGCGGTCCACCACCACGGCGGTGCTCCGGGAATCGCCGAGGATCAGCTCCAGGCGCGCGGCGGGGCTCCGTCGGTCCAGGGGTACGTACGCGGCTCCGACGTGCACGAGGGCGACGGTCAGGGCGATCTGGTCGAGCCAGCTGTCCAGCAGGAGTGCCACGCGGTCGCCCCGCCCGATGCCGCGTGCAGCCAGTCCGTGCACGAGCTGCCGTACGCGCAGGCCCAGCTCGGCGTAGGTGAGCTCGACGCCGCCGCCCACCAGCGCGAGGGCATCGGGCGTACGCGCGACCTGGGCCTGGAACAGCTCCGGCAGAGTCGCCCCGGGAAACGCGTGAGCCGTGTCGTTCCACTCGACGAGCATCCGCCGACGCTCGTCAGCGGCAAGGACGCTGACGTTACGGATCGGCTGGTCGGGGTCGCCCGTGACCGTTTCGAGGAGCCGGGACAGCCGCTCGGCGAGCTGCTCGACGGTGGTGCGCTCGAACAGATCGGTGCGGTAGTCCAACTCGCCCAGAAGGCCGGTCGGAACCCCGTCGAGCCCATGGGTCTCGGCGAGGTTGAGGGACAGGTCGAACCTGGCCGCCGGGATGTGCACCGGCTCGTCCTGCGTCTGGATGCCGGGCAGGTCGAGATCGGGTTGCGCGTTGTTGTGGAAGGCGAGCATGACCTGGAAGAGGGGGTGGCGGGCCATGGAACGCGTGGGGTTGAGGATCTCCACCAGTCGCTCGAACGGCACGTCCTGATGGGCGTACGCCGCCAGGTCGGCTTCCCGCACCCGTTCGAGGACCTCGCGGAACGTCGGATCGCCCGACAGGTCGGTCCGCAGGACCAGCGTGTTCACGAAGAACCCGACGAGATCGTCCAGGGCGTCGTCGGTACGGCCGGCGATCGGCGTCCCGATCGGAATGTCCTCCCCGGCGCCCATCTTCGACAGCAGGACCGCGAGCGCGGCCTGCACCGTCATGAAGACGCTGGCTCCGCTGGAGCGGGACAGCTCCAGCAGCCGCGCGTGCACCTCCGCCGGGACGCGGACGTCCACGGAGTCGCCTTCGTGGGAGGCGATCGGGGGGCGCGGGCGGTCGACCGGGAGCTCCAGCTCTTCCGGGAGGTCGGCCAGGGCCTGCTTCCAGTAGGCGACCTGGGCGGCGATCACGCTGTCCGGGTCGTCCTCGTCACCGAGGACCTCGCGCTGCCACAGCGTGTAATCCGCGTACTGCACCGCAAGGTCTTCCCACACCGGGGCGTGCCCTTGGCAGCGGGCCGCGTACGCCAGCGACAGGTCCTTCGCCAGCGGCGCCATCGACCAGCCATCCGCCGCGATGTGGTGGACCACCATGACCAGGACCCACTCACCAGGGGCGTCGGTGACCTCCAGCAGGCGCACCCGCCACGGCAGGTCCCGCTCCAGATCGAACCCGGCGGTGACTTCTGTTGAGATCGCGGCCGCCATCCCGACCTCGGAAACCTGCTCGACGGCGCATGCCGGAACCCCCGCGACGCCCCGCAGGATTTCCTGCCGCGGCTCGCCGTCCACCTGCGGGAACACCGTCCGCAGGCTCTCGTGCCGGCCCGCGACGTCCGCCAGCGAAACCCGCAGCGCCTCCACATCCAAGGCGCCGGTCAGACGCAGTGCGAGAGGGATGTTGTACGTCGCCGACGCACCTTCGAGTTGGCCCAGGAACCACAGACGGCGCTGGGCGGAGGACACCGGAAGGACCTCGGGCCGCACCCGCTGTTCCAGCGCGTGCCGGACCCGAGCACCGTCTTCGAGCCGGTCCACCAGGCCGGCGACGGTCGGGGCCTCGAACAGGGACCGGATGCTCACCTCCACCCCGAGGACGGACCGGATCCGGCTGACGAGGCGGGTCGCGAGCAGCGAGTGCCCCCCGAGGTCGAAGAAACCATCGTCGATCGACACCGACTCGACACCGAGGACCTCGGCGAAGAGACCGCACAGGATCTCCTCCCGCGGCGACCGCGGCGCCCGCCCCGACGCATCCGTGATGTATTCGGGAGCCGGCAGCGCCTTGCGGTCCAGCTTGCCGTTCGGCGTCAACGGCAGCGCGTCGAGCACGACGAACGCCGACGGCACCATGTAATCCGGCAGCCGCTCCGCCACGTGCCGACGCAGGACGGCAGCGTCGAAGCCCGCGGTCGTAGCCACCACGTAGGCGATGAGCCGCTTGTCCCCGGGCTGGTCCTCCCGCACGACCACGGCCACCTGGCCCACCGAGGCGTGATCCGCCAGGACCGCCTCGATCTCGCCCAGCTCGATGCGGAACCCCCGCACCTTCACCTGAGCATCGGCACGCCCGACGAACTCCAGAACCCCGTCCGCGGACCACCGCACCACATCACCGGTCCGATACATCCGCGAACCCGCAACCACCGCGAACGGATCCGCGACGAACCGCTCCGCCGTCAGACCCGCACGCCCCAAATAACCCCGCGCCAACTGCGCACCCGCGATATAAAGCTCTCCCGCGACACCCGCAGGAACCGGCGACAGGGCAGCATCCAGCACATACACCCGCGTATTCGCGAACGCATCACCAATCGCCGGCGGCAACAGACCACCAGAACCGCCACCCACCACACACGACGTCGCCCACACCGTCGCCTCCGTCGGCCCGTACAGGTTGACCACCTCACGGCCCAACCCACACATACCCTCCGCCAACACCGAAGGCAGCGCCTCACCACCCACCAACATCCGCAGACCCCCCACCGACCCGGGAACCTCCGCCACCAACGCCTGCCACAACGACGGAGTCGCCTGCATCACCGACACACCCGACCCGCGCACCAACCCACCCAGCACAAACGGATCCCGAACCTCCTCCCGACCCGCAACCACCACACACGCACCACTGACCAACGGCAGATACAACTCCAACGCCGCAATATCGAACGCAACCGTCGTCACCGCCAACAACCGGTCAGACGAATCCAACCCACACCGCAAACCCACCGCCGCCAGAAAACTCACCAACGCCGCATGCGAAACCACCACACCCTTCGGCCGACCCGTCGAACCCGACGTATAAATCACATACGCCGGATGAGCAGGCAACACCGGATACGAGCGATCGCTATCGGACAGATCTGCGCTGTCCCGGTCTGCTACGGCGTGCCGGACTCCGGGCTCGTCGAGCACCAGGCGCGGTGCGGCGGCGTCCTGGGGCAGCACAGCCGCCGTGTCCGTATCGGTGACCACCAGTACCGGTTCGGCGTCCGCGAGCATGTACGCGATCCGGTCCGCCGGATACTCCGGGTCCACCGGAACATAGCCCGAACCGCTCTTGACCACCGCGAGCAGCGCGACCAGCAGTTCGGCCGACCTGGGCAGCGCGACGGCAACGAGCTTCTCCGGACCCGCACCGCACGCCACCAGATGCCGGGCCAAACGATTCGCCCGAGCGTTCAACTCCGCATACGACAGCTCGACCCCACCGCAGACCACGGCAACGGCATCGGGAGTGCGCGCCACCTGCGCCTCGAACAGCTCCGGCAACGTGGCATCCGGAACCTCGGTCACATCCCCGTTCCACGTGGTCAGGATGTGCTCGCGTTCGTCGGGCCCCAGCAGTTCGATCTCACTGACGTGCAGGTCAGGATCGGTAACGACCGCTCGCAGTACGCGCGTCAGACGGTCCGCGAGGTGCTGGACAGTGCCCTCGGCGAACAGATCCGTCCGGTAGTCCAGCTGCCCCCGAAGGCCCGCGGGGTTCCCGTCGACGCCGTGGGTCTCCCCCAGGCTGAAGGACAGGTCGAACTTCGCCACTGCCCCCTGGACCTGTTCCGACCGCACGCTCAGGCCGGGCAGCGCGAGATCCGGGTCCGCGACGCTCTGGACCGTGAGCATGACTTGGAAGAGGGGGTGGTGGGCCATGGAACGCGTGGGGTTGAGGATCTCCACGAGCCGCTCGAACGGCACGTCCTGATGGGCGTATGCGCCCAAGTCGGCTTCCCGGACCCGTTCGAGGACCTCGCGGAACGTCGGGTCGCCCGAGACGTCGGTCCGCAGGACCAGCGTGTTCACGAAGAACCCGACGAGGTCGTCGAGCGCGTCGTCGGTACGGCCCGCGAGGGGGGTCCCCATCGGGATGTCCTCGCCGGCGCCCATCTTCGACAGCAGGACGGCGAGCGCGGCCTGAACCGTCATGAACACACTCGCCCCGCACGACCGGGACAGCTCCAGCAGCCGCGCATGCACTTCGGCCGACACTCTCACGTCCACCGAAGCACCCTCGTGCGACGCGATCGCGGGGCGCGGGTGGTCGACCGGGAGCTCCAGCTGCTGGGGAACCTCAGCCAGGGTCTTACGCCAGTAGGCGACCTGGGTGGCGATCACGCTGTCCGGGTCGTCCTCGTCGCCCAGGACCTCGCGCTGCCACAGCGTGTAGTCCGCGTACTGCACCGGAAGCGGCTGCCACTCCGGGGCGCGCCCCTGGCAGCGGGCCGCGTACGCCTGCGAAAGGTCCTTCGCGAGCGGCGCCATGGACGAGCCATCCGCTGCGATGTGGTGCACCACCATGACCAGGACCCACTCACCCGGAGCGTCGGCGACTTCCAGCAGCCGCACCCGCCACGGCAGGTCCCGCTCCAGGTCGAAGCCCGTGGCAACCCACCGGCCCACGATCGAGGCGACACCATCGGCAGTCACGCTCTCCACGCTGACCGCGGGAACCCCCGCGGCGCCCCGCCGGATCTCTTGCCGCGGCTCGCCGTCCACCTGCGGAAATACCGTCCGCAGGCTCTCGTGCCGGCCCGCGACGTCCGCGAGTGCCGCCTGCAGCGCCTCCACATCCAGGGCGCCGGTCAGACGCAGTACGAGAGGGATGTTGTACGTCGCGGAGACGCCTTCGAGCTGGCCCAGGAACCACAGACGGCGCTGGGCGAACGACACCGGGAGAACGTCCGGCCGCACACGCCGTTCCAGCGCATGCCGGACCCGAGCACCTTCATCGAGCCGCTCCACCAACCCCGCGACGGTCGGAGCCTCGAACAGGGACCGGATGCTGACCTCGACCCCGAGGACGGACCGGATCCGGCTGACGAGGCGGGTCGCGAGCAGCGAGTGCCCCCCGAGGTCGAAGAAACCATCGTCGATCGACACCGACTCGACACCGAGGACCTCGGCGAAGAGACCGCACAGGATCTCCTCCCGCGGCGACCGCGGACCGCGCCCCGACGCATCCGTGATGTATTCGGGAGCCGGCAGGGCCCGCCGGTCCAGCTTTCCGTTCGGCGTCAACGGCAGCGCGTCGAGCACGACGAACGCCGACGGCACCATGTAATCCGGCAGCCGGTCCGCCACGTGCCGACGCAGGACGGCAGCGTCGAAGCCCGCGGTCGTAGCCACGACGTAGGCGATGAGCCGCTTGTCCCCGGGCTGGTCCTCCCGCACGACCACAGCCACCTGGCCCACCGAGGCGTGATCCGCCAGGACGGCTTCGATCTCGCCCGGCTCGATGCGGAAGCCCCGCACCTTCACCTGAGCATCCGCACGCCCGACGAACTCCAGGACCCCGTCCGCGGACCACCGCACCACGTCACCCGTCCGGTACATCCGCGAACCCGCAACCACCGCGAACGGGTCCGCGACGAACCGCTCCGCCGTCAGATCAGAACGGCCCACATAACCCCGAGCCAGACCAGCACCCGCAACGTACAACTCACCCGCCACACCCACCGGCACCGGCGACAGCGCCGCGTCCAACACATACACCCGCGTGTTCCACACCGGACGCCCGATCGGCACCGTGCCATCGCCCGCCCGACACTCCCACAACGTCACGTCCACCGTGGTCTCCGTCGGACCGAACGAGTTGAACACCCGACGCCCCGAAGCCCACCGCCCAACCAACCCCGCCGACGACGCCTCACCCGCCAACACCAACGTCAAACCCGCAGGAAGAGCATCCTCCCCCAACACCTCCAACACCGCCGGCGGCAACGTCGCATGCGTCACCCCATGCCGCACCACGAACCGCGACAACGCCTCACCCGCGACCCGCTCCTCCAACAACGGCACCACCAACACCGCACCCGACAACAACGCCATCCAGATCTCCCAGACCGACGTGTCAAAGCTCACCGAAGCAAACTGAAGAACCCGGGCACCCAACCCCACACCCAGACCCTCAACCTGCGTCCCCGACAAACTCGCCACACCCGCATGCGACACCACCACACCCTTCGGCCGACCCGTCGAACCCGACGTATAAACCACATACGCGGGGTGAGCAGGCACCACCGAAGCCAGACGGTCCACATCCACGAGGTCCACCGCGCCCAGCTCCGCAACGGCTTCCTGCACCGAAGGGTCGTCGAGCAGCAGGCACCGTGCGGCGCTGTCATGGGGCAGCAGGCCCACGGTCGCCGTATCCGTCAGGACCAGCACGGGTTCTGCGTCCGCGAGCATGTACGCGATCCGGTCCGCCGGATACTCCGGGTCCACCGGCACATAACCCGCACCGCACTTCAACACCGCGAGCAACGCCACGAACAGATCCACCGACCGCGGCAAAGCCACCGCCACCAGACGCTCCGGACCCGCACCACACGCCACCAGATGCCGGGCCAAACGATTCGCCCGAGCGTTCAACTCCCCATACGACAGCTCAACCCCACCGCAGACCACGGCAACGGCATCGCGAGTACGCGCCACCTGCGCCTCGAACAGCTCCGGCAACGTCGCATCCGGAACCTCACGAACCGTGTCGTTCCACTCCACCAACACCCGCCGACGCTCATCGACACCGAGGACATCGATCTCCCGAACCGACCGACCCGGCTCGGCAACGACGGCGTTCAGCACGTGCAGCAGGCGGTCGGCAAGACCCTGAACGGTGGCCTCGGCGAACAGGTCCGTCCGGTAGTCCAGCTGTCCCTCAAGACCTGCGGGCTTCCCGTCGGTGCCGTGGGTCTCCCCCAGGCTGAACGACAGGTCGAACTTGGCCACCGCACCCTGGAGGGGTTCCGCGTCAGCCCGTACGCCCGGGAGGTCGAGCTCGGGTCGGACGTTGTTCTGGAAGGCGAGCATGACTTGGAAGAGGGGGTGGCGGGCCATGGAGCGTGCCGGGTTGAGGATCTCCACCAGTCGCTCGAACGGGACGTCCTCATGCGTGAACGCAGCCAGGTCGGCTTCCCGGACCCGTTCGACGACGTCCAGGAACGTCGGGTCGCCCGACAGGTCGGTCCGCAGGACCAACGTGTTGACGAAGAACCCGATCATGTCGTCGAGCGCGTCGTCGGTGCGGCCGGCGATCGGCGTTCCGATCGGGATGTCCTCGCCGGCGCCCATCTTCGACAGCAGCACCGCCAGCGCGGCCTGCACCGTCATGAAGACACTCGCCCCGCAGGAGCGGGACAGCTCGACCAGACCCGCATGCACCTCTGCCGGAACACGGACGTCCACCGCAGCACCCTCGTGCGATGCGACGGCGGGACGCGGGTGGTCGACCGGCAGCTCCAGCTGCTCCGGGAGGTCGGCCAGGGCCTGCTTCCAGTAGGCGACCTGGGCCGCGATCACGCTCTCCGGGTCCTCCTCGTCACCCAGGACCTCGCGCTGCCACAACGTGTAATCCGCGTACTGCACCGGAAGCGGCTGCCACGCCGGGGCGTGCCCTTGGCAGCGGGCCGCGTACGCCTGCGAAAGGTCCTTCGCCAGCGGCGCCATCGACCAGCCGTCCGCTGCGATGTGGTGGACCACCGTGACCAGGACCCACTCGCCAGGGGCGTCGGTGACCTCCAGCAGGCGCACCCGCCACGGCAGGTCCCGCTCCAGATCGAACCCGGCCGAAGCCGCCTCGATCGCTGCGGCAGCGACGCGATCGGTGGTCACCGGCTCCACACGGAACTCGGGGCTGCCCGCGTCCGCGTCCAGGACGAGCTGGCTCGGCCGGCCGTCAGCGTCCTGTGGGAACAGGGTGCGCAGGCTTTCGTGCCGGCCCGCGACGTCCGCCAGCGCGGCCCGCAGCGCCTCCACGTCCAGCGCACCCGTCAGACGCAGCACGAGCGGAATGTTGTACGTCGCCGACACGCCTTCGAGCTGACCCAGGAACCACAGACGGCGCTGCGCGAACGACACCGGAAGAACCTCCGGCCGCACCCGCCGCCCCAACGGCTCACGAACCCGACCACCCTCATCGAGCCGCTCCACCAGGCCCGCGACGCTCGGAGCCTCGAACAACGACCGGATACTCACCTCCACCCCGAGCGCGGACCGGATCCGGCTCACCAGCCGGGTCGCCAGCAGCGAATGCCCACCCAACTCGAAGAAGCCGTCATCGATCGACACGACGTCCACGCCGAGGACCTCGGCGAACAGCCCGCACAGGATGGTTTCCTGCGGTGTCCGCGGTCCTCGGCCCGCGCCCACCGCCTCGTACTCCGGGGCCGGCAGGGCCCGCCGGTCCAGCTTTCCGTTCAGGGTCAGGGGGAGGGCGTCCAGTGCCACGAGCGCCGACGGCACCATGTAGTCCGGGAGCCGCTCCGCGACGTACGCACGCAGTGCGGCCGTGTTCACGCCGGTGGGGTCGATGCCTGCGGGCGGCACCACGTAGGCCGTGAGCCGCTTGTCGCCGGGGGTGTCCTCCCGGAGGATCACCGAGGCCTGGCCGACCTGGGCGTGCCCGGCCAGGACCGCTTCGATCTCGCCGGGCTCGATGCGGAAGCCGCGTACCTTCACCTGGTCGTCGACGCGGCCTATGAAGTCCATGGTGCCGTCGGCGAGCCAGCGCACCACGTCCCCGGTGCGGTACATCCTGCCGCCCGGTGTGCCGAAGGGGTTGGCGACGAAGCGGCCGGCGGTCAGTTCGGCGCGGTTGAGGTAGCCGCGGGCCAGGCCGTCGCCGGCGATGTAGAGCTCGCCGCTGACTCCCGGGGCGACGGGGCGCAGCGCCTCGTCCAGGACGTACAGCTGGGTGTTCCAGAGGGGCCGGCCGATGGGGACGGAACCGTCCGGTACCCGGCCGACTTCGCGCAGCGGGTTGACCGCGGAGAAGACGGTGGTTTCGGTGGGGCCGTACTCGTTGGCGACGACCGTGCCGGGGCAGGCTTCGAGGACGCGGCGGACGGCGGTGGGCGAGACGACGTCGCCGCCCGCCCAGATCTCGCGGACGCCCTTGAAGCAGGCGGGGTGCTCTTCCGCGAGGACGCGGAAGAGGCCGGCGCTGACGAACAGGCCGGTCACGTTCTGCTCGGTGATCACCTTGGCGAGGTCGGCGGCGTCCATCAGGCCTGCCGGGGCGACGACGACGGTGCCGCCGGTCAGGAGCGGTGTCCAGATTTCGAAGGTGGACGCGTCGAAGGCGTACGGGGAGTGCATGAGCACGCGTTCGTGCCGGCCGGAGGTCCAGTAGGAGTCGGCCGCCAGGTGGACGACGTTGCGGTGCGTGTTGGCCACGCCCTTGGGCTTGCCGGTGGAGCCGGAGGTGTACATGACGTACACCAGCTGCTCGGAGTGGAACGTGACCTGTGGTGCGAGCGGGGGCGCCGTCCCCCACGTCGTATCCGTGTCGTCCTCACCCGAGGACGTGACGCGGATGACGGGGACGTCCGCGGTGAAACCGATGTCGTGCTGGTCCCGATCGGTCAGTAGGGCCATGGCGGCGGTGTCCTGGAGGATGAACTCGGACCGGCCGGCCGGTTGGTTCGGGTCGATGGGTACGTACGCGCCGCCGGCCTTGAGGACGGCGAGGGACGAGACGACGACGCCGATGGAGCGTTCCTGGAGGACGGCGACCCGGGACTCGGCGGTGACGCCGGCGCGCCGGAGCCGGCGGGCCAGGCGGTTGGCGGCGGCGTCCAGTTCCGCGTAGGT
This sequence comes from Streptomyces sp. NBC_00045, assembly GCF_045041095.1. Classification (NCBI taxonomy): domain Bacteria; kingdom Bacillati; phylum Actinomycetota; class Actinomycetes; order Kitasatosporales; family Streptomycetaceae; genus Streptomyces; species Streptomyces sp. NBC_00045. Next base: position 383,355 of record NZ_CP108272.1, on the reverse strand, counting down.
CAAGACGGTGGCGCCGTCGGTGACGGCGTGGGCGTCGGGGGTGCGTGCCGCCTGGGTTTCGAAGAGTTCGTGGACGCAGATGTCGTGCGGGTAGTCGACGTCCGTGTCGTTCCAGGTGTGCACGATCCGCTCGCGCTCGTCCGGTGCGACCATGTCGGCCTGGCGCAGGGGGGCGCCGGGATCCGCGACGAGCTGCTCCAGCAGGCTCAGGTACCTGGTCTGGTGGGAGGAGACTTCCTGCCGGTCGTAGAGGGCGGAGTTGCCGTCGAAGTCGATGGTGGGGCCCCGGCCGTCGTCGGGGTCGCGGACGACGATGGAGAGGTCGGGTACGGGTCCGCTCGACAGGTTGTGGGGGGCGCCGTGGAGGTCGCCCAGGGATATGCCGTCGTTGAACGAGATGATGTTGGCGACGACGTTCCAGATGCGCTGGGTCCGGTTCCCTCCGCGGATCTCCCGGATCAGGTCCTCCGAGCGGAAGCGCTGGTGGCGCAGCGCCTGGTTCACCTCGGTGGTGGCCCGGCCGAGGAGGTCGCTGAAGGATTCCTCGCCGGAGACCGTCAGGCGCAGCGGGAGGACGTCGGAGAGGGTGGTGACGGTGTTCCTGGCGTGCACCGACTTGCGGCCCGTGACGGGAAGGCCGACCAGGACGTCCTGTTCGCCGGTCATGCGGCTGAGGTAGACGAATACGGCCGCGATGAAGACGACCGCGCGTGTCGTCCTGTGCTCGTGGGCGAGGTCTCCGAGCGTGTCGCTGGCGGTCGCGTCCAGCTCCGTGGTCACCCGGGTGACGCGTCCGTTGACGCCGGGCTCGCGTGACGCGAGGGTCGTCGGGTGCGGGCGGTCGGCGAACTTGTCCAGCCAGTAGGCGCGGTCGGCGGTGAACTTCGGCGAAGCGAGGTACTTGCGGTCCTCCTCGCGGAGCGGTTCGAGCCCCCGCGGGACGACTGCTTCGAGCGCGTTGCTGCCCGGCGACCGGAGCGACATGTAGATGTCCCCCAGGCGCTGCTGGAACAGCATGCCGCCGTAGCCGTCCATGAGGAGGTGGTGGAACCTCGCGTACCAGAAGTAGCGCCGGTCGGAGATCCGGAAGAGGGCGAACGACCAGAGCCGGTCGGTGAGGACGTCCACGCGCCGGCGGAGGTCGGCGTGCATCCATTCGCGCGCCGCCGCCTCCGGGTCGGGCCGGCCGGAGACGTCGATGTACCCGACGTCGGGGACGAGGGAGGGGTCGAGCGTCTGCCGTACGCCTTCGGGTCCTTCGCTGAACCGCTGGTGCAGCGCTTCGGACTCGCGGAACGCCTGCCGGCAGGCCTCCTGGAACAGGGCGACCTCGATGTCACCACGGAAGTCGACGTACTCGGCGATGTTGTAGGCGTGGCCCGAGGGGTCCAGCTGGTGGCCGAACCAGATTCCCGTCTGAGCAGTGGACAGTTCCGTGTGCTCGCGCTGCTCCTCGGACACCCTAATCACCTCACGCTTGAAGCCAACAACTGGAACGGGCAGCACGACGGCGCACCGGTGCTCGGTGTGCGGGTGTGCGGGGTGGGCGCCGCCGGGCCCGTGTCTCGCTCTTGGCGGGCCGCCGATCAGCAGGCGTCTCGTCTCGCTTCGAGCACGCTGAAGAACGAGTCCGGGAGCGGGGTGACGTCCGAAAGGTGCAGGCCCGCCCGCCGGAGCAGGGACCGGTACTGGTCCAGGGTGCGCTCGCGGCCGCCGAGGACGACCATCATTCCGAGGTCGCTCCACCAGGCGGGGTGGGCTGCGCCCGATTCGGGAAGGAGCATTTCGCAAATGAGCAGGCGGCCGTCCGCGGGGAGTGCCTCGCGGCTGCGGCGCAGGATGGTGACGGCGTCGTCGTCCTCCCAGTCGTGGAGGACGCTGCACATCAGGTGGGCGTCGGCTCCGGCGGGGATCTCCTGGAAGAAGTCGCCCGATTCGGTCCGGCAGCGGTCTCGCAGTGGAGCGAGTTCGCCGGAGACCTCGGCGCGTTCGACGACGCTGCGGCGGTCGAAGAGAACTCCGCTGACGTGCGGGTTGGCGGTCAGGATGGAGGCGAGGACGGCGCCCTTGCCGCCGCCGATGTCGAGGAGGCAGCGGGTGTCGTTCCATGCGGGGAGGGTGGCGAGGCCCGCGTAGAGACGGCCCGCCCGCTCCCGCATGCGTTCGTCGAAGGTGGCGCCGACCTGGCCGTCGCTGTCCTTGTGGGTGAAGAATCCGGCGCCGAACTGGCTGTCGAAGGCCGGCCGGCCGGTGGCGATGGTGTCGACGGCTCCGAGCCAGGCGCGGTAGGAGTCGACGTTGCTGAGGGTCGCCCGCATCGAGACGGGCGAGTCGGTCTGGAGCAGTTGGCCCAGCCGGGTGAGGGCGAAGCGGCCCTCACCGTGGTCGGTGAAGAATCCGCAGCTGGCAAGGGTCCGCAGGAGCCGTTCCAGGGCTCCTGGCGACAGGTCGAGCGCCCCGGCCAGCTCCTCCACCTTCCGTTCGGAGTCGCTGAATTCGTCCGCGACGCCCAAGTGGGCGGCGACGGACAGCGCGTACGGCAGTACGGCGACGATGCTGTCGTCTGCCATGCGCAGGAATTCGCGGACCACCGGGTCGGTCGCGGTCGCGATGACGTGCTCTCGGTCGGTACTCACCCGGGTGGGCCTTCCGTTCATTGCGTCAGATCGGTGGGCGTCTTCAGGAGCTCGTGTCGCCCATGGCGTCCACCAGGCTCTTCGGGCGCATGTCCACCCAGTTCTCGTTGATGTAGTCGAGGCAGGCCTGTCGGGTGTCCTTGTCGTGGACGACGGTCCACCCTGCGGGCACCACGGCGAATGCGGGCCAGAGGGAGTGCTGTCCTTCGTCGTTGACCAGAACGGTGTAGACGCCCTCGGGGTCCTCGAACGGGTTGGCCATCGGGTCTTCCTTCCTTGCAGAACGGATTCCTCAGTGCCCGGTGCGGCTGTGTGCACCAGGTTGTTCAGCGGCCGGACGACGGCAGGCGCAGGAGCGCGCAGGCCACTGCTCCGTCGGGGTCGACAGCGCTGACCAGCGCCAGGCGGTCGCCGTCGTGGCCGCGGTCGTCGGCGGCGTGCTGTGCGGTGCTCAGCAGCGCCGCGATCTGGAAGAGGGACGCGGCGGCGGAGGTGTCTCCGATCAGCGATCCGATCGCGGGCCGGGAGACCGCCTCCGTGCCGAACGTGTCCTTGAGGAGCCGGGCCTCCCCCGGATCCGGTGTGCCGCCGCAGCTGCTCGGCATGGCGGCCCAGACGTCCCCGGCCGCCACTGCGGCGGCGTCGAGCACGGCGGACAGGCAGGAGCGCAGGGCGGCGACGGGATCGCCGTCCACGTCGATGCACGAGGTGACCGCCAGTACCTCGGCCAGGACGGTGCGCTCGGCGCCGATGCCATCGGGCCGCTCCAGCAGGAGGACGGCGGATCCCTCGCCCAGTGCCGCGTCCGCGTCGCGGGCGTGCCGCCGGTGGTGCTCCAGCCAGGAACGGGCCTGCGAGTACTCCTCGGTGGCGCCGACGACGACGCGGTCGGCGCGGTGCTGCGCGAGCAGGCGACGGCCGTGTTCGAGGGCCATGAGGCCCGATACCCGTCCGGCTGCGAGGGTGCTGTTCGGTCCGCGGAGGCCGTGGAAGATGGCGCTGGCCGAAGTGGCCCTGTTCATCGCCATGTTCGGGATGGCCACGGGCGGGACGTCCTGGGGGCGTCGGCCTTCGAAGGAGGCACGGGTCACGTCTGCGTATCCCTGTGCGCTGCCGGCGGTGGTACCGAGCACGATCCCGGTGGTGAGACCACTGTCGTCGACGATGTCGGGCGCGTGCCGCAGCAGCTCGCGCACCGCAGTGATCGCCAGGCCGGTGGCGCGGTCGAGCCCCCTGGTCCCGGCCTTCCCCAGTACTTGGCGGACCTCGAAGTCCGGTACGAGATGGGCCAGCGGCTCGGCGACGACCCCCCACACGTCGGTGTCGGGGCGCCGGGCGGTCGTGCGGCCGGCCGACAGTCCCCGTTCGAAGGGCTCGCGTCCCACCCCGAACGGCGACACGGCCGACCAGGCGGTGATGACGGGGCGCTGCGGCCGGCCGGCCCCGGTGCTCAGCACGGCTGCTCCTTTTGCGCCGTCGGCTCCTGGTCGGGGTTCTGCACCGCCGGTGGGGTCCGTCGGCCGTCGGGGCTGCCGAGGACGAGGACGGCGTTGTTGCCGCCGAAGGCCAGGGCGCTGTTCTGGACGATCCGCACGTCTGCTTCGACGGACCGGTTGGGTGTGCAGTCGACGGCGCATTCCGGGTCGGTGTGCCGGTGGTTGGCCGTGGGGGGCACGAAGCCGTGGTGGATGGCGAGGGCGCCCGCCACTGCGCCGAGGGCGCTGGCCGCGCCCATGGTGTGCCCGATCATGGACTTGACTGCGGTGGCGCGGGGCAGCTGCTCGCCGAAGACGTCGTGCATGGCCTGCACTTCGGTGATGTCGTTCGTCTGGGTGCCGGTGCCGTGCGCGCAGACGAGGTCGACGTCTTCGGGGCTGATTCCGGCGTCGTCCAGGGCCAGGCGCATGCAGCGGCCCACGCTTTCCCGTTCGGGAGCGACGGGGTGGTGGGCGTCGCAGTTCAGTCCGTAGCCCATGACTTCCGCGTACACGCGGGCGCCGCGGGCGTGCGCGGAGTCGGCGTCCTCCAGCAGGAGCATGCCGGCTCCCTCGCCGAGCAGGAGGCCGTCGCGCTCGGAGTCGAAGGGGCGGCACTCCTCTTCGGCGACGAGGCCGAGCCGGGTGAACCCGGCGAGCGTCTTGCGGCACAGCACGTCCGATCCGCCGACGAGGGCGTAGTCGGCTTCGCCGGACCGTACGGCGTCGAGTCCGGCGCCGATGGCGTAGTTCCCCGCGGCGCAGGCAGTGGCGATCGAGACGGCTTCGACGTTGGGGAGGCCGAGCTCGCGTGCGAGGTGTACCGAGAGCTGCGATGCGGGGACGCGGCGGGCCAGGACGGCCGGCATGTCTTCGAGGCCTCCGGGGAGGACAGCCTCGACGATGCCGTCCAGGTCCGGTACGCCGCCGTCCGTGGTGCCGACGGCGATGAACCCGCGCCGTCGCTCGTGCAACTCCGACGCGCTCAGTCCTGCGTCCGACAGGGCCATGCGGCTTGCCGCAATGGCGAATCCGGCGGCGGGTCCCACGTCTTCCAGGGGAAGGTGGTGAATCCAGTCCCCGGGTTCGAAGTCCGTCACCTGGTGTCCGCGCCGCTGCGGGAAGTCCCGGGTGTCGAACCGGGTGATGTCGGTGGTGCCCGAGCGTCCGGCCCGCAGCGCGTCGGTGAACGGCCCGACGCCGTTGCCGATGCTCGAAAGAACGCCCATGCCGGTGATGACCACTCTCCGGCGGCTGCCGTTCGTACTGTCCCCCGTGCTCGTCATCTACCTTGCCTTGGCCGTTTCGAGGATCTCCAGCACCGTCTTCAGGTCGACCATCCGTTTCAGGTCTTCCCGCGCGATTTCGATGTCGAGGGCCACCTCGATTTGACTCTGGATTTCCACGGCGTTCATGGAGTCCGCACCGTAGTCTTCCCGGAACCGTCCGGCGGGGGTCAGTTCTTCCTCCTCCAGTTCGAGCACTTCGCAGATTATTTCGCGGACTTTCGCCTCGCGCTCGGCAGGAAGCACCGTTGCTCCTTTCCCTCAGGCCGTGACGGCACAGGTAATGCATTCTTGTTCGGGCAGGGTCTGTCGGTCCAGCGATAAATTGTGGATGTCGCCCATGTCACTTGGCGGGGAAAGAGCGTTCGTACGCGTCGCTGTGCAGACCGTGCCGGTAGGTTTCCACCCTGAGCAGCTCTTCCAGTCGCACGTTGCCCAGGGCGACGCCGGCGCCGAAATGGTCGAGCAGTGCGAATTGGCTCGACTTGGTGGGTGCCTCGAATATGAGGCGGTCGAGTCCGAATTCATCCGCGAGCGTGTCGGCGAGTCCGCGGCTCAACTGGCCGTGGGAATCGAAGAGCCCGACGTCGGCGGCGTTCTCACGGCCTTCGACGACAAGGTGGGTGGCGCCTTCGTTGAGCCATTGGCCGCCCTCTGCGATGAGCCGCTTCGTCGTCTCCTCGTCGAACGCCCCGTCGTGCTTCCCGCCTATCTCGTAGGTGACCGTGAGGCCGCGGGCCGTCGCGGCCTCCAGTACGCGTCCGGGGTGGGGGTCGGAGCGGGTGAACCCCTGGCCCGCCTCGATGCCCGTGACGCTCAGCCGCCGGCACAGGTCGAGGTACTCGTCCAGTCGGCCGAGGTCGGCGGCAATCTCGAACATGCCTCCGCCGACCGTCACCGCAAGGCCGTGGTCCCGGGCGGCCCGGATCTTCTGCTGCAGGCTGCTGTCCTCGATGAGCAGCCACGTCGCCATGGAGAGCTTGAGACCCGCCATCAGGGAGTGGCTCTGGGCGATGTGGGAGACCACCGTCGCGACGTCGTAGCCGGGGTCGAAGGGGTAGGTCCGGGGCGTCCGACGGACGACGCCGAGTGATGCGAGGAAAGCCCGTTGCGGGGATTGCGCGCCGTTCGCTTCGGACACGATTGCTCTTTCTTTCACTGAAAGGGGTTACCTTTCCAGTCGAGTGCCCACGCCGTTCTCGACGGCCCGTCTGTAGACGGCGGCCGAGCAGGCGATGTCTCCGACGGCCTGTCCGATGGGGTTGAAGAAGATGGTCTCCTCGGGCTTCTCGCGGCCCGGACGTGCGCCGGTGACGAGCTGCGAGAGGTCCGCATGGCAGCGTTCGGGACCGAAGGTGCCCTGCTGCGCCATGGTGTGGAGAAGTTTCCCGGGACGCATGACCTGCTCGTAGCAGTCGACGACGACCTTGTCGCTGGCGAGGACGACGTCCGGCATGGGGTCTGCGAGCGAAACGTTCAGGAACAGGGAGCCGCGCGGCACCCACTCGGCGGGGATCCACGGCCCGGGGGCGGTGGTGACCACGAGGATGACGTCCGCGTTGCGCAGGCATCCGGCGGCGTCGTCGTGAACGGTGACGGTCACCCCGTGCTCCTCGCGGGCCCAGCGCGCGAAGGACTCCGCCTGCCGGGGGGAGACGTCATGGACCTCCACCGCCTCGGGCCTGCCCCACGTTTGGCACAGGAGGGACAGGTGCGTCCTGGCGAGGAGACCGGTTCCCAGGATCGCGAGGCGCCTGCCCTCGGGCGCCAGGTGCCGGCAGGCCAGGGCGGAGACCGCAGCGGTCCGCCATGCGCTCACGACGGAGCCGTCCATGACGGCGACGGGGTAGGCGCTGTCCGCGTCGTTGAGGACGATCACCGCGGAGGCCCGCGGTAGGCCTCGGACCTCCTGGTTGTCGTGGGCGCTGCCGATCCATTTGATGCCGGAGAGGTGGACCTCGCCTCCCACGTAGGCGGGCATGGCGATGATGCGGTCGGTCGGGTGCGGGCGGTCGGGCCGGCGCAGGTAGGGCTTGAGCGGTTGCACCACGTCGTCGGCGGCCTGGGCGCGCAGTGCGGCCTCCACGGCTTCCACGAAGAGGGTGCGTTCGGAGCCGACGGCGCGTTCCACGTCGGCGGCCGACAGGTAGAGCAGCCCATCACGTGCGATGGGGTCCAACGCGTTCAAGATTCCCCCTGTGTCCCGTTCACTGCCGATCCGATTGCTCAGCTGTCGGCATGCTGACCGGTGTGTGAATACGTCGCGCTGTTGCCCGCCATCCGGCGGATGGCGCGGTTCACCTGCTGTGCGAATTCCTGCTCTTGTTCCAGCAGGTAGAAGTGACCGCCCGGGAAGGTGTGGCTGGTGAAGGTCCCCGTTGTGGCGTCCTGCCACTCGGCCACCCTATTCCAGGGAACTCCCGCATCGTCAACTCCGGCAAATGCGGTTATGGATGTGGAGATCCTGCGGAGGGGTTGCGGCGAATATTCCTGCACGAGTCGGAAATCTGCACGGACGGCGGGCAGCACCAACTCGCGGAGTCCGGGCTGGAGCATCGGATCGGTGTACGTGCCTCCGGTCCTGCGGAGTTCGGCGATCAGCTCTTCGTCGCTCTCTCCGGGCCATTCACGTTCCGAAGGCAGGTGGGGCGGAATCTGGGCGGACACGATGAGTCCGGCCGGGCGGCGGGCGTATGACATCTCAAGGATTCGTGCCACTTCGAACGCGACCCAGGCGCCCATGCTGTGCCCGAAGAGGACAAGGGGGGAATCGTCATCGAGGTGCGGTTGCAGGGCCTGGACCACTTGGGGTGCCAGGTCTTCCATGGTGGACGCGCACGGCTCGGATATCCGGTCCTGTCGGCCCGGGTACTGGACGGACAGCAGCTCTGTTCCGTCGGGTAGCCACGAGGCCCAGGAATGGTAGAAGGAGGCGGTGCCGCCGGCGTGCGGCAGGCAGAGGAGGCGTATCCGTGCATCACGACATCGCCGGTTGCGCCGGATCCAGGACGCTCCGGCGGCAGGACGGTCAGAGGGCATACCCGCCTCCGCGCCCGTCGAGCGGGCTTCCCTGTCCGTCGGGAACGCCTTCCGTAGCTCCGGAAGCACCTGCACCTAATGCCGCGAAACACGACACGCCGACACCCACACAGCGACGAACCATGCCATTCACCCCCGTGTGAGTCAGCATATGTGATGTTGCAGCTGTGAACAGGCCAAGATCATAGGGGAGTTGGGGGCCGAAGGCAACGAAGCTCGGCCCGTGAACGCCTGGTCACGCGGCGTGGTTGCGGCGTGACGCGGACGCCCCGACGGCCGGCGTTTCCGCAGGCAGAAACACCGGCCGGCCAAAGGTCACCCGGGCGTTCCGGGGCCCGTCAGGCCCTCCTCCCCGACCCCGCCCGCCGGACGCGCTCAAGCACGCGCACAGCGTCTTCGAGGGGGCTTTCCGGACTCAGCTTCTCGGCCAGCCGCTGGGCGTTCCGTGCGATGGCCGGGTCGGTCGTCGCCGTGACGATGCCCGAGCGGAGCGCCTCGGCCGTCAGTTCCCTGAACTTCACGGGCGGAGCCGACACGCCGAGGCCGTGGACGTGGTCCGCCCACATCTGCTGTTCGTTGTGGAACGGACAGGCCATCTGCGGGAGGCCCGCCACCAGGGCGGCGTTGTAGGTCCCGGTGCCCCCGGCGTGCACGGCGGCACGGACCCGGGGAAAGAGCCAGTCGTAGGGGACGTCCCTGACCACCATGACGTTCTCGGGCGGGTCGACCACCCGTATTCCGCCCCAGCCCTCCACGACGACCGCCCGCTCCCCGGCGGCGCTCACCGCCTCGACGACCAGTTCGCCGGTCGCCTCGGGATCTCCGCCGAACATGCTGCCGAAGCCCACGGAGATGGGCGTCGGGCCCTGCTCCAGGAAGCGCACCAGCTCGGCGGGCGGCTGCCAGTCCGGGCGGCGGGGCAGCGTCCAGAACCCGGTGGTGTGCACCCACTCGGGCCAGTCGGCGGCAGGCTTCAGGACGTGCGGGCTGAATCCGTGGAGCACGGGTGTCGGGTTGCCGTGGACGTCGGTCCGGAAGTCCGTGTAGTCGTCCCGGGGCGCCAGCCCGAGGACGTCCGTACGCCACTGCCCCACCCAGTCCGACAGCGGTGGTTCGAGGGGCCTGTTGACGCGGGCGTGGTCCTCCAGGTTCGTGGCCGTGGGCTGCAGGCCGGGGCCCGGCGAGTACTCCCGGGAGACGACGTGGTGCGGGTAGAGGGAGGCGAGGACGTGCGGGACGCCGAGCCGCTCGGCGATCTGGTGCGTCACCTGCCGGGAGGACGGCGAATAGACGATGAGGTCGGCCCCGTCCGAAGCCGCGTCCCACATTTCCCGCATCATCAGCGGGAACACCCGTGGGAAGAGCGCGATCGTGGACTCCCGCAGCCGGCGCTGCACCTGTGGGTCGTCGTTGTTCAGGTACAGCCCGCGGACCTCGGGGCTTGACTGGAGCCGGACCAGTTCGTCATTGAGCGGAGCGAACGGAACATCGAATTCCGCGGCGAAGTCCCCGTAGAGACGCGGTCCGACGAGGGTGGCGGTGTGTCCTGCCCGGTTGAGGGCGTACGCCAGGGCCAAGTACGGCTGTACGTCGCCACGGCTCCCGTCCGTCACATAGACCAGAACCTTCAATTCCGTTCCTTTCTCGGGACCGGACCGGGAGCCGCTCTCGACACGGAGCTCTGGCGGCGGAATCGACGCGGCTCGCAACCGGCGGACGTACGTGATGGGGGGGAACGGCGGGGGCGCCGCGCATCCGTGTGCCGCAGCCGTGCCCCGCTCGGGGACCGTCCCGGCCGTGCCTCGGGCGGGATCGTGTCGATCATACAGACAGCACATCGATGGACCGCGCCCCGCACCTCAACTCCAGCTCGTCCAAGGCCCCTTGTCGCGCTGCGCGCGAGGCCCGACGCTGCCGAGCGCCGGAGGCGTCGGCAGGCGGTTCCCACTCCGGCTGTGTCAGCGATCACTTGCAAAATGCCTCGGCCGCAGGTCAAATCAAGGGGTTACGGTGCGATCGGCCACGGGGGCATCCGAGGGTGCAGGCCATTTCCCGCCGCAGGCATCGCCGTGTTCCGGCACTCGTTCCCCCTGCTGCTCCGCCTGTCAAGCGCCCCGATCCGGAGCGGCTCCGAGCATGGATGTGACGACCCGTCGAAGTAGCAGAGGAAGCCAGGGAACAGGTGGATCAGAGCAGAGGGCGGATGGGTGAGGCGTCGGCCCCGATACACCACGGCGAGGTGCTCCAGGGGGTGTTCCGCGACCGGGGCACGGCGCGGCGCGGCCTCGTCACCCTCCCCTGCCCCCTGTACTGCGTGCGTGCACGCTTCGCGTCGGACGGCGGGACCGACGTCACCGTCTCCCCCGGCTGGCGCACCAAGGCCCGCACGGCCGCGCGGCTGACCGTGGCCGCCTACGGCCTGCCCGCGGGCGGACACCTGGAGATAACCAGTGACGTGCCGCTCGGGCGCGGGTTCGGATCGTCCACCAGTGACGTCCTCGCGGCGATCGGGGCGGTCCAGGACAGGTACGCGCTGCGCCTGACCCCGGAGGAGAAGGCCCGGCTCGCGGTGCGCGCCGAGATCGCGTCCGACTCGTTGATGTTCGACTCGACGGCCGTCCTCTTCGCCCAGCGGGAGGGCGAGGTCATCGAAGACTTCGGGCACCCCCTTCCGGCGGTGTTCGTCCTCGGCTTCGGGTCCAGGCCGGCACAGGGGGGCCGCGGAGTCGAGACCCTGTCCCTGCCGCCCGCCCGCTACACCGATGACGACGTCCTGGAGTTCGCGGAGCTGCGCGCCATGCTCCGCGAGGCCGTACTCGCCAAGGACGTGGCCCTGCTCGGCCGCGTGGCCACCGCCAGCACCCGGCTCAACCAGCGCCACCTCCCGGTCCCGCAGTTGGACCGCATCCTCAAGATCGCCGAGGAAACCCGGGCGTTGGGCCTCCAGATCTCGCACAGCGGGGATGTCGCCGGGCTGCTCTTCGACCGCGACGACCCCGCGCTCACCGTCCGCTCCACGCGCGCCGAGGGGTTACTGCGCGACATCGGCATCGTCGAGTCATGGAAGTTCACGACGAACGGATGAATGAGTTCATGACAATGCATCAGTCAGCCGTCTACCCCTCGGTGATCGAGGCGGTCGAACTACCCAAGATCATCCATATAGGCGGCAACCTCTACGCCGCCGCGTTCACCCTGATGAAGCTCCTCCCCGCCCGCCACATCATCGACAGGGCCATCGCCGCCGGGGACCTCGCACCGGGCACGCCGGTCATCGAGACGTCCTCCGGCACCTTCGCCCTCGGACTCGCCCTGGTCTGCCGGCAGCGGGGCCTCCCGCTCACCATCGTCGGCGACCACTCCATCGACGACGACCTGCGCAACCGCCTGGAAATGCTCGGAGCCGAGGTCGAACTCGTCGAGGACCACGGGCAGCCCGGCGGCATCCAGGGGGCGCGGCTGGCCCGAGTGGAGGAGCTGCGCCGGGCCAGGCCGGAAAGCTTCGTGCCGCAGCAGTACACCAACCCCGAGAATCCGGCCGCCTACGCCTCGGTGGGCCGACTCGTCTCCCGCACCCTGGGAGCCGTCGACACCCTCGTCGGGCCCGTCGGCTCGGGGGGATCCACGTGCGGCATCGCCTCGACCCTGCGCGCGGACACGCCGGCGCTGCACCTGATCGGCGTCGACACGCACGGCTCCGTCATCTTCAAGGCACCGGAGGGCCCTCGGCTGCTGCGGGGCCTCGGCAGCAGCATCGTCCCGGGCAACGTCGTGCACGCCGCGTACGACGAGGTCCATTGGGTGGGCCCCGGCGAGGTCTTCCACGCCACCCGCGAGCTCTACCGCCGCCACGGCCTGTTCATGGGTCCGACCAGCGGTGCCGCGTTCCTCGTGGCCTCGTGGTGGGCGGAGCGCAATCGCGACTCAACGGTCCTCGCGGTACTCCCGGACGAGGGGTACCGCTACCAGTCCACCGTCTACAACGACGCCTGGCTGCGCGGCCAGAACGCCCTGCCCGCGCGGCCCGCCGGCGGTCCCCGCCTCGTGGAGCGGCCGGGTGAGGGCGACGGGAGCTGGTCCAGGCTCCTGTGGAACCGCCGCACGTACGACGACGTCGCCGGCGCCTCCACCGGCCTCCAGACACAAGGGAGCTCCACGTGACACAGCCCGTGCTGCTGCTCGTCGAAAGCAACACGACGGGAACGGGACGCCAGTTCGCTCGGCAGGCGAGGGCACTGGGCCTCCAGCCCGTCCTGCTCTGCACGGACCCCGGACGCTACCCGTACGTGGCCGAAGACGACGTGCGCGCGCTCGTCGTCGACACGGCGGACGACGCCGCCGTCCTCACCGCCGCCCGACACCTGTTGGAGCAAGCTCGAATAGCCGGGGTCACGTCCAGCTCCGAGTACTACGTGGCCACGGCCGCCGCCACCGCGCGCGCCCTCGGCCTGCCCGGCCCGGACGCCGACGCCGTACGGGAATGCCGCGACAAGGCACGGCAGCGACAGCGGCTGCACGAGGCGGGCGTGGCCGTCCCGCGCCACGAGCGGGTGCGCAGTGCAGACGGGGCGCGGGCCGCCGCTCACCGCATCGGGTACCCCGTCGTGCTGAAGCCCGTCCAGGGTTCCGGCAGCCTCGGCGTGCGGCTGTGCGCGGACGCCGAGGAGGTGTCGGCCCACGCCGCGACCCTGACGGCCGCCGCCGTGAACGAGCGCGGCGTCGCCGTGCCCCGGGACGTCCTCGTCGAGGAGTACCTGCGCGGCGCCGAGTACTCCGTCGAAGTGTTCGGACACACGGCCGTGGTCGTCGTCGCGAAGCACCTGGGCCCGCTGCCGGACTTCGTCGAGCTGGGTCACGACGTCCCGGCCCCGATTCCGGCAGACGCTGCGGCACTGCTCCGGGACCAGGCCGTGCGCGCGGTGAAGGCCCTCGGACTCGGCTGGGGAGCCGCACACGTCGAGCTGCGCATGGACGGCGACGACGTCCGCGTCGTCGAGGTCAATCCGCGGCTGGCCGGCGGCATGATCCCGGAGCTGGTCCGCCACGCCCTCGGCATCGATCTGGTGGCCCGCCAGATCGGGGCCGCCGCCGGCGCTGACGTGAGCGACACCCCGCCGGCCGCGGGCAGGACGGCCGCGATCCGCTTCCTCACCTCAGACCGCCCGGGCTTCATCGCCGACCGCACCCGGACCGAGCGGGCCCTGGAGACGGCCCGTTCGGCACCACACACCGAGACCGCCGTGCTCTACCGCGCTCCCGACGATCCGATCGAGCCCGCCCGCGACTTCCGGGGCCGGCTCGGCCACGTCATCGCCTCCGCCGCCGACGCGGCCCTCGCCGGGGCGTCCGCCGACGAAGCACTGCGCGAACTGGCCGGCGCGCTCCGCCCGGCGCCCGAGGGGGCACGGGGATGAGCGCCGAACGCACCACAGACGCACCAGCCGCGGCGGCGCGACCCGGCGTGGACACCGGAAGGCTGAGCACCGGGCTGAACGACGAGGCCCACGCGATCGTCTACGACCAGTACCTCTCCCCCGACGACGTGGCCGACGGGCTCGGCGAGGAGCTCCGCCTCATCAGTGAGGTAGACCGCGCCCACCTGGTGATGCTCACCGAGCGCGGGATCGTCGAGCCGGCCCACGCGTCCGCCCTGCTGCAGGCCATCGACGACCTGCGCCGCTCCGACTTCGCCGCGGTACGGGCCAGGCCCATGCCCCGGGGCGTCTACCTCGCGTACGAGGGCCTGCTGACCGAGCGGCTCGGCGAGGGGATCGGCGGCGTGATGCACACCGGCCGCTCCAGGAACGACCTCAACGCGACGACGGCCCGGCTGCGCGGCCGTCGGCACTTCCTGCGCCTGGTGGACGCGACCGAGGCGTTCGCGGAGACCCTTCTGGACAAGGCCGAGGAGCACGGGGCCGTCGTCATGCCCGCGTACACCCACGGGCAGCCCGCAGTCCCCATCACCTACGGGCACTACCTGGCCGGCGTGGGCTGTTCCGTGCTCCGCGCGCTCGAAGACCTGCTCCACGCCGGGCGGGAGCTCGACGTCAACCCGCTCGGCGCCGGAGCCGTCGGCGGCACGTCCGTGTCCATCGACCCGGAGCGCACGAGCGTCCTGCTCGGGTTCGCGGGCCCGGCCCGCAACTCGGTCGATGCCGTTGCCTCCCGGGACTTCGCGCTCAGGCTGCTGGCCGCGGCCTCGGGGCTGGGCGTCACCGTCGCTCGTGTCGCCCGGGACCTTTCGGCCTGGACCTCCGAAGAGGCCGGCCTCGTCCACCTCGCGGACGACCTGGTGGGCTCCAGCTCGATGATGCCGCAGAAACGGAACCCGTTCCTCCTGGAGCACGTCCAGGGCCGCGCGACCGCGAGCCTCGGCGCGTTCACGGCGGCCGCCTCCTCGATGACCACCGCCTCCTACACCAACGCCATCGCCGTGGGCACGGAGGCACTGCGGCACACATGGCCCGGGCTGGGGAACGCGACGGACGCCGTGACCCTGCTGCGGCTCGTCGTGCACGGCGCCGAACCGGATGCGGAGCGCATGCTGCGGCGCGCCGTCGAAGGCTTCACTCCCGCCACCTACCTGGCCGAGCGCCTGGTCGCCACGGGGATGCCGTTCCGCAGTGCACACCACCTGGTGGGCAAGACGGTCGTGCGCGCCCTGGACACGTCCCGGTCCTTCGCCGAGGCCGCCCGTGACGTTCCGGAGATCGCCCGGCTGGCGTCCCGCCACGGGGTGGACGACTGGCTGCATCCGGCAGCTGTCGCGCGGGCCTGCGCGTACGGCGGGGGACCCGGCGGCGACTCTACGGCCCGCGCCGTGGCAGGACTCCGCGCCGATCTGGAGAAGGCTCGGGCCGGGTCCGAGGAGCGCCGGACACGATGGGCCGCCGGCGCGGCCGCGCTCGACGAAGCGGTCGCGGGACTGGTGTCACCACTGCCGGGCGCGCCCGTCCCGCCGTGAGGCGCCCGGTCGGCGCCCGCCGTTGCCGCGGGTCGGGCGACACCGGCCGAGGACCGGCTCGGTGCTCCCGACCACGGGCGCGCGGCCGCCCGGTCAGTGGCCGGCGGCCTTGACCAGGGCCACCGCCGTACCGATGGCTGCGTCGACGGCTCCGCCCAGCAGTGACACCACCAGCCCGCTGCCCATCCGTACCCCGCCGAACCAGCCCCAGGTGAACAGCGAGGCCACGTTCACCCAGGCCGCGGTGAGCAACGCGGTGTGCAGCGACATGACCACGAGCGCCGCGAGCAGGATCAGGAACAGGGGTCCGGCGGCCGAGAGCAGGAGCGGGCTGGACACGTACAGCATCTCCAGCAGGTCCCGCCCGTCGCTGCCCCGCCGGTGCACCACGCGGTGGGCCTGGCCATCGGCGACGAGGGAGGCCAGCCAGAGGCCGAGCGCCGTCACGGCGACCGACAGGGCGACGTCCCCCGGCTGCGCGTGCGCCGAGTACGCCAGCCCCACCACGACCGCGATCATGGTGATGGTGGCGTACAGGCGTTCCTTCAGCCGTGCCGCGGACAGTCGGACGTGGTCCGGGTCCTCGCCGTCCCAGGCGGGTGGGCAGCCGTGGGGTCCGTGCGGCCGCGGTAGGGCGCGCGGTCACGGCCGTGGCCCTGCCGGGCCAGGGACGTCCTTCGCCCGGACCGGGCCCGGCCCCGGTGCGCCCCGCCCGGCATCGACGCAGGTCGGGACGAGCCGGACCCACCGGGCGCTGGTCACCCCTTCCGGCTCCGCTTCCGGAACCGGGACCGCCTCGGCGAGGGGACGCAGTGCTGACTCCGCGACGTCGTACCGTCAGCGGCCATCGGACTGCGCGGTCGGCCGGCCCGCTCGGTCAGCTTCTACGCGCAGCTTGAGAGCTCGCTCGGCCGGGTCGTAGCTCGGTCCGACACCCTCGATCAGCAGCAAGTCGCCTTCGACGTGGTCGGTACGCAAGTGCAGGATGGCCCTGTAGGCCGGAGAGTCGTACCAGGCACGGGCTTCGGTCAGGCTGGGGAACTCGATCAGCACCATGCTGCCGGGCCACGTCCCCTCCACGACTTCGGCCGGCGGACCGTGGATGACGAAGCGGCCGGCGAAGGGGCCGAGGGTTGCCCGGATGCGCTCCAGGTACTCGATGACGTCGGAGTGGTACCGGCGGCTGCGGAGATGGGCGAAACCGTAAGCGGGCATCACGGGGCTCCTTCGTTCCGGGGGGGATGACCTCGAACGTAGCCGGGGCGGCTGGGCGTTGCGATGACCCCGGAGGTAATTGCCACCACCCCGAGGAGACCTCTCGGCGGGTACGGGGGGTGCCGCGCCGTTCACGAGGCAGAGATCAGGGACTGGCTGGTGACCAGCTCCCGGTAGGGGGCGCACCCGTCCATGAGGGCGCCGTGCGTTCCTGCGTCCACGAGGGTTCCGGCGGCGAGCATGATGACGTGGTCGGCGTTCTGCACGGTCGAGAGGCGGTGGGTGACGACCAGGACGGCCCGGGTCGCTGCCATGTCGTCCACGACCTGGCGGAAGCGCTCCTCGTTGATGCTGTCCATCTGGGACGTGGGCTCGTCCATCAGGACGATCTCCGCGTCGGTGAGCAGGATGCGTGCGAGGGCCAGGCGCTGCCGCTGGCCGCCGGATAGGTCGTTCTCGCGGCCCAGCACGGTGTCCAGGCCGTCCGGCAGGGCCTCGATGTCCTCCCGCAGTCCCACGGCGGCCAGGGCCTCGGCCAGTTCGGTGTCGGAGGCGGTACGGCCGCGCCCGAGCTGAAGGTTGTCGCGGACCGAGCCCTCCAGCAGGGTGAACTGCTGGTCCACGTATGCGATGCGGCGGCGCAGGTCGTCGAGGGGCCAGTCCCCCACGGGGTGTCCGAGGACGGATATCCGGCCCTCGTCCGCGTGTACGAAGCGGTCGATGAGGTTGAGGGCCGTCGTCTTTCCCGCTCCGGAGGGACCGACGAAGGCCGTCAGGCCGGTACGCGGCGCGCTGAATCCGAGCCCGTGGAGGGTCGTCGTACCGGTGTAGGAGAACGACACGGAGTCGAAGACGACCGCCGGTGCACCCGGTACCGGCTCGGGGCGGGGCGTTCCCGGGGCCCTGTCGTCCGATTCCTGGGGCAGGGAGAGCAGTTCCTCGAAGCGCACCCGGGCGGCGAGGCCGGCCTGCAGGCGGCCGATGCCGGTGGCGACCACCGTAACCGGCCCGACCAATTGCAAGAGGTAGAGGAGGAACGCCGCGAAGTCCGGCGCGGACAGCTTGCCGTCGGCCATCCGGGCACCTCCGCCGATGATCACCGAGACCAGGGCGACCTGCTGTCCCAGCCCCATGACGGGAGCGATGAACGACTGGAGCCGGGCTCCGGTCATGGAGGTCGAGGTGAGCTGCCGGGCGTCTTCGCCCAACCGGTCGGCCGCGCCCTGCTCGAAGCGGTAGGCCTTGATGGTGGTGAGTGCGGAGAGGTAGGTGGTGAAGCGCTGGGCGAGTTCGCCCATGGCGCCCTGCTGTTCGACGACGTTGCGCTTGACGCGGACCAGGACGAAGCCGATGGCGATGCCGGCGACGGCGAAGGACGCGATGCTGATGAGCACCAGCGCCCAGTCCAGGAACGCCATGACCGCCAGGGTGGCGACGACCGTCAGGACGGCGAGCGGCAGCTGTACGACTCCGACGTCGATGACGGCCCGCAGCAGGATGGCGTCCGAGGTGATGCGGGCCACGAGGTTGCCGACGCCCTGGGCCCGGAGCGTGGCCAGGGGCAGCCGCAGCGCGTGCGCCATGACACGGCGCCGCAGTCGGAGGATCATGTGCTCGCCGACCCTGGCCAGGAGGTAGCCCGAGACCGCCAGCGTCACCGCTGCGGCGAGCGCCGCACCCGCCATCACCAGGATGGGGTGGACGATGGCTTCGTCCTTGGCGAACGCGTCGATGACGTCCTTGACGATCAGCGGCACGGCCAGGGTGCCGGCCGTGGAGACCAGGGCCAGCAGCAGCGCCACGGCGAGCATGCCCCGACCCGAGGCGAGGATGTCGGCGCCGATGCGGACCTTCGCCTCGGTCCGGCTCGTGGACCGCCGCACCTCAGCGCTCCGCCGCGAGCGTGACCAGGGTGACCGCCTCGCCGAGGCCCAGACCCGGAACGGCCTGGCGCAGCTTCTTGATGGTGCGGGCGCTCGTGTCCCCGGCAGGGACGCCGGCTTCGTCGAGGTACTGGCGTGCCCAGCGGACCTTGATGTCGGTGTCGCTGCGGCGGTGCTCGTCCAGCAAGGACAGGGCACGGCGCAGCCCGGGGGCTTCGGACGCGTCCGCGGTGGCGACGGCCTGCTCGATGGCCGCCCGCACGGGGTCGAGGTCGTGGAGGACGACGAGGTTGATGCCGTGGGTTTTCACAGGAGGCTCCTTCGGGAGGTGAGTGGCAAGGACAGCGGGGGCGGGGTGCCGTGCGGGCGGGGTGCCGTGCGGGCGGGGTGCCGTGCGGGCGGCCCGCCGGCTCAGACGCCACCGTCGAGTGCGGCCAGCCCGTCGGTGTCGATGTAGCGGGCCGCGGTCCGCGCGTAGAGTTCCAGCTCGGGGTGCCAGCCCACGTACGCGGCGAAGTCGTGGGCGTGGGTGAGCATGCGCAGTGTCGCCGCCCGCCCCGTGACGACGGGGTCGACGGGGACGCCGTAGCCGGCGAGCAGCGCCGCCGGCAGCTCGGAGAGGATCGGCCGTGGCACGAGGCGGTGGACGGCCGTCATCCGCAGTTCCAGCAACTCGCCGAGCATCCATCCGAGATCGAATCCGGACGGACCCAGGGCCAGTTCCTCCCCGGTGAGCAGGGCCCCGCCGATCGGTCGCGGGGCGCCCCCGGCCGGGTGTCCCTCCTCGTCCGTGGAGTGCGGGGCCGGGTCCGCCGGGAGGACGAGGGAGCCGGTGCTCGGGGCGCCGTGCAGGAGCGTCGCGTCCGGACCGGGTCGGCCGAGGTCGTGGCACCAGTCGCGGACCGCGGCCCAGCGTGTCGCGCCGACGCTGTCACGCAGCAGTGCGTGCATGCGGGCGGCGGCGCGGGGGCCGCGCCCGCTGTCCATCCAGGCGGCCAGGCGGGCCGGTCCGATCGGGCCGCCGGTGGCGCTACCGGGCGGTGCGGGGTGGGAGTGCAGCAGCCCGAGCACCTTGCCCACGGACCGGAAGGCCCCGGCCAGGCGCTCGCTGCTGGCCGGTGAGGGCTCCGACCACAGCACCTTGGCCGCCGTGATCGAGCCCGGGACCGCGTAGCGCAGTCCGATGTCGGCCACGGTCGGCAGGCTGAGGGTGAGGAGGTCCGGGCGGGGCAGGGACGCCAGGTGGCTCCGGGCCTGAGCGGACGGCGCCGTGAGGGGCGTCGGCCGGTCCGGACCGGCGCCGCGCGTCCACACGAACGTGCCGTCGCCGAGGCGGTGGATCGTGGTGCGCTGGAATCCGGTCGCGAACATGTCCACGAGGACGGGCTCTGTCACGGGGTCGACTCCGTCCGCTTGCTCCGCTCGGTGACGTCCGTAGCGTCCGTGCCGTCCGAGGCGTTCGCGCCGTCCGAGGCCCCGCCCGCGGCGACGGCCCGTAGCCGTTCCGCGGCCAGCAGGACCTCGGGGAGTGGCGCTGCGGTCGCCGCGTCGGGCTTGCCGGTGGTGATGCTCACCCCGGGATGGGGAGGGACGACATGGACGTTGGGCCGCCGTTCGAGGGCCGCCATGTGGGACTCCCACGCGGCTGAGGCCAGGGCTCCGGGCGGCAGGGCCGGGGCCAGCACGATGGGCGCGCGGGTGCACTGCAGCGCAAGGAGTACCGGGGTGTCGGCCACTCCGAGCGCCAGGCGGCTGGTGAAGTGGAACGTGGCGGGATGCACGATGACGGTGTCCGCCCACTCGGCCATCTCGACGTGGGCCGCGGACGTCTCCGGTTCCTCGCCCCAGGAGTCGAGTTGTGGAGTGTGCCCGGCGAACACCGAGAGGGCGGTCGGCGTGACGAACTTGGTCGCGGACCGGGTGATGACGGTGCGTACGGCCAGTTCGGGGTAGGCGGAGCGGAGCCAGTGCACCCACATGGGCATGAACATCACCCCGAGGGAGCCCGTACCCACGTAGAGCAGCCGTCGGGCGGTGAACCGCGGTGCCGCGGCGGGGTTCTCATGCACGGCGGCCGTCCACCGCGGCGAGGATCTGCTGCATGTCCGTCATGGCCGCCCCCATGCCGAGGGCGGTGTAGACACCACAGACGTTGAGGATGACCTCGCCCACGCCCGCCGCTCGGTACTGGTCGAGGCCGTCCGCGATCTCCTCGGGGGTGCCGGCGACGAACGTGCCGGAGGAGACGAGCAGCGCCGCGCCGCCCTTGGTGTCCGCCGGGTCGGCCGGGACGCCCGCTTGGCGGAGCATGTCGGTGTAGTGCGGGCTGCCCAGGTGGGCGTAGGCCGCGGAGTGGGCTATGGCCTCGATGTCACGGCCGGGGCGGCGCACCGCCACGTGGACGACGGTCGCAACACGGGGAACGGGGCGCTCGGCCTGCGTCGCCCCCTGCTCCAGGGCGGGAACCAGTGCCTCCTCGATGAACCGTGGTGGGGTCAGCCAGGTGATGGCGACATCGGCGACCCGACCGGCCGCGCGGGCCATGGCCGGCCGCAGGACCCCGAGCCCCAGCTCGACCGGGGGCGCGTCCATGAGCGGCAGCGCTCCGTGCGTGCTGTGCTCCAAGCCGTCGGTGTCGGCGCCGACCCGGCTCTCGATCAATTCCCGCATCGTGGTGATGTACTGGCTGCTGACGGTGACGGGCTTCGGCATGGGGGCGGAGCGGACCATGCGCTGGAATCCCTCCCCGCCCGGGCCGATGCCCGCCACGAACGGCAGCCCAGACAGTTGGGCGACGGAGCGGGCCTGCACCGCCGCGTCGTACGGATGGCGCAGACCCGCCAAGGCCACCGAGGTACCGAAGGGGATGCGGATCCCCGCTCCCGCGAGGGCGGCGAAGACGTGGTGCGTCTCGACGCCCAGGGACTGCCCGAGCCACAGTCGTCCCGAGCCGCGCCGTTGAAGCAGCTGGGCGAAGGGGATGACCTGTGCGACCTGTGTGGGCTGGACGGGAAAGACGATGCTCGTGGTGTGCGGGGAAATCACAGGACCGTCTCCGTCTTCGAGGGGATGGGGGTGTCGCCGAGGACGACACCGTGGAAGTCGTCGGGATCGAAGAAGCGGCCGGCCGCGGCGGCCACGTCGTCTTCGGTCACCGCGGTGAAGTCGTCCAGGATGCGGCTGATGCGCTCGGGCTGTTGCCCGGTGGCCAGGGCTAGCATCAGGCTGCCGGCCCAGCCCTGCTGGGAGGAGGTCGCCAGTGCGGTCATCCCGGTGACGAAGCGCCGGGCCGCCTCGATCTCGGCCGGGGTCGGCGGTTCCTGGGACATGCGCCGCAGCTGCGCCCGCAGGTGGTCGAGGGTCCTGCTGCCGTGCTCCGTGGCGGTGTCGGCCTCCACCGCCACGACCAGCTGGTCGAGGTGGTCGCGGAAGACCGACTCGCACCGGTAGGCCAGCCCGTGCCGTTCGCGCACCTCAGCGACCAGGCGCGAGGAGAAGTACCCGCCGAAGACGATGTTGGCGAGGGTCAAGGCCGCGAACCCGGGGTCGGTGCGGGCGAGTCCGGGGCGGACCAGGCGGATCTGGGTCTGTGTCGCGCCCGGTCGGGGCACCCGGGCGATGGTGCGGTCGCGCAGGTGTGGGAGCAGCGGCCCCGTTGCCTCCTGCGTCGTCGTGCCGACCGCTTCCCACTCCGCGAAGGCTCGCGCCGCCTGCTCCACGGCCCGGTCGGGGTCGAGATCGCCCACCAGGATCAGCGCCGCCCGGTCGGGGCGTACGCACCGGTGGTGGGCCAGGCGCACCTGCTCGGGGCCGACCGCGGCGAGGTCCGCCTCACGCGGCACGTCCTGCATCTGCGGCAGCGGCCCGTAGAGGTGTTCCACCAACGCCTCGGAGGCGATGAGTTGGGGCTGTGCACGCGTGGCGGCGAGCTGGCCCCGGGCGCGCACCGTGACCGCGCGGACCACTTCGTCGGTGAATCGGGGACGTGTCAGGGACCGGGCCAGGACGTCCAGTTGCAGCGGGAGGACCGAGCTGGGGCCGGAGCCGGCGACGCCGAGCCACCGCGCGGAGCGGGAGGCGGACAGAATGCTTCCGGACGCGGCCAGACCGTCGTCGGCCCGGCCGTGCTCCCCGGGCGCGGTGTGCCCGAGCAGCGACGCGGCCAGCACTTCCTGGACGGCCGCATCGGCGAACGATTCCACGTGGAGCGGGATCGCCAGCCGCAGCTCCGTCATGGGGGTGGAGGCGTGGCGGGCGGCTATGACGCGCAGCCCGTTGTCCAGGCGTACGTCGGCCAGCGGGGGCAGGGCGACCGGGACGGGGGGTCCGATCGGGGGGAGCACGCTGTTGCGGTTCACCGGTGGACTCCCGTGGAGGTGATGAGGGACAGCACGGCGCGCTTGCCCCTCGTGAGGTGCGCTGCGGCGGAGCGGATGTCGTCGGCGGTGACGGCCGCGAGCAGCGGGGCCAGGTCGTCGACGAGTTCCGGGGCCCCGAAGAGCAGCTCGTAGGTGCCGAGGGCGCGGGTCCGTACGCCGAGGTTGTCGAACCCCCGCCAGGTTCCGGCGGAGGCCAGCGCCCTGCCCTCCGCGAGCTCCTGCTCGGTGGGGCCGTTCGCTGCCAGGTCGGCGAGTTCGGTGTCGAGGACGTCGAGGACCGTGTCGACGGGTGTGGTGCGCGGGTGCATGGCCAGGACCACCAGGGTCTCGGGGGACCGGGCGCGCAGCGGGCCGAACAGTCCGCAACTGCTGCTGATGTCCGTGATCAGCCCGGTCCGGTGGGCGGTGTGCCGTTTCAGGCGGGCGGAGTCCCGTCCGGTGAGCAACTGGGACAGCACCATGTGACTCAGGTACCGGGGCAGCGAAGCCGCCGGATCGGGCAGGCGGTAGCCGAGGGCGGTGGCGGCGAGCACCGCATGCGGGTCGTAGTGTTCGCCCCACAGCTCCCCGGCCGGCTCGGGCTCGTCGAGGGCGGGCGGCGCGGGGCGGGGGCGGGCCGGGATGCGTCCGAAGTGCCGGTCCGCGAGGTCCAGGGCTTGCCGCGGATCGACGTTCCCGCAGATGGTCAGGACCGCGTTGGCCGGGGAGTAGTACGTTTCGTAGAACGCCTGGCACTCCTCCAGTGAGGCGGCCTCCAGGTCTGCGAACGTGCCGTAGCCGTTGTGGGCGTTGCGGAACTCCCGGTAGAGGACCCCCGGCAGCACGGTCCAGGGGAAGCCGCCGTAGGGCTTGTCCGTGACCGACTGGCGGATCTCCTCCTTGACCACGGCGATCTGGGTGCGCAGCGTCTCCTCGGTGATGCGCAGGGCCCTCATCCGGTCGGCTTCCAGGAACAGCAGCCGGTCCAGCGCCGATGCGGGCAGCACCTGGTAGAAGTCGGTGTAGTCCTGGTGGGTGGAGCCGTTGGCGGTCCCGCCCGAGGCCTGGACGTGGCGGAAATGATCGGCCGGCCCGACGTGTTCGCTGCCCTGGAACATCACGTGCTCGAAGAGGTGCGCGAATCCGCTCCGGCCCGGGAGTTCGGACCGGAATCCGACGTCGTAGTGGACGGCGACGCCTACGGACGGCATGCCGGTCAACGGCTGCACCACGATGCGCAGGCCGTTGGACAGTGTTGAGCGGATCACAGGGGCGCGGGACATGTCGGCACTCTAGGAATACGCGCCGGGGGCAAAGTAATGCCGTCCGGTGCGTTACTTTCCCCGGGAGAAGCGGGCGCGGCCGACGGCGGTGCGGCTGGCGAATTGCCGTACGGACACGGCGCACGCACGGGAAAACTTACTCCGATACTTTGCCCTTGCCGGGATCCGTGGAAAGTGCCTACCGTGCCGCCGCGTGACAACAATCCAAGGAGCTCCCATCAAGGAATCCGCGCCGACCCGGTCCCGTTACGCCCCCGCCGATCTCGCCGGTGTCCCGGAAGTCGCGGCGCTGCTCGGCACGCTCGGTCTGGGCGCGTTCGACCCGGACGACGTGACGGCCCGGGTGGGCCGCAACGACAACTGGGCCGGTACGACGACGACGGGCGCACGCGTCTTCGTCAAGCGGCTCAGGGGCCCGGAGCCGGCCGAGGCGCGCAGCCGGTACGACCGCATCCTGGCCTACGAAGCCCTGGCCGCCCGCCACCCCGGATCGGCCCTCATCGGTCCGTCCCTGCTCGGCTCGGACGCCGACGCGATGGTCGTCGTCTTCGAGCTCCTGGAGGACGCCCGTTCCGGGTCCGAGCTCAACGCCGACGACGCGTTCGACGAGGAGTTGAGCCACCGGGCCGGACGGCTCACCGGCGAGCTGCACGAACTGCCCGCGGACGCGGACCTGCTGGACACGACGCCCCATCCGATGCCCCCGCTCCATCCGCACAATGCCGTGTCCCTGCGGGGCCTGGTCTCCTCCACGTTCGGCGAACTGGAGACCTGGAGGCTGATCCAGTCCGACCGGAAGGTCGTCGACGCCCTGCACCGGCTGCGCGCCGCCGAGGCCGCCGTGGAGGACCTCCGGCCGATCCACGGGGACCTGAGGCTCGACCAGTTCCTGCTGACCCCGCAAAGGCTGCTCCTGACGGACTGGGAGGAGTTCCGCCTCGGCGACCCCGCGCGGGACCTCGGCGCCGTCATCGGCGAGTGGCTCTACACCGCCATCCACGGCATTCCCCGCTCCATCGGGGACATGCCCGGGTTCACCTTCGACCAGCAGACCTCCCACGACGAGATCCTCGAACACGGGGTACGGGAACTCGACCGGCTACGGCCCCGGATGCGTGCCTTCTGGGACGGATACCGCTCCGTGCGCGGCGCGGCTGCGGACGACGGGCTGAGGATCCGTGCCGCCTCGTACGCCGGATGGCACATGTTCGACCGCATGCTCGCCACCGCGATGGTCGGTGGACGCGTGATCGCCGCCGACCGGGCCAGTGCGGGCATCGGGCGGACCATCCTGCTGGCGCCCGAGAGCAGCACCGACATCCTGGGACTGGGAGATTCACTGTGATAACGACGACCACCGACGCCCTCGCGCCCGCTCTCGTACGGACCGCCCAGGACATCTCCGTCTCCTCCGACGGACTGAGCGCGACGGTCGGATCGGAGTCCCTGGAGGCGGACACGCCCGGCAAGCTGGCGGGCAAGCTGTCGCAGACCCTGTACCAGTTGGTGCACACGGGCAAGGACAGGGCGGACACGACCCGTCCACGGAGCCTGCGCGATCCGGAGTTCGACCGCCTGCTGACCGAGGCCATGCCGCACTCCCACACGCTCGCCGAAGCGGTCGTCCGGGAACGGACCGATGACGGCATGCTCGTGGCGGAGCTGGGCGGACTGCGCGTCCTCTTGCCCGCGGACACGCTCGTGGGCGAGCCTCCCGCGAAGCTGCCGGGCGCCGCGGCGGTACGGCTGCCCGCGGCACGGCCGGCCCTGTCCACCGGGTTCTTCCTGACCGACGGCTCGGCCGGCACGGGTGTCGGCCGAGGGACACAGACCCTTCGCGTCTACGTCCACGTCACCTCGGCCGAGGCGGCGCCCCGGGTGTGGAACGCGGTGCTGACGTACCTGGAGGAGAGGCGGCTGGTGTATCGGGCGAAGATCACCTCCAGTCCCCAGCTGTTCCCGCGGCGCGACGCCCTCGTCGTCTACCTGCCCCCGCAGAGCTGGTCGGCCGTCCGGGGGATCGGGGCGTGCGTGTCCGGTCTCGACGGGGTGGGTCCGGACACCTCGCCGTTCGCCCACCAGGTGGTGCCCGGCGTCGCCGTCGCATGGGAGCCCCAGGACTCCCGTCCCGGGATGCAGGGCCTGAGCTTCGGTGAACACCGCAGCGGTGCGCTGGCCCAGGCCATGGTCAAGCACCGGGTGCGGCCCGACGGCATCGGACTGGAGGACACGATGCAGGAGGTGTTCTGGGACGCCGGGATCGACCCGCTGGCGCCGGCCCGCAACCTGGCCTCGCCGCCGCTGCCCGACCTCGGGCTGCTGTAGGCCGCCGCGTGCTGCGGTGTCCGACCGCGCCGGCAGCCCTGCGGATCCAGGCGGTCCTGAGCCTGCTGTCCCGTACGGAGCCCGCCGAGGCGCTCTGCCGGCGGTTGCGCGTGTGCTCCCCGTGTCTGGAGAAGTGGGCCGATGCGTTCTTGGCCCACGCCCTCCAGGGCCTGACGTCTGCGGGCGCTCCGGTGGACCGGTACGAGGTGCTGGCCAAGGAGGCTGACGCCCTGGCCCGAGGGCTCGACGAGACACGGACAGAACTAGAGGTGTGGGAAAGGCTGGTCCGCCGCGCGGCGAGCAATTGAGACGATCACGAATATCGATGAAAGGGACCCGTGGGCACGGGTCCCTTTCTCGTGTCCGGGAATGGCGGTGGCACCGGGCGCATCGAAAGTCGTGTCGGACGTGATTTGTTGTGGCGTCCGGAAGAACGTGCAGCTCAGGGCTTTGCGGAGAGAACCAAGCGATAAGTTTCCGGCTTCTTTGCGAGGGGCTCGCGTGGTCAACTGATTCCGCAAAGCCCATTCCGATGCACATACGAGAGAGGCCAGACATGAACGCCACTCAGCTGATCGCCGGTTACACCGCTTACACCACCGCCGAGGAGTTCGGCGCCACCGCGCAGGGCGACGCCCCGGCGACCACCCCGTCGATCCTCAGCTTCATCGACATTTCGAGCGCCGCGTGCGGTGCCGCCGTCAGCGCCGTCAGCGCCGCCTCCGTGGGTGCTACGGCCCACGTCGGCTGCTGACCAACCACCCCACTCACACCTCAGGAGCAGTTTCATGAACGCCACTCAGCTGATCGCCGGCTACACCGCTTACACCACCGCCGAGGAGTTCGGCGCCACCGCGCAGGGCGACGCCCCGGCGACCACCCCGCTGACGGTCACCACGGTCTCCTCGCCCGAGTGCACCGCGTTCTCGGTCAGCGCCGCGAGCGGTGTCCTGACCAGTGTCTCCATCACGCACGCGGCGGGCTGCTGACCCACCGGGTACGGGGTGGAGCCGCCGAGGGCCATTCGGCGGCTCCACCCCGCCGTCCCAGACCGTGTTCTCCGGAGCCGCCGTGCTCCCCACGCGAGAGGATCGCGTGGGGGCACGGCGGCTTCGGCGCGTCCGGTCCCGGGCACCAGAGCGAGCGTACGGTCCCGATGCCCGGTCCGGGTACCCGGTCCGCAGCACCCGGTTCAGCCGAGGTCGGCGCCACGCCCCCTGGCCTGATCGGCGATCTGCTGCAAGGCCGAGAGATGGCCGGCGAGGTTGCGTCGGCCGGTACTGGTCAACGTCAGCCAGGTGCGGGGGCGTTTGCCCACGTACCCCTTCCGCACCTCGACGTACCCGGCGGCCTCCAGCGCCGTCACGATCTTGCTCAGGGCCGAGTCGGACAGGTCCAGCCCGTCGCGCACCGCCTTGAACTCGGCCTCCGTACAACTGGACAGGAAGGCGGTGACGGCGAGCTTGCTGGGGTGCTGGACGACCGCGTCCAGTTTCGGCAGCGGATCCGGTCTGGTCACGCCGCGGCGCCGTTCCTCAAGCGCGCCAGCTGGAGCCAGGCAAGTGCTCCCAGACCGAGCCCGGCGACCGCCAGGCAGCCCACGACGCCGGCGAACAGCGCCCCGACGCCACCTGCGACGAACGGCAGCAGCGCCGGAAGCTGACGCAGCGTCCGCTCGCGCGGGGTCCCCGCGGGAGCGGGCACCACACCGCCGGCACGGACCGTCGAAGCAACGGCGAGAAGGGCGAGAACAAGGCAGATGACGGCTGCGGCGACGAAGGCCGGTTCATCCCGATATTCGTACGCGAGACCGAAATTGACGAACCCTCCGGCGAGCAGCAGGCCTGCTACCGGGGGTAGCCAAGAGGGCATCGGGCGGGGGGCGCGAGCTGCGCGCCTTGCCGAACCGGCCACGGTCAGAGCCGAGTTCGCCTCGTCTGGAGTGGGAAGCTTTTCCATGCTTCCACTCTCGCATCTACTTTCCAGGCAGGCAAGTTGTTTCTCGGACGTGTTGGTTTGCAGTCGGGACGGGCGCTCCATAGGCTTGAACTTGATCAACAAGGGCGACGACCACCTGCGCTCCGGGCACGTCCCGACGCGGGCGCCCGGACGGACCGCGCGATGGGGGATCTTTCATGGACGGGGCCTGGAGCCTCGGGGAATCCGCGGGCGAGCACCCCTCGCCGGCACGGGCCGCGAACGGCCACCCGCCCTCCAGGAGAACAGCCATCCGGGGTCGCTCCCCTACGGGCGACCCTGCGAGGTTTTGACCAAAACTGCGATGCAGTGACAGCAGCCCGCGGCGCCTTCTTTCAGACTCGGCGCAGCGGGCCGTTCACCCTGTTTGAAATCAGACACGCGCCCTGCAGGGCCCTTTCGATTCTTCCTCAGATCTTCCTCAACGCACTTGCAGGCGGGGGGAGAACGTAAACAAGATGTGTCGCACATGATTCGTTGTCGGGTCCGCGGCACCCGCAGGCGGACGGCACTTCACGACAACGACGCAGACCGGGGGAGACGATTTCTTCGTGCCAAGGCCACCCGTAATACCTCCAGAGGAGAAGGCCAAGCTTGTCCTGACCGTTCTATCCGGCGGCCTCTCCGTGTCGCAGGCAGCCAGCAGTGTCGGGGTCTCGGAACAGGCCGTCGGCAACTGGAAGCGGCAGTTCATCAGCTCCGGAACTCAGGGACTCGAAGGCGGAGTCAGCCAGAGCAGCGAGCGGGAGCGCCGCCTGCTCGCCCAGATCACGGAGCTGAAGACGGCGCTCGGCGAGGTGTACATCCAGCTCAGGGCCAGGCGGAACGCAGTGGACCACCACGCGGTCCCTTCCCGGACCTCGACGCCGTACGGAGCGAATGCGGGCTCAGCGTTTCGAGGTTCTGCCAGATCATCGGCATAGCCCGCAGCACCTATGCACAAAGGCGTCTGACCCACGCCAACAGCACATCAGCACGAAATTTCTCCACGGGGGACACGTGAAAGCCCACCAAGCATTGCTTGAGTTAGAAGGAATCTCGAAGCGTTACGGCGACCACGCCGCGCTCGAAAAAATGGAATTCAGCGTTGGAGCCGGGGAAGTATTCGGCTTCGTCGGCGGCAACGGCGCCGGCAAGACCACGACCATGCGCATCATCATCGGGGTACTGGAAAAGGACGCCGGAGACGTCCGATGGAGCGGACGCCCCATCGACGCACGGACCCGGACCTCATTCGGCTACATGCCGGAAGAACGCGGTCTCTATCCCAGGATGACCGTCGGCAACCACCTCGAATACCTCGCGCGGCTGCACGGGATGGACCGGCACGCCGCCCGCACGGCCATGCGCACGTGGACCGAACGGCTCGACATCGCCCAGCACCGCGACCGCGCGGTCGACTGCCTCAGCCTCGGCAACCAGCAGCGCGTGCAGCTGGCCGCCGCCCTGGTGCACGACCCTCAGTTCCTGCTCCTCGACGAACCGTTCTCCGGCCTCGACCCACTGGCCGTCGACACCATGAGCAGCGTCCTGCGGAGCAAAGCGGACGAGGGCGTCCCCGTACTCTTCTCCAGCCATCAGCTCGACCTCGTCGAGCGGCTCTGCGACCGCGTCGGCATCGCGAGCAAGGGCACGATGGTGGCCTGCGGCACCGTGGAGGAACTCCGCGCCGGGGCCGACAACAGCATCTACATCGAGGTCGACGACGCCCCCCGCGACTGGCCCGCCTCCCTCCCGGGCGCCGGTGACCTCGCCACTCACCGGCAGGGTGCAGGAATCGTCCTCGGTCTGCCACGCGGCTTCGACGAGAACCGACTGCTGCACCACGCAATGACCCTGGGACGCGTCGTGGCCTTCCACCGCCAACGGCCTTCCCTCACGGAGCTCTTCCGCTCCGCCGTCACCGACGAGCCGGAGGAGGCGGCATGAGCCAGGCAGTGAAAACGCCGGGCACGGCATCGGCGCGCACCGCGGTGTGGCTGGTGACCTGCCGGGAGATCGCCGCCCGTGTCGGCACCCGCTCCTTCGTGGTGGGAACCCTGGTGAACATCGGAGTCATCCTCGGGCTCCTCTTCGCCTTCGGCTCCCCGGACGGCGAGGACCCGCCCGTCATCGTGGTCGCGGGCGCGCCGGTGGCGGCCTTCGCAACGGGAGCGCCGAGCAGCGGCGCACCACGGTGGGAGAACGCCTCGGACGCCGCCGACGCCCGCCGGAAGGTCACCGACAAGGACGCCGACGCCGCCCTGGTCACCGACGGCGACCACACGCAGCTGGTCCTCCGTCACAACACCCCGTCCGCAGCCCGCGACGCAGCGGCCGCGGCAGCGGAGCGCTGGGCCACCTCCCGCGCACTCCAGCGGCAGAACGTCGACGAGGGACGGATGCGCGGTCTCGTGGCCGAGGCCCTTCCGGCCGCCGAACTCGTCGGCGACCCGGTGCCGGGCGGAGCGGGGCTCGGTGCAGCCCTCGGCGTCGTGACCATCTTGTTCTTCCAGCTCTTCGGCTACGGAATGACGGTCGCCCAGGGCGTGGTCGAGGAGAAGTCGACCCGCGTCGTCGAGGTCCTGCTCGCCACGCTCACCCCGTTCCGCCTCATGACGGGCAAGGTGCTCGGCATCGGCGCGGCGGCGCTCCTCCAGACCGCGCTGTTCGGAGCGTCAGTGATCGTCGCGGTCCGCTTCGGGCACGTCCTGCCCGCGACGTTCCCCGCGACGGTGACGATGGCTGCCGCCGTGGCCTGGTTCGTGCTGGGGTTCGCCTTCTTCGCGTTCCTCTTCGCCGCAGCCGGCTCCCTCGTCTCGCGTGCGGAGGAGGTCTCGGGCGCCGTGATGCCGGTCCTGATGGCGACGATGGTGCCGTACGGTGTCGCGGTCGCCGCTGCGATGGACCTGACGGCCCCGTGGGTGGGCGTCGTCCAGTACGTTCCGCCGTTCTCGATGCTGATCATGCCGTTGCAGGTGAGCGCGCACGCCGCGGGGTGGACGGAGAACCTGGCCGCGGCCGCCTTGATGGTCGTTGCGGCGGCCGGCCTCGCGGTCGGCGCGGCGCGTGTCTACGAGCGGTCGATCCTGAGGATGGGATCGGCCATCCGCTGGCGCGTCGCCCTGCGCGGCCACCGGGAGCCCGTAGCCGATTGACGCAGTGCAGGTGCCGTACTGCACCGGGCCGGTGGCCCGGGGCAGTACGGCGTCCCACGCCGACCGGTCGGGATCGAGGCCGGCTTGCGCCGCACACCCCCTGGGGCGTGCGGCGCTAATGCCCTTTCATCGGTCACCCGGACTTCGCACATGACGTGGGGCAGGGCGGCGAGCGCCGCCGCACGCCACATCGCGGCGATCTCCCAGAGATGGACGTGATTCACGACCGCTTCGACCCCTTCGCCGTCGCCGCTCGTCACCGAGACGAACGGTGTGGAATCAGGGAACGGCCAGGTGCAGATCACGTGCACACGCCGCAGAAAGCTTGTGGCCATGGCCACAAGCACGACTGGTTCCCTCGTTGGTGGTGACGGCTGCGAGCCCTGCTGCCGCTGCGGCCCGGTCGGCGATCCGCCGCTGGACCTCCTGACGGCAGGGCGCGTTCGACCTGTACGCCAAGCTCTGTGCGCGGCTCACGCCCAGGGCAGGGTGCGCCAGGGGCTGGCGGGGGCGGTGGTCAGGACGCGGTGGGTGGCGAGCACCGTCTCGTACCACTCGCCGAACTCCTCCTCGTCGAAGTGGAGGCAGCGGCCGAGGACGTACGCGGCGGAGAAGTCCTCCCACGAGCGGTAATTGGCGTGGACGAGGCGTCCGGCGTGGACCACCGCCGTCTGCGCCTCCGCCGGCGTGCACAGGCGGGCGCCGAGGCCCCAGCGAGCCATGCCGGAGGCGCGGCCGTAGTCCCACGCCTCGACGCTGCGGACGTAGCC
Organism: Streptomyces sp. NBC_00045; assembly: GCF_045041095.1. Classification (NCBI taxonomy): domain Bacteria; kingdom Bacillati; phylum Actinomycetota; class Actinomycetes; order Kitasatosporales; family Streptomycetaceae; genus Streptomyces; species Streptomyces sp. NBC_00045. The sequence goes on along the minus strand of NZ_CP108272.1, from coordinate 351,004 downwards.
GTCCTCGGGCAGCAGCCCGTCGGCGCGGAAACGAGCTTCGTAGCGGGTGATGCGGCCGATCAATCGGTGCACCCCCGCCACCTGGCCCTCAAGCTCGGAGGAGGACACGGGGCTGCCCTGGGTGACGCCGTCCGGGGTCAGGCGGGGGTCCGCCGCCGCCTCGGCGCGGCGGCGCACCACGTTCTCGGCAGTCCGGCGCCAATGGTCGACCTCGACCGGGCCGGCGAAGTCCAGGGCCATGCCGCGGCGCAGTTGCAGGACGAACTCCCAGACCCCGCTGACCATGTCGGCCGCGAGTAGCCTGCGCTGACTGTCCTGCCACTGCTCGCGGGTGGTGACGCCCCACCACCGCTCCAGGGTCCGCTTCTCGTCGCTGTAGCCGCAGCCGTGGTAGGCGATGGAGTTCCAGAAACGGCCGTTGGCCACGGCGATGTGCGCGCCGGCCGCCAGGCCGAACGCGACCTGGCCCGTGAGGGGTCCGCCCTGCTCCAGGGTGTGGATGGTGTCCCGGGCCAGGCCGTGGCTCTCCACCGCGTCGTAGTGCCGCTGCCACAGCTGCCGGCCTTCCGGCCCGGCGGGCAGCACGCCCTCGCAGGGGCTGCCGGGGTTGACGACGAGGTACGGGGGGTCGTGCGGCTCCCACACCTGGGCGAACCAGCCCAGGGTGTAGCCGTTGTAGACCGGGTCGGGCAGCGGCTCCGGCAGCATGCCGGCCGTGTAGACGGCCAGGCACATCGTCTGCGTCTGGGGGTTCCAGTACGGGTGGAAGCGGCTGCTGCCGGAGGCGGCGTCGACGTAGGCCCGGGACTGCATCATGTACAGGTCCGCGTGGGCCACGAGATCGTAGTAGGCGGGCCAGTCACCGCGCGCCTTCGCCTCGTACAGCCCCCGCTCGATCGCGCTCGGCGCCCGCCAGGCCTGCTCGCTCTGCCAGACCGGCAGGGCTCCTCCCCCGTGACCCGTTGTCAACCCCATGGGAAAACCCTAACCGGCGGGCACCCCTGCAACGGACCGGGCCGCGGCGGACGGCGCGCAGCGCCCGTAGACCTCGGTGCGGGACGGCAGCGCGGTCAGGCGTCGGGGTGACTGCCCGCCCATACGGCGGGGGTCCGCTGCGCCCAGGGAGCGGCCTGTTCCAGTTGTCCGGCGAGGCGGAAGAGGACGTCCTCGCGGCCGTATCCCGCGGCGAACTGAATGCCGATGGGCAGTCCGGTGGCCGGGTCGGTCTCCAGGGGGACGGACATGGCGGGGGTGCCCGCGACGTTGAACGCGGCGGTGAAGGGCGAGCGGTGGAAGAGCAGCCCCAGCCAGCCGAGACCGTCGGCGCCCTCGGCACCCTCGGCGTACGTGCCCAGGGGGACGGGCAGTTCGGGCAGGGTCGGGGTGAGCAGCAGGTCGTAGTGGGCGAAGTACCGGCCGATCGCGCGCGCGACCGTGTTGCGCATCGCGAGTGCGTGGACGAACTCGGCGCCGCTGACCTGCTGTCCGTAGGCGTAACTGGCCAGCATCTCGGGTTCGAGAGTGGTGGAGTCGACGGGTCGCTCGAAAGCCGCGGCGAAGCCGTCGATCCACGTCACCAGATTGGCGCTCCACAAGCGGGCATTGGCCAGGGTGAATTCCTCCCAGCCGACGCCGAGGTCGACCTGGACCTCTTCCACCCGGTGCCCCAGGGACTCGGCGAGTCGTGCGCAGCGGAGCGTGGCGTCGACGACGGTGGCGTCGACGGCCCGGCCGCCCCAGGGCCGCGTGAGGAGGCCGATCCTCAGGCTGCCCGGGGAGCGGGTGATCTCCTGCGCATAGGGCCGCTGCGGCTGCGGGGCGACATAGGGGTCACCGGCCTCGGGGCCGTGGACGAGGTCCAGCAGCGTGGCGCTGTCGCGTACCGAGCGGCTGAGGACGCCGTGGACGGCGAGCCCGTTGAAGACCTCGTCCGCGTCGGGGCCCATGGAGATCCGGCCGCGGGTCGGCTTCAGCCCGAACAGACCGTTGGCGGCGGCGGGGACGCGTATGGAGCCCGCCGCGTCGGTGGCATGGGCGATCGGGACGATGCCCGCGGCGACGGCGGCTCCCGAGCCGCCGCTGGAGCCGCCGGGGCTACGGGTCGGGTCCCAGGGGTTGCGGGTGGCGCCGTACAGGACGCCTTCCGTGGTGGTGCTGTAGGCGAACTCCGGAGTCGCCGTGCGTCCGAGCGTCACCAGCCCGGCGCGACGGAAGCGCGCCATGAGCGATGAATCGGCCCCTGCGACGTTTCCTGCGGCGATACGGCTGCCCAGCTCCATCCGCTTGCCGGACATCGCGACGGCGAGGTCCTTGATCAGGAAGGGCACCCCCGCCAGCGGCGTGCTGCCCGGAGCCGGTGCGTCCTGTGCGGGCCAGGTCTCGACGACGGCGTTGATCTGCGGATCCACCGCCTCGGACGCCAGTTGGGCGGTCGAGGCGAGTTCCGCGGCAGTCACCTGGCCGCGAGCCACCAGGTCGGCCAGGCCGACGCCGTCGTAGTTCACGTACTCGGAGAGCTTCATTTCCGTCCGTTCAGGAGAGTCGACACCGGGCACCAATACCGCTCGGTACCTCACGAGACCGATCGGTATCACGCAGGACTGATCGGTACCGTAACATTGCGGCCAGGCGGTGCGACGCCCCACCGCACCGACGAGGGGCCGGATGGCGAGCATGGACAGAGTCAGCAGGCAGAGCAGGGTGGCCAAGCTGCCGCCCCGGGAGCGGATCCTCGACGCGGCGGAGGAGCTCTTCTCACGCGAGGGGATCAAGGCGGTGGGCGTCCAGGCGATCGCCGACCGGGCCGAGACCACCAAGATGGCGCTGTACCGCCACTTCGAGACCAAGGACGCGCTGGTCGAGGAATGGCTCCGCATCGTCGCAGCCGACTACACCGCCGTCTTCGACCGGTTGGAGGAAGCACAACCCGACGACCCCCGCGCACAGATCCTCGGGATGGCCCGGTTCATCACCGACGGACTTCCCGAGATCTCCCACCGGGGGTGCCCGTTCATCAACTCCATGGCGGAACTGCCCGACCGCACCCACCCGGCGCGCCGGCTGATCGAAGCCCACAAGGCCGGCCAGGTGCGCCGGCTCACCGACCTGTGCGCCCGGGCCGGGCTGCCCGATCCGCAAGAGGCGGCCGCGGAGATCACCTTCGTCCTCGAAGGAGCCCAGGTGAGCGTCCAGAACGGAAGCATCGAGCACGCGGGTGAGCGGCTCATGAGGATCGTCGCGGCCGTCCTGGACCGCCACCCGGCCCCCGGGGTTTGAGCCCGTGGGCCGGCCGTCCTGGACCGCCACCCGGCCCCCGGGGTTTGAGCCCGTGGGCCGTGGGTGATCGCACGCGCCGCAGCGCTGCCGCGTCAGCGTGAGCCGTACAGGTCCGCCGCCGCGAGCAGGAACAACTGCGCGTCCGTCCACGGGTCCACGGCGGTGTCCGCGCCGCCGCCGGTGAGGGCCGCAGGTACGGCTCGCACCCGGCCGGCGGCCGTGGTGAGACCCGTCCGGTCCAGGGCGGCCGCCGCCCCTCGAAGCCGGTCCAAGCCGGCCCGGTCGAAGTGGCGCAGGCCCCGGTGGGCGGCGTCGGCGAGCGCGGCGAGCGCCTCGGCCAGCGCCCCCGCGACCGGGTCCGGCTCGGGGTGCGCCGCCGGAGCCGCACTGGTGGACGGTCCGGCGGGCGCCAGGTCGGGCACCGTGACGGCCGACCCGGCGAGCACCGCGACGGGCTCCACCACGAGCCCCGTGGATCCCGTGGATCCCGTAGGTCCGGATCTGGCGGCCGCCCGGACGAACCCGCTGATGTGGCAAGGACCGCCGCCGAGGCCGTCGAGGGCCGCGGCCAGGGCGTCCGTGGCTCCGGGCGCGTACGGGTTGTAGGGCGCCGCCAGCAGGGCGAGGTTGCCGTCGGCGTCCCGCAGCACCGCCTCCAGGCGCTGCTCGGCCGGGTCGTAGCCGAGGCCCTCGACGGCGTGCACGGCCAGTACGTGGACGTCGTCCGCCGCCACCCGCGCCCGCACCTGCCGGGGCGGGCGGGCCCGCACCCGTTCCGCGAGCGCGGCGAAGTCCCGTACGAGGAGGGGTTCGGGGAGGTCGGTCCAGGAGCCCGCGACCGGCGTGACACCGGTGCCGCCGGTGCGCGGGGCACCGAACGCGACGACGTGCCCGGGGGTACGGGACGCGGTCTCGCTGACCACGTTCCCGGCCGCCAGCGCACCGAACGTGCTGCCGGCGGTGCGCCGTCGCGCGAAGTCCGGCCCCGTCGGCGCCGGCTGGTCCCCGGTGACCTGGTCCCCGGTCAACTCCCACCGGCGACGCATGACGAGGACGATGCCCGCGCCGGCGTGGGCGAAGTACACCTCGGCGGTGCGGGATCCGGGGTTCCCGGTCACCCGGCAGCCGAGCCCGGTGAGCCGGACCCGGCGCAGCGCGGTGGTTCCGGGCTCGCCGGTGCCGTGGCGACCGGTGCGGTGCCGGGCGGCCACCTCGGCGAGGAGCTCCGCGAACCGCTCGGGCCGGTGCCGGGCGCCGCGCGAGGCGTGCTCCGCGAGCTGCTCGGCGAGGTCGGCGGTGGTGTCGGCCGTCCAGTGCATCCCGTGGTCCGCGAGTTCGCGGCCGACCCGGTGCAGGCCCGCGGTGATGACCGGCCCGGCGTGGGCGGCCCCGTCCAGCAGCAGTTCGGTCGCGATCCCGGCGGCTGCCCCGGCCGCCTCGTCGCGGGTCCGGGCCGGCCGCAGCGGCCCGCCGGCCCGGACATCGGTCGGCGGGTCCTGCGGGTCGGCCGCGAGCGCGGCGCGGAAAGCCCACACGGCGAGGGCCACGGCCGGGCCGCGGTGCTCGGGGCGGGCGTCGGTGAGGGCGTACCCGAGCGCGGCCGGGACGGCGAACCGCACGGTCGCGGTGGCCAGTTCGGCGCGCGCCTCGGGGGCCCCCGGAGCGGGGTGGGTGAGCCGCGCGGCGTAGCCGCGGGCCAGGGTGCGGCGCGCGGCGGTGACGGCCCGCGCACCGAGTGCCGCGGTCAGCTCCTCGTCGGTGACGCTGCCGGGGGACCATACCGGAGCCCCGCCCGGACCGGTGACCGGGCCCGTGTCCGAGCCCGTGTCCGGACCGGTGTCCGGGTTCTGCCGCGCCGGTTCGGGCGCGCGGGGCGCAGGCCCTTCCGCGCTGGTCCGCTCGGAGGTGTCGGACCCGCCGGTGGTCCCGGGCGCCGTCGGCTCCCCCTCGGCCTGCCGCCGGTAGGCCAGGATCAGTCCGATCAGGTGGCGGCACACGCCCGTGGCGGCGCAGCCGCACCTCCCGACGTCGAGTCCTGCGCCGGGAGGCAGTACGGATTCGGTGCCGTCGGGGTAGCGTCCGCTGAGGCTGCCGTCCGGAGCCACGCGGACCGCGGCTCCGGCCCCTGCGGCGAGTTCCCTCGCGGCGCGTTTGACCAAGCCCCGGTTGGCGAGCGCGGCGAGGGTGTCCTCGGTGAGGGCCAGCAGGTCGGGGCGGGACACGGTGGCGGCGGTCAACGGCCGAGCCGTTCGGCGACGAAGGCGGCGAGCATGCCGGGGGTCATGGCGCCGACGTGGGCGCCGGCGTCGGCGATCTCCTGGGCGAGGTCCCGGTCGTAGGCGGGTGCGGCGTCCTCGTCGAGGGCGGCCAGGCCGAGTACGGTGCTGCCCTGCCCGACGAGCCGGCGCACGGTACGGACCAGCCGGTAACGGTCCCCGCCCTCGTAGAAGTCGGTGACCAGGACCACGATGGCCCGGCGCGGGTTGTCGATCAGTTCGGCGCCGTAGTCGACGGCGCGGGCGATGTCCGTGCCGCCGCCCAGCTGGACCCGCATCAACAACTCCACCGGGTCGGTGACGTCGGAGGTGAGGTCGATCACGGAGGTGTCGAAGGCCACCAGGTGGGTGCGCAGCCCCGGCAGCCCCCACAGGGCGGCCGCCGTGACCGCCGAGTGGATGACGGATCCGGTCATGGAGCCGGACTGGTCCACGAGCAGGATCAGCTGCCACTGCTCCAGGTGCGGTCCGGTCCGGGAGGAGAACCGCGGCCGCTCGATCAACAGCCGCCGGTGCTCGGGCTGGTAGTGGGCCAGGTTGGCGCGGACCGTCGCATGGAAGTCGAAGTTCCGTGAGTACGCGACGGGGCTGGGGCGCCGGGAGCGGGTTCCGGTGAAGGAGCGCCGGAGCTCCGGGGTGAGGCGGGCCATCAGCTCCCGGACCACGGCCTCGACGAGCCGCCGTGCCAGCCGCAGGACCTGCGGGTTCATCAGGTGTTTGGTGCGCAGGACGGCTCGCAGCAACGCGGGGCTCGGCCGGACGCGTTCCAGCACGGCCGGGTCGGTGACGATCTCGTGGATGCCGTACCGCTCGACGGCGTCCCGTTCGAGGCGTTCGATGGTCTCCCGGGGGAAGAGGCGGTGGACGTCGTCGAGCCAGTCGACCGCGGTCACCGCGGAGGGGTCGTCGCCGGCTCGGCGGATTCCCCGCTCGCCCTGTTCGGGGTCGCGGCCGTACAGCCATTCCAGGGCGCGGTCACGGGCCGCGCCGTCCGCGGCGAGGGCGCCGGTGTGACGTTCGGCGGGGCTGCCAAGGACGAGCCGCCACCGCTCCAGCCCGGGGTCGGTGGAGGGCGCGGACGCGCGGGCGGGGTCGGTGGCGGTCACGGGGCGGCTCCCAGGCCGTGGCGTTCGAGCAGGCGGGACACGTCGTCTTCCAGGCGCCGGGCCCGGCCGATGAGCAGCGGGTCGGCCGGTGTCCGCAGCAGGCCGCGGGCGGAGCCGCGCAGGCCACGGCGTTCGATGAGGCGGGCGGCGATGCGTTCGCGCTCGCGGGGCGGAAAGTAGGCGAAGGCCTGCCGCAGGGCGGGGAGGCCTGCGAGGAACTCGTCCTCCGGCTGCTCGCTGACCAGGGCGTCGAGTACGCCGAGCAGGCCATCGTCCTGGCCTGCGGCCCCGCAGGTGGTGTTCCCGGCGGCCGGCGCGGTCAGCTCCTCGCGGGCCAGCGCGAACAGGCCGCCCAGCCAGTCGCCGAGGGCTGCGGTGCCGGCGACGGCCCGCACCGCGGCCACCGGATCGCCGACCCCGTCGACCCGGGGGCCGTCTTCGCCCGGGCGGTGCGCGAGGGCGCGGCACAGACCGTACGCGGCGCCGCGCAGATCGGCGGGGGCGGCCGGGTCGGTGCTGATCCGGGCGCACACCGCGGTCACCGCCGCCCGGTCCAAGGACAGCAGCGGTGCGGCGTGCAGCACGGCGTCCCGTACGGCGGTGAGGGCGCCCACCCTGCCCCGGTCCACGCCGCCGGCGCCGTGCAGCCCCTCGGCCAGCCACAGCACCCGGGCGACGGCGGCGTCGACGAAGCCGGCCAGCAGCGGGTCCCCTGCGACCCCGTACACCCGGTCGTGCCGCCACAGCCCGAGGGCGGTGTGCAGCGCTTCGCCGAGCGGACCGGGGTCGCCGGCCCGGTCGACGGCGGCCCGGAGTTCGGTGAGCAGCGGGCCGAGCATCCCGGTCGCGCCGCAGGCCACCGCGTCGAACAGGATCCGCGCGAGGGCGTCGGGGGCGGCCGCGGCGGCCCGGACCCGCTCGCCGAGAGCGGTGGCGGTCGCGTCCGCCAGGGTCATGCCGTGACCGGAAGCCTCGATCAGCGCGGCTTCCCGGGCACCCGCGGCCGACGCGGCATGCGGCTCCCAGCGCTCGGTGGCCTCGGGGTCGGCGCCGTCGACGGGCCCGCGGGTACGGGCGTAGCAGGGGACGTCGAGGATCCGCAGGCAGTGCAGGACGCGGCTGGCGTCCAGGCCGGCGGGCTCGGTGAGTCGCAGCGTGACGGGGCGGGTGCCGTCCAGGCCGAGGACGGCGAGGCGGGCGGTGACGTCGTGCACGATCGGCGGGAGCGGGGTGTCCGGGTGGAGCGCGCCGGTCCGCTGGCCACAGCCGGCGGCCACCATCTCGACGAGGACCGGGTGGGTGCCGGGACGCAGCGGGCCGCGCCGGGTCCACGGCAGGGGTTCGTCGACGGCCTCGTCGAGGAGTGCGCCGGCGAGGCCGTCGAGCAGGTCCAGGCGGGCGGGCCGATGGTGTCCGCGGAGTGCGGCCAGGCCCTGGGCGGCGGCCCGGGCGGCGATGAGGGAAGCCGTGGAGACGTGCCGGCCTCGGCCGCGCAGCCGTTCGGTGATGTCCCGCACCAGCAGCTCCCCGGCGGCGGCCGGGCCGTGCTCCCACACGTGCTGGTGGAAGCCGGGGGACGGCATGCCGGACTGGTAGCCGGTGAAGGCGTCGAGCTGGTGGAAGGAGTACGGGACGAGGTGGCTGCCGGCGAGGGCGTCCGTGGCGGGCCGTGGCACCGCCGGAGGACCGTGCGCCGCCCCGGTGTCGGCGCCACGGCCCGCGGCTTCGGTGAGGGCGACGAGCGCGGGCCGGTGGAAACCACCGGTGACGACCAGGACCGGGCCCGCGCCCGGTTCGGCCAGGGCGGCTCGGACCCAGGAGGCCATGTACTCCTCGCGGGCCCGGTCCGAGGCGTCGGCCTCGGTGTCGCCGCGGACCACGTCGAAGTAGAGGGCGAGCCGTTCGGCGAGGGAACGGTAGCCCAGACCGCCGGACCCCGGCCGGTCGCCACCCAGCCGGTCGCCACCCAGCCGGTCGCCACCCAGCACGTTGGGCCCCAGGCCGCCGGCCGGCCCGTCGGACCCCAGACCGCCGCCACCCAGGTCGCCGCCCAGACCACCGTCGGCCAGCCGGTCGCTGCCCAGCCCGTCGGACCCCAAGCCGCCGGCCGGCCCGTCGGACCCCAGACCGCCGCCACCCAGGTCGCCGCCCAGACCGCCGCCACCCAGCCGGTCGCCGCCCAGACCACCGCCGCCCAGCCGGTCGCCGCCCAGACCACCGCCGCCCGGCCGGTCGTTGCCCAGACCGCCCTCGCCCGGTCCGTCGGACTCGGCCGCCTCGAACATCCGGTCCCACAGGGCGTCGGCCGAGTCCACGCCGAAGCGGGCGCACAGCCGGGCGGTCGCCCGCTCGTAGCGGACCTCGGCGTCCGCGTAGCGGTTGCTGCGGCCGGCGAACGCCGGATGCCAGGCGGGCAGGTCGATGAAGCGGACCTGTGCGCCGGCGGCGCGGCCCTCGCTGAGCGCCACCCACTCGGGGGAGTAGTCGCAGAACGGCGTCCACGAGGTCGTGGAGCGTTCGTCGTCGCGGTAGTGGCTGAACACCGCGATCGGCAGCCGGTGGCCGAGCAGCAGTTCGCCGAGCCGGTCGTTGAGGTCGGACGGCCCCTCCACCAGCACGTGGCTGGGCCGCAGCGCGGCGATGGTGCGGGAGACCAGCCGCGCACAGGCCGGCGAGTGGTGGCGGACGCCGAGGAAGTGGGCCGTCAGGGTGCTCACCGCGCCAGCAGGTGCCGGGCGGCGTGCAGTTCCCGCCAGGCCGGTCCGGTGTGCCGGTCGGCTCGCTGTTCCAGGTAGCGGCGCAGCCGTGCCAGGTCCTCCGGGTTGTCCTTGGCCGCCGTGCCGGCCAAGCAGGTGACCAGGTCGGCGGCGTTGCCCGGTTCGCCGCGCAGGTACCAGCCGCGGACGCCGACCGCGTGGGCGACGGCGACCGCCTCGGCGGTGCTCATGACCGCGCCCATCCGGTCGGACCCGCCGTGCCCCGCGTACCCGCCCGGTGTGCCGTGCGGCGGGCCGTCCCCGCCCGCGCCCCGCAGTTCCCGGAACGTGGTGACGAGGACGTCCACGATGTCCGGATCCGGGGCGACGGCCACCCCCGAGGCGCGCAGCAGGGCGGTGGCCTCGGCCTCGACGAGGGCGGCTTCGGCGTCGCGGTCGGCGATGGGGAACACCGTCTCGAAGTTGAAGCGGCGCTTGAGGGCCGCGCTCATCTCGTTGACGCCGCGGTCCCGGGTGTTGGCCGTGGCGATCACGTTGAACCCGTGGGCGGCGAAGGCCATTCCCGCGTCCCCGGGGAGTTCGGGGATGGTGACGACCCGCTCGGAGAGCAGGGACAGCAGGCAGTCCTGCACTTCGAGGGGGCAGCGGGTGATCTCCTCGAAGCGGACCAGCCGGCCCTCCCGCATGCCGCGCAGCACCGGGGCGGGCACCAGGGAGCGCTCGGAGGGGCCCTCGGAAACCAGCAGCGCGTAGTTCCAGGAGTATTTGATCTGGTCCTCGGTGGTCGCGGCGCCGCCCTGGACCACCAGCGTGGAGTCACCGCTGACCGCGGCGGCGATCAGCTCGGACAGCAGGGACTTGGCGGTGCCGGGTTCTCCGACGAGCAGCAGGCCCCGGTTGGTGGCCAGGGCGACCAACGCCCGTTCGACGAGGGAGTTGTCGCCGACGAACTTGCGGCTCACACCGGTCTGCGGGTCCCCGGTGATGAACCGGAAGGCGGCGCGCAGGCTGAGCTGCCAGCCCGGCGGGCGGGGTGCGTCGTCGGCGGCCCTGAGCGCGGCCAGCTCCTCGGCGTACCTGATCTCGGCGGGCGGCCGCTGGACGGGCCTGCGCCCCGCACCGTCGTGCGTGCCGGGGGCACCGGCAGTACCGGGATCGTCCCCAAAAGTGTCCCGCGGACGTGGGGTGCGGGCGCCGGTCATGCCGTCAGCTCCGTGAGGTCGGCGAGCACTTCGGAGGCCACGACCGCGTCGAGGTCGGCGAACGTCAGCGGGTGGCTGCGGCTGAACCAGTAGTCGCCGGGCGTCGTGTCGAGCCAGACGGTCTCCAGCACCTGGTCGGGGAACTCGCCCACCATGCCGACCGCGATGCCCTCGTCGGGCGCGATGACCAGGTAACAGTGACGGCCCAGGCGGCGGGAGAGCCACCGCTCCACCCCGTTGTCCTCGGGAGTGCCGCGCTCCCAGCCGCGCTTGGTGAGGCCGAGGAGCCGGCCCACGGGGACGGTGAAACCCTCGAAGCGGGTCAGCCGGTGCCCTGCCGCCTCCTCCTCGGTGACCGCGTACACGGCCCGGCCTAGCTGCGCGAACGGCTGGACGATCTCGTAGTCGGCGAACACCTCCGACCAGGCGGCGACCGCGTCGACTCCGAGGCGCAGCGGGTGCGGCAGGCTGACGACGGCGTCCGCGCCGAATTCGTACGCCTCGTCGTCGGCGTCGGCGAGGCTGCGGTCCTCGGCGATCCGGAACTCGACGGTCGAATCGCCGTCGACGGCCCGCCACACCAGGCGGCGGGCCAGGTGCCACACCAGCGGGTGCTCGGCGAAGAGCTTGCCGAACTCCTCGGCCGTCCAGGTGCGGCCGTCGACCATGGCGGCCTCCAGTCGTCGTACCTGGTCGGCGGCGACGGCGCGCACGTCCTTCTTCAGGGCGGCGAACCGCTTGCGCTCGGCCGGGGCGAGCTCCGGGTCGTCCTTCGCGCCGGGCTTGGGCAGGTCCTTCAGCCGCTTGCCGTCGGCGTCGGCCACGTACGGCCTCAGTTGCTCGTCGAAGCCGACGGTGAAGCGGCGGCTGCCGTAGTCGACGGTGGTGGTGCCGTCCGCGTCGAGGCCGAAGTCGGGCACCAGGCGGTCGGCCAGCTGCTCGCGGGTCAGGCCCAGACCCGCGGCCACCTCGGCGATCTTCTCGCCGGCGCGGGCCTTGAGGGCCTTGAACTTCGCCCGCTGCGCGATGCCGTGCAGGCTGAGCAGGGCGGCGTCGGTGCCGATCGCGGCAAGCACCTCCAGGCCGTCGACGGCCCGGTGGTGCGCGCCCTCCCCGGGCCAGTTCCGGATGATCGGGCTGAGCAGCCGGACGGTGTCGTCGTCGCCGAAGGCGCCGAGCTGGTGCAGCGCCCAGGCGTCCTTGGGGGGCATGCCCCCCATCTGCCACTCCTCGAACACGGCCCAGGCGAACTCGGTGAACGAGGCGGGGTCGGCGACCTCCCGCACCAGTTCCACGCCCGGATACGGGTTGCCGGGCGCGCCGAAGGCCATCATGCGGAGCAGGTGCCCGGTCGCTTCGGCGGGCAGCGCCTCGCCGGTGCGCAGCTTCAGCTGCGGCAGGGCGGCCGCATCGGCCCACGCAGGGGGCTCGACCGTCTTGGCGGGCAGCGCGGTCACCAGCGGGTCGGCGTCGAGGAGTTCGGCGATCGCCCCGACCGCTTGCGGGCCGTGGACGGCGGCGGCTTCCCGCACCGTGTCCGGGCCGTGGGCGGCCGCGATGGTCCGGAGCGCGGCCTCGGCGGCCGTGCGGGGCTTGCCGGGCTTGCCGAGGGCGTCGGGGACGAGCAGGGTGGCGGCGTCCCCTGCGTGCCGGACCAGCCAGGCGCGGGCGGTGCGGGCAGCGGCCTTGAGGCGGACCAGCCAGTCGGCCATGAGCCGGGCTATGCGCAGGTTCACGTACGGCATGAGCAGCACGCCCATGGTGGCGGGGAGCCGGAGCGCGGTGCCGAAGGCCATCGCCAGGGCGGTGCTCTCGTAGCGGGCGATCAGCGGCATGAAGGTGTTGGTGCCCTCGTAGGTCCATTCGGGGCCGTCCCACGCGTCGAGGAGCGGGCGGACGACTTCGGCGGGGCCCATGGTGAACAGCACGAGCCGCTGGTGGTCCTGGCGCAGCAGCCCGGCGCGTCCGGCGGCGACGAGCGCGTCCAGGTCCTGGTTCACGGCCCAGGCCGGGATGCTGTTCTCGGCGGAGGCCCATTCCTCCTGCTCTCCGGGCAGCCAAGCCATACGGGTGTCTTCGGGGGCGCTGAGCCCGCTGACCGTACGGGGCTTGGTGCGGGGGCGCACGCGCGTCCACGGCGGGCTGGTGAGGACTGCGGGCAGGGCGGCGGCGTCCGCCTCGGGGAGCTGCCCTTCGAGGCGGGCCAGCGGGCCGACGAGGTCGGCGGCGCGGGCGGGCAGTTCGGGCAGGACCTCCAGGGCGAGTTCGCGGTGCGCGGCCACGTGCGCCTTCAGCAGGCGGCCGGCCATGGCCGCGTCGGCGGCGGCTCCGTCGGCGCGCTCGGCGAGCAGGCGCATGGCGCGTACCGGGTAGCGACGGGCCGCGGCCAGCAGGGCGGGCCGGACGGTCCTGTCGTCGATCCGGGTCAGGAGCGTGTGGAAGGCCGGGTCACCGGGGAGTTCGGCGAGGGCTTCGGAAAGGGTGCGCAGGGTGTCGGCGTCGGCCCAGGCCCCCTTGAACGGTTCGGCGAGGAGCGGTGCGAGGGCCGCGCCGAGGCCATCGGCGCACGTCGCGATGAGCTGCGCGCTCCAGCCGTGCCAGCCGAGGTCGAAGCCGGCGGCGCGGACCGCGGCGACGTGCTCGGCGGTGCCCAGGGAGGCGGCGAGCAGGAAGAGCTCGGTCGAGGAGCCGTTGCGGATGGGGAGCGGGTCGGCGCAGCATTCGCCGACCCAGTCCAGCTCGTCGGGGACGAGGAAGCTGACGTTGACGCGGCGGCGGGGGGTGTCGCGGTGCCCGGCCAGCACCTCGACGGCGGCCCGGTATTCGGCCTCCGGGGCGCTCGCGAGGAGCCGGCGGGCGCGCTCGGCGATGGGGACCTGGCTGTTGCGCCAGCCGTTGGCGGCGGTGACCCAGCGGACGCCGTTGACGACCGCCCCGGAGCGATCGGCTTGCCAACCGGGTGTGACCTGCCCGTACTCGACGGTCGCTCGGGCGGCGAACGGCAGGCCGTACCGGACGGCCCAGGCGTCCACGAACAACTCGCGGTTGCCGTCGCCGTGATCGGCGTGCACCAGGTGCGCCAGGACGGCCGCGCCCAGCGGGTCGGGCGTCCCGGCCAGGTGGGTGCGGGCCGCGGCGACGAGCGCGGGCTCGCTCTGCGGGAAGTCCAGTACCCGGGCTACGCGTTCGGCGTCCTGGTCGAGCCAGCCGTCGACCTGCGCGGGCGCCGACGCCACCGCCGCGGAGGCCGGCCGCGGCACCCCGCCGCGCCGCGGGCTCACATTCCGCTTCCATGCGGTGGGGAACACGAAGACGTCCTCGTCGACCCGGACCGCAGCCGGCGGCGCCACGTCGAGGGGCGGGGCGTCGACCCGGCTCTCGCCGACCGGCGCGTAGCCCTTCTTCTCACGGGTGGCGACGGCTTTGGCGAAGTACAGGCGGGCTTCCTCCGCCGTGCCGAAGTCCTTGACCTGGGTCTGCCCGGTCGTGCCGACGCGACCGAAACGGAGGGTCACCGAGGCCCCGTCCGCTTCGCCCTCCCAGAACTTGGCCGACCCGTCCCCGACGTACTCCCAGCGCTGCACGAGCCCTCCGCTTTCCCACGTGATCAGTTGCCGGAACAGTAACGGCGAGCACTGACAACGCTTGTTGCGGGGCCAGGGGAACCGAACGGGGACCTCGTGTCGTCGTCACCGCCGCCGGCGTGGTCCTGGTCCCGGTCCGCTGGCATCATCTTCTGCGAACAGGCGAACGGGAACGGGGGCGAGCGGCGCATCCGCACCATCCGCCCGGAACCGGATCGGTACTGATGGCCACCACCTCGTCCTCCCCCGCCACGAGCGACGGCACGGCGCGCCCGCGTGCCGTCACGCCGGGCACCGTGACGGCGGGGCTGTTGGTGCCGCTCCTGATCGTCGCCGGTGTGGCCGCTTCCCTGCACACGCAGGAGATCGGGTACGACTGGGCCGACCGGCAGATCGCCGCCTGCCGGCACCTGCCCTTCCCTATGACGGAGTACGCCGCCGCGTGGACCGGTCTGGGACTCGGCCTGGCCGCGGTGGCGGTGTGTGTGTTGCTCGCACGGCGGCTCCGCGGGCGGTACGGCGTTCGGCTCGGGGAGACCTGGCCGGGCCTTCTCGCCGGTACCACCGTGTGGTTCAGCGTTCTGGCGGTCCCGCTGGAACTGATCCAGCTGTACGCCGTCTACTCGGCCGCCGCGGCGGGAATCAACCTCGGCGACGGGTGCTGATCAAGGGGTACGAAGACGGTCCGCTGGCGCCGGGCGGGTCACGGTCGCCCGCCCCGGGCTTCTGGGCGGAGCGGTCTCGGGGTACGGCCCGGGATCGGCGAACCGGCGGATCCGGTCCTGCTCGGCCGAGCAGGGACCGCACGGCGAAGGCGGGCTACACGGTCAGCCGCGCGAAGGTACCGCGTCGGGCAGCCGAACCCCGAACGCCGATAATCCCGTAGGACAACTGCCGCTGACTCCGCGACCATCAGCCGATGACCACAGAACCGCATGCGCATCCGCATCTGCTGTCCCTCCGCATCGCCGTGCCACCGCTCGGCGATTGACAAGGCTCCGTGGAATGCCGACCGTTCATCAACGGGCTGGACGTCCTGGCCGACGTGTTCACCGAGGGCCCGGCAGTCGACCCTCGGTACCTCTTGGGGCCGGATGCGCCGCTCCGCGCGGCGGCCACCCCACGCGAGGTTCGGCTCGCCGAGGCCGGGTGCACGGAAGGATGCTGCGGCGCCGTCTACGTGACCATCAGGCGCGAAGGTCAGTACGTGATCTGGAGCGACTGGCGCAACCCGGACGACGAAGACCTCGATCTCCCAGAGCTTCGGTTCGAGGTCGACCCGTACGAGGCGGAGGTCCGGCGGGCTTCGACGGACCACGGCTGGGAGTGGCCGGCCCGAACGGTCGCCAGGCTTCTGGAGGAGAGGCTCCGGGAGGACGTCGGCCGGCTGACGACCTGGGAGTGCGAACTGGGAGCCGTCTCGGCCTGGCACTGGGAACCGGACCGGATCAACGTCTTCCTGTTCCATCCCGGCCGTTCCGCGATCCGGGAGGACCGTCCCTGGCTCCAGTTCCACATGACCCTTCCGATCTCCGGGGATGACCCGGCCGATCAAGCAGAGCGCCTTGAGGCGCGTCTCACGGCGGAGGACCCGCGCGAGGTCGCCCGGGTCTGCGGCGGTTCGACGGAGTTCGCCGAGCAGCTCGGCTACCCCTGGCCGGGACCCCGCCGACGCACGTGAGGCGGTGGCGGGGGCGCCCGAAGTAGCCGAGTCCATCGGGTTGGTGAGCCGGCCATCGGGCGGGCCGTGCCGCCGGTGCTTGCCTGGTGAGACCCCGGTTCCCCAGCCACGCCCGCTGATCTACGCTCGCACGCATGCCACAGCCCGTACGACTTCACATACTGATCACCACCCTTGCGGGCCGCGGCCAGGAACAGGTCGATGCCTTCGAGCGACTCGCGCCGCTCGTGCGGGCCGAGCAGGGGTGCCTGCAGTACGACCTGCACCGGGTGGTCGACGATCCGGACCGGTTCGTCCTCGCCGAGCTCTGGGCGTCGCGGGATGCATTGGCCGCCCACGACGTCACCGCGCACATGGTTGCCGCTGACGCCGCCAGCCCGGCGTTCAGGGCGGGGCCGGCACGGGTGATCGAGATCGAGGCCGAACCGGTGACCTGAGTCGCGCGGTGCCGGCCGGACAGCGACAGGTCGTGCTGCGCACCCGGCCTGGGCCGCACCTCGACCTCGATCAGGTCAACAGTCCGCCTTACCACTCGTTCAGTAAATGATCACTTCTGCTGATGACGACACGTGTCCAGGATGGGGGGCATGCAAAGGATCTGCGTCATCGGCGGAAGCCGGTACTTCGGAAAGCTCCTGGTGGAACGCCTGCACGCGGCGGGCCACCAGGTCACTGTGATCAACCGCGGCTCCACCCCGCCGCCTGCCGGTGTGGAGCACCTCGTCGTCGACCGCAATGACGAGGCCGCCCTGTCGGCCGCGCTCGGCTCCCGCGCCTTCGACGTGGTGGTCGATCAGATCTGCTACACCCCCGTGCAAGCCGCCATCGCCGCCCGAGCCTTCGCCGGCCGCACCCGGCGCTACGTCATGACGTCGACGATCGAGGTCTACGACCCGGCGACCGCAGCACTGCCGGCCGTACCGCCGGGCACTGCGGCGGCGGAGGAGACCGTCGACCCGGCCGCCTGGGTGGTGGCCACGGACCTTCCCTGGCACGACGACGCGTACCTGGAGGCGCACTACGCCGAAGGCAAGCGCCAAGCAGAGGCCGTCCTCACCCGCGCCGGCGGCTTCGCGTTCGCCTCGGTACGCAGCGCGCACGTACTCGGCGGCGGCGCGCATGAATTCACCGGCCGGCTCGCGCACTACGTCGAGCGCATCCGCCGGGGCGAAGAGATCACTGTGCACGCGAGGGCCCTGCCCACGGTGTTCATCCACTACGAAGAGCTGGCGGGCCTGCTGCTGTGGGCGGCCACGGCCGACTTCACCGGTCCGCTCAACGCCTGTTCCGACGGCCCGCTCGACGTACACGGCCTCACCGCGATCATCGGCGCGTCGGCCGGACGGGAGCCCGTCCACCGGACCGTCCCGGCAGGCGCGGAGGCTTCGCCGTTCTCCTTCGACCGCCATTACGCCATGAGCAACACCCGCGCCAGGGAACTGGGCTTCGCCTTCTCCCGTACCACCGACTGGCTGCCCGGCGCCGTTGCCGAAGCGCTCGGCGCCGAAGTCCTGGACACCGAAGTCCTGGACACCGAACCGACACCGACGCCGGCACCCACACCCGTTCCCACACCTACCGCCTGACGAACGGATCCGCCATGCAGTACCGCACCATCGCAGGCACCGCCGTCAGCGCCATCGGCCTGGGCGCCATGCCCCTGTCCATCGAACGACGTCCGGACGAGACTCGGGCCATCACCACCCTCCACGCCGCCCTCGACGCGGGCGTCACGCTCATCGACACCGCCGACAGCTACCACTGGCACGCCGGCGAGGCCGGCCACAACGAGCTGCTGATCGCCCGCGCCCTGGCCCGCTACGGCGGCGACACCTCCGGCATCGTGGTCGCCACCAAGGGCGGCCGCGGCCGACCCGGCGACGGCAGTTGGACCGTCAACGCCACCCCGGAGCATCTCAGGCGAGCTGCCGAGGCCTCCGCCAAGCGCCTGGCCCTCGACGCGATCGGCCTCTACCAGTTGCACAAGCCGGACCCCGCCGTGCCCTGGGCGGAGTCCGTCGGCGCGCTGCGCGAGCTGCTCGACGCCGGCACGATCCGCGCCGCCGGCATCTCCAACGTCACCACCGCCCAGATCCGCGAAGCACACGCGATCCTGGGCGACGGGCTCGCCTCCGTACAGAACCAGTACTCGCCGGCAGTCCGCGACAGCGAAGCCGAGCTGCAGCTGAGCACACGGCTGGGCCTGGCCTTCCTGCCGTGGAGCCCGCTGGGCGGCATCGCGCGCAGCTCCCTCGACGGCCCCTGCGGCCCCACCTCGGTCGGCACCCCCTTCCACCGCGTCGCGGACGACCGTGGCGTCAGTCCGCAGCAGATCGCCCTGGCATGGCTGCTCGCCCGCTCCCCCGCGGTGATCCCGGTACCGGGAGCCAGCCGCCCGGCCTCCATCACCGACTCCGCAGGGGCAGCGGACCTCAAGCTGAGCACGGAGGAACTGACGCGGCTCGATGCCGCGCTGCCGGATCGAAGCGGGGCGGGATCCGCTGGCCCGTCCCGGGAGGGGACACCGCGCCCGTCGGCTACAGGGTGAGCGTCAGCAGGATCACGACCACGGGCGGGAGCAGCGCGGCGCGCCCGGCCCAACGGCGCCCTCTGGCCAGTGCGGGGCGGCCGGGGAACAGCCGGGAGACCACCACGAGCAGCGGGGTGGCCGTCCAGGACGCCCACCAGAAGGCCGTGGTGACCGCAACGGTCCGGGGGTGGGCGTCCGTCGCCATCGCGGCGAGGGCGCCGAAGAAGAAGGCCACGAGGATCAGAGCCACCGTCGATGCCGTCGTCCACACCGACACCCCTTCTGCGCCCAAGGCCTCGGTGGGGCGGGCGGCGGTCGGGGCTGTGATCGTTTCGCGCACGGGCACAGCCAAGCAGCCCCGGACCCCGGCCCGCCTGCGCGGACGTACTCAAGGCACCTCGTCCTCGTACTCATCGAGCCGGGGCGTACCGCAGAATTTCGGGTGGGAGAACCGGCCCGTCTGCGGATCCGTACCGGGCAACCCGAATCGGAGGATCCCATGGCCGTACCCCAGCGCTGGCGCATGCAGGGCCACGCATCTGACGGCTACTCCGGTGCGCAAGCCCGGTCGTTGCTCATCCGTAGGCTGGACTGGGCGAGCCAGGAGACGTGGTTCGAGGACGGCCGGGGCCGCCTCCTCTCCGTGGTGACCAATGGTGAGCGCGCGATGGTCGCCCTGACGGACGGTGCAGGCGGCCCCGGGGAGCACCTGGTCGATCCGCGCGGCGAGGGCGTCTCTGGCGGATACCTTCGCTCCAGCGGGCAGATCGACACGTACTCCGACAGGGAAACCGTCCCCTTCCCCGTCGCCTGCCGGGCCGTGGAGCACTTCTTCGAGCACGGCACCTGGCCCCACGACGTGCTGGTGGAGATGACACGCCCCTGGAACCCACGCTGAGGGGCTTCGGCAACCGCCGTGCATATGATCAGATTCCGCGAGGGTGTTGACCGTTCAAGAGGTCGAAGTGGAACGGTCTGTAGGGGGCTGCGGTGCTGAAGTACGACAAAGCCATGACCACCGATCTGGGTGTGCTGACGACCGCCGCGTCCAAGTGGGAGGAGATGGCGGGTGAGCTGAACAAGGTCGAGACCCGCTACGGGGAAAGCGTCCAGAAGATCACCACGGGCGGGAACTGGGCGGGTGTCAGCTCCGGGGTTGCCCACTCGACTTTCGCGGGAACCCGCTACGAGTTCTCCGCCGCACAGATCCAGGCCAAGGCCATCGCCAGTCTGCTGCGGGGGGCCCACGAGAAGTTCACTGAGCTCAGGAAGAAGCTCGAAAGCGCCCGGGACGACGCGATGGCCGCCGGCATGACCGTCTCCGCGCAGGGCCAAGTCGCCTTCGACTACGCCAAACTCACGCCTGCCGAGCGCAGCGCCTACCACCACGATCCCGATGGTGAAGCATCCATACGCACCGCCGTCACCAAGTGGCAGAACCACATCGACGACCGTGTGAAGGCCATCGCCGAGCTCGATGAGGGCGTCAAGACCGCCCTCGGGCGGGCCAGTGCCGACAGCAACAAGGACGCTTTCGGCAAGGGCGCCGACGAGACCCTCAGCGGGTTCAACGCCGGCGCTGAAGGCGACCTGGCCAAGGCCATGAAGCCCGACCGATCCAGCGCCGGGACGAAAGAGGACAAGACCGGCCACACCTTCAGCGGGCCCAAGTACGGTAAGGAGGCCTCGGCCAAGGCGTACGCAGACGTCTTCCACGAAACCGCGCAGGGATCGATGTCCGAGGGGGACCTGAAGCTCTCCGGGGTCGCCGACGCCTACGGCGGGGGCCGAGCCACCGCGAACTTCGGATTCACCGACCAGGGGTTCGTCTCCAAGGCCGAGGCGTCCGCGGGAGTACGGGCACTGGCCGAGGGTCGGGCCGAGTACGGCTACGTCGGGCAGTACGCGCGGGCGGAGGGGTTCGCGGGCATCGAGGGCAGCCTCACCGCCAAGGCGACCAAGGAGGAGGTTACCGTCGGCGCGAAGGGGTTCGTGGGCGCCAAGGGGACCCTCGCCGGCGGTGCCGAGGCTTTCGGATTGGGCGTCGGTGTGAACGCCGAAGGATGGGCGGGCCCCGGTGCGGAAGCCTGGTGGGGTTACAAGAAGGACAAGGAAACCGGCGTGTGGAAGCTCGGCGGCGACGCGGGTCTCTCCCCCCTCGTCGGCGGCAAGGTGGGACTCGAAATCACCATCGATCCGCACAAGGTTTCTGAGGCCGTCGGCGACGCCGCTGACGCCTTGGCCGGCTTGTTCGACTGATGTACGTTTCCGTGGAAAGGGGGCTCTGAAATGCCCGCAGAACTGCCCGTGCCCATCGAATTCCGGTTGCCGGAAGGTTGGCTCCCGGCCAAGCCGAACGAGGTCGACGCCGAGGGTGTGGCCTTCGCCGCGGTACACCCCCGTCCGGATGCCGGGTTCGCCGCCAGCATCGCCGTCGACGGCGGTTTCCTGACGGAGACCGACACTCTGGCCGGGCTCGCCGACGAGTCGGCGGAGCGACTGCGCCGTGCCGCCGACTCGGCGGAGGTGACCGACCGCCACGAGGTCGGCTCCCCGGACGCACCGGCCCTGACCCAGCGCGTGGCCCTCTCGGCCGTCGTCGGCGACGCTCGCCGCGACCTCGTCCAGTCCCAGGTGTACCTGTCCCTGCAGGACGTCGCGGATCCGCGCAAGCGTGCGGTGGTCCGGCTGGCCTTGACCGCCACCGCTGCTCAACACGACGCGGTCCTGGGCGAGTTCCAGGAATTCGTCCGCAGCGTGCGCCCGGACTCCGCGGCGGGGGCCTAGCCATGGGCCGCCTCACGGACAGGTGGACCGGGACCAGGTACCCGCGCCACGGTGTCGGCGCACGGCCCGCCCCGGAGG
The DNA here is from genome assembly GCF_045041095.1 of Streptomyces sp. NBC_00045. NCBI lineage: Bacteria > Bacillati > Actinomycetota > Actinomycetes > Kitasatosporales > Streptomycetaceae > Streptomyces > Streptomyces sp. NBC_00045. The sequence goes on along the minus strand of NZ_CP108272.1, from coordinate 329,767 downwards.
TCCGGGCTGCGCTGCTCGCGCTCAACGGCCCGGGCGTACGGTTCGTCGTGCGCGAGGGCACCCCGAAGGAAGGCGCCGACCTGGTGGCGGAATTCGAATATCCGGCGCTGGACCTGACCCTCAAGACCCGGATGCGCCTGGACCCTGCGGCGCACGAGGTGCGCGTCCTGGAGGAGCAATGGGAACCCACGGCCGACAGCGCCCGTAGGCAGTACGGCCGCGGACCGGCCAACAAGGTGTTCAGGCAGTGGGAGACCACCAAGGGGCCGGACGGCCGCCGACACAAAGCCGAGACGTTCCGCTTCAGCTCGCAGGACATGAGGAACCCCCTGCAGCGAGTCGTCCTCGGCGCGGGCTGGACCTGGCGGGGAGTGCTGTTCAAGCTGTGACGGCGGCGCAGGTGGGCCGGGCCGGCTGGGCCCGAATGGCCGTTGATCATCGGCGGCTCGTTCGCGGCCCGGTGCGCGCCGGCTTTCGCCGTCGTCCGCCGACGCGGCGTACGGGGCTGGAAGGCGAGGGAGCGGGCACACATCGCGACCTTCGGCCGGGCCCAGTGGCTCTGACCCACCCGTGTCGAGAGGGGGTCACTCGCGCGCGCAGGCCCCGTCGCCGTGCAGGACACGCCAAGGGGTTCCGAATCAGGCGCCCGCGTCGGGCCGCCGTGGCGGCGGCCAGTCGGGGGCGGGGTCCTCGGCGAGCAGCGGTCGGAGGGCGCCGAGGACCGCGCCGATGCACACGTCGCGCAACTGGGTGCGGGTACAGGTCTCGTGGGTGAGCCAGTCGATGCAGAGGACCTGGACGAAGACCAGCCAGCTCTTCAGGACGCCGGACACGGCCTCGCGGCCGCCCTCGTCCGTGAGTGGGAGTACGGCCAGTAGCCGCGTACGGAGTGCGTCCAGCTCGTTCGTCATGATCGTCTGGATCACGGGATCGCCCGCCAGGACCCGGTTCGCGGCGAGGACGGCATGCCGGTTCGCCACGAAGTAGTCGAGATGGACCTCCATCCCCTGGACGAGCTGCTCGACCAAGGAGTCGGCGGGGTCGAGCCGGGTCTCGGCGAGCAACTGGTCCGCCGCTTGTTGGTAAACGGCCGCGAAGAGGTCCTGTTTGCTGGAGAAGTGACGGTAGAGCAGGGCTCGTGAGACGCCGGCCTCTTCGGCCACCTCCTCCATCAGGACACCGTCGTACGGGCGCGCGGCGAAGAGCCGTGCTCCGACGGCGAGGAGCTGGGCGCGGCGGTCGGCGGGGCTGAGTCGTTGGCGGGACGGCACGAGCGAACACTACTTGACATGTGTCTACTAGTGCGTCCAGCCTAGTAGACACATGTCAACTAGGCTCCACCGAGAAGGCTCGGAGGGATCATGGCAAGGACCCTGCGCACACTCACACAGCTGATGGGCTGGTCCAGCGTGGCGATCGGCCTGTACCACGTGCTCCTCGGCAACGCGGCGATCCCCGGAGCCGGTTCCGCCGGCACGACGGTCGACAGCTGGGGCCGGTTCATGGGAGCCAGCTTCGTCGGCTACGGGCTGGCGTGGCTGTGGGCCGCGCGGCAGCGGCCGATCCCGGCTCAGGCGGTGCGCTGGCTGGCCGGCGTTTTCCTGCTGGGCGGCATGGGCCGGCTACTCTCGCTCGCCGTGGACGGCTGGCCGCACTGGTTCCAGATCGTGCTGACGGCGATCGAACTCGGCCTGCCCCCGGTCTTCTTCTGGCTGGCCGCCGCCGACGAGCGCGCCGCGCGCAGCAACAAGGAGAACGTGGCCGCCGCGCAGTGAACGCACCTCGGTGAACGCGCCTCGACGGGGCGCGGCCCGGAGGCCGGCGTGGCTCGTCAGGAATCAGGGGCCCACGGCAGCGCCGGGGCAGGCAAGTGCCGGGAAAGGCAAGGCGCCGGGGAATGCGGCCTGCCCGCCCCACCGCGCCGCCGGGACCGCGGGGTCCGTCCGGTGAGGCTCCGCCGGTCCGCGCCGCGGGTCTGGCCGAGTCAGCCTTCGAACCACACGACCAGGCGGACGCCCTCGTCGCCGTGCAGGCTCGCCAGCCTGCGCATCACCGACCAGACGGCGCCCCACTCGCTGTCGGGCACGGCATCCTTCCTCCTCAGGCGGCCGACACGGAAGAGGCGATCGCCGTCGGGCCACTCGGTGCCCTCGGGGTAGATGCGTCCTGCTCGGTACAGAGCCTCGGGGTCACTGGGGCCGGCGAGCTCTGCGAAGCGGGCGAGGCTGCTGTTCCGGCCGTGCAGCGCCCAGGTCCCGTCCGGGCTGCGGCGGTACTCGTGGAGGCAGTGGTCGACCTCGTTCGCGGCCTCGTCCCAGTCCGTGGCCGCCAGCTCCGCCCAAGTGATCCACGAGGCAGCGGTCGCGTCCGAGCTCCAGGACTCGAAGTCGGCGAGGGTCTCCGGCGAGACGTCGGGGGGCAGGCCGCGGTCATGCGCGAGGGGGCGGAACCGTGTGGTGTCGCGTACGCCGAACAGGGCCCCGAAGGCCGCGTACGAACGCCCGTTGTAGAGGTGTGCGATGTCGATCGCGCCGCTCCAGCTACGGTCGTCCTCATCGAGCCAGCGATCCCAGCGGCATTCGACGAACCCGTGTATGTCTGTCCCCATGGCCTGGATTGTTCTGCGTCGAGGTAAGACGTGCACGGGGTTTCCGGCGTACCGGGCCGGCCCGCGGATCAGCCCGCGTAGTCCCGGATGACCCGGCCGGCCAGTGCCGTACGGGCCGGGGCCAGTTCCTGTGCCACCGCCGCCGCGCAGGCCTCGGTGTACGTGACCTGCGCCGCGTACGGGCCGCCCGTCGCGGCACACCGGCGGCGCAGGTGGGTCGGCGGGTGGGTGCTGTCCACGCTGTGCCCGCGCCGGGCCGCGACCCGGCGCAGCCGCTCGTACTCGTGCTCCGGTACGGCGGCCATGCGCAGGGCCAACCGCTCCCACAGTCCCCGCTCCGCCTGCTCGCGGGCCTCGCGCCCGGCCGAGCCACCCCGTACGTGGGCCGCCACCGACTCCCGGCGCAGCTCCGGACCGACCGCCGGACTGATCAGCAGGCGGTCCATCAACCCGACGGCCGCCTCCGTGGACCCGGCCTTGGCCGCGCTGACGTCGGCCAGGTACTCGGCGCGTTGCGAGGCCCGCAGCGTCAGGTGGTCGAGGAGTACGACCAGCCCGCAGACCGCCCACCGGGGCAGGAACGTCACGGCGTTCACGAACCGGTCGAGCAGGCCGCGCGGAGGGGTCGGCGCCAGCACGTAGGACCAGGTGGCCAGCGCCCGCAGTGCGCCTCCCGTGACGATGCCGCGCCGGGTGTCCCCATGGGCGAAGTGCCCCAGCTCGTGCCCCAGCAGCGCCACCCGCTCCTGGGGCGGGAGTATCTCCCACAGCCCGAGGCCCAGGAGCATCATCCGGCGTGCCCGCCAGCCGTACGTGGTCACCGCCGCGTTGGACTCGGTGGTCACCACCACGGCATGCACCCCGGCCGTCCCGACCGCGGCCCCCACCTCGTCGATCAGCTCGAACAACTTCGGCGCATCGGCGCGGTACAGCACCGGCGCGTCCTTCGGCAGCCGCTCCGGCCGGGGCCGCAGCACCGCGGCGAGGCCCAGCAGCAGCGCGCCCAACACGGGCTGTACGCCGGTGTCCCAGCCCAGCACCACGAGAAGGATCCCCGTCACCGCGAGCACCACGGTCACCCCGTGCACCACCAGGGAGAGCGCGAGCGCCGACAGGGTCGCGGCATCGCGCCCCACCGGCTCGCTCCGGCCCCCGCCCTGCTCCATCTCGGCCGCGAGCTGCTCCCCGTACGCGTGTGCCAGCCTGCGCCGCGCGGCAGGGATCCGGCCCGGCTCGGGGTCCGGTGCGCCCGGATCCACGTTCCAGTCGCATGCCGCGCACCAGTCGACGTGCCTCGCGTCCACCGGGACCGGAGCCCCGCACTCCGGGCACTCCCGAACGGACGTCACCTCTTCGGTACTTCTGCTTTCCATGATTCCCTCCCCGCCGCGGACCGGAGGCCCGCGGCCCGGGCAGGATAGGGCGCCCGCCCCCAGCCCACGAAACTCGGGCTGACCTGCACCGTTTCACATACGCACGCGTCGTGGTCTCGTGCCGTCGTCCTTCCGTCGGCGGGGACCACAGCCGGTAGGCCCCGGGCCCGACAGCACGTGGAGCGTGCACCTACAGGGCGAATTCGAGGTAGGCGGCGCGCTTGTCCTCACGTGCCGCGAGGGCCTTGCGCCATATGCCGAGGGCGAAGGGCGGAATCATGCTGGGAGGAATGTCTTCGGGCAGGCAGAAACGGATCTCACCGATCTCCGACTCCTGGAGGGTGATGGCCCGCTGCTGCTCCGGGCTCAGCTGGGGGCCGTCGAAGACGTAGAAGACGTGAGACCCTTCCGCCCTGGTCACCCAGGCGGACACGAGCAGGTCCCCGATTTCGAGGTCCAGGCCGATTTCCTCACGGACCTCGCGGCGCGCGGCGGCGGTGGGGAGCTCACCCTCCTCAAGGTGACCGCCCGGCAGGTTCCACCGCTCCTTGTAGACGGGGTTGACGATGAGCACCCTGCCCTGCTCGTCCCTGACGATGACGGCGGCGGATGCGGTGGCCCTCGTGCGGCCGGCGGACGTGGTCATGGATGACTCCTGTAGTGGGTGAAGAGAAAGACCGGGTCGTTACGCGCAGGCGCCGCGATCCTCCGGGACTTCGCCGATACGCCCGGTTCGCGGACCGGAGCCCACATGTCCAAGCACGCTGCCATGATCCAGTACACCTACGCACCCGGCTCTCCGCGCCGTGCTGGGCCCTGCCGGCAGCGGGTCTGCTCGCCGCCGGGTACGCCGTACCGGTGATCGTGTCGCGCGAGTCCTCGGCCCGCACGGGGACGACACCCGGGGGTCCCAGTGAGCGGTACGCGCCACTAGATGAATGAGTCCAAGGGGTGTCGTTGCGGTCAGTGATCGTAGGCAGTGAGTGATCGCTTGATGGGCTGTCCAGTCAGGTCGTTGTGCCAGATCGCCGCTGTGAGTGCCTCGATGACCTGCCGCAGCGGCTTGAACAGGTGTGACCCGGCCAGCTCGGCTTCCCCCTTGCGGGCGGGCCGCAGCAACTTCAGGTGACGCTCGTCCGACGGCAGGCCGCCACGGCGCCAGCCACGGCGAAGCCTTCGACTCGTCGTCAATCCGGGCACAGAGTGCCGTTGCGAGGGTGTCCAGGTCGTTAGTCACACATCGACGTGGGATGCCCTCGTCTCATGCCCGCAGGCGATCACTTGGACTCATCCAGGGATCCGGGGCGGCGCCCACTGCGCTGACTACGCGTCACGATCATTTCGCAGGGCCTGGATGAGCCAGGGGTACACCGGGATCAGGTTCGGTACGACCTGCCAGCCGTTGACGATCCACACCAGCCGCCAGTATCGGTCCACCCGGGGATCGTGCGCCTCTTTGAACTGCTGGGCCATCCAGTCCCGGAATTCCGAGTCAGGGGTGCGCGCGAACACCTCGGCGAAGCGGTGCACGAGGTCGTCGATGACGGGTGCACCCCTGTCGCTGAGCGGGTCGATGCCCGACTCCATGGCCTCGACCACCTTCTGACGGGTGAACTCCATCAGTTCATCGCCGGCATCGCTCTCGATGTCGAGCGTGCGCCCGGCGGCCTGGCACCTGGCCGTCCGACGCATCCGGGCCCGGAAGTCCTCGTCGCCGACCAGCTCGGCGAGTTCCACCCACGCGGAGACCTGCTCGCTGGACGGATCATCGGGGAGGTCGGGAGTGGCAGCGCGAACCATGGCCACTGCGGCCGGGTCGGCATCCACTGTGCCGAAGGTGCCATCCACGAAATCGTCGATCAACCGTCGGCGTTCCTCGCCGGACAACTGCGTGAGCCTGTGCATGAGCTTGGTCTCCTCGGGGTTGGACCCGCTTCTGGCCACGACTCGCAGAACGCTCCGACGCAGTTGCAGCACCCGGATCTGGACGTCCGTGGCGTCAGCGTGCGCCGCGGCGACTTCCGCCACCGAGAGCTCGCGGTCCAGCACCCGCTGAATCGTGGCCAGGTCCATGCCCAGCTCGCGCAGTGTGCGCAGGAGTTCCAGACGAAGCAGTGCGTCGTGGTCGTAGAGCCGATAGCCGGCGGGACTTCGGGTGGTCGGCGCTACCACCCCCGAATCGGAGTAGAACCGGATGGTCCTCACGGGCAAGCCGGTCCGCCGGGAAAGCTCCCCGATCGAGTAGAGGGTCGTCACGTCCATGTCCCCCACTCTGTTGTCTCCAGTCACTGGAGACTCAAGGCTATTCCCCAGCCGGGCCTCGACTGAGACGTTCTCCGAGTTGCTGAAGCATGCATCGCGGGCTCTCCGCTGACCGCCAGGACGACGGGCACGCCTTGCACGCGCTGTGCGAGCGATGACAGCGACATGCGTCACCGCTCGCTGGCGGCCCATGGCTACGAGCCCTTGGACTCAATCATCTAGGGTGGAGCGATGTCGACGATCAAGCAGTTCCAAGTCACTTTCGACTGCGCAGAACCTGAGCGCGTCGCTCGTTTCTGGTGCGAGGTGTTGGGGTACGTCGTACCGCCGCCGCCGGCGGAGTTCGCCACGTGGGACGACTTCGATCGCTCGCTGCCGGCCGAGCGGCAGGGTTCGAAGTTCGTGTGCAGGGATCCCTCGGGTGTGGGCCCGCGACTGTTCTTCCAGCACGTCCCCGAGGGCAAGGTCGTCAAGAATCGGGTGCATCTTGACGTGCGGGTCGCCACCGGACTCGTGGGTGAGGAGCGCCTGGCCGCGCTTGAGGCCGAATGCACACGGCTGGTCGCGCTCGGCGCGGTGCGCGTGCGACTCCTGACTGCCGATGGTTACGACGAGTCGTGCATCGTGATGCAGGACGTCGAGGGCAACGAGTTCTGTCTCGACTGAGCGACCGAGAGCGTTTGTCCCCTACCCCTCGCCGACATTCTGCCCGGGCCGGTCGGCGACACACCGCCCGACACCTCGCCGTCGGCGCGGGGCGCGGGGCGCTCGGTGGCCGGTGACGCTGGGGCCAGGTGCTCCGGCGGCGCCGCCGGACTGCCGGAGCACCGCGGACCAGCCCCGGTGTGCGCTCAGCGAGCGGCGGCGAGCGCGGCCACGTCCACCTTGTACGGGGCGAAGCCCGCGTTGTCCTTGCAGCCGAGCTCCTCCCAGGTGCTGACCTTGGTGTCCGGGTCGGTGCCGGTCAGGTGGTACTTGCAGGCGCCCTTGATGTACTGGCCCTTGACGCCTCCGGGGAAGTCGATCTCCTTGTTCCAGAGGTACGGCGAGTTGTAGTTGTTCAAGCGCGCCGTGGCGTTCACGTCGATGCCGCCGGGTGCGTAGATCTCGTAGACCCAGCCCGTCTTTTCGGTCCCGTAGGTGGCGAACTTCTGGGCCACCCACTTCTCGCAGCTGGTGCTCAGGTGCGCGCTGCTCTGCCCGCCACCCTTGACGATGTACTCGGCCAGCGGGGTCACCTGGTCGCCGCGGGGCGTGAACCCGGTGCGGAAGATCTCGTCGACGGTTTCGCGGGTGTCCCCGCGCCACAGGGTGTTCACGTCGCTGCGCCACTGCCAGCGCTCGTCGGCCGCGCTGGACGCGACGTCCAGGTCGATCTCCTTGTTGGTCGTCGTGCGGTACCAGTCCCAGGGGCGGTATTCGACGGTCGGACCACAGGGTGCAGTCAGGTCGTCGGCGAGCGCGGCGGGAGCGGCGGTCGCCGGGGTGACGGCGGCGGCCGAGATGAGGGAGACCGCGGCGAGGACCCGCAGGGCTGTCTGCAACATGGTGAAGACCCATCAGTTGATCAACATGACGGCCCTGTTATAGGTGGATGCCCCGCACCCGACGACCCTGGCGCCAGACCGTCCACCCACCCGGGTGTAACAGTCGTACCGGGTAAAGGATTCGCCGACGGCCACACGCGCACCGGGCCGCTGCCCCCTCGCGCACGGGAACCACACGATGTCGGGGCGGCGTCTGCCGGGGAGCGAGCCGATGCATCACGACAGAAATCTGGAGGCGGAGTGCAGCCGGAACGTGGACCAGGTGTCGGTCCCAGCCCGAGGGAGGCGGCCGCCTTTCTCCTGGACAGGATCCGGCAGGGCAACGACTACGCCCGCGGCAAGAAGAAGCGATTCGGTCGAGGTGCCTCCGTCACCAAGGTGGCGACGCTGCTCCTGTCCGCCGCGTCCACCGTCATCCTGGGCCTACAGAACCTCGACGCGTGGGCCGGTCTGGCCTTGGCGTGCGTGGCGCTGGTGACGTTGCTCGGAGCCGTCGAGCCGTTCTTCAACTGGCGCTCCCGGTCGGTTCTGATGGAGGAAGCCCAGTACCGGTTCCAGCGACTTGCCGATGACCTCGAATACCTCGTGGCGTCCACGGCCACCCACGAGCTCACCTTCGACCAGCTGGACGTGATCTTCGGTCGGTACCAGACGATCTGGGAAGACCTGAGCCGCACCTGGCTGGAGCACCGCCGGGAACCCGCGCCCTCGGCCCCCGTGTAGGGCGTGCCTCACGAGGCCCTAGCATCGGCCCATGTCCCCTACCTCGTCCCGGGTCGAACTGTGCCCGCTCACCCTCGCCGACCAGGACGAGTTCTGCTCGCTCGTGAGGGCCAGCGCCGAGCTCCACTTCCCTTGGATGCAGCTGCCCGCGACCGCGCAGGAGTTCCAGGCCTGGATGCGCCGCTTCAACGACGGAACCAACCTGGGCTTCCTGATCCGCGTCCTGGAGACCGGCGAGGCCGCCGGCATGGTCAACATCAACTCGATCATCCGGGGCCGCTACCAGGGCGCGTCCCTCGGCTACGCGGCTTTCGCCCCGTCCGCGGGCCGGGGGTACATGGCCGAAGGGCTCACCGCCGCCCTGAAGCACGCCTTCGACGAGCTGCGGCTCCACCGACTGGAGGCGAACATCCAGCCGGCGAACAAGGCGTCCTTGGCCCTGGTCCAGCGCCTGGGCTTCGGCTACGAAGGCCTCTCCCCCGCGTACCTCTACATCGACGGGGCCTGGCGCGACCACGAACGTTGGTCCGTCACCGCACCCTCTTCATGGACGCCCGACCCTTCCCTCCCCGAGGTCTAGGCACCACCGGGCGGGTCGGCCTCCTGGTTGCGGTGCAGGGCGTCGCGGAGGCGGGCCGCCTGGGTGACCAGCCGGGAACGGCCGGGGCGGGCTGCGGTGTCGTCCAGTCCGGCGGGACACGGCGACGCGGCCCCGCACTGCTCCACGCACTCGGCGGCCGTCTCCAACAGCTCTCCCGTGCCGCGCGGTTCGGCGGAGCCGGTGAGCAGGGCGGGGAGGAGTCCGGCGAGGACGGCCCAGGTCGTGCCGTGGGCGCCGGTCGCAGCCGTGGTGCGCAGCGCGTCGGCGAGGCGGCTGGGCTTGACCGTGCCCAGGTCCAGCAGTTCGGTGAGGTCGGCGCCGAGGCGTGCGGTGTCCAGCTCGCCGCGGCCCGCGAGGGTGAGCAGGCTGTCGACCGCGCGGAGCCGGTCCTCGGCGTGCCGGGCGCCGAGCCCGGTGGCGACGGCGAGGTGCAGGGCCGGTCCGGCCGGGCCTCCGGCGGCGGCGAGCCCCGGCAGGACGTCCGTGCCGCGGCGTTCGTCGTCGAGGGCGCAGGAGGTGACGGCCGGGAGGGACCACGCCGCCAGGGTCTCGCGGTCCTCGGGCAGCAGCGCGATCAGGGTCTCGGGGGCCCCGCCGTCCCAGCAGCGGCCGGACACCGTCCGATGACGTCCCAAGGCCCGGAACTGCTCCGGGAACTCCGCGACCACGGTGGCCCGTTCGCCGGTGTCCAGGACATGGCGGTCGGGTGCGCCACCGTACCGGTGGTACTCGGCCGGCGCGGTGTGGCGGGTGACGGCCGCGGGCCGGCCGCCCTCGCCGAGCCAGTCCGCCAGCCGGTCGCCTTCGGGCGTGCCCAGGGCGGCCGCTTCCGGTAGGGCGGAGACGTCACGGCGGACGCGGAGCAGGGCCTGTGCGAAGTCCGCCGGGGCGGGGGTCTCACCGAGGCGGGCGTATGCGGTGAGCCGTGCGACGAGCACGTGCGGGTCCAGGGTGCCGGTGCTCAGCGTGGGCGTGGCGAGCAGGAAGGGCAGGGGGCGGGTGGCGATGCGCTGCGCGGCCTCTGCCAGGCGAGCGTGACGAGCGACGGCCGCATCGGTGTGGTGGCAGTCGCTGCGCCAGCTGACGAGGGCCTGCCGGGGTGGCCCGGCAGGGCGGACGTCCAGGACGGCGGCGGCTACGTGCTCCAGGCCGGACAGTTCGTCGGTGTAGAGGTGGCGGCGTTCCGGGTCGAGCCAGTAGCGGTCGGCGAGCGCGGGCCGCAGGGACTCGGCCAGGGCTGCGCGGTTGCGGTGTGCGTGGCGGACCAGACCGTCCAGGGCCCGCTCAAACTCCTCGACGGTCTCGGTACGGGAGTTGACCACGGCCGCGACGAGCTCCACGGTCTCCGTGATCGTCTCCGGGGCCGGGGCGAACGGTACGGGGAGCGGGGGCGGCGGCAGGAGCTCCTGGTACGGGCCGGTGTCCTCGTCGGGGGCGGCGTCCGCGCCGAAGGCCTCCACCGCCCGCGCACGGTGGACCGGACTCAGGAGGTGGGCGCGGTCGGCGAATTCGGCGCGCAGCGCATGGTCGTCCCCGCCGAGATGTGCGGCGGCCAGTTTCAGTGCCCGCTCCTGGATGTCGGTGTCCGCGTGGCCGAAGGCCTCGCCGAGCACCGGCAGCAACTCGGGCGCGGCGGACCGGTCACGGGCGAGCGTCTTGCCGAGGAGCACCAGCTGCGCCCGTACGAGCTGCCGCTCGGGGCGGAAGAGCACGGCGGCCGACATCTCGGCCAGCAGGCCGGGGGTGACGTGGCCGGCCGCGGCGAGCCGGGCCACCACCTGCTGCGCGTGCCCGGCCACGGCGGACGGAGCGTCGGCGGCGATCGCGATCCAGTCGGCGGTCCGCTCCCGTTCCTCCTCCACGGTGGGCTGCAGGGCCCGCAGGACGGCCCGGTAGGGCTTGAGCACGAGGGCAGTGCCGCCGCGGAGCAGGCGGGCGGTGCATCCGTCGAGGAGGGCGGCGCGGTCGAGCAGTCCCTCCGCGGCGAGGGTGGCCAACGCGGTGGGCCACTGGTGGGGGTCGTCGGGCTCGCACGCCCAGGCCAGGGGGGTGACCGGTTCGGGGGTGTCGAACAGGCGCGGGACGAAGGCGGTGAGATGGGGGTCCCGGCGCAGGGCGTGGGTGAGGGAGCCGCGGGAGTCCCTTACGGCCGTCGCCCAGCCCTCGACGCAGCCGTCGGTGGTGGGCACGGGGCAGCCGGCCCGGCGGACGAGCTCGCCGATCAGCGGGTAGTCGTCCCGGACGGTGGAGGGGCGCGCCGCGAGCCGGTGGGCGAGGTCGCCGAGCCACTTGGCGTCCCGGTCGGCCAGCGCCTCGACGAGGGCGTCGTGGGGCCGTCTGCGCCAGCGGCGCATGTCGCGGCCGCCGATCCAGGAGGCAGCGGCGGCGGCCCCGGTCTGGCAGGCGGCGCCGGCGACCAGCAGGGCCGGGCTGATGCGGTCCCGTTCCTCCCAGCGGGCCCAGCCGTCGGCCCGCAGTTCGCCGCGCAGCTCCTTCAGCGTGGCCAGCAGGTCCCGGCGCTGGGCGCGGTCCAGTGGCGCCAGCAGGGCGGGCAGCGTACGGGTGCGGCCCGCCCGGACGGCGGCGAGGACGTCGAGCTGGGTGGTCATCGAGCATCTCCGGAAGTGGTGGCGGGGGCCGGGGTGACGGCGGTCGGGGAGACGGCGGCCGGGGTGACGGCGGTGGCGGCGCGCAGGGCCATGCGGGTGGCGAGGGCGTGCTTGCAGGGGCCGCGGCGGCCCCGGTAGTCGGCCCACCACTGGCAGGTGCAGCTGAGGGCGCCACCGGACTCGCGCACCCGGTAGCGGCGTTCGCCGGACGCCACCACGGCCGTGCCAGGACCGTCGAGGGTGACGGCATCCTGCTCCAGGAGGGCGCGGGCGGCGACCAGCCGCGGGTTGTGGCGCTCGGCGCGCCGGGCGTCGTACGGCAGTTCGCGGTGGAAGTACGCGGCTTCGGCGAGGTCGTAGCCGACCCGGCCGGCCGTGCCGAGACGGGTGAGGGCGGCCCGCACCCGCTCCGCGGAAAGGCCCGACTGGTCGGCGAGGTCGGCCACGTCGATACGGGGTTCCCACGCGAGCAGGACGGACACCAGCTCGGCGTCCTCGCCCGCCGTGTCGGAGGCGAGGGCCTCCAGGACGCTGCCCTCACCGGAGAAGCCGCGGTCCGCCTCCGGGGAGAGGGTGAGCGTGAGCCGCATGCCGGGCAGGGCGACCTCCCAGGCGGAGGCGGTGGGCGCGCCGTCGTCGCCCTGGGGCCCGGGCCCGTACACACGCAGGCCGGTGGCCTGTCGCAGCACGCGCTGGAGGGCGGCGAGGCGCTCCGGTCCGGGCAGGCAGACCGCTCCGGGCACGGGGCGCGTGGAGGGCCGCAGCGTCCGGCCCGCGGGGACCACCCACAGCGGCCCGCCCGCCGCCCCACTTCCGGAGGGGGTTCGCGGAAGCGCCCGCAGGTAGCGGACCGCCTCGGCGGCGGTCAGCTCGGCGCGCAGGTCGAACCCGGCGGTGATGGCCTGGGATTCGGCGAAGCCGCGCAGCCAGCGGTCGGGCAGCGGGACCTTCTTCTCGACGACCGGCCCGTCGAGGGTGGTGACCGCGAGCTCGTCGGGGCCGACCCGCAGGTACAGCGGGTCGTCACCGGTGAGTCGGGACAGTGCCTCCCGCAGTGGGTTGTTGACGTCGACGTTCGTGGTGCCGTGGCCGGTGTCGGCATCGAGGAGGGCTTCGGGCAGGACGTCGAGGCGGGCGTAGACCCCGCAGCATCCGGAGAACGACTCGAAGCGCAGCCGGTCGCCGTTGGCCGTGACCACGGGGTCGAGCGAGGCCCGCTCGGTCCGCCGGAAGTAGCGGGCCCCGGCCACGTCCGCGACGGCCAACAGCGCTCGCGCGGCGGCCTGGGGCTCGCCCAGGAAGCCGGCGAAGAACCGGGGGTGGGCTTCGGCCCCGGCGGGCGTCAGGCCGCCCGCCGTCTCCAGGCCGAGGAGCCGGTCCGTACCGTCTCCGGTCAGTGCGGAGGAAGCCGCGTAGGCGAAGGTGTGTGCGGTTCGCGTCATGTCCCCGACGCTACGAGGGGCCACTGACAACGCCGTTGGTGAAGCCGCCGGCCACGCGGGGCGGGTCGGGGCGGGTCCGGCGGGCACACCGCCGGGCTTCGGACGGGTCCGGCGGGCACACCGCCGGGCTGCGGGCGGCCGCGCCGTGGTCTCAGCGACCGGGCCTTCACCCGGTGCCGGGTGCTCCCCGCCCGGCGGTGATGCGCCGCAGTTCCGGGACGGCGTGCGCCGGCGCAGGCCGCACCAGGGTCAGCCGCCGGATGTCACCGGATCCCCTTACCGGCGCGTGCGGCGGGGTGCCGTGCCCTGGGCGGAGGCGTCCTTGGATTCGACGCGTCCCACCGGGTCGGGGCCGGTCGTCAGGGCCTCGCTCGCGGTCTGCCACGTGGGGGCGCCGGGGTGGAGCTGGGTGTGGAGGTAGGCCGCGGCGAGCCGGGCGAGGGCGGCGACCCGCTCCGGGTTCTCGTCCGTGGTCTCGGCGGCGTCGTATCCGGCGATGCCGCCGAGACCGTGCTCCGCATCGAACAGGGTGAGCAGGGTCTTGGGGCCGGGGGCGAGGGTGTAGGGGTCCGCGTGCCACTGCGGCCCCATGTCCGTGAAGTGCCGGGGGTCGTCCTTGTCTCCGGCGACGACCAGTGCGGGTGCGGTCATGGTGGAGAAGTCGACGGCCCCGATGATCGGCCACTGCTCGGCCACGGGCCCGTTGAGGACTTCGCCGCCCCTGCCGGGAGCGGCGAGCAGTACGCCGGCCTTGATCCGGGGCTCGACGAGGTGCACCACGTCCCCGGTGTCGGGATCGGTGAGCCCGGCGCCCAGCAGGAGGGCGGCGGTGAAGCCGCCGAGCGAGTGCCCGACGAGGGCGACCTTGGTGGGGTCGATCCGTCCCGCGAGCTGTGGCACGGCGTTCTCGATCACGTCGAGCCGGTCGAGGACGTGGGTCATGTCCTCGGCGCGGGAGCGCCAGAAGTCGGGTGCGCCGGGTGCGTCGGCGACCAGGTGGCTCAGTGTCCGGGAGGTGAGGTGGGTGGGCTGGACGACGACGAACCCGTGGGCGGCCCAGAAGTTCGCGAGCGGCGCGTAGCCGTTGAGCGAGGAGAGGTGGTTCGAGGGACCGTGGCCGTGGGAGAGCAGGATGACGGGGAGGTCGGTTCCCGTCATGGGTGCGGAGACGCGTACCTGGAGGTCCACGGGACGTCCGGGCACGGAGAGGACCACGGGGCTGAGGGACAGGACCGGGACGGGTGTGCCCAAGGCGTCGGCGCTGGTGGCAGTGGAAGTGCTCACGATGCTGGTTCCCTTTGGGTGGCGCCTGCCGTCCGTCGACCTCCTGTGACCGGCGGACGGGCGTGGCGGGCGTGCGGGCATGGCGGACGGGGCCATGGCAGGCATGGCAGGCAGCGGCCCGTTTCGGCTAAGCTGAAACGGAGCGTCGCTCCATTTAGTATTCGGAGCGCTGCTCCGCTTTGTCAATCGGTAGGGGAGGACTACGTGATGGCCACCGATCGCCCGGCAGGTCAGTTGCCGTCCCGGGGCAAGCGGGCCGACGCCCAGCGCAACCGGCAGACGGTGCTCGATGCCGCCGCCGAGGTGTTCGTCACCTCCGGCGTCGATGCGCCGATCCGCCAGATCGCGGCCCGGGCGGGCGTCGGGATGGCCACGATCTACCGCCACTTCCCGACCCGGGCGGACCTCGTCACCGCGGTCTACCACCACCAGATCGAGGCGTGCGCCGAGGCCGGCCCCAACCTGCTGGCCGACGCCGACTCCCCATTCGACGCGCTACGCCAGTGGATCGACCTCTTCGTCGACTTCCTGGTCACCAAACACGGCCTCGCCGACGCCCTGCAGTCCGACAGCGACCGCTTCGCCGCGCTGCACGCCTACTTCCTCGACCGCCTGCTGCCCGTCTGCGCCCAACTGCTCGACGCCGCGGTCGAAGCCGGCGACATCAGCCCCGGCACGCAGCCGTACGAGCTGATGCGCGGCATCGGCAACCTCTGCGTCGGACGCGACAACGACCCCCGCTACGACCCCCGACACCTGATCGCCCTCCTCCTCCAAGGACTCCGGCGGCCCCACGCGTCCTGACGCCGCGGACCTGGTGGCGGCCTGTGCCAGGGCCTGCGTCACGGCCTGTGTCACCCCGCCGAACCCGCTCGCCCCGGGGGCGGTTGCGGCAGGGACGGCGCGGACGGCCGCGTCGGGCCGGAGAGTGCCGCGGCGAGGACGCGCCCGAAGCCGACCAGGTGGAAGGGCAGCGTCATCGCGGTGAGGACATGGGCGGCCCTGTAGGTCCCGACGGCGGATAACCAGCGAGCGCGTCGGCCGTCCTCATCGAAGTCGACCGGAAGCGGCGCAGGCCGTCCCCGTCCTGCTTCAGTCGCCGCGCCCGACACCGCGGTCGGGTGCGCTCATGTCCCCCGTCCCGGGCGTGCCGTCCGCGAGTCCGTAGCGCAGGTACACGGTGCCCTTCGGGCCTGCTACCGGGGGTTCGAGGAGGGTGACGTTGGTGGGCACCGCACCGTCGCTGAAGACCTTCTTCCCGACTCCGAGCACGATCGGGTGCACCCACAGGTCGAGCCGGTCGAAGAGCTTCTCGCGCAGGAGGCTCTGCACCAGGTTCAGGCTCCCGACGACCTTCACGTGCTCGTGCCGGTCCCGGATCTCGCGCACCGCACTGGCCAGGTCCGGGCCGAGTTGGGTGGATCCGGCCCACGAGAGGTCGGGCCTGCCGCGGGAGGCCACGTATTTCGGAACGCTGTTGAAGAGCGTGGCGATCTCGTTGTCCTCGCCGCCCTCCTGGTGGGGCCAGTAGGCGGCGAAGATGTCGTACGTCCGCCGGCCGAGCAGGAGGGCGTCCGTGCCCTCGTACGCGGCACCGACCTGTGCCCCGGTGACCTCGTCCAGCAGGGGTGCCTGCCAGCCGCCGAACGGGAACCCCACCGGGTCCTCGTCGGGGCCGCCGGGCGCCTGCCCGACGAGGTCGAGGGTCGCGAACATCTCGATGTGGATGAGGCCCATTCCGTGCTCCCGATGAGTCGGTTGTCTCCGTCAAGAGATAGACCTGCGGGCGCCCGCAAACTCATCGCCGCGCCGGAACCCGGCCCCACCACGCGGCACGACAGGTCCGGGGTGCTCACCGAACACGTCCGGGCCGAACCCGGCTGCCGCCCGGTCCCCCTGCGTTCACACCGTCCAGAACTTCGACCCCGCCGGGGGCGCGGGGCGCGTCGTCCACCCCGACCGGTCGGCCGTCGGGCTCCAGTCCGCGACCTCGCCGCCGAAGTAGATCGAGAGCCCCCAGTAGTACCCGTCCTCGTGAAGGATGAGTTCGTTCTCCTGCGACAGATCGATCCCGCACCACTGGGCGTTGATCCTCGCCACGGCTTCGCCCCGGGTGATCGAGAACAGCTCGACCATCTCCGCGGCAATCGCGTCCAGGAGGTCCAAGCTGTCGGCCGAAGTGGCCATCAGGTACTCGCTCGTCGCGTTCGGCTCCGTTGCTCCCATGTCGTCATTCTCCCCTCACCCCGCCGAAGCCTCGAACGGCCCCTCGCAGCACACGGGTGGGGCGGCGGCCCGGCGGTGGGAGCTACGGAGGACGGCGACCAGGGTTGCCAGGTCTGCGCCGGCCACCGGGTCGTGCACGTGACACGCTGCCGCCTTTGGCGAAGGCACCGCCGTCCCGGAAGGTGGAAGGTGGTCTCGGGTCCGCCGAGGACGAGCCGCTGCCAGCCGGCGAGACCGTACCGGCTGTCCTGGGCGCGCGTTCGGACCACGGCCAGGTTCACCAGACGCGTCGCCGCGCGCTACACGTGCCCGCGGGCGCTCCTGCGCATCCGCGTCGGCCGCGGGGCCGAGCCCGGCGAAGCGCTCGGCCAGCTCTCCAGCCAGGCAACGACGACGGCGGCCGTGGCCCCGGGGCCGGGCGGGGCCGACGGCCGACCACGGCCGCTGGACCTGACGGAGGCGGCCGAGGACGCCGTCGCCCGCACGCCCGCACGGCCGCCCGGCCGCCCATGGGGGCGCGGTCGTGGGCCTGTGCCTGCCGGCCGGGCCCGGGAAGGCCTGATCCCGCGGGGCACGGACGGGCAGCGCCCACCGCGCCGTCCGGAAGACCCCGGACGGCGCGGTGGGCCGCCGGTCGGCCCCGCCATGTTCGTCGACGGCGCCGGGGAGCTCTCCGCCGTCCGGCCCATCAAGGGCACCGGACACGACGCCGAAAAAGGATCAAGTGGAGTCGTGCCAACCCCCGCGTTCCGGTACGCCTCCGCGCTCCGCGCCGCCCCCGACGGCGGTGGACCCGTACCCCGGCCGCCGAGGCCCGGAGGAGATCCCGCATGCGCGCCTTCCTGCCCTTGACCGCTGTCGCCACCGCCACGCTGCTGCTCACCACGGTCACCGGCGCGGCTCCCGCGGCGGCGGACCGGAGCCCCGACGGCGCGCCGCTGACCAAGGTGTCCCACGGTGACCCGTACGCGGACTGCACCATCGGCGCGAGGTCCCCCGACAGCGTCGTCTATCCGAGCACCGAGGTCGAGCCGTACCTGTCCGTCGATCCGCGCGACCCCAAGCGCGTGGTCACCGTGTTCCAGCAGGACCGGTGGAACGACGGCGGCGCCCGTGGCCTGGCGGCCGCCTGGACCACGGACGGCCGCACCTTCCGCCGGAGCACGCTGCCGTTCAGCCTGTGCGCCCCGGGCGGCGCGGACTTCGAACGGGCCTCCGACCCCTGGGTGAGCACCGGCCCGGACGGCACCGTCTACGCCGGCGGGGAGGGCATCGACTTCACGCGGAGCACGCGCAGCGCCCTCCTGGCCGCCACGTCCCGTGACGGCGGCCGCACCTGGCACGACCTCACCACCACGCACGTCGACGAGGAGCCGTTCTTCAACGACAAGCCCTCGCTCACCGCCGACCCGATCCGCAAGGGCACCGCCTACCAGGTCTGGGACCGCCTCGACAACGACCCACCCGGTCCCAGCTCCCTCGACGGTCCGGGCTACATCTCCCTCACCCGCGACGGCGGCCGCACCTGGAGCCGGGCCCGGCCGTTCGTCGACACCAGCGCCGTGCCCAACACGCAGACCATCGGCCATCTGATCGTCGTCGACCGGCGCACCGGCACCCTGTACGACTTCTTCGACCAGATCACCTACGCCGACGACCTGAGCACCGTCGTCGAGGCGCACTACGCGGTGGTCACCTCGACCGACGCCGGAGAGACCTGGAGCTCTCCGGTCACCGTGGCCCGCGACTCCTCCGTACCGGAGGTCGACCCGAACGACCCCAGCAAGCTGTTGCGCTCCGCGGCCACCCTGCCCAGCCCGGCCGTCGACCCGAAGACGGGCGCGCTGTACATGGCCTACGAGGGCTCGGACTTCTCCGGTGGCAAGTTCGACGCCGTCCAGTTGGTGCGCTCCACCGACGGCGGACGCACCTGGGGGGCCCCGGAGTTGATCAGCCCGGAGGGCGTGCCGGCCTTCTCCCCGTCGATCGCGGTCGACGAGCACGGCACGGTCGCGCTCACCTACCACGACCTTCGCTTCCTCAAGCCGGGCGACACCACCACCCTGCCCACCGCGTACCAGCTGGCCACGCTGGCGCACGGTGACCCGGAGCGCCGGACCGAACGACGGATCTCGCGGGTCTTCGACTGGCTGCAGGCGCCGTACGCCGGGGGCTACTTCCTCGGCGACTACCAGGGCCTGGTGGCGGACGGCAAGGGAGTGCGGGCGGTGCTGACCGAGACCAACTCCGGTGCACCACAGAACCGTACGGACGTGTACAGCGGCAGCTTCCGCACCCGGTGACCGTCGGGCGCTCGGCTGAGCGGTCGGCCGGCTGAGGTTTCACGCGGGGGCCGCGGCCGACAGTCGGCCGCCGGTCATCCAGATGCGCGACATCGCGTCGGCCAGGGCGGGGAACCGGGCGGCTTCGCAGAGCATTTCCGAGAGCACGAGCATGCCGTGTGCGGTGCACTTCGGATCGCGGTTCCGGTGCAGCCAGATCACCGCGTTGCCCAGGGGCCGGCGCCCCAGGGAGATCCCCAACCGCCGTACGGCGGCGGCCGTCTCCAGGTCGGAGCGGTCTCCGCCGAACGGCAGGACTTCGGTTCTGCGGATCCCCGGTGGCGCGAGGGAGTCCCGCACGTGGCGGACGCACGCTTCCGGCGGGGCCTGTCCGTTCTCGAAGGTGTTGCGGAATCCGACGACGCGCATGCCGGCATTGTGGAGGCGGAGCTCGATGTAGAGCTCGATGGACAAACCCCGAAGCTGAATGCGCAGGGGCAGGTAAGCCATTTCCCCCGGACTCCGCGAGGCCCCGCCGAAAAAGCCTTGAGCATCCGTCGCCCTCGACCGGATGGTCGACGTCAGGAGCTGATACTCGTCCACCGATGCGTGCTCCGGGGAGAACGACACGGGCTTCAGCACGGCCGTCTTCATCAGGGGAGACCTCCGGAAGTCGGCCTTCGCTGAATTAATCTGACCGCGATCGGTTCGATCCTTCTGCATTCACGCATGCGCATCCACCGCCTTCGACGTCATCCCCATCGCAGGGTTTCGGACCGGTCCGTTCCTTTGTAGTCGTCCTGGTGAGGGTCGAGTGAATTGTTGGCCTCTGATGCTAAGAAATCGGCGCCCCGTCAGCGGGCGGTCGGCGGCCGCGGCGGGCCGCCGTCATCAGGGCCATGACCGTTCGCGCCATGACCGTTCGAGCCATCACCGTTCGCGCCGCCGCTGCCGCGCCATGCGGCGTAGAGGCCGGAGACGGCGACGGCAATCGTGGCCAGCGACTCGGGTGCCACCCCGCGCAGGACGAGCACCATTGCGGTGCCCAGCACGGCGAGAAAGACGATGAGGTCCTGGACTCGGCTGGCGCGCTGCCTCATTGCGGTGTCCCCGTTTCTGGTTCGGGCTGTGTCCGTGCCGTTCTGCGGACACACTGGCCGTGATGCGGGGTGCTGCAGAAGGTGCAGCAGTGCTGCCGGGAAACCGGCAACACGCAACGAGTACGGAAGTGGGGAACGGATCGTGGCGAACGAACTCAAACCGGTCCACGACGGACTGCCCCCCGAGAGAACCGCCCTCGCACAGGCGCTGCGTGACCTCTTCGCAGGCCTGGGGGTCACGAGCCGTCGCTACGCGGCCCGCCGGTCGTACGACTCCTCCAGCGTCTCCCGTTACCTCAGCGGACAGCGGCTACCCCGGTGGGAATTCGTCCTCAACCTGCTGAACGATGTCGCCGAGGCGCGGGGCACCACCCCCACCGAGGAGACCGTCGGCATGCTCCGCACGCTGCACGCCGCGGCCTGGCAGACCGGCAACAGCCCGGTCCACCGGGTGGAGCTGCTGGAGCGACAGCTCGCCGAGGCCGACCGCAAGGCCCAGGGGGCGGCCGCCCGGGAACGCTGGCTGCAAGACACCCTCGAAGACCGCGAACACCGGATCAGGGACCTCGGGATGCGCTACCGCGAGCTTCAGGCCGGAGCGGCCTTGACGGATCCGGTCGGCACCGACGGCGAGTCGGCGAACGAGCAGGCTTGGCTGCGTGCGGAGATCCGCGACTTGAAGGAAGAGCTGACCCGCGTACGGGCCCTGCACCGCGAAGCGGAGGACCGGTGCGAGCGGCTGGAGCGGGAGCTGGCGGAGGCCGAGAAGACGGCCGCGCGCGACGGAGCACCGCCGCTGCCCGCGGCACGAGAACTCCTCGACGGCGGCCTGCGCCTCCAGGGCACGGCGGCCGGGCGTGACACGTACCCCACCGTGAACATCGGGCACAGCACCGGCGACATCACCGTGTTCACCGACAGTTGGCAGGTGGACGAGGAATTCGTCTCCTCGGTGAGCGTCCGGCTGCAGGGCGCCGAGGGAGACATCGGCAACGGCCTGCTCTTCGACGCCGAAACGGTGATCACCCTCGGCTCGTCCCTGGCCAGGAGCGAGGCGCGGAACTCACTGGGGCAGGTGAAAGTCGTCCTCGGCACGAAGTCGGTATGGGGCACGCCGGTCGAGGAGCGGACGGTTGCCAGGCCCGACATCCGGGAGTCGATGCCCTTGCGGGTCCTGCGTCTGAGCGAGCCGGTCGCCGTTCCGGATCGGCCGCTGACGTACGACTCGCGCGTCATGCCCGGCACACGGCTCGTCGTGAGCGCGCACACCCCGGAGTTCGGTTCCTACTCCTGCGTTCTCGATGTCAAGGGTCGCTCGGGGGGCTGGTTGCGCGCGTCAGGTGAGGTGATCTCCGGGCTGTCCGGAGCCCCGGCCTTCTCCAGCTCGGGTTCGCTGGTCGGTCTGGTCGCGCTCCGTGCCAGGGACGGGAACGGGGGATTGATCCTGCCCGTCACGGCGCTGCGCGCCCTGACCACGCTCAAGCTGGACTTATAGGTTCCGGCGGGGTCAGGGGCGAGGCGCCGCTTCCCAGGGGTCCGCACACAGGTCGGCCGTGCTGCGGCGCTGCCGTATGCGTGCGGGCTCGTCCGCGGACTTTCCCACCGCGACCATCGAGACGATCGCCCATCCGGGGCCGGGCCGGAGTTCGGCCGTGAGGCCTTCGAGGTCGAAGGCCCTGAACTGGTGCGCTGCCAGGCCCATGGCCTGGGCCTGGATGCTGAGATGGGCCACGGCCTGACCGAGGTCGTAGTCGGCGAACTCGGAGTACACCGTCGTCGATTCGTCCGCGTAGCGGCGGGCCGAAGCGACGATGAGGAGACCCGCGTCCGTGGCCCAGCGGGCGGAACTGGGCGCCAGATGGGGCACCAGCCTGTCGTGGTCCGGCTCACCCGGCCGGGCCACGAAGAAGCCCCACGGCTGGGAGTTCCCGGCGGACGGCGACCACCTGGCCGCTTCCAGGAGCAACCCCACGGCGTCGTCGTCCACGGCGCCCGACGCATCGAACGCGTACGGGCTGAACCGGCCGGCCAGCAGGGGATGGACCCGACGGGGACCCTCAAGATCATCAGACACAGTCAGCGCCAACCATCCGACCGGCCGATCCATTCCGCGCGAGGTCCAGGGCCTCCCCGGGCAGGCTCGCCTCCTGCCCCTCCTGCCCCTCCTGCCCCTCCTGCCCCTCACGCTCCGGCAGGTCCGTCCTGGCTCTGGCGCAAGGGAGCCGGCGTGAGCGAGGATCACGCCCTCATCACGCCACCACTTCCTTACAGGAGGACGTCTATGGCTCGCCGCATACCCCGCGGCCTCGTCTGTGCGGGCACCGCCGCCGCGGCGCTGTTCGCCCTGGCCGGTCCCGTCTCGGCCCTGCCCTCGGCGAACCCCGCCGGGACGCAGGTCCCCCGGGCGCGCGTCTTCATGGTCAACCCCGTCCAGTCCTCGGGCGACCAGACGCTGACCGACGGCAAGGACGGCGCCGACGCCGTACCCGCCTCCGCCTACGCCGTGGCCGCGTTGCGCAATCTGGACGACAGCGGCTCGCTGTCCGGGAAGTGGGCCTACGTACGGTCCGAGACCGGCGGCGCCGCGAAGACCTCGGAAGCCGCCGGATACGACCGCGCCGATGACCAGTTCGAGCAGGTCATGGCGTACTTCTGGGTGAACGAGGCGCAGGAGTACCTCCAGGGCCTCGGCTTCGGGAGCGAACTGCCGGGAGCCAACGACCGTGCACAGCCGGTACGGATCAACCAGTGGGGCGCCGACAACTCCTTCTTCTCGGACAAGAAGGCCGAGATCCGCTTCGGCAAGGGCGGTGTGGACGACGCCGAGGACGCCGAGGTGATCGTCCACGAGTACGGCCACGCGGTGCACGCCGCGCAGGTCCCCGGCTTCGGCAGCTCCCCGGAAGCGGGTGCGATCGGCGAGGCGTTCGGCGACTACCTCGCGGTCGAGGTCGGTGCACACGCGGACGAGGCCTACGGCTGGCCGCGCAAGACGGATCTGGCGTGCGTCGGCGACTGGGACTCGACCGGCTACAGCGCCGCCCCGCACTGCTTGCGGCGGATCGACGGCTCCAAGGTGTACGCCGACCGGGTCGGGGAGGTGCACGCGGACGGGGAGATCTGGTCGCGCGCGCTCTTCGACATCCGCGGCGCGCTGGGTGCCCGGACGGCCGACCGGATCATCGTCAACGCGCAGTTCGGCTTCCGTGCCGACACCGACTTCGCGGACGCCGCGCAGGTGACCGTCACGACGGCGCAGCGCATGTACGGCAACAGCGCGGCGGACGCCGTGCGCGCCGCGTTCAAGGCGCGGCAGATCCCCGGGATCGGGTAACCGCCGCAGTCACCGTCGCACCACGTGCGCAACGCTGCCGCCCCGGGCCGTCGTCCCGGGTTCGTCTCGGACTTCCTCCCGGGGCGGTAGCGGACCAACTCCTTCCGATACCGGGCGCATTCACCGCCGAGCGGACACCGCCGTGCGCTCTCCGGACAACGAGAAGGTCAAATTCTTGTTGCGCACCTGCCAATCAGGGATGACTTGCTGGCACTGTCTCCACCACTGCCCCTTCCCCCACTGGCAAGCCAAGGAGCAACGAGTGACTCACCCCACGTCCTCAACCCCCACCTCCCGCGGCCGTGTTCACGCCCTGCGCGCCGCCGCTCTCGTCGCCTCGGCCGCGATGGTGGCCCTCGCCGTCCAGAGCGGTCCCGCCAACGCCGCCGCCGAGCGCGAGGCCGGCGCCACGGCCGTCTCGCTGACCGGGACGGCGCGTGCCTCCGCGATCGCCGAGGCGCAGTCCGACGCCCCGTCCACCGCCAAGGCCATCGGCCTCGGCGACCAGGAAGGGCTCGTGGCCCGCGACGTCGTCAAGGACGCGGACGGCACCGTCCACACGCGCTACGAACGCACCTACGCCGGCCTGCCGGTGCTCGGCGGCGACCTGGTCGTGCACGCCGCCAAGAACGGCGCGCGCTCCACCACCAAGGCCTCCGAGGCCCGGATATCCGTCGACACCAAGGTCGCTTCCCTCGCGGCCCCCAAGGGTGCCCGCAAGGTCGTCTGGGCCGCCGGCGGAGCGCCGGTACTGGCCTGGGAGGGCGTCACCGAAGGCGTCGGGGCCGACGGTACGCCGAGCAAGCTGCACACCATCACCGATGCCCGCAGCGGCAAGGTGCTCTACTCGTACGACGACATCGAGACGGGCATCGGCGCCAGCGAGTACAGCGGCTCGGTCACCCTCGGCACGAAGGCCAACGGCTCGCAGTTCGAGCTGAACGACACCTCCCGCGGCGGCCACAAGACCTACGACCTGGCCGGCGGCACCAACGGAACCGGGTCCCTGTTCACCGACGCCGACGACACCTGGGGCGACGGCACCCCCGCCAACCGGCAGACCGCCGCCGCCGACGCCCACTACGGTGCCGCCGTGACCTGGGACTTCTACAAGAACGAGCTGGGCCGCCTGGGCATCCGCGGCGACGGCGTCGCCGCGTACTCCCGCGTCCACTACGGAAACGCCTACGTCAACGCCTTCTGGGACGACAGCTGCTTCTGCATGACCTACGGAGACGGCGCGAACAACACCAAGCCGCTCACCTCGCTCGACGTCGCCGGCCACGAGATGTCGCACGGCCTGACCGCCTCGACGGCGGGGCTGCGCTACACCCGGGAGTCCGGCGGTCTCAACGAGGCCACCTCCGACATCTTCGGCACCGCGGTCGAGTTCTACGCCGCCAACGCCTCCGACCCCGGTGACTACCTCATCGGCGAGAAGATCGACATCCGCGGAAACGGTACGCCGCTGCGGTACATGGACAAGCCGAGCCGCGACGGCGCCTCCGCGGACTACTGGGACAAGAACGTCGGCCGCCTCGACGTCCACAACTCCTCCGGTGTCGCCAACCACTTCTTCTACCTGCTGTCCGAGGGCAGCGGAGCGAAGACCATCAACGGCGTCAGCTACGACTCGCCGACCGCCAACGGCTCCACCGTGGCCGGCATCGGCCGGACCAAGGCGTACAAGATCTGGTACAAGGCCCTGTCGGTGTACATGACCTCCTCGACGGACTACGCGGGGGCGCGGACGGCGACCCTCAAGGCCGCGGCCGACCTGTACGGAACGGGCGGCGCCGAGTACCAGGCGGTGGCCGCCGCCTGGACCGGGGTCAACGTGAAGTAGCCCCCTCCCGGCGGGGCTGGCCGCCCCCTCCGCCCGCGAGTGGAGCCCGAGGCCCCCACGACGACCCCGACCCGGACGCGCTACGCCGGTCGGGGCCGTCGCGTCGGCGGCCGGGCGGACCGCCGCGGGTCCCGGGCCCCGCGCCGAACGGGGTGCTTTCCGGTGAAGGGCACGCCGCCGCCAGTGAGCCTCACCGCGGCCGCCCGCACCATTGCCGATGCTCCTGTCGTGGACACCACGGACGCTACCGAGCGCTAGGCGGGCAGCATGGCGGAGGCGGGAATCAACTACGCGGCAGCGTTCGAGGCGCTGCCCGGCATGGTCGCGCTCCTGACTCCCGACCTCAAGTACGCGGACGTGAACGCGGACTTCGTGCGCCTGTCGGGGCGCACGCGCGAGCAGCTGGTGGGCCGCCACCTGTTCGACGTGTTTCCCGACAATCCGAACGACGCCTCCGCGTCCGGCGCGCGCAACCTGGAGGCGTCACTCAAGCGGGTGCTCACCACCGGGGAGCGGGACACCATGGCACTGCAACGCTACGACGTGGAGTCCGCGGAACGGCCCGGCGAGTGGGAGGAGCGGTACTGGAGCCCGGTCAACGCCCCCGTCCTCGACGCGGACGGCCAGGTGGTGCTGCTGGTCCATCGCGTCGAAGAGGTCACGGCGCTGATCAAGGCCCGCGGGGGCCCGGGAGGCGGCCACACCCGCGTGCTGGAAGCCGAGCTCTACACCCGCGCCCGGGAGCTGCAGGAAGTCAACGAACGGCTGCGTCAGGCCCACGCCCGCGAGCGGGAGGTCGCCCTCGCCCTCCAGGAATCGATGCTGCCCACTCCCGGGCCGGTGGGTCACCACCGTGCCGCCGTGCGCTACCGGCCGGCGGTCGGCTCGCTCAACGTCTGCGGCGACTGGTACGACCTCGTCGACCTGTCCGGCGACCGCATCGGCGTCGCCGTCGGGGACGTCGTCGGCCACGGCCTGCCCGCAGCCGGCGTCATGGGCCTGCTCCGCAGCGCCCTCAGCGCCGCCTCCCGCGTCGCCGAGGGCCCCGCCCAGGCCCTGGAGGTCCTCGGCCTGTACGCCCGTTCCGTCGAAGGCGCCGAGAACACCACCGCCGTCGAAACCTACATCGACTGGGACACCCACACCATCACCTACAGCAGCGCCGGCCACCCGCCGCCGGCGCTGCTCCGCACCGACGGCACCGTCGAATTCCTCGACCAGGCCACCGATCCGCCGCTCGGCGCCCGCCCCGACCACGCCCCCCGGCCCCAGGCGACCGTCGCCTTCACCGCGGGCGACACCCTCGTCCTCTACACCGATGGCCTGATCGAGCGCCGCAGCGAGGACATCGACACCGGTCTCGCCCGCCTCGCCGACTCGCTCACCCGCCACCGTACGGCCGTCCCCGAACGCCTTGCCGACGCCGTCCTGATGGAACTGCTCCCGGCGGGAGGCGCGACCGACGACGCCGCCCTCGTCATCGTCCGGCTCTGACGGGTCATGACCGTGGTCGCCTTCGCGGGCGACTACGATGCCCGGGTTCGGCAGGGCGGGACGGCGGGGGTGCGTGGCATGAGCGGTCAAGGCGGGGACGGGTACGCGGGCGCGGGTCCGGGAGCCGGTGCGGGCGCTCCGCCGCCGGCGGGCCGGACCGGCCCGGGCTCTCAGGTCCCGCCACAGGGAGCCCCGTACCCGCAGCAGCCCGGATACCCGTACGCACAGCAGCCCGGATACCCGTACGCACAGCCGGTTCCGCCGCAGGGGTACCCGTACGGGTGGGGCCATCCGCCGGTTCCACCACCGCGCGTCGAGCCCTCGCGGGGCCGGAAGATCCTGCGCGGCCTCTACAACCCGTTCTACGCCTCCCAGTCGGCCTTCCGTCCGTCGCGTCCCGGGATCGTGCACGATCCGCAGGTGCGCAAGCTCCAGCTGTGGCGGACCGTGTTGGGGCTGGCGGCCTGGGTGGGCCTGATGGTCGCGTACAAGGCGGTCGT
Organism: Streptomyces sp. NBC_00045; assembly: GCF_045041095.1. NCBI lineage: Bacteria > Bacillati > Actinomycetota > Actinomycetes > Kitasatosporales > Streptomycetaceae > Streptomyces > Streptomyces sp. NBC_00045. Next base: position 302,536 of record NZ_CP108272.1, on the reverse strand, counting down.
CAGCGCCGACGACGTCAAGGCCGCGGCGGACGACCGCCTGAACCAGAGCTGGTCCAGCGTCCTGGTGCTGGTCTGCACCTTCCCGGTGGTGGTCGGCGCGTTCGTGGCGGTCGCGCGGGGCGGATTGCGGCGCGTCTACCTGCGACGCGCCCTGCGCTCCCTCGGCGCGGTGGTGGCCATCATGGCCTCCATGGGCACCTCGGCGCTCGCGATGGCGCCGGAGTTGGCGGGCTTCCGGGACGCCGTCGGCCTGCCGGGGAAGATCGTCATCGGGGTGCTGTGCGCGTGGTCGATCGGCTTCGCCCTCTACGGCATCGGCCTGTCGCTCGTCCACGTCTTCCGGACCGCCGACATCCACGAGGTGGTGCCGCCGGTCCTCGCCGGCATCCTGGTGTGGGAGATGGCGGTCCTGGACGTGGTCACGGGCGCCTACCCGCAGGTCCCGGCGGGCGCCCGGGCGGTCTTCATCCTCGGTGCACCCGTCACCGTCACGGCCCTGTCCTGGTGGGAGATGCACCGGCTGCGCCGCCACCACGGGCTGACGGTCCGCAACGCGCTGGGGCGCTGACGGGCCGGCCGAGCGGCTAACGGCAGTAGTTCGGGGCGCACAGGTGCGAGCCGCCCTTGGTGACTCGGCGGGTGAAGCGCTCTGCGGCCGCGTTCCCGTGGTCCGGGAGGCCGACGCGGGCGTTGCGCGGAGGGTTGCGCGGCGGGTTGCCCGGAGCGCAGCAGGCCTGCGGCGCGGGATCGGGATGCCGCTGCGGCTCGGCGTAGTGGTCGGACGTCCACTCCCACACGTTCCCCGCCATGCCGTGGAGCCCGTACGCGTTCGGGGTGTACGTGCGCACCGGAGTCGTGCCCGGGGAGGGGTGCGCCTTGGAGGCCGGCAGGTACTGCCAGGGGAACTCACCGTGCCAGGTGTTGGCCATGCGCCTGCCCCTCGGGGCGAGTGGGTCCTCGGCCAGATGGACGACGTGCGCGAGCGCGTCCTCGTACACGGGTCGGGGGAAGACGAACGGCCCGATGGCGAGTTAGCCCCGGGCCGGACGGTGGGGCTGGCGGAACGCGGACCACGTGACGCTCCCGGGGGCGGCGGTGATGCGGGTGAACAGCGGCCAGCATTCCCAGATGCCGCAGAGGCAGCCCAGCACCGCGGTCGCGTCGTTCGGCGCGTGCCGGAGCTCCGGGGCGGCGTTGCCGAGGAAGTGGGGTGCGGGATCGCCGAGGTCGGACGGTGCCAGTCCGCCGTACTGGTGGAACAGGAAGTCCTCCACGTCCTCCGGCGTCCTCTCGTACGGACCCTCCTCCTGCGGCCACAGGGGACGTGTGGCATCGGCGGCACGGACGCGGAGGTCGGCGCCGTCGACGCGGATGCCCCACAGGCGGGCGGACCAGCTGCCCGTCGTCCGGCATGGCGGTGAACGTGCCGTAGTTGCTGCGTTGTTCGTCGATCAGGAACGCCACCGGCCCTGCCCCTCCCCCCCCCCTGCTGCCCTTGCTGTGACGGCGCTCGCTCCTCGCCACCTCAGCTCTTTCGAGGACGTCTGCAAGAGGCCACTTGGACAGGGAAAATGCAACTTAGACAAGGCCTGCAGTGGGGGCTATCTTCTCCTGACATCGGCGCCGCCCACAGTCGCACAGGGGTTCCATCAGCCTGAGTCACCCGCAAGGGGACGTGCCGATCACGACCACGGCTCCCGCCCCCACGCGCAAGCCGCCGAATCGAGTCCGCTCCCGGACAACGAGACCGTCAGGGACTTCCACACCAGGCCCCTCAGCCATGGAGAAACGCATGCCCCATCTTGCTCTGTACACGTTCGGCGTCCTGCAGTCACCCGTCGCCGATCCCGCACGTCTTACGCGGGAGTTCAACGAAAGCGGTGACGCCGTCTACCGGGAGATCGGCCAGCACCCCGGATATATCGCTCGTGCTGAAGCGGCAGACCGTAGCCGGGGCATGTTCGACTCGGACTGGGGTGACTGGGGAGAGTTTGCCGTTCCGGCCTGGTACGAGAAAGGCCGCACTGTGGAAACCACCGCCCTGGCAGCGACCCTCTCCCTCTGGACCGACCTGGGATCCGCCTTCGACTCCATCTACACCGGTCTGCACCGCGTGGCGCTCAACAGGCGTTACGACTGGTTCGAGAAGACGGGACACCCAAATTACGTGTTCTGGTGGGTCACCGACGGCGCGATACCCACCTGGCAGGACGGGGTTACCAGGCTGGAACATCTCCACGACCACGGCTACGCACCGCACGCCTTCACCTTCCACCACTCCTTCGATCCAGCCGGAACGCCGACCAGGCTCAAGGGCATCGGACCGAAGGGCTGACATCGGAACGAAAACCGGCGCCAAGCCTTGATCGCAGCTGGTGGGCGGCTGACTGGTCGTCAGTGCCGGGGTGGTGGGGTGTGCGATGGGCATCGTGGGTGTCCTCGTCGTGTACGGGGGTCCGGGTCCGTCCCGGAGGCCGGGTGTCGGCGCGCGCCCGCTCAGGCGGTGGGGGCGCCGAACCAGCGGGTGGCGGTGCGCCGGAACGCCTCGGGGTCGGGGTCGGGGCCGTCGGCCCAGGCCACGACGCCGTCGGGCCGGATCAGCAGGGCGCCGAGTCCGAGGTCGTTGGCGACCGGGCCGGGGGCGTAGCGGATGCGGTCCTGCCAGTGGGTCGCGGTCTCCCGCAGGGTCTGTGCGGCGGTGAGGTCGAGGGCGACGCCCCGTCCTTCGCGCAGCAGGTCCCCGAGGCGGGTGCCGTCGCCGAAGCGGAAGTCCGGGGCGGTGAAGCCGACGGTCGGCTGGTCGTCGCCCAGGTCGTAGTGGTGGGCGAGCCCGGAGGTGGTGCGGAAGACGTGGGTGGTGCCGTCGATGGTGCGCAGCAGGTCGTGGACGAGCTGGCGCAGGGCTGGGGTGTTGGGGCCGGGGTTCATCGTGGCGACCTGGGCGCGCGACCAGTCGAGGATGGCGGCGCCGACGGGGTGGCGTTCGGCTGTGTAGGTGTCGAGCAGGTTTGCGGGGGCGGTGCCGTGGAGGGTGGCGGCGAGCTTCCAGCCGAGGTTCATGGCGTCGCCGATGCCGAGGTTGAGCCCTTGGCCGCCGAGCGGGGAGTGGATGTGGGCGGCGTCGCCGGCGAGCAGGACGCGGCCGTTGCGGTAGGTGCTGGTCTGCATGGCGCGGTCGGTGAAGCTGGAGGCGAGGTGGACCTCGTTGATCGTCACGTCGGTGCCGGAGATGCGGCGCAGGACCGTCTGGACGTGGTCGCGCGTCAGCGGCTGGGAGCGGTCGAAGGCGCCGCCGTCGAAGTCCATCATGCCCAGGTGCCCTTCGAAGGGCGTGCGCAGGTACATGCCGGTCGACGTCGAGTTGAAGCCCAGGTGCAGCTCGGCCGGGTCCTCGAAGACGACGCGGGCGACGTAGCCGGTGAACAGCGGCTCGGTGCCGACGAAGTCGAAGCCCGCCAGGCGGCGCACCGTGCTGCGTCCGCCGTCGCATCCCACGAGCCAGCGCGCCCGGTACTCGCGGCCGCCGGCCCGGGCCAGGACGCCGTCGCCGTCCTGGTCGACGGCTTCGAGCGGGGCGTCGCGCACGATCCGCGCGCCGAGCGCGACCGCCCGCTCCTCCAGGACGCCGGTGACCGCTTCGAGGCTGGTCATGATCCCTTCCATCGCCGGGCCGGGCAGCCGGGGCGGGAGGGCGCCGGTATCGATGTCGGCGGCGTCCAGGCGCAGGCCCGCGAAGTGGCTCACGTCGCGCGGGGCGGGCGCCTCGTGCGCGTCGGGGTGCGCGCCGACCTGCTGCGCGTCGGCGCGTGAGGCGTCCAGGAGGGCCGTGAGCATCCCGCGGCGGTAGAACGCCTCGACGGACCCGGCGTTCAGGCCCCGCATCCCCAGCGGGAGCGCCCAGAACGGCGAGGCCGCCTGCGGGTTCTTCTCCAGTACCAGGACCGAGCAGTTGGCCAGGGCGAGTTCGCCGGCGAGGAACAGGCCCACCGGCCCGGCTCCCACGATCACCACGTCGTGCATGTCGGTTCTCCTCCAGTCGCGAGTCCCCGGGCCGGCCAGGGCTCTGGGGCTCGGGCTCTGGGGCTCGTCGGGGCGGGACCGTGCTCCGTGAAGCGCGAAGCCACAGCCTTGGAGCATTGCTCCAATATTGGAACCGTACTCCATGTTTGGAGCGGTGCACCAAACCTGGCAGGATGAGGGCATGACCACACCGACACCCCAGTCACGAAGGCGCAGGCAGGTGCTCTCGCGCGAGCGCATCATCGAGGCGGCGGTCGGTCTGCTGGACACGGCGGGGGCGGAAGCTCTGACGGTCCGCGCGCTGTCGGACCGCCTCTCCACCGGGTCCGGGGCCATCTACCACCACGTCGGAAACATGGGCGAGCTGCTGCAGGCCGCGACCGAGAGCGTCGTCGCCGCCGCCCTTCCCGCCTTCCCCGCCCCGCAGGAGCCCGCAACGGCTCCCGGGGCCGAGGACACCGGCCGCGACCAGATCCGCGCCGCCGCCCTCGGCCTGTACGACGCGGTCGCCGAACACCCCTGGCTCGCCACCCAGCTCGCCGTGCAGGTCACCCGCAGCCCCTGGGGAGCGGTGACACCACGTGTCTTCGAGAGCATCGGCGGGCGCGTGCGCACGCTGGGCATTCCACGGAGCGACTGGTTCGCCACGACCTCGACGCTGGTGCATTACATCCTTGGCGCCACCAGCCAGAACGCCCAGCCCACCGACACTGCGGACGACATCGCGGCCCCGCGGGCCGGTGCGCAGCGCGCCGAATTCCTCGACTCCGCGTCCAAGGCGTGGAAGAGCCTCGACGCCGGCGACTACCCGTTCCTCCACGCCATCGCCGACCAGATGCGCCAGCACGACGACCGGGAGCAGTTCCTCACGGGCATCGACCTCATCCTCGCCGGCATCACCGCCATCAGCCGCCCTTCCTGAACCCGCGCCCACCGGAAAGCCGGCCGACCCGGCCCTTCCCGCCTGCGGGCCCCACTACATCCGCCCGGCTGCGTGAGGGCGGCATCCACGTAGCAGGTGTTGAACAGCACCGGGGCGTTGAGGACCCGGCCGAGCGCGCTGATCTGGTCCTCGATGCTTCGGGTTCGGCCTGGCGTACACCGAGGGCACCGGCACGACGAAGCGCATGCCGTCCATGGAGGCGACCAGGCCGCCGCCCCACGCCCGGGCGAGCGGGATCGACGCCTGGGCGTCGATCAGGGCGGCGTTCGCGGCCCGGTAGGTCTCCATCCGCAGGTAGATCTGGTCGACGTGGGACAGCTGCCCGTACCGCAGGGCGTCCGCGCCGCCGACCACCGGGGTGTAGCCCGTTGCAGCCGTGCGCGACCAGCAGCGTCACCGAGGGCGTGGCCCGCTACGTGCAGTGGCTACGGAACACCCCGGCCGCCGCCCCGGACCGGCTGCGGCGGGAAATCGCCGCAGCCTAGATGACCGGCGGTCGCCCCAGGCGGGTCAGCCGCCAGACGGTCCGCCAGCGCATCGGGCGCCGGGGCCCGCCGGACGTACTGACGCCCTCGGCGAACCCGCCGAACCAGGCCCGCAGCCCCGCCGCGGAACGGATGCGGGCCACGGTCAGCGCCACCCACACGCCGAGGTAGACCGGCACCAGCGGCGCGGGCAGATGGCGCTTGGCCAGCCAGACCCGGTTGCGGGCCGTCATCCGGTAGTAGACCGCGTGGCGGGCCGGCGACGTCTTCGGGTGCTGGAGCACCAGCGCCGGTTCGTACAGGACGTCCCAGCCCCGGTCGACCGCCCGCCAGGCCAGGTCCGTCTCCTCGTGCGTGAAGAAGAAGGCGTCCGGCCAGCCCCCGGTCTCCTCCAACATCGGCATCGACAGGGCGTGCCCACCGCCCAGGAACGTCGTCACCGGGCCCCGCCGCATCGGGTCACCCGCCCGCAGACGCGGCACGTGCCGCCGCTGGGTCCGGCCGGTCTCGTCCGCAATCCGAAAGGACACGATGCCCAGCCGGCGGTCCGCCGCGTACAGGTCGGCGATCCGCCGGAAGACGTCGGTCTCGATGAGCAGGCCGTCGTCGTCCAGGTCCACCAGGACGTCGACGTCCCCGAAGTCCCGCAGGCGGTGCCAGGCGACGTTCCGGCCGCCGGACACCCCCAGGTTCTCCTCCAACTCCACCCCGGTCACGCCCTCGGGCAGTCCCTGCAAGGCCGTGCCGTTGCCGACCACCACGACCCGGGCCGCCGGTTCGTCCTGCTCGGCCACCGAAGCCAGCAAGGCCAACAGAGCGGGCATCCGGTCGCCCATCGTCAGCACGGCGACACCCACGCGCGGCCGGACCACGACCACCACCACTTCCTCCCGGGACCAGCTGAACGGCGAGCCTATCCCCCGCCGCCCCGCCCTTGTCCCGTACGCCCGCAAGGCCGTGCTGCTGCGCCCCGGGGCGGGTGAGCCGTCGCCGTACGCCGGTCATGTCGGTGGTCCGCTGCTGTGGCCGGACGACGAGGAGTGGCCCCGGTGTCAGGGGCCGCACATGGTCGAGGTGCGGGTGAAAGCTCTCCGGTGCCGACGTGCTCGACAAGGTCACGTGGGAGCGGATCCGCCGGGTGCCGGTGTCCAACGTCCCCGGCGTACCGCTGATCGGGGTCGCGCGACTCCTCAAGCAGGACGTACCCCTGGCCGACTGGCCGGAGGGCGCAGGCCGACCTGCTGCACGAGCGCCGGCATCGGGTCTTCCTCCAGCGCCTTGAGCGACAGCGGCACCCGCTGCCGGACCAGGTCGACGTCGAGGATCTCGGCCGTGACCTCTTGGCCCACCGTCAGTACGTCGGAGGGGTGGTCGATGTGACGCCAGGACACCTCGGGAAGGTTGATCATCGCGGTGAAACCACCGATGTCGACGAAGGTGACGCCGAAATCGGGCATGGCGATGACGGTGCCGGTGCAGATCTGTCCTCGCTGCAGGGTGGTGAGGAACGCCCAGTCGCGGTCGTCGGCAGTCGGCTCGGTCCTCCAGCGCGCCCGCAGGACGCCGTCCTCGTCGGGCAGGACGGCCGTCATGAGCGGTTGCCGTTCGTCGACGTAGGGGGACAGGGCGGATGCGGCGCGGGCACCGGAGACGTACGCCGCGAGTTCTGCGAACTCGCTCTCGTCGGCGACGACGCTCGCGATCCGGCCGTCCTCGTCCTCCCAGACGAACTCGATCAGGCCTTCCTCCGGCAGATCGGCGAGGACGGCGCCTACGTCGGGGGAAAGGTCAGGCCAGAGGGCCAAGCGGGAGCGAGGAGCCAGCCGAGCTCGAACGTCGTCCAGGGAGTCGGCATCGAGCCGGTGCCAGCGCGCGGCGTTGCCGACGTGGTTCTCTTCGAGGAGCGCCGCCTGGCGCGTCGCGACGCACCAACGGACTCGGGCCCAGAAGTCGTCATCAGCGGGCCGCTGTACGCCCGACTCGTCGACCTCGGCGTCGTAGGGGGAGGCTTCCAGACGCTCGGGGAACAATCCGAGTGCGCGGGTGCGGGCCACCGCCGCCGCGCAGGGGGCGACACTGGCGACGTAGACGTACTGGTCCCATCCGACGTGGATCGTGAACCTGCCCTCCACCTCCAGGCGGCACCAGGCACCACTGCCCCGGAGCATCGCCCGCACCAGTTCCAGAGCGAGGGCGAGCGAGACCTGCGCGCCGTCGTGGTAGCCCGCGCGGCCGGGCGGGAAGAGCCGGTCCAGGCCGTGGCTCTCGACGGCCGGTTCGCCCGCGCCGAACCCGGCGAAACCCGCCCCGAGCTGCGGCTCGCGTACGGTCAGGCAGTCGATGCCGGTTTCCGCCGCGAAAGCGGCGACGGCCTCCAGATAAGCGGCTTCGACCGGCCCGTGGTCGCTGAGCGCCTCTTCGGTGCCCGTGTAGTGACCGTGCCGATCACGGTCGGTGGGATCGTACTTGGTGACGCGGTAGACGTGGGCCAGCACGTCACTGCCTGCCGACGGGCGCGTAGGAATGGTGCATGTCCGGATCATGTCGCTCGCGGAAAGCCTCCTGCCACCTGATTTCGGCGGCCCGGCCCCGGTGCGCGGCCGGGGCGCCGCGCTCACCACCCCCATCGTGCAGCGGTGCGTGGCCCGGCTTCGGGCTCCGGTCAGGCTTTGCAGCGGCCGGCTGGACCACCGCGCACAGGACAGAAGATCCCGACGCATGCTGCGGGTTCATCCCCGCGGGTACGGGGAGCAGTCTTGCTGGCCGGGGACTCTACGCGGCCGATGGGCCGTTCTTGGGTACTCTGAATCCGGCGATCGGCGCATACCGCTCCCGAGAACGGTCGGACACGACAGGTGCCGTAGTCGGCGCCGCGATCAGCGTGTACCGCTCCCCCGCCAGGTGCCCGGTTTGGGCAGCGCAACCGCCCGACCGGTCGGCAGCATGGGCTCGCACATCTTCGGCCCTTCTCCCTGCTGGCCTGCGCCGCCACAGCCTGCCCGCTTCCGCCATTTTGGCGTAGACTCTGCTACGGGCGACGACCGTTCGTAGCGAGCTTCCGCCCGCCTGACCTCCTGAGGAGGAACACGATGGCCCGGGCCGGACGCCATACCCTCAAGCTCGACGGCGACATCTGGCTCAGCGGCACCGCCCGGGCAAAGCGCGACGGATTGGCTGCCACCCGCGCCGTCCAGCACCTCCTCGCGGGATTCGCGACGGGCACGATCACCATCGCTCGTGTCACCAGCGCCACCCTCGGCACCTACCGCGCCAACATCGAGATCCCCGACACCGTCTGGAACCGCGCCCTGGAACGCGCCGGTCTTGCCCGGGCACAGGGATCCGGGCCGGTGCCCGCGGTGGTGGCGGACACCGCCCTCGCCCCCGACGTCTCTACCCTGTGCGAGGTCCTCATCCAGGGCTACGCCGACGGCAGGATCACCCTGATCGCTCCCTCGGGCACCCTCTCCACCGAACCCCAACGGAAGGCAGCGGCATGAGTACGGCACCCGAGTCCGGCCCGGAGGCAGTCCCCCAGCCGGCCGCCAGGCCCGAGGACCTGCGGACCGCCCTCGCCCGCCTGGCTCCCTCCCGCCTGCCGGAGTTCGACGCGGAACGCGCAGCGGCGGTCGCCCAGGCGCGCGCCGAGGTCTCCCCCGCCCCCCTCCACCGCCTCGTCTCGTACTGGGCCGTGGAGGTCGCGCACGCCCGCAACCCCGAGCGGCTGTCCCGCCTGCGGGACCTGGAGCACCGGGCGCAGAGCGCCGACGACGCGGACCTTCCGGGTGTCCTTGCGCAGATCCGCGCGATCCTCCTCGACGTTCACGCCGAGGCCGGGTTCACGCGCCAGGGCGACGGCCGGTGAGCGACCTCGACTGGAGCTGGGAGTACGAACCGGACGAAGCCCACGTCACCACCGGGCTGGCGGTCTCCGTCGTCGCCGAGGCCGAGCAGGTGATGGCGGACCTGGTCGAGCTCGCCGCGATGGGCGTGGACCCGACCACGACGGGCCGCGGCCCGGCCGACGGCGGGGTCCGCCGCATCGACCTCCCCGGCGGAGGTTGGATGTACGTCCTGCCCATCCCGCGCCGACGCACCTTGTACGTCACTGCCGTCATGCCGCCCTTCCACCTCCTGTGACCTGCACACCCGCACCCGGTCACCGCGGCACGAACAGGCCCCACCACCACGCCCGCGGCGCGCGGGCATACGGTCGGCTGTTCGACGGCAGTCTGGACGAAGCGGGGAGAGCGTTGTGGTGAACGAGACGAGGAAGGTGACCCGGCGGCGCCCCGGAGTCGACTCACGCGGGACGGGTGCCGTCGTATGCGCCCTCTCCCTTGCGGTGGGCAACCTGGCGACCGGCTACCTCGCGATGCTCACCTATGCGGCTCGGCCGCGCGGCCCCTGGGACGATGAGGCCGTCGCCCACTCCCACATCGCAGCCGGCTCGGCCCTGGCCCTGGCGTGCGTGACGGCACTGCTCACCTGGGTGTTCGTGAAGGCCGAGTGGCTGCGCAAGGGGTGGTTCGCCCTACCGGCGGGGCTGGCCCTTCTCGCGATCCTGCGCCTGACCCTCCTCGCACCCACCTCTGAGTTCTCGCGGAGCGAAGACCGCCCCTGGGCACGAGCCCCGCGCCCAGGCCGCGGGGAGTTCGTCCCCGCGGCCGCGGGGAGCAGCCCGGTTTCCCGTGCTTCCGGCGAGTCCGGCCATCACCGCGAACCCGGGGCAGCAGCCAGTCCAGCCGCAGGTCAGTCCTTGCAGCCCGGCGAAGCAGCGAGCTCGTGCAGGTGTTGCTCCAGGACGGCCAGTTTGCCGGCCAATTGCTCGGGTTCGGCCCCGAGCGCGACCATGCGCTGGGACTGGTCCAGGAACTCCACCACGTGATCGGTGCGCATGAAGAGGAGTGCCGTCCCGTCCGGCGAGGTGAGCCGGAGGTAGGTACGCCGGCGGCCGGGTTCGGTCGGCTGCGTCGGGCCTTCGCTCCACACTTGGACGTCTCCCCCGCCCGCCGTGCCGCGAAGGCCGTCCCACAGCAGCTCTCGTGCCAGTACCCAGGTGACTCCGTCGTCATGGCCCGGCAGTTTGAACACCGCCTCCACCGCATAGGGATCCGTACGCCGGTACGTCAGCCGCGCGTCGAACCGGAACTGGGCATCACCTCCCGGTTGCTCGCACAGATGAATGATCAGCTGCGCGCGCAGCACCTCGTCCTCATCCTCGAACTCCCGCCAGCTCCTCAACGGATGCGGGCCCTCGACCCGAGAAGCGGATGGTGGCACAGCACGCTCCGCCGACGGAGCCGGGTTTCGCACGACCGGAAAGCTGCGCACGCGTTCGAGCCCACCGAGCGCGGCGAGGTCCGCCATCGCGCCCGTCCGTCGGTGTGCTCCCAACACATGCCGGTACACCGCTTCCTCCAGCCCGGTACGCCCGCGAGGCGAGCCGAGCTCCTCCCAGTCCCCCGGAATCTCCCGCCCATCGAGCATCGCGGCCAGACAAGCCCACGCCGTCGTCCAGCCCGTGTCCGTCCGCATGAGTGACGGATGACCATCGGCGGCGTTCAGTAGCTCCCGCACACGCCGATCCAGCGCATCGTCAGCGGACCGAGCGGACCGCATCGCCATCAGCACACCGATCCCGCACCCGCCCCCCGCCGGCCGCCGGGGATCAGTATCTGCACGCAGTCCGACATACTCGGCCAGAGCGCTGTGGAAGAAGGCGTACCGGTCGGCATCCTGCAGTTCAGGGAACTCATCGTCGAAGGCGATCGGCACGCCGAAGCCCCGAATGACGAGCGGCCGGCCACCGCGCACCGGGCCGTTCGGCGTTGCCAGCTCCCCGGAACCGATCCGGCCGGCGAGGGTCGTCTGGACCCCGCGGCGCAGGAGGTGCTCGGCAAGGGCACCGCGCTCGCCCGGCGGGCCGACCGTCACCGTCGGGTCCGCCGTCCGGCTGACGACCGACCTGATGCTCTGTGAGGTGCTGATCAGCAGCATTCGGCCCGCGTCGTGCACCGTACGGCTCATGAGTTCGAGGGCGAGCAGAGCCATGAACGTCGACTTCCCCACTCCGGCTGGACCGTGGAGCACGAGGTGGGAGGCTTCCTGCACCCCGTTCAGCAGCAGAGTCCGCTCGGCCTCGGCCGTCGCTGGAGGTGCTGGTAGATCGCCGTCCGTCTGCACGAGCGCTCGCGCCCGACCACCCTCCTCCGTCTCACCACCCCGGTCTGCCGGATCGGGCTCCTCCGGCACGGCTGCCGAAGCCGAGGAGACGGAGCACGGTGCACCGACCGCCTCCCGGATGCGCCGCCGCACCGGGTCGGGTACGTACCCCAGCGCAGCCATCACGTGGGGCGCCCCGAGGCTGGAGGCGTCGAGGAGGGAATCGAAGTCGACGTCGTCTACGGTGTCCGTCTCGGCGAGGTCCTCCAGGAACCCCTCACGCCGAACGCTCATCGTGCTTCCCCCTCCCCCGGCTCAAGCCGGCGTACTCCGCTTTCGTTGATCCGGTTCCTCAGTCGATGGGTCCGGCGCTCCAGGGCCTTGCGGGTCAGGCCGGCGCGTTGGGCAGCCTGTTCCTGGGTGCAGCCGACGGCGTACCAGCCCAGGCCCTCCAGGACCTTGGGGTCCTTCACCATCGGAAGGATCCGGCGGATCTCGTCGTTGGTCGCAGCCACCTGGTACGGGTCCGGAGCGCGCTGGTCGGGGATCGCGGCCATCGGGTCGGCCTCCTCGTCCGTGCCGGAGCGGCGGAGCTCGGCCTGCCCGGTCCTGCGCGCCTCGTGCCAGGCTTTGTAGACGGGGACGAAGGCGCGGATCACGGCGCCCATGCAATAGGTGGTGAGGTTCGCGCCTCCTCCGGCGTGCCACCGCCCCTCGACCAGCCCGTACGTACGGAAGACCGCCATCCCGTTGATCACGCTGTCCGTGGAGATCTCAAGGCGGTCGTCCTGCGACCAGTCGGCGACGATCAGGTGGCGGGGCACCGGGCGCCCTGCCGCGGCGGTCCGGCGGAAGATCTCGCCGGTACCGCACCACTTGACCATGGTGGGCCAGGCGTAGCCGGTCAACCGCTCGACGACCTTGTCGTAGCGGGGTCCCTCGAAGCCGTCTGCCCGCAGGATCTCGACGATCTTCGCGTCGCTCTGTAAGCGCTGCGCGCGCTCTGCCTCGTCCTCACTGCTGACCGGCTCGACGAGAGGGTTGTCCGGGGCGGACTGCCCCGCGTGCAGCGGGTCGCGGACGGCGATGCCATCGCCCTCAAGCTCAGTCGGCACATCCGCTCCCTTGCGTCCGGGCTCCCCTGACGGTCCCTCTGTCTGGCCTCACGCCCTACGTCTTAGGTCCGGGCCTCCCGTCTCCCCCCTCCCGCACCATGTGATTCAGTTCACACGTGCTCCGGCGGGGGAGGCGGGCCGGGCGCGAGCTACACCACCAGCACCCGGCCCGCCGCGGATACGGACGGGCTCACTCGACGTACCTGGAGCTGATGTTGTCCCAGAACACCCCGCCGCCCTCCCTGCTGTCGCAGCGGTCGGCCGTGATCCTGCTGCTCGGCGTACTGACCGCCGTGGCCGCTGCCGTACTCACCGTGCTGGCGGGCGGCACGCTGGCCGCTGGCCTGCTCGCGGGTGGTGCGGCGTTTGCCGCGGGGGTCCTGTTCTTCAACACGATCATCTCGTGAGGGGGCGGCCCGGCGGGATGCCATGAGTAGCCGCGTCCGTGCGACGGTCGTCAGCCGCGCGCTGCCGGCTGCCGGCTGCCGGCCAGGACGATGGACGTACCCGGGCGGTGCGGTGCGCCGTGAAGGGGGTCGGCAGTCTTCGCCCGCGGGCGGGACCACCTCGTCCGTCGCACCACCCGCCTCGCCGCCGTCAGCGCGCCCGGCCCCACCCCGACCGACACGGTGGGCCGACCGCAAGCGGGGTGACGGCGGCCCCGGCGGTGTCGGGTGACTTGTGCCGGCGTGGGACGACCGGACCGGCTCGCTCACTGTCCCCCGAGATGGACCCGGGTGTGGCCGTCTCCTAGGTCCTGGAGGGTGATGCCGATGCTCTGGAGCGAGGACCTGCGCTTGTCCCCCAGGCGCGGTGGGCAGACGCTGCCCGCTCCCGCGTTCGGCACGGTGCCAGGGCTGGGCAGGCCCAGGTGCGCGAACGACGCCGCGGACGGGTGGTCCTTCGGAGGCAGCGGAGGACGGGGCGCCGGTGGCTGGTCGAGGCGCAGGTCCTCGGTGATCGCCTCGGCTTCGGCGTGCTGCACGGTGAAGGACGGGAGGTGGCTGTCGGCGTCCCAGCCGACCGTGCCCGGTGGGGGTCTCGGCGGGTCACTTGGCCGCCAGGTCGCTCCTGATCATGGCCACGGCGGATGACAGTCGGCTGATGCCCGTCTGTACCTCGCGTATGCCGGCGGAGGCCTGGGCCTCGTCCTTCTTGCCGGCTCCGGCGACGCACTCGTCGCCTCCGTGTTCGAACGCGGTCAGGGCTTCCTTCCAGAAGCCCTGGGCGTTCTCGCTCGGAACGGTGGCGAGATTCTTGGCCTTCGCCACTTCGGTCAACAGCTCCTGGCAGGCGGGGCCCCAGGTGTCCATCGGGCGCATGCTCACGTCGTTGACCCGGCCCGAAGTGTCGGACAGCCCCTTGACCCTGCCTTCGCCGCCGGAGGACCACCAGTCCTTCAGTTCCCCGGCCGGGGTCGAGCTACAGCCGGCGAGCAGCGCCGCGGTGGCGACGGCGGTGGTGGAGACGGTGAGCATGCGGACGCGGAAAGACATGGGCCCCCCTTGTTCGTTCGGTTGTGCCGATGCTTTCAGCAACCCCCGGCCTCGGTGGGGCCAATGCCGGATCTCCGGTCCGCCCGCGCGGCCCGGCCCCGTCCGGGCGGGTTGCGGGGGGGGCCGGTCGTCGGGATGTCCGGGGGGGGTCAGGCGCGGCAGCGGAGCATCTCCAGTGGGGGGTTGGTGTGGAAGTCCGCCCAGAACTCGGCTCCGAACTTGTGCACGCCGGCCTCCGACACCGGGATCGGGACCCAGGTCAGGTCCTTGAATCCGGCCGCCCGCAGGGAGTCCTCGTACACCTCGCGGCGCGGGCGGTTCGCGATGAACGAGACCGGCGGGTCGAGCAGCGCGGTGGTCCGGACCTGCGGGCCGGTCTCGGCCTCCTCGCCGGTCAGCTCGCTGAGGAAGCCGTACTTCTCGGGGGTCGGCCCGTCGAATCCGAAGTCGGGCGACTGGTTGAGCGCGAAGAGCTCGCCGCCCGGCTTCAGGCTCCGGTGGATGGTGCGGCACATCCGCTCCGTGGTGGCGATGTCCGGCGCGTAGTTGAGCAGCTGGACCGCCAGGGCGATGTCGAACCGCTCCTCGAAGGACCGGAGTTCGGACGCGTCGCCTACCTCGTAGCGCACCCCCAGCGGCTCGCGCTCCTCCAGCGCCTGCGCCACGGAGACCATCTCGCCGGAGATGTCGATGCCGAGCACGTCCGTGGCGCCGCGCCGCTTGAACTCGCGGCTGTAGAAGCCGGTGCCGGAAGCCAGGTCGAGGATCGACCTGCCGGTCACGTCCCCGACCAGGGCCAGGAAGCCGGGCACCACCGCGTACTGTTCCAGCGGCAGTGCCTTGAAGCCCTCGTACGCCTCACCGATTTCGTCGTACTGCTGCGCGCTCATCGTGCGGTCCTCCCCGTGTGCGGTCATGCCGTCGGCCGCGGGCGGACCCGTTCCTCGGGACGCGCCGCGGCTCTGACTGGCAGTCTCTCCACACGACGGCAGGCGTCCGTACTGGCAGAACCCACAAAGATCCGGGCCCCGTCCCGGCCTCCCGTACGGGTCAACGGCGGGTCAGCAGTGCTGTGGCGATGGCCACTTGCGCGGGATCCAGCGAGGTCTCGCCGTCTTCGACGTCCCACAGCGCATTCTGCAGGACCCGGCCGAGCGTCCACCCGGCGGCGCGCTGCCGGTCGAGGCCGAGGACCTCGGTCATCAGGTCGAAGCGCCGCAGGACCGCCCGTGCGGCATCCCCTGAGGCCACCACCTCGTCCCAACGGTTCCGCAGGGCGGGCAGCAGGTCGAAACCCGGGTCCCCGGCGAGGGGTTTGGGATCGATGGCCAGCCAGGGCTCCCGCTCTGCGGCGGCGGGAAGGGGAGCCAGGACGTTGTCGTAGTGCAGGTCCCAGTGCAGGAGGCGATCACCCGGCTCGTCGCAGAGCTCCCGCATCGCCGCCGCGCAGGTCTGCGCCAGTCGGCGGTCGGCGGGACGTGCGAGGCGCGTCAGTGCGACGGGCGCCGCGTCCAGCATGGCCGCCGCGATGTCGGCCAGGCGGCGCACTCCTTCGGGGGCCGGGCGGGCAACCAGGCGGGACAGGACCTCGGACAGGATCTGCAAGGCGGTCGTGTCGTCGCCGACGGCGGCCAGCGAACGTCCGGCGTCCAGGCGCTCCAGCAGCATGGCGCCGCTAACGGGAGCGGTTTCGAGGAGCAGGACCGCGCCCCTTCCCGCCCATGCGGTCAGCGCCAGGGGTTCGCACCGTGTCTCGTCGTCCACTGGTTGGAGCTTGAGCACCGCCAAGGCGCCGTCGGCGCGCACCACCGCAAGCACGAGAGCGACCGCGCCGTGGCTCGGCGCCCCGTCGAGACGCAGCTCCCAGCGGTCCAGACAGTCCGAGGCGAGCGCCGGGAGCCCGGCGATCCACGCTTCCCCGCAAGTCCCGGAACGCGCACGGTGGGAGGCGGCGAGAGCCTCTGGGACGTGGATTCGGGAGACGATCACAGGGGCATGCTGTCAGCGGCAGGGCCGCCGCACCAGCGATCCCCTCTTGCGCCGGATCGGGGTCAGCCGATGGCGCGCAGGGTGCGGTGGGCCGTGGCGTCGAGGTGGCTGAAGACCTCCGGGTCGGCGTCGAGGGTGTAGTCGGCGCCCAGGGCCGCGAGGGTTTGCGCGATGCGGGTCAGGGAGTCGTCGGAGGCGTCGACGAGGCAGGTGTCGTCGTCGGACCCGGCACGGATACGGGTGGCCAGGCCCCGGGTTTCGGCGCGTACGCGAGCGGCGGACGCGTGGACGGTGGCGATGGCGCGGTACCGGGTGGGGGCGGCCGAGAGCCGCTCGGCGACGAAGGCCGCGGGGTCACCGCCGGGCACGGGGCGCGCCGGGACGCGGCGGCCGGTCGGGGTGGGGCCGGACATGCGGTCGAGGCGGAAGACGCGCCAGTCGTCCTTGGCGACGTCGTGCGCGAGGAAGTACCAGAGGCTGCCCGAGGCGACCAGGTGGCAGGGTTCCGCGCGGCGGGACGCGGTCGCGCCGTGGCGGGTGGTGTAGTCGAAGGTGAGGACCTCGTGGTCGCGGCAGGCGACGGCGAGCGCGGCGAGGAGGGCCGGGGCGGTGCGCGGCCCGCGGTCCTCCCAGGTGATGCCGGCGACGGCGCCCTGGAGGGCGGTGACCTGGCCGCGCAGGCGGCGCGGCAGGACCTGTTCGAGTTTGGCCAGCGCGCGCAGGGCCGTCTCCTCGATCCCGGACAGTCCCCCTGCGGCGGTGCGCAGGGCTACGGCGACCGCGACGGCCTCGTCGTCGTCCAGGAGGAGCGGCGGCAGGTCCGTACCGGAGGCGAGGCGGTAGCCGCCTCCGTGGCCGCGGGCACTGTCGACGGGGTAGCCGAGCCCGCGCAGCCGGTCGATGTCGCGGCGTACGGTGCGCACGGTCACACCGAGCCGGTCGGCCAGGTCGAGGCCGGCCCACTCCCGGCGGGTCTGCAGCAGGGACAGCAGACGCAGCATCCGGGCGGTCGTGTCACTCGTCATGCATTCCACTATGCCCGTGTCAAAGGACAAGTCTTGTCCTGAAAGACTCCTAGGGTTGGGCCTGCCCATTACGGTGGCCGCGCGCACGCCGCCAAGCTCGTAGAACTCGGTCACGAGGTGGGCACCATGTTCGTCGCCGGCGACCACGAGGACGCGAGGCAGCAGGTCGCGGGGCTGCTGAAGGCGTACGGCTGGACCGACGTCCTCGGCCTCGGCCTCGGGCAGCAGTTCGGCGGCCACTTCGGCATCAAGGTCGTCCGCTGAGGCCGAAGTGAAGCCGGATTAAGTCGGATCAAGCCGACTGGAGCCCACTGGAGCCGCACGGTCCTATCGTTGGCCGATGCGCGCACACCGTATTGACCGTCCGGCCGATCTCGACGTGGTTCGCGAGTCGTATGACCGGGTCGCCGACAACTACGCCCACATGGTGGTGACGACGGGGTTCGGCGACATCCGTCGCCATCCGTGGCTCAAGGCTTCGATCGACGCCTTCGCCGACACCGTGAGCGGCCTCGGTCCCGTCCTCGACGTCGGCTGCGGCCCCGGAACGGTGACCGGCTACCTCGCCGAGCGCGGACTCGACGTGTCCGGGGTCGATCTCTCTCCCCGCATGATCGAGAACGCGCGCCGTCTCCATCCGCAATGCCGCTTCGGCGTCGCCTCTGCCACGGACCTCGATCTTGGTGAGGCGTCCCTCGGCGGCGTGCTGGGGTGGTGGTCGCTGTTCAACCTCCCCCGTGAGGTCCTTCCTCAGGTTCTCGCCATGTTCGCGCGTGCCCTGAAGCCGGGCGGACACTTCATCACCGCAACGCACGTCGGCGACGAGGACGCGGTACGCACCGAAGCGTACGGAGGCGTACCCGTTCGCTGGACGACACACAAATGGCGGCCGGAGCAACTCGTGGACCTGATCGAGCGGGCCGGACTGCGCCCGGTCGCCGAACTTCGGCTGCCCGCGGATGAGTTGAGCGGGCCGGGTCTGGTCGTCATGGCCAAGCGGCCCGGCTGATGCCCGACAGCTGAGCCCCGCAGGGGCGGCGGGTACGCTCCCCGAATGTTCTGGAAACGTCTGGGGGAACGGGGTCCGGCGGCGGGCCGTGGCGCCCCGTCGGCCAAGGACGCGGAAGCGGTGGCGCCGGCGGAAGCGGTGGCACCGGTGGTGCTCGCGCCGCCGGAGCCGTGGGATCCGGCGGCTCCGGTCGCCCGGCTCCCGGTCACGAACAACGGGCGGGAAGCCCTGGAGCTCGTCCTCGAACCGTACTGCTGGAGCGAGTGGTTGGAGCCGGGCGCCAAGGTCTGATCCTCCCCGCAGGGCGGCATTCACCGCGGCATTCACCGCGGCGTTCACCGCGGCGTTCACCCGTTCGGCCCGGTTCGGGTCGCGGGGGCAGGGAAGGGGAAGGCCCGTCCGACCCCTTCCCCGCCACGCGGAGGCTTCCGTGCCCGACATGAACGGCCCCTACAAGCCCGGCACCCCCTGCTGGATCGACCTGATGGTCCCCGACCAGCAGGCCGCCCTCGACTTCTACTGCGACCTCTTCGGCTGGCAGGGCGAGGTCGGTCCGCCGGAGACCGGCGGGTACTCGGTCTGCACCCTCAAGGGCAAGCCGGTCGCCGGGATCATGAAGGCGTCCAACCCGGACGGCACCGTGCCCGATCCGCTGCCGCCGACCGTCTGGACGACGTACCTGGCCACCGACTCCATCGACGCCACCCTCAAGTCGGTCACCGACGCGGGCGGCAGCGTCATGATGGGCCCGATGGACGTGATGGACCTCGGGCGGATGGCCGTCATCACCGACCCGACCGGCGCGGTCGTCGGCCTCTGGCAGGCCGGGAGCTTCGACGGCGCGGGCATCGTCAACGAGCACGGCGCCCTGATCTGGAACGAGTTGA
The DNA here is from genome assembly GCF_045041095.1 of Streptomyces sp. NBC_00045. Lineage (NCBI taxonomy): Bacteria > Bacillati > Actinomycetota > Actinomycetes > Kitasatosporales > Streptomycetaceae > Streptomyces > Streptomyces sp. NBC_00045. The sequence continues at coordinate 283,402 of NZ_CP108272.1, read as the reverse complement.
GCACCGGTGACACCGACGCCGCGGCCGCGTTCTACGCCGCCGTCCTCCCGATCACGACCGCCCCGACGCAGATGCCGGGTGCCGAGGGGTACATCGAGTTCAAGGTGGGGGGCCGCGCGGTCGGCGGGATGATGGACCTCTCGGCACTGCCGGCCGGGGTTCCACCGCACTGGCTGCCGTACTTCCACGTCGACGACGTGGACAGCATCCAGGCCGCGGCGGTACGGGCCGGGGGCAACGTCATGGCCCCGGCCTTCGACATGGCGGCGGGCCGGATGGCCGTCCTGTCGGACCCCCAGGGCGGCACCTTCTCGGTGATCAAGGCCTCGGCACCGGAGCAGCCCGCGTAGGTTCCGTCCCTTCGGTGGAGTGCGGCCCGGTGGGCGATGGCGAGTCCGTCGCGCCGTGGGCCCGAGCCGCGCCCCTCCGCGAGGCGGTCGGTACACCTCAGGTGAGGCCGTTGTCCCTGGCGTAGAGGGCGGCCTGGGTGCGGTCGCGCAGTCCCAGCCGGGCTCAGGACGCGGGAGATGTGGTTCTTGACGGTGCCCTCGCTGAGGTAGAGCCGGGCTCCCGATCCCCTTGCTCGTGGCGCCCGCCGAGATGAGGCGCAGGACCTCCGTCTCCCGGAGCGTGAGCAGCTCGGGGGTCGGGAGCCCGGCCGCCGGGTTGGCGATGACCGTCTGGTCGAACTGGGCCACCCCGGCGTGGGCGAGACGTACGGCCCGCGCAAGCTCGGCGGCGGGCAGGTTCTTGAGGAGGTAGCCCACCGCGCCGTCCTTCAGCGCCCTGGAGGCGGGCTCCGTGCTCGTCGTAGGTGACGGTCACCCCGATCTCGGTGGCGCCGGAGTGCCGGCAGGCATCTTGAGGGTGATGCAGCGGCTCCCGCCGTCCAGGTGGTGGACGAGGTCGGCGAGTGCCCGGGAGAAGCCGAACAGTTCGGACTCCGACCCGGGACCCAGGGTGCGCACGGAGGCCCGTGCCTCGGCCAGGGCGCGGTTCGCCGACCAGCGGGCGTGCGACACCGCCTGCGCCGAAGCCTGCGGATCGAGCGAGGCGAACGCCTCGGCCTTCTCCAGCTGGATCCCGATCGCGGTCAGGTGGTGGCCGAGGCTGTCGTGGATCTCGCGGGCCAGCCGGTTGCGTTCGCGGGCCGCGGACAGCTCGGCGACCTGGGCGAGCGTGCCCTCCGGCCGAGCGAGGGCCTGCTGCTCGCGTACGGCCACCGCGGCCATCGCGAGGGCCAGGACGATCCCCAGGGCGAACATCAGCAGGTCCGAGATGTACTCGGCGCGCACCCACACCGACGGGCTGGTGGCGATCGGCAAGGAGGCGTACGAGCCGATGCTGCCGTCGTTCGTCGCCGCCTTCGCCGAACTGGAGGCCTGGGCGCCACGCCCGGACACCCGCCCGTAGGTCCGGTCACCCCCATCCGCGGAGGGCGTCAGCCCGGCGCCCGGCGGAACTGGCTGCGGTGGGTCGAGGGGCTGACGCCCATCGTCTTGCGGAAATGGTGGCGGAAGCCGGCAACCGTCAGGCCCACCCGGGCGGCGACCACGTCGATCGGATGGTCCGCGGATTCCAGCAGCACGGTGCCCGCCCGGATCCGCTGGTCGGTGAGCCAGCGTCCGGGTGGCAGACCGGTCGTGTCGACGAAGCGGCGTTCGAACTGGCGTACCGACAGGTGCGCGACGCCGGCCAGCTCGCCAACGGCGAGACGCCGGTGCAGGTTGTCCAGCGCATGGCTCATGGCGCTGCCGATCGGGTCGTCCGCAGGGGCCTCGCCCACCACCGGATGCTCCGCGAACTGGGCCTGGCCGCCCTCGCGGTGCGCCGCCACCACCATGCGGCGCGCCAGGCGGGCGGCGACGGCGGAGCCGTGGTCCTTGCGGACGAGGTGCAGGCAGGCGTCGATGCCCGCGGCGGTGCCGGCCGCCGTGACGACGGGGCCGTCGTCGATGTAGAGCACGGAGGCGTTGACCGTGATCTGCGGATGGCGTGCCTGGAGCAGCGCGGCGTGCCGCCAGTGCGTGGTCGCTTCCCTGCCGTCCAGCAGGCCGGCGGCGGCCAGGGCGAACGCCCCGCTGCAGATCGACACCACCCGCGCTCCTCTCGCGTACGAGGCGCGCAGGGCGTCCAGGACGGCGGGCGAGACGTCACGGCGCACGTCCGGCACCCCCGGGACGATGACGGTGTCGGCGAACCGGAGCCGGTCCAGGCCGTGGTGCACCACGATGTCGAAGCCGCCCACGACCCGGTGCGGTCCGGGTGTCTCGGCGCACAGCTCGAACCGGTACCAGCCTTCCACGTCCAGCTCGGGCCGCGGGACCGCGAAGACCTCGGCGACGGTGGCGAGCTCGAACGGCGCCATTCCGTCGAAGGCGAGGCAGGCGACCCGGTGGTGACGCATGGCGGGATCCTAGCGGTGGGCGCCGTTTGCGACACTGTCCCGGGCGCCCGTCCGCGCGGAGGCTGGTGCCATGAAACGTGACACCACTGCCCCGCTGACCTTCGGCGTGCTCCTCTTCGACGAGGTCGAAGTCCTCGACGTGGGAGGCCCCTTCGAGGTCTTCAGCACGGCCGGCCGACTGGCCCGTACCGCCGCCGACGAGCCGCTGCTGCGCGTCCTGACGGTGGCGGCGGACGCCCGGCCGGTCCGCGCCCGTGGCGGCCTGCGGGTCGTGCCGGACCACACCCTCGACGAGGACCCGCCCTTCGACGTCCTGGTGATCCCGGGCGGCGTCACCACGGCGGTCGAGAAGGACGCGGACGTCATCGACTGGCTGGCCCGGCGCCACGCGAGCTCCGCGCTGACCTTCAGCATCTGCACCGGCGCGTTCCTGCTGGCCGCCACCGGCGCCCTGCACGGCCGTCCGGCCACGACCCACTGGGAGGACCAGGACGAACTGGCCGAGCGATGGCCGGACGTCCGGGTACGCGGCGACGTGCGGTGGGTCGACGACGGTGACATCGTCACCTCCGCAGGGATCAGCGCGGGCATCGACGCCAGCCTCCACATCGTGGGCCGCCTCCACGGTGTAGGACTCGCCCGCCGCACCGCCCGCCAAATGGAATACGACTGGATCCCCGGAGGCACCGCCGGACACGGCGTGCGGTGAGGCGGTCGCGGGGTCAGGTCGTCGGGGGCTCAGGTCGTCGCGGGGCCGAACCAGCGGGCGAGGTGGGTGAGGAGGTCCTGCCGGTCCTCGCCGACCCAGATCACGTGGCCGTCCGGGCGCAGCAGTACCGCGGGCGCGTCCAATTCCTCGCTGACGTCGACGACGTGGTCGACCCGGTCCGCCCAGCCCGCCACCGAGAGGCGGCCGGTCTGGTCGAGGAGCAGGCCACGGCCGTCGTGGGTCAGGTCGTAGAGGCGGCCCCGCTTCAGCTGTACGTCCCGCAGCCGCCGGCCGAGCAGGTCGTGGCCCTCGCCGAAGTCGTAGCGGACCGAGATCGCGGTGATCTTCTCGATCAGGTACCGGTTCACCTCCTCGAACTCCACCAGCTCCGCCATCAGCCGCCGCACTGCCCGGGCACCCGGCTCGGTCGACATCAGCTGGATCTGCGCGCGGGTGTTGTCCAGGACGTCGGCCGCCACCGGGTGCCGTTCGGCGTGGTAGCTGTCCAACAGCCCCTCGGGGGCCCAGCCTGCGACCTCCGCGGCCAGTTTCCAGCCGAGGTTGAACGCGTCCTGGACGCCCAGGTTGAGTCCCTGGCCGCCGGTCGGCGGGTGGATGTGCGCCGCGTCGCCGGCCAGCAGCACCCGGCCGACCCGGTAGCGCTCGGCCAGCCGCGTCGCGTCGCCGAAGCGGGAGAGCCAGCGCGGCGAGTGCGCGCCGAAGTCGGTGCCGCCGTACGCCCGCAGCTGCTGCTTGAACTCCTCCAGGGTCGGCGCGGCTGCGCGGTCCTCGGCCACCCCCTCGGCGGGCACGACGACCCGGTACTCCCCGTCCTCCATGGGCATGGCGCCGAACCTCAACTGGGTCTTGCGCACTTCGGCCATCACGGCGGCAAGCGTCTGCGGCTCCACGTCCAGCTTCATCACGCCCAGCAGCGTCTCGACCCGGGACGGCTCGCCGGGGAAGGCGACGCCGAGCAGCTTGCGCACCGTACTGCGGCCGCCGTCGCAGCCGACGAGGTAGCGCGAACGCAGCCGTGTGCCGTCGGCCAGCTCGACGTGGACCCCGTGTTCGTCCTGGGCCAGCCCGACCACCTCGCAGCCGCGCCGGATCTCGGCGCCGACCTCGGTGGCGCGCTCGGTCAGCAGGCGCTCGGTGGTGGTCTGCGGGATGTGCAGGACGTACGAGTGCGCCGTGTCCATCTGCTCCGGCCAGGACTTGGCGAGACCGGCGAAGAAGCCGCCGACCATGTACTGCTTGCCGAGCGGGAGGAACCGCTCCAGCAGGCCGCGCTGGGCCATGACCTCGATGCTGCGGGCGTGCAGGCCCTGGGCGCGGGACTGCTGGGTCGGCTCCGTCTCCCTCTCCAGTACGAGCACCCGCACGCCGTGCAGCCGCAGCTCGCAGGCCAGCATCAGACCGGTCGGCCCACCGCCGGCCACGATCACGTCTGCGTCCACGTCCACGTCCCCGTGCGCGTCCACGGCCTCGCTTGCGTCTGCGATCCCGTTCACGTCCGTCATGAAAACCCCCATTGCGCGTGTTGCCTCTCGGCCGGCCGCCGTGCGCAGGCCGGCCCGTACGCCGTCGAACGCGTACAAACTTCTCGAATCCCCGGTTTCCGGCAGTTTCTGGTTCCGGTCGGAGATTGTGCAGCACACAGGGGGCCTTGCCGCAAGGCCCCCTGTGCGCTATATGTTGAGAGTGGCAAGGAGTGAGTGATGACCTCCTTGCCTTTGTCATGTGTGGTCGGCTGCGTCGTCGCCGGACTGGTTGCCGTGGAGCTCGGCGCCTTCGAACGTCACGACCTCGGCGCTGCGGGGGAACATGGCCTGCTCGTACTCGGTGAGCGCGGCCTCGATGTCGTCGGGGTGCGCGGCGAGGGCCTTGCCGAGTTCGGCGCCGTCGAGCAGGGCCAGGTTGGCGCCTTCGCCGTTCGGGGCCGTGAGGTGGGCGGCGTCGCCGAGCAGGGTCACGCCCGGCACCCGGTCCCACCGGTGCCCGGTCGGCAGGGCGTAGTAGGGGCGCAGGACCGGCGCGGTGTCGCCGTCGGTGACGAGCGACGTGAGCTCCGGCGCCCAACCGGCGAACTCCTGCGCGATCCGCGCGGTGGCCGCGGCGGCATCGGTGAAATCTATGGCGTCGAACCAGTCCTGCGGCTCGGTCAGGCCGATGTAGGCGTGCAGGGTACCGCCGCTCTCGCGGTGCGCGAAGATCTCCCTGCCCTGCTCCGGCACGATCATCGACCCGCCGCCGACCGCCTTCGCGGAGGCGGGGTGCCGGGTGTCCGCCTCGAACAGGTGGGTCTCGACGACCGACGTGCCGACGTACTCGGGTGTGGCGGTGGAGAGCAGCGGCCGGACCCGTGACCACGCGCCGTCGGCGCCGACCAGCAGGCTCGTGACGATGGTGCCGCCGCCGGCGAACGCCACCTCGTGGCGGCCCCCGCCGAGGGCGCGGACGCCGCTCACCTTGTGGTCCCACCGGACGGTGCCGGCCGGCAGCGAGTCGAGCAGGACCTGTCGCAGCTCCCCGCGCTGCACCTCGGGGCGTCCACCCGTGCCGTCGTCGGCCTTGTCCCACAGGACCGTCCCGTCCCGGTCGAGCACCCGCATGGCCTGTCGGCCCTCCAGGACGATGTCGTGGAACTCGTCCATCAGGCCGGCCTCGCGGAGGGCGAGCTGCCCGTTGTAGTCGTGGATGTCGAGCATCCCGCCCTGCGTGCGCGCCGTCGGGGAGGGATCGGCCTCGTAGACCGTGGCCGGGATTTTGTGCACGTGCAGGACGCGGGCCAGCACGAGTCCGCCGAGTCCTGCACCGATGATCGTGACCGGGGTGTGCATGGTGGCTCCTCGGGATCGGGGCCGCCCGGTTGGCTCCGGCCGGCCGTTCCCCGGAAAGGTGCCGGACCCCGCCGACAAGGCGGCGACAAGGCGGCGACGATCCGCCGACATCGGACCGGAAGCCCCCGATACCCGACCGACACGGCGGATCGTCCCGGTCGCCCGGGAAATCGGCTAGTACGCCTTGACCCGGGCGGGTTCCGGATCCCCGGCGGGTTCCGTCGTACGGGGCCGGAGACGGGTTCCGGGCGTGGGGCGGGGGCGGACCGGCCACCAGAGGGTCCTGCCGAGGAGTGCGGCGAGGGCGGGGACCAGGACCAGCGACAGGACGAGCGCCGAGAGCAGGATGCCGAGCGTCATGGCGAAGGCGACCTGTTCGGTGCCGGGGGTCGTGGCGAGGGTGGCGAACGAGCCCGCCAGGATCAGGCCCGCCGTCGCGATAGCCGGTGCCGTGTGACGTAGCGCGCGGGCCACGGCGGCTCGGGCCGGCCCCGGGCGGCGCATCTCCTCGCGGATCCGGTCGGTGATCAGGATGTTGTAGTCGGTGCCCAGGGCCACGACGAACAGGAACAGCACCAGCGGGAGGGTGAAGCTGACGCCCGGCCTGCCGAGGGCGTGTTGGAAGAGGAGGGTGGCGGCGCCGAGGGTGGCGGCGAAGCCGAGTCCGACGGAGAGCAGCAGGGCCATCGGTGCGAGCAGGCTGCGCAGGAGCAGCAGGAGGATCAGCGCGATGAGCACGGCCGCGACCGGGAACACGATGGTCAGGTCGTGGTCGACAGCGGCCGAGATGTCGGCGAACACCGCGGCCGTTCCGCCCACGTGTGCTGCCGTACCGGCGGGCGCGTGCGCGGCGACCGCGGCCCGGATCGGTCCGGAGGCCAGGTCGCGGGCCTCCTGGCTCTGCGGGTCCGCGGTCGGGTAGACGTCGATGCGGGCGGCGCGGTGGTCTTCGTTCAGGACGGTCGGTGCGACCTGCCCCACGCCCTCGACCTCGGCGAGCGCGCGGGAGAGGCCGCCCAGCCGGTCGGCGGTGAGGGTGCCCCCGTCCTCGGCGGCGACGAAGACGCTCGTCGGGTCCGACACGCCGGCCGGCAGCGCGCGGGAGATCTCGGCCGCGGTGGCCGCCGCCGGGGTCCGGGCACCGGAGTCACCCTGCCCGTAGTCCATGCGGATGCCGACCGTCCCGGCGGCCAGTGCGCCGAGGAGGGCGACGGAAGCGGCCAGCATCATCAGGGGTCGTCGCGTTACCAGCGCGCCGAAGCGGGCGGCCAGACCCTCGGGCGGCTCGCGGCGCAGCGCCCGGGAGGGCCAGAACATCTTTCGCCCGGCGGCCGCGAGCAGCGCCGGCATCAGGGTGAGACTGCCGAGCAGCATCACCAGTACGGCGACGGCGATCGCGGGGCCCAGCGAGCGGAACTGGCCGAAGGTCGCCACGCCCAGCGTCGCGAACGCGGCCACGATGGTCAGGGCCGCCGAGGTGATCGCGGTGCCCACCCGGCCGGCGACCTGCCCGGCCGCCTCGCGGGCGGACTGCTCGGGCCGGGCCCGCAGTTGCTCGCGGAAGCGGAACAGCAGGAACAGCAGGTAGTCGATGCCGATGCCGAGCAGGACCGGGTTGATCAGTCCGGGCGTGCCCGCGTCGAGCTTCAGGCCGGTGAGCATCGCGGCGCCCGCGACGGACCCACCCGCCACGCCGATGATCATGGCGGCGGCGAGCAGCGGCAGCAGGGCGGCCAGCACGCTGCGGAACACCAGTACGTTGAGCAGGACGATCAGCAAGGTGATGAGGGCGCCCCCGACCTTCGTGGCGGTCGCGTGGGAGTCGGCGGTGTCGACGGTGTCGGCCAGCCCCCCGGTGAACCCGGTACGCATCCCCGCCTCGGCGAACTGCGTCCGGGCGGAGTCCCGGAAGGCCCGGTAGACGCCCTGGACGCCCTCGTCCGCGGGATTGCCGAGCAGCTCGACGGAGAGCAGTTGGAAACTCCGGTCGGGCGCGGTCATCGCCGGGGCGATGCGGGGCGTCTGGGAGCGGTCGGGGACCAGGAACTGCGGCTTGTCGTCCTGCCGGGGCATGACCACCCGGCGCTGGGCCAGCTTCGCCGCCCGGGCCTCGATCTGCTGCTGGTCCGCGGCGTCGAGGGGTTTGCCGTCGGCCCGGGCGACCAGCACCGTCACCGTCGTGGCGTCGGGATCGACCCCGAACTGCTCCTCGGCGATGTGCAGCGCGGCGGCCGAGTCGTAGCTGCGGGGCAGGAAGTCCCCGGTCTGGTTCTGGGTGACGCGGGCGAGCAGGGTGGGGGCCAGGGCGCTCAGGGCGAGGCCCAGCACCGCCCAGAGGGTGATGACCTTCCAGGGGTGTCTGGTGGAGTATCCGGTCAGGGCGCGGATCACGATGTGTCCTCCGGCGGACGGCTTGGGTGCGGGATGCGGGATGCGGGATGCGGGTTGCGGGTTGCGGGTTGCGGGTTGCGGGTTGCGGGTTGCATGCGGGTGTTTGCCGGGGGCTCCCGGCCGGTGTCCAGACCATCAGTGCGGGGTACGGTCGGGCGTCGGGGCAGCGGATGATCCGGGCGGGGGTCCTGGGTCCCGGGCCGGCGCCCCGACCAGGACCCTGGTCCTGGTCCTGGCTGCGGTCCTGGTCGTGCGGCTGCTGTGAAACCCTGTCCCGGAGGCCGTTGGCAGGCCGGACGCAGGGGGACAGGGAACAGACATGCCCAGGAGCCGAGACCGCGGGCCCGGCGAGGCCGCGAAGCCCGGGGAAGACCGGGAGCGGGAGCGGGAGCTGTCGCACACCGACGTCGGCAGCGACACCGCCGAGCCGCCGTGGACCCGTAACGACGCGCTCGTCACCGGCGGGGCGTGCGCCATGAACCTGCTCAGCTACGTGTTCTTCAACGATCCCAGCGGGCAGCACGCCGTGAACGTGGCCGGGTTCCTGCTCGTCGCGCTGGCGGCCCTGCCGCTGCTCGCCCGGCGCAGCCACCCCGTCTCGGCGCTCGCCGCCGTACTGGCGCTGGACGCGACGGCCGCCCTGACCGTGCCGCTGTCCACCCACTTCGGCGCCGTACTGATCGTCGCCCTGTACTCGGTCGCCCGGGCCCGCCCAGGCCGGGTCACCGCCGTCGCGGCCGTCGCCACCGTCGCGCTGACGCTGCTGAGCCAGAGCCACGGCCGGATCCCGCCCTGGCAGGACGTCGTGTCCGCGCCCGCCTCCACCCTGATCGTCGTCGGCACCGCCCTGGCGGTCAACCGCTGGCAGCGGGAGGTGGAGGCCAACCGGCGACTCCTCGCCGACCGCGCCGTGGCCGATGAACGCCGCCGCATCGCACGGGAGTTGCACGACATCGTGGCGCACCACATCACCACCATGCAGCTGATGGCCGGCGGCGCCCGCGCCAACATCGGCGATCCGGAGGTGGTCCGGGACGCCCTGATCACCCTGGAGTCGTCCGGGCGGCTGGCACTGCGCGAGATGCGCCAGTTGCTCGACGTACTGCGGGCCGGCGACGAACCGGAGGCCGAGCTTTCGCAGCCGCAGCCCGGCGCTGACGACCTCGACCGTCTGGTCGCCGAGTCGCGGCTCGCCGGACTGCCCACCGAGTTCAGCGTCCACGGGGAGCCGCGCCCGCTGCCGCCGACCGTCGGCCTCACGGTGTTCCGGATCGCCCAGGAGGCCCTGACCAACGCCCGCAAGTACGCGGGGCCCGCGCGGACGTCCGTACGGCTGACGTACCGGCAGGACCGGATCACCGTGGAGGTGCGGGACGACGGCGCGGGCGCGGCGCTCCAGGAGGCGGCTCCCCCGGCAGGATCGGGCGGATACGGCCTGCTCGGCATGCGCGAGCGCGTCGCCCTGCACGGCGGCACCCTCACCGCGGGCCCGCAGGCCGACGGCGGCTTCGCGGTGGTCGCCGACCTGCCGCTCAGTACGGAGGAGACGGCCGAGGCGGCCGTCCAGCACGAGGGGGCCCACCGATGACCGAGCCGACGCTACCGCCGACGCCGACGCCGACGCCGACGCCGACGCCGACGAGGATCAGGGTCCTGATCGCGGACGACCAGCCGCTGGTCCGGCGCGGACTGTCGTTGATCCTCTCCCCCGACCCGGCCTTCGAGGTGATCGGCGAGGCCGAGAACGGCGCGCAGGCCGTCAACCTCGCCCGCCAGCTGCGCCCCGACGTCGTGGTGATGGACATCCGGATGCCCGTCCTCGACGGGGTCGGCGCGACCGCGGAGCTCGCCGCCACCCTTCCCGGCTGCCGGGTCCTGGCCCTCAGTACGTTCGACCTGGACGAGTACGTCGTGGGCGCCCTGCGCGCCGGAGCTTCCGGGTTCCTGCCCAAGGACAGCTCCCCGGAGGACCTGGGCGCGGCGATCCGCACGGTCCACGCCGGCGAGGCCGCCGTCGCGCCGCGCCTGCTCACGCGGCTGATCTCCACGTACGTACGGGCCCCGCACGCTCCGCGGCCGACCCCGACCGGGACGGGCGAACTCACGCCCCGCGAGGTCGAGGTGTGGCGCCTGATGGCCACCGGGCTGGACAACACCGGGATCTCCCGCGCCCTGGACCTCAGCCTGTCCACGGTCAAGAACCACATCACCAGCGTCTTCGGCAAGCTCGCCGTCCGCGACCGCGCCCAGGCGGTCATCGCGGCGTACGAATCGGGCCTGGTCACAGCGGGCGGGGGCGGGACGAGGGACGAAGGCTGAGCCCCGTGCTCGTGCCGTCGAAGGTTGCGCGGCGCTCCTACGGGTGGGGGCACGGCATTCGGCCTTCGATGGCGCGTGCTCCACTCGCACCATAAATCGAACACGTGCTTGAATTAGGGAATGCAGTACTCCTCTTCCCGCTCGTCCCACCCCTCCCCGTCCGCCCCCTCCTTCCCCGACGACCTGGTCGAGCTCCAGGCCGATTGGCTCCGCACCTACCGGGAACTGGCTCGGCAGCCCGCGTCGGCCCGTACCACCGGGCTCCGCCGCCGGCTGATCGACCTCTCGCGTGCGATCACCGCCCATCCGTACTGGTCGCGCCCGGTCCGTACGGCGGGCGGCCCGGCCGAGCTCCGCCGCGCGGCGAAGGCCCGATCCTGGGCGAGGGCGGCATGACGAGCGCCTGCCCCGGCAACGACCAGGGCCGCATACCGACCCCGGCTCCCCGCCTGGTGGTCCACCCCCCGGACCACCGCGGCTGGCGCCGGGTGCGGTACGACGGGCAGAGCCTGGGCACGGCGTACCGGATCAGCGACATAGCCGTCTTCCTCGCCGCCACGGGAATGGAGTGCGCGGAGGACTTCGACCTCACGGACCCCACCCACGTCGACTGGCGCGGCGGCGGCCCCGACTGCTGGGCACCGCCGGCGCCGTAGCGGGCCCGGCGGGCTCGGTCCCGGACCCGGGCCCGGGCTCGACCACCTGCTCGGACCGGGCCCCGTCCGCATCGCCGCCGGCTCCCTCGCACACACGCCCGACAACCCCAACCGGCTTACGCCCAAGCTTGGTTGGGCATGCGGCTTGCGCGGGGCGCCGAGGTCCGACGGCCTATCGTGGCCCCATGACCCGACCCGACGAAATCCGCATCGTCTCCCGTTCCTCACCCATGGCCCTGGCCCAGGTGGAGCGGGTACGGAGCGAGCTGGCCCAGCACCACCCCGGCATCCGTACGACCGTCGTGCCCGTCACGACCTCCGGCGACCGGTGGCAAGGCGCCCTCTCCGCCCTCGGCGGGAAGGGCGCCTTCACCAAGGAGGTCGACGCCGCGCTCCTCGCCGGGGAAGCCGACGTCGCGGTGCACTGCGTCAAGGACATCCCCGGCGACCGGCCCCTCCCCGAAGGAACCGTCTTCGCCGCCCACCTCAAACGCGATGACGTGCGCGACGCGGTGGTCCAGCCGGACGGCCTCACCCTCGACGAGCTCCCGGCCGGCTCGCGGATCGGCACCTCCTCCGTGCGCCGCGTCGCCCAGCTCGCGCAGTCCCACCCGCACCTGGACTGCATCCCCATGCGCGGCAACGCCAACAACCGCCTGGCCAAGCTCGACGCCGGGGAAGCCGACGCCCTGCTCCTGGCCGTGTCGGGCCTGGAACGCATCGGCCGCGCCGACCGGATCACCCAGATCCTGAGCGTGGAACAGATGTTCCCGCCCATCGGCGCCGGGGTCCTCGCCCTCCAGGTCCGCAAGGACGACCGGGCCGTCATCGATACGCTGGCCCCGCTCGGCGACCTCGACGCCTGGAGGGAGACCACCGCCGAGCGCATGCTGCTGCACGTCCTGCAAGGCCACTGCAACAGCCCGATCGCCGGATACGCCCGTGCCACCGCCGACGGCCGCCTCTCCCTGTGGGGCCGGGTGTTCAGCCCCGACGGCAAGCAGGTGGTCGACGCCCACGAATGGGCGGGCCCCCTGGACCCGGCGACCCTCGGCATGTCCGTCGGCGTCGCCTTGCTGCGCCAAGGCGCCCGGGACATCATCGACTCCATCCCGCACTGACCCGATGAACGGTCACGCGACCAGGCGCAGCCAGGCCGACGCGAGTGCGGCGTGGCCGGCCGGCGTCGGGTGCACGCCGTCCGCGGCCCGGTGTTCCGGTCCCGTCGCCGCGGCGAGTTCGGCGAACATGGCGTCCGCGGCGAGCAGGTGCGCGCCGTATGCACGGGCGAGTGCGCGTACGACCTGGATCTTCGGGTCCAGATCGGCGCGCCACGCCTTTCGGACCTCGTCGTCGACGTGCGTGTCGCGTGCCGTGACGATGCCGCTGATCGGCAGGAGGAAGGGCTCGATGAGGACCAGCTCCGTTCCCGCTGCGGCCAGCGGCGCGAGCAGGCGGCTGTCACCCGCCGCGAAGTCCTCGGCGGGGATCACGTGGCCGTCCGGGTCGACGGTGTGCCAGCCCATGTCGTTGACGCCGACGAGGATCGACACCACGTCCGGGTGTGCGTCGAGCACGTCCGCCTGCCATCGGGCTTCCAGGTCGCTCACCTTGTGGCCCCCGATCTCGGTGTTCAGCCAGGTCACGGGCCGGTCCGGATGCCGTAGACCGAATCGCCGGTGAACATCACGGTGCTGCCGGGCCGGAGGGTGATCGTCATGTGCGCTCCTCGGATGTGGTGGGGGAAGAGGGGGTTGCGGGGGCGGCTGCGCCGGGGGCCGCCGGTGCGGGGGCGCCGGGCAGGAACAGTCCCTGCCCTTCGACCACGGGCCGGCGGTGTGACCCGGAACACCGTTGAGGTTGACCTCGGGTCGGGGTGGAGGCTCGTCGCAGCGGCCCGGCTCCGGATCGGGCCCAGCGGATGTCAAGGGAGCGACATGTCCATCACCCTTTCCGACCAGGGGCAGGATCGACCGGAGCTGCAGAAGGCGATCGAGGAGATCGTCGAGTCCGGATTCCTCGGGGTGCAGCTGCGGGTGAACGACGAGCGGGGCGAGTGGGTCGGCAGCGCCGGGGCACGCGAACTGGGCCGCAGCGGCGAGCCGCCGACCGACGGGCACTTCCGCATCGGCAGCAGTACGAAGAACTTCATCGCGACCTCGGCGCTCATGCTGGTGGCCGAGGGCAGGATCGGACTGGACGCCCCGGCCGACGACTACCTGCCCGCATTCGGACTGGACCGGCGGATCACCGTGCGGATGCTGCTGCAACACACCAGCGGGATCTTCAACCACACCGGCGAGCTCTACGAGGACGGCACGTTCGTGCCGGGGATCCCCATGCCCTACGGCGTCACGGGCACGGAGTGGGTCGACAACCGGTTCACGACGCACCGGCCGCAGGAACTGGTACGGCTGGCGCTGTCCAAGCCGGCCCGGTTCGAACCGGGAGCGGACTGGAGCTACTCCAACACGAACTACGTCCTGGCCCGGCTGGTGATCGAGAAGGTCACCGGCCGTTCGTTCGCCGAGGAGCTGCGGCGGCTGGTCCTGGGGCCGCTGGGGATGACCGGCACCGTCGCGCCGGACAGCTCGCCGGAGATCCCCGAGCCGTACAGCCGCAGTTACTACCGCCGCTACCGCCACGGGGACGCCGGGCAGGAGGAGACGGTCGACATCAGCCGTCAAAACCCCTCCTGGGTTTCGGCCGGTGGAGACATGATCTCGACCACTCGGGATCTGCACACGTACTTCTCCGCACTGATGGGCGGCAAGCTCCTGCCGGCCGGGCTGCTGGCCGAGATGCGCACGCCGGAGCCGAAGGCCGGCTACGGCCTGGGAGTGTTCGCCCAGGCCGCGGGGCCGTACGGCGGTACGGTCTTCCACCACAACGGCGCCCAGGGGGGCTCGGCGGCGCTGATGTACGGCACGCCCGACGGCAAGAAGACCCTGACCGCCGGGCTGAACTGTGTGGATGACGCAGACCTGTCCATCGCAGCGGCGTTCCAGTACGCCTGCCAAAGGCTCGTCGACGAGGTGTTCGGCGGCGGGCAGGCGGATCCGGCCCGGCCGACGGACTGAGCCCGACACGAGGCAGGCTGAGCAGATGATGAACGCAGCGATGAGCGGAGTCACGATCGGGCAGGCGGCGGCCTTCGTCGGCGTCACGGTGAAGACGGTGCGGCACTACCACAAGCTCGGAGTGGTCGAGGAGCCTCGACGCGACGGCTCCGGCTACCGGCGGTACGGATCAGCCGACCTGCTGCGGCTGGTGCAGGTCCGGACGCTGGCCGGCGCAGGGGTGCCGCTGGCCGAGATCGGGCCCCTGCTCGACGCCGACGCCGACGCCGAGCACTTCGCCGCCGTCCTCGCCGACGTCGAGCGGCAGCTCACCGAACGGATCGCGGACCTGATCACGCGCCGCGACACGTTGCACCGGCTCGCCGACGGCGACCGGGCCCTGCTGCCCGACCGCGCGGTGGCACTGCTGGAACGGATGTCCGCCCTCGGTTTCGGCCCCGACTACGTGGCCGCGCAGCGCGAGGCCCTGGTGCTGGCCTCGGCGATGGTGCCGCAGGGCTTCGACGACTTCCTGACCCAGCTCGAACACCGTCTCGACGACCCCGAGTACGTCGACCTGACCCAACGCGGCCGGGAGGCCGAGTCCTGGGAACCGGACGACCCGAGGATCGACGAACTCGCGACCGCCATGGCCGACCACTGTCTCGCCCACCCCGAGCTGCTGGGCGATCCCGCCAACCTGCGGGCCTGGACCAAGGCTTCCGCGCAGTACAGGCTGATCAACAACCACCGCGGGGACCGGGCACCGGTCGCAGCCCGGCTGACCGCGCTCACCGAGACCAAACTCCGCTCGGCGGGCGTACCCATCCCCCTCCCCCGCCAATGACGGGACGACGGGACGGACGAGACGACGTGATGACGGGATCCCCACGGCACAGTGGCCCCGAGTCCTGCCGAGGTGTTCAGCCCTGCTCGGGCTCCACCGGGAGCCACAGTTCGGCGTCGACCCCGGTCTCGTCCGGCGACGGGCGGATCCGCAGGATCTCGGGGCCGGGTCGGCTGCGGTACGGGTTCGACGGGAACCACTGCGTGAACACGTCCCGCCACAGCTCCTGGATGGCCTGCGGCGCCGGCCCGGAGGTGGTGAACACCGCCCAGGTGCCGGCCGGGACGCCCAGCGCGGTCGTGCCCTCGGGCGCGGCCATGGAGGTGATCACACCGTGGTAGTAGTCGAGTTCGGTGCCCTCGGCGCGGCTGGGGTCCAGGTCGTCGCAGACCGCGACGATGCCGTGCGGCTCCTGGTCCGACAGTTCCTCCAGGCGCTCCAGGCTCTGGGGGGCGATCCCGCGGACGAAGTCCACGATCGCTCGGTTCGGTCCCGCGTGTACCAGCGGTACCCGGGCCTTGAGCCCGACCACGGCGAAGTCCGCCTTGTCCACGACGCGATAACGCATGTCGCTACTCCCTTCGATGGTGAGACGGAAGGCCATCCGGGATTGGGAGCTGAGCTCGGCGCCGGTACGGCGGGCCTCGCCCGGTCCGATGCCGTGCATGGCGCGGAACGCCCGCGCGAACGCCTCGCCGGAGCCGTAGCCGTGGCGCACCGCGATGTCCAGCAGCGTTTCGCGCCCGGCGAGCACTTCGGCGCCCGCGAGGGTGAGCCGGCGGCGCCGGACGTACTCCGACAGCGGTATGCCCGCGAGCGTGGAGAACATCCGGCGCAGGTGGTACTCCGAGGTGGCTGCGATCCGTGCCAGTTCCTCCACGTCGATGGCCTGGTCGAGATGGCGCTCGATGTGCTCCATGGCCTGGTTCAGCCGCTCCAGCATGCCCGGTTCCTTCCTCTTGACGCTCACCACGCTAGACAGCGACCACCATGCCGGACCCGACATCTCGTGCCCGCTCCGGTCGGGTGAGCGCGTCCGGGCAGGAGGTGGGGTGTGCTCCTCACGCACCGCTGGGCCGGCCCGGTCCGTCCGTGCGGGTTTTGCGCGGCAGCACGGTGACGGCGAGCAGCAGTGCGGCCGCCAAGAAGCAGCTCGCCACCACGAAGGCCGCAGGGGCGGCGGTCGCGGTGACGATGCCGGCCGCGTCTGCCGCGTCGCTGTTGGCGGCCAGTACGAAGGCGCCTGCCGTGGCCAGTCCGACGGCGCCGCCCAGCTGGCGGAGCGTCTGCCGCAGGACCGAGGCGTCGGGCCTCTCGTCCTCGGGGACCGCACGCATCAGTTCGGCGCTCAGGGCGGGGATCGGCATGCCCATCCCGATGCCCGCGAGGATCATCCCGGGAACCTGCCACACGTACGCGCGCGGCTCCAGGGCGACCGTCCACGCCGTCACGCCGAGCGTGGCGGTCGCCAGGCCGAGCACCACGGGTACCCGGATGGACCCGGAACGGTCCAGCAGGTAGCCGGAGGTGAAGGTTCCCGCCGTCAGGGCCGTGACCAGTGGGAGCAGGGAGGTGCCGGTGGCCAGGAGCGGCAGGTTCATTGCCTGGCGCAGGAGCACGACGCCGTGGAGGACGAAGGTGGTCAGCCCCAGCTCGCGCGCCATCGAGTCGAGGGCGACCGCGACGACGGTCTGGTCCAGCATGACCATCCCCCCGGCGCACCCCATGGCGGCGACGACGAAGTGCTTGCGGGGCGCGGGGGTGCCTTCGGGGGAAGGGCGGTGCGGACGCGACACCCACCTCCAACGAGTGAACCGCCCGAACGGCATCGCCGCGCCGTCATGATGGTCTCGTGGAAGCCGTGGACGCCGTGGAACCCGTGGACTTCGAGGCTCACCGGCGTGAGCTGACGACGTACTGCTACCGGATGCTGGGCTCGTTCCACGAGGCCGAGGACCTGGTGCAGGAAACGATGCTGCGCGCGTGGAAGGCCCGCGACCGGTACGACCGTAGGCGCGCGTCCGTACGGACCTGGCTGTACCGGATCGCGACCAACGTGTGTCTGACCGCATTGGAAGGCCGTGCGCGGCGGCCGTTGCCGTCCGGGTTGGGTGCGCCGAGCGACGATCCCGGGGCTCCGCTCACGCCCGCGCTCGACATCCCCTGGCTGCAGCCCTTCCCCGACGCCCGGTTCGACACGGGGGTGCGGGCCGACATGCGGCTCGCGCTGGTGGCGGCGATGCAGGTTCTGCCGCCGCGGCAGCGGGCCGTGCTCGTCCTGCGCGAGGTACTGGAGTTCAGTGCCGCCGAGGTCGCCGCGCAGCTCGGGAGCACGGTCCCGGCCGTCAACAGCGCTCTGCAGCGGGCCCGCGCGGCCCTCGCGGACGTGGGCGACTCGGGGGAGGTCACCGAGCCCGATGACCCCGAGGCACGCACCGTGATCGACCGGTACGTGCGTGCGTTCGAGGCCGCCGACGTCCCCGGGCTCGTACGGCTCCTCACCGATGACGCGGTGCTGGAGATGCCGCCGGTGCCGCTGTGGTACCGGGGCAGCCGCGACTACGGCCTGTTCATGCGCCGCGTGTTCGAGATGCGCGGGGCCGGGTGGGGCGTGCGGCGCCTCACCGCCAACGGGCAGCCCGCGCTCGCCGCGTACGCGCCGGAAGGCGACGGCGTCGAGAGCCGGGCGGGTGGCGGGGGCGGGGGCGGTCACCGGCTGCACACGCTCCAGGTCTTCACGGTCACCGGCGGCCGGATCGCCCACAACGTCGTGTTCGCCGATCCCCGCGTGTTCGAGGCGTTCGGCCTGCCCCGGCAGATTTCTTCGGACGAGTTCCGCCGGGTGCGATGAGTCGTACCGGTGCCGCCGGTACGTACCGGTGAGCATCGACCGGAGGGACGTCATCGTGAGCGTCATCGTCATCGAATTCATCACCCTGGACGGGATCGTCACCGACCCGGACGGATCCGCGGGCACGCCGACCGGCGGCTGGGCGTTCCGCCACGGCCCCGAGACCGTCGCCGGAGACAAGTTCCGGCTCGGCAGCCTGCTGGACGAGGGGGTCATGCTGCTGGGGCGCACCACCTGGCAGCTGTTCTCGCGGCTCTGGCCGGGACGCGACGACCCGTTCGCCGCGCGGATGAACGCCGTGCCTAAACTGATCGCCACCCGTACCCTGACGGACGTCTCGGGGTGGGCGAACTCGCAGGTCATCGACGGCGACCTCGTCGAGGCCGTCCGGCGTGAGCAGCGGGACGTCATCATCACCGGCAGTCTGAGCGTCGTGCACGCCCTGATGGCCGAGGACCTGGTCGACGAGTACCGGCTCCTGACCTTCCCCACCGTCCTCGGCACCGGAGAACGCCTCTTCCCGGCCGGCGGCCCGCCCGCGTTCCTGGAGTGCACGTCGTCCGGACGAACGGGCGCCGCCGTCCTCTCGCAGTACCGGAGGGCAACTCCACGCTGACCCGCGCCGGGGTACTGCCGTTCGTACGGGCGCACGCGGTCGCCCGAGCGCAGGTTGTGGGGTCCGCCGAGTGGCAGGCCGTGCGGTCGGCCACCCCTTGCCGAAAACAGCCCTTACCCACCCCGCCCGACCGGGGTAGAACAGAGTGCTCGTTCCGAGCCGCGCCGATTGCCACGAGGGGGACCATGGCGCAGGAAAGGCGTGAGGGGTCGTTGGTCGGCGGTCGCTACCGGCTGACGCACCGGCTCGGGCATGACGTGCTGGGCGGTACGTGGGTGGCCCTCGACGTGCTCCTGCAGGTCGAGGTGGACGTCCGGGAGGTGCGGCCTCCGGACGGGGTGCTGGAGGGCGCGCGCGGGGAGTGGCCGGTGCTCGCGATGCGCAGGGCCCGTACGGTCGCGCTCCTGCGCGATGACCCGGACATCGTGGCCGTGCTCGATGTCATCGCAGAGGACGACGCCCTCTGGCTGGTCACCGAGCGCATGTCGGGCCGCTCCGCGGACGAAGACCTCAGGATGCACGGCCCGATGCCCGCTCCCCGAGCCCGACAGGTCGCGGGAGCCCTGCTCCGTGCGCTGGCCCGCGTACACGCGGCGGGGATCGTGCACCTCAACGTGACGCCTTCCAGTGTGGTGCTCGACGACACCGGTCGGGTGCGACTCACCGGTTTCCACCTGTGGGTGCTGGGCCCATCGGATCTGGCCGTCGGCGTTCCCGACTACATGTCTCCCGAGCAGTTGGAAGGCGGTGCGCCGGGTGCGGAGAGCGACCTGTTTTCGCTGGGGGCGACGCTCTACGACCTCACCGAAGGCGTCGGACCGTTCCGGCGGGACACCGCGCAGGCCACCGTCGCGGCGGTGAGGGGCGAAGACCCTCCCCCACCACGACGGAACCCCGCCCTCGCCCCGCTGATCAGCGGCCTGTTGCACCGGGACCCGTCCCGACGCTTGACGCTGTCCGCGGCGCAGCTCCTCCTCGACCCCGTTGGTCCCGACTACGCTCGCGCACCTGCGGCCGCCTACGCCGCCCCTGCCACCGCGCCAAGTGCGAGTGCCGCACCGCCGCCACCTGCCGCCTACGCGCCGACTGCGTCCCCGTACCGGGGCCGGCGGAGCACGATCGGCACCTCCGCTGTGCCGGCCGGGGTGGTGTTGCTGCTGGCGGCTCTGGTGTGGCTGTCGTCCGTCACGGACATCAGCCACGAGGACGTGTCGGCGTTCCTCGGGGCGGTGGTGCCATGGGCGGTCTTCGCGCTCGGGCTGGGTTTCCTCGGCACGCAGGTGAGCACCGCGGTACAGCTCGCAAGACCGCCGGCTCACGCAGATGCACCGGGGACGGGGCCCTTGCGGTGGGTGGCGCCGCCGGCCCGCTGGTCCCGGGAAGAACGGACGGTGCGTCGTGCGGCTGCCGAGAGAGCGATCGACGAGGAACTGCTGGGCCTGGACCGGCTGACGGCAACGCTCTCGCCGGGCAGGGACGAGGACGGGGGCACCGATGTCTGAGCACGAGCCGGGACGTCCGGTACCGCCGCCGGAGACGCCGCACGCGGGCGACTACGAACCAACGGCGTTCATCGCGCCGCCCGTCGGCGTCGTACCGTCGTTTCCCGATGCCGACGAAGCACGGAAGTGGCAGGGCATCGAAGCCGACCACCTCGCGTGGCGGCGCCAACTGGTAGAGCGTCAGTTGCGGCAGGAGCGGCTTGACCAGTGGGTGGGCTACGGGTTCCGCCTGCTGGAGTACACGATCGTCATCGGCTTCGGTCTGGCGTTCGCCTGGTTGGGCTTCTACTCGGTGGACCACAAGGCGTCGCTACAGGCGGTGCCGTTGGTCAGCGGAGGCGTCGCCGGGCTGGCCGGGGCGGTGCTGGCGGTACGCAACAAACGGGGGTGAGCTGCTTGCGTCGCAGTGGGAGCGTGGGTGTCCTCGGCATGGCAACCGGGAAGACGGCTCGTACGAGCAAGGTGCAACCGGGCCAGATGGCGGGTGCCGTACCGCCCCTGCGCGCCAACGTCCCGTGGTCGCATGCCCGGCTGTTCGTACTGACGCATCCGGCTCCGCCGGTGAGCGGGCGGATGCTGTCGTTGGACGGATCCGGATGGCCCGGGGCGACGGGTCCGGCGAGCAACCCCATTGTCAACGAGGGTTCGGGGTTACGCGTCGAAGGTCCTGCGGAGCAGGGCGGTGAACTCGGCGGGGTGCGTGGTCACGCCCGTGTGGCCGCCGGGGAAGTGCACGAGGTCCGTACCGAGGCGCTCGGCCAGGAGCGCGGCCGGGCGGTACGGAAGTTCGCCGCGGGAGTCCTCGCCGCCGGCGAGTACGAGCCGGTCCAACACCGTCGCCAGGCGGTGGACGTCCGGGGCGTGGCCCATGAAGGCGGGCACGATGCGTCCCAGGAAGTACGGCAGGTTCGCCATCGTCCGCTCGGCCCGGGCCGCCACCCCGGGCGGCAGCTTGAGATCGGCCTGCGGGGTGGGCCGCGGCGTCGACGGCGTGTCGCCGTCTTCCGCCTTCAGGCCGGCCGCGAACTCGGCCATCGCCGGCATCAGTCCCCCGGTGCGGAACGTCTCCTGCACGCGCGCGAGGAACGCACGGTGTGCGGGGGCTTCCGGCAGGACCTCCACCAGCGGCGGTTCGTGCGCCACCAGGCGCCGTACGCGCTCGGGACGGGTGGCGAGCAGGTGTAGCGCGGCGATCGCGCCCGAGCTGGCGCCGAACACCCGCGCGGGCTCCGCCGGCGAGAGCAGGTCCAGGATCCGCAGCGCGTCGTCGGCGTGCTCGGCCACGCTCTGCTCGGCCTCGGGGTCGTCGAGCGTGCTGCGGGACATGCCGCGCGGGTCGTAGGCGGCGACGGTGTATCCGGCGGCGGCCAGGTCGTCGGCGATGCCGTCGAAGGAGGCCGCGCCACCCGATCCGCCGGGGACGAGCAGCAGGAGCGGGCCCTGGCCGCGTACTTCGTAGTGCAGAGTCGCGCCGTTCACGCGCAGGCTGCCGAGGGTCGGGGTCGGGGCGGTCATGCGGGGTCTCCTTCTTCGTACGGGGGCCAGTGCTCCAGGAGGGTGTGCAGGGCGTCGAGGGCGCGGAGCCAGGAGCTCTGCGGCGAACGCTGGTGCGCGAACCCGCCCGCGGCCTCCAGGGCGACGAACCCGTGGAACGTGCTGCGCAACAACCTGACCGCATCGGTCAGATCGGGCTCGGCCAGTCCGTAGCCGCGCAGCATGCCGTACGTCAGCTCGACCGCGCGCCGCGGTCCGGGCGCCCGTGCGGCCAGTACGGGGTCGATGTCGATCGGGGTCTGGGTCGCCGTGTAGCGGCCCGGGTGCCGGTGGGCGTACTCCCGCCAGGCGTTGGCGAACGCGACCAGCGCGTCCTTGCCCGCCAGCCCGGCGGTGGCCTCCGCGATGCGGATGGTCTTCTCGTCCGCCGCCAGCAGCGCGATCCGTCCGCGCAGGTCCTCCAGGTTGCGCACGTGCGAGTAGAGGCTCGCGTCCTTCACGCCGAGCCGCCGCGCCACCTGAGACATGGTCACGCGGTCGAATCCGACCTCGTCCGCCAGTTCGGCGCCCGCGGCCGTCACGCGCTCCGCCGTCAGCCCTGCCCGCACCATGCGCCGTCGCCTTCTGTTCGTCCAACCAACCTAGGAGCCCTAGTTATAACCTAGGGGCTCTAGGTTTTCCAAGCGCCCCTGCGGGGGGGGGCGGATGGGCTCCGCACCGCCACGCCGCGTCCCCGGACGCTCCTCCGGACGGGGAAGCCGGTTCCTGCCCCGGGGCGACATCTTCCGCCCACCACGGTTGGGATCTTCGACATGGCAAGAGCCGGAGTCCCCGCGTGACCTGAGGAGCACTGATGACCACCGTCGAGGAGTCGCCGCGGCACGGATGGCGTGGTGCGTGGCGGGCCGCTCACGTGCCCCTCGCCGGAGCACCCCCCTCGGCCCGGCTCGTCGCCCACGCCATCCCGTTCGCCGTCCTGCCGTCCGGCGTCTGGCGGATCGCGACCGTCGTGTTCGCCATGGCCGGCGACGGCAGGCACCATGGCGCCGCGGACACCACGGCGGGCCTGCCCACCCCGGTGTACGTGACCCTCCTGTCGGTCCTCTCCGAACTCCTCGCGTTCGCCGCCGTCGGTCTCATCGCCCCGTGGGGCGAGGCCTTCCCCCGCTGGGTGCCGGTCCTGCGCGGACGTCGGGTGCCGCTCCCGGACGACTTCCCCACCATCGCGCTGCACGGCTGGCGCCTCGGCTCCTTCCTCGCCGCCTACGCCCCGCTCCTGCTCTGGGGACCGCTCCTCGGGCTCCTGACCGTCGCCTACTGGCGCCGGCGCCGTACCCCACCAGCCCCGCGCCCCTGAGGACTTGATCCCGCGGCAGGCGCCCGACGCCCCCTGGGGAACGGTGAGGGCGCAAGGATGACCTCCTCGGTGGACGTCCGGGCATCCCGGACGCCCCCCGTTCGTTCACAGGGCCGGAACCGAACGACAGCCGGACGAAAGGAACCACCGTGGAGAAGAACGCCTGGGCGGTGACCGGGGAGCTCGCCGCCTTCCTCGACGAGGCCACCACCCATGTGCCCGCCGAGCAGCGCCGGGTGCTGCAAGTGCTCAAGATCGGGGAGGAGTTCGGCGAGGCCGCCCAGGCCGTCATCGGCGCCACCGGCACCAATCCCCGCAAGGGCCGTTCCCACTCGTGGCAGGACGTGGAGTCGGAGGTGTGCGACGTACTGGTCACGGCGATGGTCGCGCTGCACCGGCTCGGCGTCGAGGACCCGGCCGCGCTGTTCACCGCGCACCTGGAGAAGACCGCCGCCCGGACCCTGGCCGCCACCACCCCCGCCCGGGAGGCATGACCGTGTGGATTCCCCGAGAGGAGTGGATCAAGACGCTCCCGCAGACGATCGTGGCGTCCTGCGTGTTGATGCTGGACCGTGACGACCGCGTCCTGCTGCTCCGGTACGGCCCCGGCCAGCCCGCCTCCGGACAGTGGTGGCTCCCGGGCGGAATGCTCGACCACGGCGAGGACCCGTGGGCGGCGGCGCGGCGGGAGATGCGCGAGGAGACGGGGGCCGAACTGGACGACGTACCGCGGCTGATCGGCATCGACCACCGCGCCGACGTCGAGAACACCGGCCCCGTGATCGACTACTTCTTCCACGGCGGCATCCACACCGGCGAACGCCCCGTCCGGCTGAGCGCCGAGCACGACCGCCACGCCTTCAAGCACCTGGACGACCTGCGGGACACCCCGCTCGCCGCCCACCTCCAGACCCTGACCGCCCTGCACGCGGCCGCCCGGTCCGGCACCGCGGTCTACCTCCGCGAGGGACGCCCCTCATGACCCCGCGCACCTGGACGACCCGACCCCCGGCCGGGGCTCCGCCGATTCCCTGACCTTGACGGACGAGCTCCCCGCACACCGAGCCGGTGTGCGGGGCGCCGGGCCCGTCTCCGGCGGATCACGTGTCCGATCGGCCTCGTCCCGCCGGGACCGGGGCGGCCTCCAACGCCTGGACCAGTTGGGGCAGGTGGCCGCCCGCCACCACGAGGGCCAGGTGGTCGTGGAAGTCCCGACTGCTGACGATCAGGCCGTCGCGGACCCGCAGTACCTGGATGTTGGCGGTCTCGAAGGTCCGTCCGGTAGCCCGGTGGTCCACCCGGTAGTCCCACTCGGCGACCACCACCTCCGGGTCATCGGTCTCCCGAATGACCACGTTCACCGGGGTCAGTTCCACGGGCGAACCCGCGGAGACTTGCGCGAACCGCTCGGCGAGCACGGCCCGGCCCTCGAACCTGCGCGGCCCGACCGGCTCGAAGACGGTCTCCACGACCGTGTCCTCTGCGTAGAGTGCGGCCAGCTCCGAGTACCGACCCGCACCGATGGTCTCCAGCAGCTTCTGGGAAACCTCTCGCGGTGACAGCGTTTTGGGCATGATCAACCTCCGGCAGGATCAGCAGTAGAATCGGACTAGCGGCTCCGTTTGCAACGATACGGACTGGCGACTCCGGTTGTCCAGGGAGTCATGCCGTCGCCGGCGAAGGAAGGCGGAACAGGGATGAGTGGCGCACAGGAGCGCCCGCTGCGGGCGGACGCGGCCCGCAACCGGGCCAAGGTGCTCGATGTCGCCACGGAGGTGTTCACCACCCGCGGCGTCGGCGTGCCGACCGAGGAGATCGCAAGGGCCGCCGGGGTCGGCGTCGGCACGCTCTTCCGGCACTTCCCCACCAAGGAGGCGCTGTTGGAGGCGGTGATGGTGCGCAGGCTGGAGGAGATGGCGGCCATGACCGCGCAGCTGGCGGACCAGGCCGATCCGGCCGACGCCTTCTTCGCTTGCTTCCGTCTGGTGGTGGAACGGTCGGCGGGCAAGAACGAGTTCGCGCAGGCGCTCGCCTCGGCCGGTGTGGACGTGCACGCAGCGCTGCGGGAGTCGACCGAGGAGATCCAGGCCCGGCTCGCCGGCCTGCTTACCGAGGCCCAGCGGGGCGGGGTGGTCCGCCCGGAGCTAAGCCTGCCGGAGCTACTGGCGCTGCTGGTCGGTACGGGCGCCATGATGGAACAGCTCGGCGCGGACCCGGCGGCCCGGGAGCGGATCTTCGAGGTGGTCTTCGACGGGCTACGGCCCCGCTGACCGGCCCCTCGGGGCGGGCCCCTGAACGTCGGGGTGCCCCCGACCGCGATGTGTCAGGCCCGTCCCGCCGTGGGGGCGAGGTCGTGGCGGACGTACCACTCGGTGCCCATGACCCGCCTTTGGACCTCGGGCGCGAGCGCGGCGATGCGGCCCGGGGCGGCGCCCCGCTCCACCTCGCTGCGGTGGGCGGCGATGGCCGCAAGCTTCTGCTCGACCCAGGGGCTGACGTCGACGGCCGTGGCCGTCTCGTCCGGTACGGAGTACGCACTCGCCACGGCCCCGTCGGGTCGGAGGAGGTATCCGCCGAGGGCCCGGGCGGCCGAGTGGGGGTGGGTCGCGAGGCAGAGGGTCGACGGTTGCCAGGGGTTGCCGGCATCGGGGTAGAGCCTGCCGAGACCGGCCGCGTGGACGGCGATGACCGCGAGCCGGTGGGCGTGGATGTGGTCCGGGTGCCCGGTCAGGCCTCCGTAGCCGTCGTGCGTGATGACCACGTGCGGCCGGAACTCCCTGATGTGGGCGACCACGGCACCCACCGCCTCGTCCAGCGGGGCCTCGCAGAACCGGGACCGGCCGGGGGCCGAGGACGGGACGCGGGCATCGGCGTAACCGAGCAGCCGGGGCGCACCGGCGCCGAGGATCGCAAGCGCACGGGCCAGTTCGCCGACCCGTCCGGTACCCGCCGCCCACGTCCCGGTCAGGACTGCGGTCCGGGCCCCCGCAGCGGCATGCCGGGCCAGGACGCCGCCTGCGGAAAGGGCTTCGTCGTCGGGATGCGCGAAGAACGCCAGAACGCTCGGCATCGACATGCCGCATCACCCTCCAGTCAGTCGCACCGCACACGACCAGCACGGGAAGTCTGCGACGTATGCCGCCCGCTGAAACAAGCCGCGGTTGCGGCGGGGCGCGACGCTTGCGGCGGCCGGTCGCACGGAGGGGTGTGGCGACCTCGACGATCCCCTGGTCAGGCAGGCAGACGGGCGAAAGCGGGGGCCTGGTGGTTTCCGCGGGGGCGGCCGGTCGTTACGGGGAGAGGAAGGAGGTCCGCCATGACAGTGCAGGGACCCGCGAAAGAACCCACGGCGACCGAGCTCGACGCACGCTACAGCTCGGCGCTGAATCCCCGCCCGGGGGCCGAGGACGTCACCGCCACCGACTGGGCCGAGGCGCAGCGGCAGCTGGGGGCCGCCGAGATCTTCTGGTTGTCCACGGTGCGAGCCGACGGCCGGCTGCACGTCACTCCCGTGATCGCCGCCTGGCACGAGGGGGTGGTGTACTTCTCGACCGGCGCGGAGGAACAGAAGGCGAGGAACCTCGCTCACGACGGGCACTGTGCGCTGACCACCGGGGGGAACTCGCTCACCGAAGGGCTCGACCTCGTGGTCGACGGCAGGGCCGAGCCGGTTGCCGATCCGGCGGTGGTGGAGGAAGTGATCGCGGCGTACGAGGCGAAGTACGGGGCGCACATCACCTCGCCCGAGGGCACCTTCCACGGGATCGGGGACGCGATGCGGAAGGGGAACGTGGTGGTCTTCGCGGTGACGCCGACCACGGCGTACGGCTTCGGTCGGGACAACGGCGTGTACACGCACACGCGGTGGACGTTCTGAGCGGAGCGGCCGACCGGCCCGCGAAGGCACGGCCGGCGGGCCGCCGTCACGGGCGGCGGCCCCGGGCGGAGATCATCGGGGAGGTGGTGAGGTCGAGGCGGCCCGACGTGACGGTTGCGAGGTGCCGGTCGATCTCCTCGTCCGTGGCGAGGCCCGCCGCCACCAGTGCGCCCCGCACCTGTCGGACCGTCGCCGCCTCCAGGACGTCGCAGGCCGCGGACGTGACGGGGAAGTAGGCGTCCGCGGTGACGTCGGTCAGCCCCGCCTCCCGCAGCAGCCGGGGCAGCTTGCGTCCGTAGGCCAGGTCGACACCGCGAGCCGCCAGCAGCGAGCGGAATCCGGCGCGCAGTCTGTTGGCCAGGGCCTGTTCGGGGCCGTACTCGTCCAGGCAGATCAGCGGCTGCGACGCCGGATCGGCGTCTTCGAGCAGCAGCCACCCGCCCGGCCGCAGGGCGCCGGCCATCGCGCGCAGGGCGTGTTCCCGGTCCGCCACGTGTACGAGTACCAGCCGCGCGTGTACGAAGTCGAAGCCGCTGCCCGGCGGGGCGTCCCGGCCCACGTCGTGGCGCAGCACCTCGATGACGCCTCCCGCGGCCCGTGAGGCCCAGGAAGTGTCGATGTCGGTCGCCACCACCCGTCCGGTCCGTCCGACCCGGTCGGCCAGCCACGTCACCACCGAGGAACCGCCCGCCCCGACCTCCCAGCACTGCCACCCCGGAGCGATCCCGAGGTCCTCGATGTGCCGGAAGGTCGTGGGGTCGAAGAGCTCGCCGAGCGCATCGAAACGGGTACCCGCCTCGGGTCGTGCGTTGTCGAGGAGGTAGCCGCCGTCGTTGCCCGGGTCCGGTGCGGAGCGCGTCATGAGGGGATTCTCCCCCGGTGAGCCCCGCAGCCGGGGCGAGTGGGGCGATGGCGGGCCTCAGGCCTGGAGCTCCGGCGGGAAGTCGGTCCAACGGAGGCTTTCGGGGAGGTGGCGCATGTCGTTGTAGAAGAGCACGGAGGCGGGCCGGTCGGGGGAGTACCGGATGACCGTCAGCGCCGCGTTGGCCTGGTTGAGGCCCATCCAGCGCCAGTTCGGCGCATCGAGGGCGGCCCGGACGAGCCAGCCTATGAGGAAGTTGTGGGTGACGATCAGCTCATGGCGCGGTGCGTCACCGTCGACGGGGCCCGTGAAACGGGCGACGGCCGCCCGCGCCAGCGCCGGGCCGCCCTCCCGCTCCTCGGCCGGGAACCGGGCCAGGTGCGCCAGCATGCGGTCGGCCGAGACCGACGGCAGTTCCTCCCTCTGCGGGACGTACGGGATGTAGTCCCCCGCCAGCTTCGACTCCTCCAGCGGTACGTCGTCCAGCTGGGCGCAGATCAGGCGCGCGGTCTGCGCCGCTCGGGGAAGCGGGCCGTGGTACACGGCACAGAGAGGACTGCCCGCGAGCCGCTCGCCGAGCAGGGTGGCCTGCCGGCGCCCGGCGTCCGTCAGCTCGCTCTCGTCGTCCGAGGCCTGGCCGTGCCGGGCGAGGTAGAGGTAGCGGGCGGCTGTTCCGACTTCGGATCCGGTTTCGGTTCCGGTCATGGAGGGGTCCTCCGTCAGCGTCTGTGATCTTGTGGACACTCGGGGGGACGCCGGTTTTGGCCCTGCGGTTTCACGTCGGATGCGCGAGGGCCGTCGCCGTGGGGACGGCGACGGCTCTCCTCTGCGCGGGCGGTCGCTCAGGGACAGCTGATGCGGGTGTCGCCCGGGTCAGTGGTGCAAGTGTCGCTACCGGGGCCGCCGTTGGCGGTGTCGTTGCCCGCGACGCCGTCGGTGGTGGTGAGGCGGTCGTTGCCGTAGTAGCCGGTCAGGACGTCGTTGCCCGGGCCGCCGTTCAGGGTGTCGTCGCCGAAGCCGCCGTCGATGTTGTCGTTGCCTTCGCCGCCGTACACCGTGTCGTTGCCGTAGCTCGCGCGCACGGTGTCGTTGCCGCCGAGGGCGCAGATCACGTCGTTGAAGTAGCCGCCGGTCAGCGTGTCCGCGCCGCTGGTGCCGATGATCGTGCAGCCGCGTGCGTTGTTCACCGAGGTGGTCGCGGTGGCCCTGTTGTTGGCGGTCGCCGGGTCCTGCTGGGTGGCGGTGACGGTCGCCGTGTTGGTGAGCGTTCCGGTGGCCCGCGGCTCGGCCGTCACCGTGACCGTCGCGCTCGCGCCCGGTGCCAGGGAGCCGAGGGCGCAGTTGGCCCCGGTCGCCGTCGTCGTGCAGGTGCCCTGCGAGGGGGCGGCGGAGGTGGGGCTGGCGCCGGCTCCGGAGAGCGTGTCCGCCAGGGTGACGCCGGTCGCCGTCGCGGTGGAGGCCGCCGAGTTGGAGACCGTCACCGTGTACGAGGCGCGGTCGCCGATGCTCACCGTGGCCGTACCGGTCTTCGTCACCGACAGGTCCGCGCTCGGCGGCGGGGGCGGCGGCGTACCGTCGCCGCCCTGGTAGCGGGCGAGGGCGAAGGCGAAGCCCGCCCCGTAGCCGGCCGCGACGATGTTGCCGTCCGGCTGTACGAGCACCCCGCGCGCCTCGTCGTAGTCCCCGAAGCCCGTGACCGCGAAGCCGTCGCCGCTGAAGCCCGTGTCCACGGCGCCGTTGGGGTTGAAGCGGACCAGCCCGAAGTCGTTGGCCTCGGAGCTGTTGGGGTAGTCGGCCCGGCCCGCGAGGACGATCTTCCCGTTCGGCTGGAGCGCCATGGCGTTCGCGGTCCCGCCGTCGCCGGGGAAGGCGACGGAGGTGCGCCCGCCGGTGCCGAAGCCGGTGTCCGGGCTTCCGTTCGCGGTGTAGCGCAGTAGGGCGATGCCGGCGCCGCCGTTGCCCGCCGCGACGATCTTTCCGTCCGGCTGGACCGCCACGGCGTTGCCGAACTCGGTGCCGCCGAAGTCCGCGGTCACCATGCCGTCACCGCTGAAGGAGGTGTCGAGGCTGCCGTTCGTGTTGTACCGGGCCACGCCGATGTCGAAGGCGGTGTTGCCCACGTACCCGACCGAGACGATCTTGCCGTCCGGCTGGAGGGCCATGCCGCGGGCGGTGCCGCCCGCGTCCTGGGGCGAGGCGGGCGTGAACCCCGCGACCACCGCGCCGTCACCGCCGAGGGTCGGGTCCAGGTTCCCGCCGCTGTCGAGGCGGACCAGCGCGAAGCCTCCGCCGGCGCCCTTGCCCGCGGCGATGATCTTGCCGTCGGGCTGCACCGCCACGTCCGCGCCGTCAGCGGAGCCGCCGAACTCGTCGACCCGCACGAGGCCGCCGTCGCCGAAGCCCGTGTCCAGGCTGCCGTTGGTGTTGTAGCGAGCCACCGAGAAGAAGCAGCAGCCGCCACCCTCCTCCGCGATCACCTCGGTGGTGCCCGCCACGACGATCTTCCCGTCCGAGGGCTGGATCGCCACCGCGTTCGCCGAGTGGCTGCCGCCGCCGAAGTCGCTGGTCACCGTACCGTCCCCGGCGAAGCCGGAGTCGAGGCTGCCGTCGGTGTCGTACCGGGCGAGTGCGAAGCCGCCCTCGCTGAGGCCCACCACGACCAGCTTGCCGTCGGCCTGCCGCGCGATGTCGTGGCCTTCCGCGTAGCCGGGGAAGGAGGTGGTGACCCGGCCGCCGTTCCCGAAGGCCGGATCCAGATCGCCGGGTGCCGCCAACGCCGTTCCGGGCAGCGCGAGTACGAGCGCGAGCATCGTGCCGAGCACGGCCGGCACCCCGGCCGTCCTGCCCGGCCCGCGACGCCGCGGCGCCGGTCTCAGGTGTGCGTGGGTCATGGGCGTACGAACCTCCGGACTCGCGGGGGTGTGCAGGGAGCAGCGCACAGCTTCGTACGGGACGCCGCCCGCGCCCGGGGGGCCGTGCCGCAACTGCACCCACGGGCTCCCGGGAACCACCCCGGCGGAGGAGCGCACGGGGGGGGAGGGGAGCCCCGTCCGCAGATCGCCGGGAGCCGTGGCACGACCGAGCGACCGGTGGACCGTCAGCCCGTGGGGCGTGCAGGGCCTACGAGCAGCTCGGCGGCGGGCTCGGGACGGGTACGTGAGCGGAAGGTGCGGCGGTAGGCGTCCGGCGGCACTCCGAGGGTGCGGTTGAAGTGCCGGCGGAGCGTCGTGGCGGTGCCCATGCCGGTGGAGCCCGCGATGCTCTCGATGCTGTCGTCGGTCTTCTCCAGCAGTTCCTGCGCGTGGCGGATCCGTTGGGCCAGCAGCCATTGCAAAGGAGTGGTGCCGGTCGCCGCCCGGAAACGTCGACCCAGGTGGCGTGAGCTCATCCCGGCCCGACGGGCCAGGTCCTCCACGGTCAGCGGCTGATCGAGCCGTTCGATGATCCAGGGGAACAGGGCGGTGAGCGGGTGGTCGTCCTGCGCGGGCACCGGGGCGGTGACGAACTGGGCCTGGCCACCGGATCGGTGCGGGGGTACGACCAGGCGGCGGGCGACGGTGTTGGCGACGGACGAGCCGTGGTCGAGGCGGACGAGGTGCAGGCACAGGTCCAGCGCCGCGGCCTTGCCCGCGGAGGTGAGCACGCTGCCGTTGTCCACGTAGAGGACGTCCGGGTCGACCTCCACCGCCGGATAGCGGGCGGCCAGGGCGTCGGTGTGTGCCCAGTGCGTGGTGGCGCGCTTGCCGTCCAGCACACCGGCGGCGGCCAGCACGAACGCGCCCGTGCACAGCGAGGCCACGCGGACGCCCGCGTCATGGGCCGCGCGCACCGCGTCGACCAGCTCGGCGGGCGGATCCACGTCGACGTCGGCCCAGCCGGCGACGATCACGGTGTCGGCGTCCTGGAGACGGTCGAGGCCGTGGTCGGGTTCCAGGCGGAACCGGCCGAAGGCCACCGTGTCCGTCCCGCAGACCGTGAGGTCGTACCAGGGGACGGTGACGGCGGCCGGCGCGGAGCCGAAGACCTCGACGGCCACGGACAGCTCGAAGTGCAGCATTCCTTCGGTGACGGCGAGCGCGACGGATCCCATGTCCGGAAGTGTACGGGTCATGTCGTTCCGGACACTCACCGTTCAGCGTTCAACCACGCGAGGATCGGAGGCAGTTGATCGGCACGAGCACAGGAGACGAGTCATGGCAGCGGGGCAGACGGTGACGGTGTACGGCGCGTACGGGCACACCGGCCGGTTCGTGGTGGCCCACCTACGGGAGCGCGGATTCGTCCCGGTCCTGGCCGGGCGCGATGCGCACAAGCTGAAGGCACTCGCGGACGAGTACCCCGGCCTCGACGTCCGCCCGGCATCGGTCGACGACCCGGTCTCCCTCGACCGCGCACTGGCCGGGGCGGCGGCCGTCATCAACTGCGCGGGACCCTTCGCCACGACGGCCGCCCCCGTGATCGACGCGGCCCTGCGCGCCCGGATCCCGTACGTCGACGTGGCGGCCGAGATCGAGGCCAACGCCGACACCTTCGCGCAGTTCGCGGACCGCGCCCGGGACGCCGGCACCGTGGTCGTCCCCGCGATGGCCTTCTACGGAGGCCTCGGCGACCTGCTGGCCACCGCCGCGATGGGCGACTGGGAGACGGCCGACGAGGCGCACATCGCGTACGGGCTGAACGGCTGGCACCCCACGGAGGGAACGCGCGCCGCCGGCAAGGTCTCGGCCGAACGCCGTGGCGGACGTCGCGTCCGGTTCACGAAGGGGCAGTTGGAGTACCACGACGACGTCCTGCCCACCCTGGAGTGGCCCTTCCCGGACCCGGTGGGCCCGCGGGCGGTCATCGGCGAGTTCACGATGGCCGACGTCGTCACCCTTCCGAGCCACCTGTCCATCCCGGAGGTACGCACCTACATGACGGCCGAGGCGGCCGACGGCGTGGTGGCCGCGGACTCGCCGACCCCCACCGCGGTCGACGCACACGGCCGGTCCGCACAGACCTTCCTCGTCGACGTCGTCGTGCGCTCCGGCAACACCGAACGGCGCGCCGTGGCCCGCGGCCGGGACATCTACGCCGTCACCGCACCGCTCGCGGTCGAAGCGGTCGCCCGCATCCTCACGGGACGGACCCGGGCGGTCGGCGTCGCGTCCGCCGGTGAACTCTTCGAGGCCCCCGCCTTCCTCCGCGCGCTGTCCCCGCACATCGACGTGGAACTGCACCCGTAGCGGGCGGGACGGACGTCGTGCCTAGCGCCGGGTGTCGAGGACGGTGTAGCCGCCCTCGATGGCGTTCGCGTCGGGGGACTTGGCCGAGCACTTCGGCAGTTCGGGCTGTCCGTCCGCGGTGGGGGCCGTGAGGCCGATCCGGGTCGGGCCGCCACCGTCCGCCGGGACGTGGAAGCTCAGGCCCATGCGGGCGGGCTGCTTGCGGTGCAGGAATTCCTGCCAGTACGGACCGGCGTCGACGATCCTGCCGGTCACGGCGACGTCCGGTCCGTTGACGCTCACGCAGTCGACCTTGAAGTCGCCCCAGTTGAACGACGGCTGCCCGTCGCCCTTCGGGGGCCACCAGTGCTGGATGCGGAACGTGCCCCAGGAGCTGGCTGCGACGCCTTGGTCGTGCGGTGTGAACAGGCCGTGTGCATCGACGAAGATCCGGATGTCCTCGTCCGCGACGGGATAGTCCATGCGGGCCCACCCGCTGATGCCCGCCACGGCCCGATCCGCCGGCGCGGCGGCAGGCGCGGCGGTAACCGGCGCGGCGGTGGCCGGCGCGGCGGTGGCCGGCGCGGCGGTGGCCGGCGCGGTGGCCGTGAGCGTTGCCGTGGCGGCGAGGACGAGCGGGACGGCGGCCAGACGCAGGGCCGATGTGATCGCCATGACGGTTCCTCTCGGGAGTGGTGTGGGATCGCCTCCGATCCTGGCGGACCCGTCCGCGCCGGCCATCGCGCCCGGGAGGGACGTCGCCTCCCCCCGACGGGGGAAGGTGCCTCCACCCATGGACTCCCGGACAGGGGTCTGCGTACCGCCGGTGACGGCCTCTCCCCCGGGCGGCCGGTGGCCGCGCTATGCCCCGGTCTTCGCCCGGAGTGCGGCGTTCAGCCGGTCTCGGGCCTCGGTCTGGGCGGCGATCCGTTCGTCGAGGACCGCCAGCCGTTCCAGCGCGACCCGCAGTCCCTTCTCGGAGGGCGGTGCGGCCGCCACGTCGCCGTCCAGGCAGGGCAGGAACACGCGTACGTCGTCCAGGGTGAGCCCGGCGGCCAGCAGGTGGCGGATGTTGCGGACCCGGACCACGGCCCGCTCCTCGTAGAGGCGGTAGCCGTTGGAGGCCCGCTCGGAGGAAATCAGTCCGGCCTGCTCGTAGTGCCGCAGCGCACGAGCGGTCGTCCCCGTCGCCTTGGCCAGCTCACCGATCCGCACCCGTTCCGCCTCCTGTGCCACTCCTATCACGCCACGACCGCACCGCCGTCCACGGGGAGGACCACGCCGGTGACGAACGATGCGTCAGGCGCGGCGAGTCGGGTGATCGCCCAGGCCACTTCCTCGGGGCGGCCGACCCGGGCCAGCGGGGTGTGCGCCAGCTGCCACTGCCGTACCGCGGCCCTCCGCTCCGGCGTCAGGCCCTGGTGCTCGCCGATGGGGGTGTCGATCGCGCCGGGAGCGACCGCCACGACCCGGACCCCGCGGGGTGCGAGCTCGACCGCCCAACTGCGGGTCAGCAGTTCCAGGGCGGTCTTGGTCGCCGCGTAGACCGAGCTACCGGGCCACGCCCGCTGCCCCACCGACGTGCTGACGTTGACGATCACTCCGCCCGACGCCTCCAGGAAGGGCAGTGCGGCCTGGGCCAGCAGGACGGGGGCCACGAGATTGGTGGCGAGCTGAGCACTGATCGCCTCCGGCGTCAGCGTGCCGAGGGCGCCGCTCCGCACGATCCCCGCGTTGTTGACCAGCACGTCCAATCGGCCGTGCGTCCGCGACACGGCCTCGACGATCCGCTCGGGTGCGCCGTCGGCGGTGATGTCGGCGGACAGTGGTGTGATCCGGTCGTGCCCGGCCGCGGTCTCCCTCAACGGTTCGCTCCTGCGTCCGATCGCGATCACGTGGGCGCCCTCGGCGGCGAACGCGCGGGCGGTGGCCCGGCCGATGCCGGTGCCGGCTCCGGTGACGGCGACGATCCTGCTGCTCTGTGGTGCGGTGCTGGTCATGCCGTCATCGTGCAACCCTGCCGCCAGTGGCAAGGTCAACGTCCACCTCCCCCGGCCGGGGAAACGAGCGGCAGGCGCGGCGCGTCAGGTGCGGCTCGGTGCCGGCTGCGGCTCGACGAGGTGCGGTGCCGCGCGCCGAGGGAGCAGCAGCGGGGTCACGAGTACGAGTGCGCCGGCCAGGCCGATGGCCGTGCGCGGGCCGAGCAGGCTGCCCAGTACGCCCCAGACGGCGGTCAGGAGCGCGGTCGAAGCCTTGGTCGTCACCGCCCAGGCGGACAGGGTGCGGGCGACGCGGTCGGTTGCGGTGCGCCGGAGGCGGTAGGTGGCGTGGACCGGGTTGAAGACGCCGCAGCAGAAGATGAGCCCGAGTTCGACGCCCATGACCAGCAGCAGCCCTGAGGTGCCGGGCCCCGGGAAGGCCAGGCCGACGGGCCAGATCGCACGCAGCGCCCCGGCCACGACCAGGACCCGGTGCTCCCCGAACCGGGTGACGAGCGGTCGGGCCAGCCGCGCACCGAGCAGCCCGCCGATCGAGGGCGCGGCGAAGGCGAGGCCGTACTGCCACGGCGCGAACCCGAGCCGGCCGAGCATCAGGACGGCCAGCAGCGGCTGGGTGGCCATCACCAGGCCGTTGAACAGGGCGGTGTTGAAGAACAGCGGACGAAGCGCCGCGTCGGCGAGGACGTAGCGCCAGCCGTCGAGCAGGTCCCCGGCCCGCATCCGCGGGGTCTCCCGGTGCTCGGGGCGCGGCTCGTGCCCGCCCATCGCGCGGATGCCGAGGGCCGAGAGCAGGTAGCTGACCGCGTCGGCCGCCACCGTCGCCACCGGGCCGAGGAGTCCGATCGCCGCGCCGCCCAGCGGTGGTCCGATGATCGTGGTCGTCCAGGCCGTGGATTCGAACCGGGCGTTCGCGACGAGCAGGTCCTCGGCCGGCAGCAGCGCCTTCACGTACGCGCCGGAGGCCGCGCGGAAGGTGATGTCTGCCGCCGCGACGACGACAGAGACCAGCAGGAGCTGCAGGTAGGTGAGTACGCCAAGTGCGTACGCGGCGGGGACCGTCAGCAGCGCCGCGAACCGGGCCAGGTCCATCGCGATCAGCACCGGCCGCTTGCGGCGGAACTCCACCCACGGGCCGAGCGGCACCGCCACGGCCGCGCCCACCGCAGCCCCCGCGGAGGCGAGCGCGGCGACCTCGGCCGGTCCGGCGTGCAGCACCTGGACGGCGATCAACGGGAACGCGCCGAAGGCGAGCCACGTGCCGAGCGCGCTGGTCCCGTACGCCCCCCAGAGCCACCCGAACCGTCGCCCCAGCCGATGTCCGCGCAGCATGCCCCACGCCCGCCCCTCGCCACTCACCCGTACGACCGATCCGCGATCGGACCCATCAAAGCGAGCGACAGGGCCGTGGATCAAACAACCACGGAGACGCCTCGCCACAACCAACGGTTGTGGCCGTAGGGTGTCGGCATGGACCTCGACGCCGTACGGACCTTCGTCGCCGCCGCCGAGGCGGGGCGGTTCCAGGAGGCCGCCGCCGAGCTGGCGGTCACCCAGCAGGCCGTCTCCAAGCGCATCGCCGCGCTGGAGCGCAGCCTCGGCGTACGGCTGTTCACCCGCACGGCGCGCGGCGCCGAGCTCACCATCGACGGGCAGGCGTTCCTGCCCCACGCGCGCGAGCTGCTGCGCGTCGCCGAGCGCGCGGTCGCGTCCGTGCGCGCCGGCAGCCGTCCACTGCGCGTCGACGTGATCAACCTGCGCGGTGCGGCGTCGGGCCTGATGCGCGGATTCCACCGCGCGCACCCCGAGATCGAGCTCGACGTGGTGACGCTGTTCGACATCGAGACGGCCGTCGCCGCCGTCCGTTCCGGTGCGATCGACGCGTCCTTCCGTGCCGTCGCCGCGCCCGGCCGGCCCCTTCCCGAGGGCATCGAGTCCGTGCGGGTGGTCGACGAGCCGCTCCAGCTCCTCACCGGCCCCGCCCACGCCCTGGCGGGTGCCCGGTCGGTGGCCCTCGCGCAGCTCGCCGGGCACCGCATCTGGATGCCGGGCATCGTCCCCGGTACCGAGTGGGCCGCCTACTACGACGACCTCGTCGCCGAGTTCGGCCTCACCATCGAAGCGACCGGCCCCAACTTCGGCTCCGACGCGCTCCTCGACACCATCGCCGACACCCCGGCCCTGGCCACCTTCATGGGCGAGCACACACGGCTCGTCTGGCCCACCGACCACGGCCTGCGCCGCATCCCGGTGACCGACCCGACGCCGGTCTACCCGCACTCGCTCCTCTGGCGCCGCGACGCCCCCCACCCGGCGCTGGCCACCCTCCGCGCCCACCTCGCCGCCACGACGGCCCGGTACGACCGCGCCGGGACCTGGGTACCGGACTGGGCGACCCCGCGCTGACCCCGCGCCCACGGGGGCGGCCGACTCGGCGTCGATGGTGCGTCCGGCCGCGGGGCTCCGGTGCGCCGGTTGACGGTGTCCGTCAACCGGCGGCGCCGCCGGCCGTCCGGTCGGTGATGTCCGCTACGCCCTCAACGAGCCCGGGTTGGCGGCGCTGGGCTCCGACCTGCTCGCGGCCGTACTGCGCTGAGCGGCTGGACCGCCGTTCACGACGGCCGTCAGCCGTCCGCCGGTTCGGGGTCGTTCGTGTGCAGGATGTCGCGGGCCTGCTCCGCGGCGCGGGCCATGCTCTCGCCGACGAAGTCGACGAACCGGGCGATGTTTTCGAGGCGGACGGCGGCCGGGCTTTCGCGGCCGAGGACGCCGACGCCCTCCCGGGCGGTCCGGGCGATCTGGGTGTTGGCCCGGGCGGCGGCCATCATCGACTGGTACCAGACGTCGTCGTCGACGAGGTAGCGCTCGCGGCGGCGTTCGTCGCGTTCCCGGCGGACGAGGCCCTGGCTTTCGAGGAACGTGACGGCCTTGGAGACGGACGCCGGGCTGACCTGGAGGCGCAGGACGAGTTCGGACGCCGTCACACTGCCCGCGTCGGTGGTGAACAGGCAGGTCAGTACCCGGGCCATCATCTTGGGCAGGCCCTGGTGCACCAGGATGGCGGTGAACGTCTCCTCGTACTCGCGCACGGCCTCGGGGTCACGTCCGTGGGCCTGCGCGGGCGCCTGCGGCTCCCGGGGCGCGGCCTGCCTGCGCTGGTGGGCGCGGCGTTCGGTGGCGCGGTGGGCCAGGTCGGCGCGGTACGCGGTGGGGCCGCCGTTGCGCATCACCTCGCGCGTGATCGTCGAGGTGGGGCGGTCGAGGCGCCTCGCGATCTCTGCGTAGGCGAGTCCGTCGGACATGCCCAGCGCGATCTGCTGGCGTTCCTGCTGGGTGAGCCTGCCTCCCGGCATCGCGGTCTCCTTCTTGCCGTTCGCTGCGCCTCTTGCGTCCCAGCATAGCGTTCACCGGCATTCCATTGCAACGAACACCCAGCTGATGTTGCATTAGATTCAGAATCATTGCAACGATTGACCGGCTCTGACCTGGATTAATGCTGCTTTCACGCAACGCATCCATTGCCCATTTCATGAACGCAACGTAGCTTTTCCATCATCAGAAACGAAGAGCGAAGAGCTCGACCAAGGAGAGCGTCATGCAGAAGTTCAACTCCCCCGCCCCCATCGCCGCCGTCCTCGACATCCCCGCGGGACTCGTCCGGTTCATCGCCGCCGACCGCGCCGACACCACCGTCGAGGTCCTGCCCGCCGACGCCTCGAAGGGCCGTGACGTGAAGGCGGCGGAGCAGATCACGGTCGAGTACGTCGGCGGCGTCCTGCGGATCGGCGCCCCGACCGCGAAGAACCAGTACTTCGGCCCCTCCGGCTCCGTCGAGGTGACGGTCCAGCTGCCCGCCGGCTCCCGCGTCGAAGCGAAGGCGGCCGGCGGCGGGTTCCGGGGTGTCGGGCGGTTCGGCGAGGTCGTCTTCGAGGGCGCGCAGGGCGCGGTCGAGATCGAGGAGGCCGCGAGCGTCCGCGTCACCACCCTCGCCGGTGACGTCTCGGTGGGCCGCCTCGGCGGTCCCGCGGAGATCAGCACCGCGAAGGGCGACATCCGGATCGCCGAGGCCGTACGCGGCGCGCTCGCCCTGCGCACGCAGGCCGGCGACATCTCGGTCGGCGCCGCCGCCGGGGTCAGCGCCTCCCTGGACGCCGGCACCGACTACGGCCGGATCCACAACTCCCTCAAGAACACCGAAGGCTCCGCCGACCTGAGCATCCAGGCGACCACCGCACAGGGCGACATCACCGCCCGCAGCCTCTGACGAGCACCCGTCAAGCCAGTGCGGGCGCCGGGACGACACGGGACGGCTCCGACTTCGCCGAGGTCACGGACGAAGGGCCGGACCACGTCGTCACCCTGCCCACCGACGGCCAGGAGTACTTCATCGACTCCGCGGTGGCCGGGTACGGGACTGGGCCGCCTCGTACGGTCACGTGGCCGACGCGGGCTACCCGGCCGACCACGCCGCGGCGCTGCGGCAGTTGGCTGCCGGGCCCGGCGAGGGACGACCAGGTCCACCCGGACCTCACGCTGCGGCTGGCCGACCGGCTGGTCGCCGCCGGCAAGGACTTCGGGCTGCTGATCCTGCCGGGGGCGGAGCACGCGCGCCTCGATGGCCCGGCATACGTCCGGGGGCGCTACTGGGACTTCCTGGTCCGCGAACTGATGGGCTCCCGGCCGCCCGGCTACCGCCCGGCCCCGATCGCCATCGGCCGGAAATGCTCGCGGAACCGTTCGGCTGAGGGCGGCTGCCGGCCGGGCGGAGAGGGCGACCGGGGCGGTGTCCGGGGTTGCGAGCGCGCCGGCCGTGTGGGCGGACGTGCTCTCGGCCGTCCCGTCACCGTACGGCGGCGAACCGGGTCTGCGCCGCGCGGGTGGCCGGGACGAGGCGGTGGCGGCGGGTCGGCATGAGCATCGTCGGGTGGGCGACGGCCCAGGCCGCCGACGCGCAGATGAACTCCTTGATGCGGGCGCCGGCCCGGCCGGTGATGACGGTGGACGTCATCCCGTCCTCGTGGGTCACGCGCTGGAGCATTCCGTCGCGGCGTCCGAGGCTGATGCACTGGGCGGCGTAGCCGATCGGCTTCTCGGGTACCTTGCGGCCGGTCAGGCGCGCGGCCAGGGCGTCGGCGGCCTGCCACGCCATCGGGGTGGCCGTGGCGCAGGCCATCCGCAGGGGCCTGCCCTCCGGTCCTTCGGCGAACGCGGCGTCTCCGACGGCGTACACGTCGGGGTGCGAGACCGAGCGCATGGTGGCGTCGACGACGATCCGTCCGGTGTCGGAGACCTCCAGGGTGGTGGCGGCCGCGATCGGGTGCACGGCGAAGCCCGCGGTCCACACCGTCACGTGCGCCGGGACGTCCCCGGCGGCACCGGCCACGACCCGGTCCGCTTCGACGCGCGTGATGTCGGCTCCTTCGTGGACGGTGATGGCGAGCCGGTCGAAGACGACGCTCAGGTGGCGCTGCGCCTTGTCGCTGAGCCAGCCGCCGACGCCTTCGCGGGCGGCGATGGCGACCTTGAGGTCCGGGCGCGCCTCGGCGATCTCGGTGGCCGCTTCGATGCCGGTCAGGCCGCCGCCGACGACCACCACGGTCCCGCCCGGCTCCAGCTCGCCCAGGCGCGACCGCAGCCGCAGCGCGCCCTGCTTGCCGGCGAGGTGGTGGGCGTGCTCGGCGACACCCTGGACGCCGTGCTCGGCGTTGGTGCTGCCCAGGGCGTACACGAGCGAGTCGTAGCCGAGGGTCTCTGCGCCGTCCTCACCGGTGAGGTCGACGGTCTTGCGGTCGGCGTCGACCCCGGTGACCCGTGCGGGCCGGACCTGCACGCCGGTGCCCTCGTACACCTTGCGCAGCGGGCGGCGCGGCAGGTCCTGGCCGCTCGCGAGCTGGTGCAGGCGGATCCGCTCGACGAAGTCGGGGTCGCCGTTGACCAGGGTGATCTCGACGTCGTCGCGGTGCAGCCGCCTGGCGAGGCGCCCGGCGGTGACGGCTCCGGCGTACCCGGCTCCCAGGACGACGATGCGGTGCTTCATGGCTGGCTCCTATCCGGTTGGACTCACCTCCTGAACCGGACAGCCGCACGATCCCTGACAGGATCCGACCGTGACGTGGGCCACACTCGATTACCAGATCTCCGCGACGGGGTGATGGGGGCCTTCGGCCGTCCACTGGCGCGTGATGCGTTCGAGCTTGTCGGGGTTGACCTGGATGTGGAGCGCCTCGACGCCGTCGGGCGTCTCGGCGAGGCAGATGACGCCGAGGACCCGCCCGCCGGCCGCGAGCAGCAGGGCAGCAGTGCCGTTGACGACGGCGGCATGGACGGCGACGCTCCCGCCGGCGTGCGCGCGCTTCGCGGCGTTCGGCCGGAACAGCCCCCGCAGGTAGCGCGCGATGCCGAGCGCACCGACGACCGGGGTCCTGCGGGCCTGCACCTTGGCTCCGCCGTCGGCCACGCTGACCGCGTCGTCGGTGAGCAGCCGGATCAGCGGCTCGGTGTCGCCGCTGAGGGCCGCGGCGAGGAACCCCTCGACGACCTTGCGCGCGGCGGCCGCGTCGACTTCGATGCGGGCCCGGTCGGTGGTGAGGTGCTGCTTGGCGCGGCGGTAGATCTGCTGGCAGTTCGACTCGGTGAGGTCGAGGATCTCCGCGACCTCACGGTGCCCGTACCCGAACGCCTCGCGCAGTACGTACACGACGCGCTCGTTGGGCGAGAGCCGCTCCATGAGGGTGAGCATCGCGAAGGACACCGACTCGCGCTGTTCGGCGGTGTCGGCCGGCCCCAGCATCCGGTCTCCGGCCAGGACCGGCTCGGGGAGCCACTGGCCCACGTACGTCTCGCGCCTGACCCGGGCCGAGGTGAGCTGGTTGAGGCAGATGTTGGTGAGGACCTTCGTCAGCCATGCCTCGGGCGTCTCGATCCGCTCCCGGTCCGCCGCGTGCCAGCGCAGGAACGTGTCCTGCACCGCGTCCTCGGCATCACCGGCCGACCCCAACAGCCGATAGGCGATCGCCTCCAGGCGGCCCCGGGAGCTCTCGAACAGATCGGTCTCGTACGTAGGGAGCGGCATCGGCCCATGATCGGCCACTCGCGCGTGCCCGTCCACCCGCGCCGACCCGGCCCGGTCTGGCGGTCCGGCCCGGTCTGGCGGTCCGGGGGTCCGGAGCTCCGGTGGTCCGGCCCGGTCGTGTTGCGTCCCTTCCTGTCCCGTCTCCTCCTGTCCTGTCCTGTGCGTGGCGGGGCGCGGGCGCGGGGGCGCGGGGGCGCGGGGTTCAACCGTCCAGCGAGATGGCGTTCTTGGCGTGCTCGACGGACGCCTCGGAGGCGGGCCCGCCCGGATTCTCCGTGGCCAGGGCCTGGTTGAGGGTGACGAAGGGGCGCATCCGCCGCTCGTATTCGGCGTACGCGGTGCCGTGGTCGCCGCCGCGGGCGCGGGCCCGGGCGAGGGAATCGGCCAGTACGTACGCACCGACGAGGGCGAGGCTGGTGCCCTGCCCCGACAGCGGGGAGGGGCAGTAGCCGGCGTCCCCGAGCAGGGTCACCCGGCCGCGCGACCAGCCGTCCAGGTGGATCTGGGCCATCGCGTCGCAGTAGAAGTCGGGCGCTTCCACGGCGGCCTCGGCGAGCCGGGTGCCGTTCCAGCGCAGGGCCGCGAGCTTGTCCGCGACGAGCCGGCGAAGGGTGTCGGGGGTATGGGCCAGCGGGCCGGACTCGAAGCCGAAGGCGACCCGGAGTTCGGTGTTGTGGCGTACGGGCATGATGCCGAAGCCCGCGTCCGCGTCGCGCAACCACATCTGCCAGTCGTCGAGGCCGAGGAAGTTGTCCGTGCCGAAGACGGACAGGTAGCTGCCCAGATGGTGCACGAACTGCTCCTCGGGGCCGAAGGCCAGGCGCCGTACGGTCGAGTGCAGTCCGTCGGCCCCGACCACGAGGTCGAAGGTGCGGGGCGGCGCGTGCGTGAAGTCGACGCGGACCCCCGTCTCGTGCTCGGCGAGCGCGGTGATGCTGTCGCCGAAGAGGTACTCGACGTCCGAGCGGGTGTGCTCGTGGACCATCCGTACGAGGTCCTCGCGCAGCAGCTCGATGTCGTCACCGTCGAGCCGGCCACTGCTGAAGGTGGCCTCGGTAGAGCGCCCGACCTCCTGTCCGTCGGGGCCGAGGATCGACATGCCGCGCATCTTGGTCCGTACGCTCCTGGCCCGCTCCAGCAGGCCCGTCCGCGCGACGACATCGAGCGCGACGCCACGGATGTCCACGGCCTGGCCGCCGGCGCGCGGGCCGGGGGCGCGCTCGACGACGGTCGGATCGAAGCCGTGCCGGCGCAGCCAGTGGGCGAGGACGGGGCCGGCGATTCCGCCGCCGGAGACGAGAACGGTCCGCATGGGAAGGCTCCTTGGCCGTGTGGTGTGGTGTGGTGCGTGGTGTGGTGCGGTGTGGCGTGTGCCGTGTACGCAACTGAACGTACGCCGTACGCGCAGCCCCCTCAACTGGCCAAACTGCCCTACTGACCTAACACAGTTGAGCTTCTGCCACCATCTTGGCTGCTAGCCTCTGTCCTAGTACAGCGAGAGAGGAACGGAGAACGTGACGCATCCCACACAGACGCAGGATGAGCCGCCCTACCTGCGCATCGCAGGAGAGATCCGCCGACGCATCACGGCCGGCGAACTCGCCCCCGGAGACCGGGTCCCGTCGACCCGTCAGGTCGCCAAGGAGTGGGACGTCGCGATGGCCACCGCCGCCAAGGCCCTGACCACCCTGCGGTTGGAAGGGCTGGTCGAGGCCCGCCCGCGCGCCGGCACGGTCGTGGCCGCGGGTGCTCCCGCGGTGGCGCCGCGCCGCCGGCCGTCACCCGCCCCGGCGCCGGAGGGTGACCTGACCCTCGACCGGATCGTCCGCGCCGCCATCGACATCGCCGACGCGGAAGGGCTCTCGGCGCTCTCCATGCGCGGCGTCGCGGCCCGGCTCGGTGTCGCGGCCATGTCCCCGTACAGGTACGTTCCCAGCAAGGAAGACCTCGTCCTGCTCATGGCCGACGCCGCCTTCGGCGAGGAGTCCTATCCCGCGGATCCCGCGGACGCCCCGGCCCCGGAGGACTGGCGTTCCCGCATCGAGCTGGGCGGGCGAACCCTGTGGGCCCTGTACCGCCGCCACCCCTGGCTGGCTCAGCTCGGCTCCCTGACCCGGCCGCTGCTGGTGCCGAACCTGATGGTGCACGGCGAGTGGGTACTGACGGCACTCGACGGACACGGCCTCGATCCGGCCACGCTGTTCGACATCCACGTACTGCTGTACAGCCATGTCCAGGGGCTGGCGGTGCACCTGGAGTGGGAGGCCCACGCGGAGGCGACCACGGGCCAGTCGGAGGACGAATGGATGGCCAACCGCGCCCCCGCCCTCCGAAAGCTGGTGGAGTCCGGCCGTTTCCCTGCCTTCACCAAGACGGTCGGGTCCTTCGAAGACGGCTACGACCTGCGCCTGGACGCCCTCTTCGAACTGGGCCTCAAGGCCCTCCTGGACGGCCTGACACCCGTCATCGAACGATAGGGCCGCACCGTCACCGCATGCCGCATGCCGCATCCACGGGAGCCGGCACGTCCTGCGTGCACGGCGGGGCCGTGCGGACACGACGCGTCGAGCAGCATCC
Organism: Streptomyces sp. NBC_00045; assembly: GCF_045041095.1. Classification (NCBI taxonomy): domain Bacteria; kingdom Bacillati; phylum Actinomycetota; class Actinomycetes; order Kitasatosporales; family Streptomycetaceae; genus Streptomyces; species Streptomyces sp. NBC_00045. The sequence goes on along the minus strand of NZ_CP108272.1, from coordinate 238,762 downwards.
TGCGCGTCGTGCAGGTCCGCGCCGGGCGATGCCCCGCCTTCGCCACCCGGTGCGTACGGCGAGTTCCACCGGGCCGAAGGTCCGCCGGCCGTCCTCGCGACGCACGTCCTGCGGTACGGGCGGCCGGTCGGTCGGTCCCAGCAGCCCGTCTCCGCCCCGAGCGGGTACCCCGTGGGCCATGCCCGACGGGCCGGCCGTCGGACGCGGACGCGAGGGCGCCAAGGAAGGCCGGCCGGCGGGGCAGGGAACGGAACCCGCGGAACGCGGCGGCGACGCCCGCCCCGGTCTCGCCGTACGGCCGCCGGGCGAAGGCTTCGGCGTAGACCCGCCGGAACCCGGCCTCGGCCCTCGACCCTCGGCCCTCGGCCCTCGGCCCTCGGCCCTCGCAGCAGCCGACCCCCGAGGCCGCTCGACGACGACTCCCTCCGTTCGCACCGCCTCAGTCGTGGATCGGGAACGATGCCTGGAACGCCAGGCGTTCGTCGGCCCCGGCCCCGATGCCGGCGAGGACCTCGTCGAGCGCGATGAATTCCTCCCACGCCGCCCGTCCGGACGCGCCGGCCAGCCGGGCGACGACGAGATCCTCCAGCTCGGGAACACGCTTGTTCTTCCAGATCTTGTCGGCGAGGCTCACCAACAGGTCCTCGAAGCCGACGGGCGACCGCGCCCACGACGCATGCGTCGCGGCGAAGCGGGCCAGCTCCGGGCTGACGCCGTGGCCGAGCAGCAGACTCCGCCCCGCCTCCTCGTGCGCCGCCCCGGGCCCGGAGAGCTCACGGACGTGCAGCGTCTTCCCCACGTCGTGCGTCGCCGCCCCGAAGAGCACCGCCTCACGGTCGAAGGCCACGAGGCGGTGGTCCCGCTCGACCCAGTCGACCAGCTGGTGCGCGACATCGTGGACGGCCCGCAGGTGCGCCGCCAGCCGTGGCGGACTTCCCAGCTCCACCAGAAGCCCTGCGACACGATCCGGCAGAGGGAGCAGAGACGGGTCGGCAGCGCCGCTCATGGCCCTCGACAAGACAGTGCTGGTCATCATCGCGTCAGGGTACTGACCCTCGGGGATTTCGCCCTCAGTGCCTGGGAACGTTGCGACGGGCCGGCTCGTTGGCCCGGGGTCCGCCGCTGCCCATGACGAACCACGGGAGTGCCGTGCCCAGTACCTCGTCCAATGCCTCGTCCGGCGCCGCCTCCGTACCCGCGCTGCCCTCGCTCGCCGCGCAGGCCGAGCGCCTGATCGAGCTCGGGGTGCACGAGCTCGCGGGGGTGTCCGCCGAGACGCTGCGCGCCTACGCCGCGGATGCCGACGTCGAGGGCGCGCTGCTCGCCGTCCACCCGGACCGCGCCGCCGCCTCCGCCCTCGCGCCGCTGCTGCGCCGCGATGGCAAGCCCGGCTTCGTCGTCGTCGACATGCCCGACGTCGACCGGTTCGCCCCGCTCGACGGCGTAGAGGTGCCCGACGCCCCCGTCTACCTCGTCACCGGCATCGACCGCGGCGACCACATGGCCAACTGGAGCCCCGAGGAGGCGCTGCCCGCCCTCACCAAGGAGGACCGCACTCCGCTGCTCCTCACCGAGGGCATCCACTGGGTGCTCCAGCAGCCCGACGTCCTGGAGCGCAACCGCTGCTTCATGACGATCGGCTCCCGACTGCGCAAGGCGAACGGCGCCCTGGACGCCCGTACGCCGGCGATCTGGATCAGCAACGGCACGGGGCGGGACGGCCGGGAGCGGCGCAACGCCCCGAAGGTCGGCTGGTGCTGGTGGGGCAACCGCCACACCTGGCTCGGCTTCGCCTCCGCGACCGGCCGTACGTCCTGAGGCTCACGACCGGTGTTCCACACCGAAAATCCACTGTCCGTCGTGGGAGCGCGGTGATGGACAGCCCGCGTGGATAAGACTCCGGAGTTCCCCACCCTGTTGCGGCTGATCGCCGAACGGTCGACCGCGTTCCGGGCCACGGTCGCCTCCGCGGCCGACCTCGACGTGCAGGTGCCGACCTGCCCCGAGTGGACGCTGTTCGATCTGGTGCAGCACTTGGGCCACGTACACCGCCGCCGGGCCGCCATCGTCGCCGCAGGCCCTGACGCCACGCCTCCGGCCAAGTCCGCACCGGCGGGCGCCCCGGCCGCGCCGCAGGAGCGCGAGGCTTTGCTGGTTTGGTCGGCCGCGCGGACCGAGCAACTGCTGGCCGCGCTGCGGGAGGCCGGCCCGGATCGCGGTTGCTGGACGTGGTGGGGGGCGTCGCAGTCGCCGCAGACCTCGGGCGCCGTCGCCCGGCACCAGCTCCAGGAGATCGCGGTGCACACGTACGACGCCCGGATCAGCCTGGACGCCTCCCCGCTGCGGCAGCCACTGCCACTGCCCCTGCCGGACGAGGCGGCACTCGACAGTGTCGACGAGTTCTTGACCACTTGCTGCGCGACGACCGCCGCCTGGCCCCACGAGCCCGCCGTCGTCGACTACCACGCCGCCGAGGGCCGCTCCTGGCGCCTGTGGCTCTCCGCAGACGGCGCACGGACCGCCCGCCTCCCCGTCTCCGGCACGACGCCCGTCCCCGATACGGCCGACGCCTCGGCCCGAGGCACGGCCGGTGATCTGGTGCTGGCCATGTACGGCCGCATTCCAGTGGACTCGCTGGAGCTGGACGGCGACCGCCGCCTCTTCGACCTGCTCGTGGCCTGGAACCCGGACGCGTAGGACGAGTGCCGTAGCAGGACGGGAGCCCGGACAGGCGTGCCGGAACCCGACATGATCGAGTGGGCAGCGGGACGGCTGGTGGTGGACCAGAGTGCGTGAACAACGGCTACGTCGCTGTCGGCCTCCGGGGCAGTTCAGCGCGGCGCACCGAGCCCGAGGCGAGGACGACAACCGCGCCCAGAGCGGCGAAGGCTCCACACCCGACGAACACCGGGGCAGCGCCCCACGTGGCCGTCGGTGCTCCGGCCGCCCGCCTCGGTGACGCCTACGGCCGCCCATCCCCTGAGGCGGTGTGCGGGGGTGGCCGTGCGAGGACGGTCGTCCGCGCGTGCGGCTGGGCGTCAGAGCTCGACGGCCGGGTACGTCTCGGTGTAGCTGCCGTGCCGTGCAGGTACGCCGCCGCCAAGACCTCGACCAGGGCGAGCAGGCCGAGCAGGTCCCATGGGGTCGCGGGGGCCGGCGTGCCGAGTCGGGCGGCGGTCACTGCACGGCCGGACCGGACATCAGCGGTGGCGGACCACCCGGACCTCCCCCGGGTCGGCGTACGTGCGCGGAACCCGTCGAGCAGGCGTAGCCGCTCCTAGGCCTTGCGCAGCGCGGCCTCGAAGTCGTCGGCCCGCTCAGCGCCGCCGGGACGTACGCGGGCGAAGACCAGCTCCAGCAGGCCGGCCGTGTCCAGGCGGGCCAGGCCGCCGGTCATCCCGTCGAGGAACGTCACGGCGCCGCCGTTGTTGTGCGCGTACAGCAGGTGTCCGCTGACCTCGACCCCGCGGAGGGCCCGCCGCACCCAGACCACGCCCTGCGTGTCCGGCCCGGTCTCCTCCGCCCTCCGGACGACCTCGTCCCAGGTCGCGCAGCGCAGTTGTTCGGAAGCGGGGAAGTGGCGTCGCAGCAGCAACTCCCACCATCCCGGAGCCTCGTGCGCCGGCTGCCACGGCAACGGGCACGAGGGGGCCCCGGCGATGGCCGCCGCCATGGTGACCACGCACCCGCGGGCGTTGAGGCGTCGCGCCTGCGTCTGCGGATCGCGCGACTCCGGGTTCTGCGTGTACGCGGCGGCGTCCCTCCAGGGATCATCGGCTGCCGGATGGAACGGTGTACCGGGCTCCTTGGGCACGACCAGCGAAGCGGTCAGCATCGGCGTGCGCGGATATCCCGGCTGTGCGGTGGTCCTACAGGCGAACAGCCACGTTCCGGCATCCTCGGCAACCGGCTCGGTCGTCACCAGTTCGACCAGTCCGTGATAGGTGCTCAGCAGCCACTTGAGCGCCCCTTGCCACGGTTCGGCCTTCACGGTCCCCGCCTTGCCGGCCGTCACCCAGTCGCTGTGCCGTACGTAGGCGAAGTACTCGTCCAGCGGCAGGTGTGAGGGCGGAAAACGCACCCCCGAACCGTCGTGGGGAACGAGCACCAGATGGGTCAGCGGTCCGCCCACGGCGCCACCCGGATCGGAGCTCTGCCGGGTGTCGTACCTGATCAGCCAGGCGAGATCGGTCTCCTCGCTGAGCTCCGGCCGCACGACGACCGTCCAGGGCTCATGGGCGAACGCTTGCTCAAGGTAGGGCCGCGCCGCTTCCACGGCCTCGTTCAACGTGGGCATTTCCGATTCCTGACTTGCGCTATCGATGGGGAACATGCCGAAGCGGTGCGTGGGTCTGGTCCGCGCCGTCGCCGCGTCGTCGGGGCCATCGTGGCGACTGCAGCGAAGTGATCACGCGCACGTTGCGGAGGCTACCCGAAAGGCAGTTGCGGCGGCCGGGGCCAGCTGTTCGGATCGCTCCCATGGATGCCCGCCTGGAAACCGACCGGATGACGCTGCGCCGCTTCACCGGGGCGGACGTCGATGACCTGGCCGCCCTGCACGGTCACCCCGACGTCATGCGGCACATCGACGACGGCCGCCCCGTGGCCCGCGCCGTGGTCGAGCAGCAGACCCTTCCGCGGTTCCTCCGTGAGTACCGGGAACTTCCCGGCGGGCACGGCTGCTTCGCCGCGGCGGAGAAGGGCTCGGGTGCGTTCCTCGGCTGGTTCTCCCTGCGTCCGGCGACCAGCGTCGGTCTCGACGGCGGGACGGAACTGGGCTACCGGCTGCTGCCTTCGGCCTGGGGCCGCGGGTACGCCACCGAAGGCGCGCGGGCTCTGGTGTCGCGGGCCTTCACCGACCTGGGCGCGGAGCGGATCGTGGCCACCACGATGACCGTCAACGCCGCTTCCCGCCGGGTGATGGAGAAGGCGGGCCTCTCACTGGTCCGCATCTTCTTCGAGGAGTGGCCCGAGTACATCGAGGGGGCCGAGCACGGCGACGTGGAGTACGCGATCACGCGCGAGGCCTGGACCGGCACCAGGAACACGCCCACGACCAGGAACGCGATCAGGAACAGGAACGGGCAGTGACCACTCCCGCGTATCCCCCCAAGCCCGTACCCGGCGACCGCATCGCGGTCATCTCGCCCTCGTCCGGCCTGCCGGGGCTCCTCCCGCTGCCGTACGAGCTGGGGCTCACGCGGCTGCGCGAGGATTTCGGGCTGGAACCGGTGGAGTACCCGGCCACGCGCAAGATGGGCTCCACACCCCGGGAGCGGGCCGACGACATCCACGCCGCGTTCGCCGACCCGACCGTGAAGGCGGTGATGGCCTCCATCGGCGGGGAGGATCAGATCACCGTGCTTCCCCTGCTGGACCGCGAGCTGATCCGCGCCAACCCCAAGCCGTTCTTCGGCGCGAGCGACAACACGAACCTGCTGCTCTTCCTGCACAACCTCGGCATCGTCGGCTATCACGGCGCCTGCGTGATGACCGAGATCGGCCGCCCGTACGCCCTCCACCCCCTGACCGCCGACTCGGTGCGTGCGGCCCTGTTCACGTCGGGCCCGTACGAACTCCGCCCGGCCCGGCGCTACCGCGACACCGACCGTGACTGGGCCGACCCGGCCACCTTCGCCACGGAACCGGACTCCCAACCGGGTGACGGCTGGATCTGGCACCGGCCCGACCGGCTCGTCGAGGGCCGTTCCTGGGGCGGCAACCTGGAGATCCTGTCGTGGCTCCTGATGGCCGACCGCGAGATCGAACGCGTCCCCGCCGCGTACGAGGGCCGCGTGCTGTTCCTGGAGACGTCGGAAGAGATGCCGAGCGCGGAAGACGTCTTCCGGATCCTGCGCAACATGGGCGAACGGGGCCTGCTGGAGCGCTTCCCGGCCCTGTTGACGGGCCGCGCCAAGGCGTGGTCCTTCCAGCAGCCGAACGACGCGGACGCAAAGCGGCGCTACGCCACCGAGCAGCGCGAGGCGGTGCTGCGCGCGCTGGCGGCGTACGCTCCGCGCACCATGGCGGTGTTCGACGTCGACCTGGGGCACACCGATCCGCAGCTCGTGGTCCCTTACGGCGGATCGGTCAGCGTGAACGGCCCGGAGCGCCGGATCACGGTCACGTACTGACACCACCTTCCACGCGGGTCTCACCCGACTCCAACCAGGGCTCGGAGACCGTCCCCGTACGTGCCCCAGGCGGGCAGCTCGCTCGGGTCGAGCTCGGCGAAGACCAGGTCCCGTCCTCGCCGAGTCCAGGGCTGCCGCGCCGCTGCTGCGTATCGGCGGCTACGCCCTGAGCCTGGCCGTCGCCACCGCCCTCTTCCTGGTCTCGGCGGTCGTGTGGAGACCGACGCCGACGTCCACGCGACGCCCCCGCCGACCTGATGTCGATCACCCTCCGTCGCGGCACCCGCCTCGAAAGGCGCACCGCCACCCCGTGAACGGAGGTTCTAGGAGCCGGTCGTGCCGAGCCTGCGCGACAGCCCGTATGTGCCGGCGTTCAGGGCTTCGGCGTGGAGGGGGCGGTGGGGAAGACCGCGGCCGTGAGGGTTCGCGTCGCCTCCTGGTAGGCCCCGGCCAGGGACATCGTGGCGTCGTCCACGTAGTTCAGGGAGGCGGTCAGGGTCTTCTTGCCGTCGGGCGTGCTGTACATCAACCCGCCGTGGCCCGCGATGCCGCCGTTGTGGGTGATGAGGGTGACGCCGTCGCGGCCCGTGTCCTGCACGAACACTCCCAGGCCGTATCCCGCCTTGGGGTGCGTCTCGTACATCTCGGCCAGCAGCGGAGCCGGGAGGAGCCGGCCGCCCGTGAGCGCGGAGATGAAGGTGTGGAGGTCCTGGGTGGTGGAGATCATGTCGCCGCCGGTGGAGATCCAGGAGGGGTTCTGGCGGGTGACGTCGACCGTCTCCTGCCGGCCGGCGTCCTCGTACCGGTAGTAGGCGTGGGCGTGCGGCCCGGAGATGTCCGTCGAGGTCTCCGGTACGACGGTGCCCGACAGCCCGAGCGGCTCCAGGACCAGCCGCTGCATCTCCTCGACGAACGGGCGGCCGGTGGCCCGCTCGACCAGCAACCTGGCCAGGACGTAGTTGGTGTTGGAGTAGCTCCAGTCCGTGCCCGGTGCGAACCGTGCCGGCTTGGACAGCGCCAGCCGTACCAGTTCTTCCGGCCGGTGGGTCTCGAAGCGGTTGTCCACCCATGCGCGGCCCTGCCAGGGGATGCCCGGCACGACGGTTCCGTCCTCGTAGTACTCGCCGGTGAAGTTGAACAGGCCGCTGGTGTGCTGCAGCAGCATCCGTGCCGTGATCCGCCGGTCCAGCCCGAACTCCGCCAGGTGGTCGTCCGCCGGGCCATCCAGCTCGATCCGGCCCTCGGCCACCAGGAGCAGTACGAGGGCCGCGGTGAAGGTCTTGGTGTTGCTGCCGATCCGGAACCGCCCCTCGGTCGGCGGCTTGGCGCTCCCGCCCAACTCACCCACCCCGGCGCTGCCGACCCAGTGGCCGCGCTCGTCGTGCACCCGCATCGTCACCCCGGTGAAACCGGAATCGACGATGGCCTCGATGGCCTGCTGCAGCTCCGGGCGGTCCTGCCCCGCGGAGACGGATTCGGAGACGGATTCAGGCATGATCGTTTCCCTTCCCACTGTCGTCGTTCCGCCGGCGCTCAGAGGCTGCGGGCGGTGATGTCGCCCTGGGTGGTGGTCGCGTGGATGCCGAGGGCGGCGTCGGGACCGTCGGCGTTGGTGAGGGTGTTGTGGATCCGGCCGTAGGCGGTGCCGGCGTCGAGGGTGGCGGAGGTTCCGCGGGCGGCGCCGACCGCGATGTCGCCCTGCTGGGTGTTCAGGGTGACCGTGCCGCGCACGGCCTCGGTGATCCGGATGTCGCCCCTGGCGGTGCTGATCTCGGCCGGGCCTCCCAGGCGACCGATGGTGACGTCACCGTCGAGGAGGGTCAGGCGGGCGCCGGCGGCCTCGTCGATCCTGACCGGGCCCTGTGCACCGTCGAAGGTGACCTCTCCGAGGCGCCCGACGCCGCGGAGTTCGACGGCGGCGGTCTTCGCCTCGACGTGGGAGCCGGCGGGCAGTTGGACCGTGACCTCCAGGGATCCGGAGGCACCGAAGAGCTGGTTCTTCGCTTCCGGAGCGGCGATCCGCAGGACCCCGTCGCGGTACTCGACCGTGGTCTGCTCGGCCGCCTTCACGTCACGGCTCTTCGAGGCGTTCGCGGGCAGGACCTCCACCGTGGTGTCCGTCCGGTCCGCCGCGATGAACCGGACCAGCCCCGCGGGGACGTCCAGGACGGCGGAGACGGGGGCGGGGGTGTCGAACTTCAGCATCATGCACTCCGGGTTTCTGTATCGCGCACCTCTTGGCGCGCTGTTTCCGATGACAGAAACACTACGTTGCGTTCATCAATACGAGAATAGCCAGATTGCATTGCATTGCCATTACACCAGGTCAGAGGCGCACAATCATTGCAATGGAATGACACCTAACGCAATGAACCTCCACCCTACCGTTGCAATGGGATGAAGCTGAACGCTAAGCTGGAGGCGTCCGGGGCCACCAACGACCGCAAAGGAGACCGCGATGCCGGGAGGCAGGCTCACCCAACAGGAGCGCCGACAGATCGCCCTGGGGGTGACCGACGGACTCGCCTACGCGGAGATCGCCCGGCGCCTCGACCGTCCGACGTCCACGGTCACGCGCGAGGTGATGCGCAACGGCGGCCCCACCGCCTACCGCGCCGAGTCGGCCCACCGCGCCACCGAACGCCGTGCGCAGCGGCGCCGGCAGCCCGTGCCCCTGGGGCCGCAGGCACCCGGGCGGGCCGACGGGCCCGACGCCGAAGCCGTGCGCGAGTACGAGGAGGAGACCTTCACCACCGTCCTCATGCAGACGGGCATGCCCAGGATGACGGCACGGGTGCTGGCCTGCCTCTGCACCAGCGACAGCGGCAGCCTCACCGCGGCCGAACTCGTCCGGCGCCTCCAGGTCAGCCCGGCCTCCGTCTCCAAGGCGATCGCCTTCCTCGAAGCCCAGGGCCTGATCCGCCGGGAACGCCACGAAGGCCGCCGCGAGCGCTACGCCGTCGACGACGACGTCTGGTACCAGTCCACGGTCGCCAGTGCCCGCGGCACCGCCCGGCTCGCCGACATCGCACGGCAGGGCGTCGGCGTCCTCGGCCCCGGCACCCCTGCCGGCGCCCGCCTCGAAAACATCGCCCGCTTCGTCGACTTCGTCTCCGAGAGCATCGTCCGCGCCGCCGACCAAGCGCGCGACATCCTTCACACCCGACCCGAAACGGCCCCGGACAGCGGGGCCTGAGCCGCTCAGGTGGACAGTAGGGGTGCTGCGCCGAACGAGACGTCGAAGCGGTCGCACCAGATGGTGACGCTGCTGTAGTCGGCGATGTTCACCTCGGCGGGGACGGTGTAGTTCTGGTCGCCCTTGTTGCCCTTGAGCTTGCCGAGGCTCACGTGCTTGCCGTCGGCGAACACGCGCCAGCCGTCCACCCCTTCCTTCACCGGTGCGTCGCTGAGCCAGACGCGCAGGTCGGGGCCGTTGCTCGTTTCGAGGTTCTCCAGGCGCAGGGTGTGTGAGCCGTCCGGGAGCCGGACGAGCTTCGCCATGCCCGTGGTGCTGTGCTCGTGGCTGATCAGTACGCCGGCGGCGACGGTCCGCGCGGCGGGGGCGGCACTGCTCGCTCCGGTGGGGGCGCCGTGCGCGGTCGGTGAGGCCTCCCGGACCGTCTGGTCCTGCCACAGCTTCCACGGCTGGAACCAGTACAGACCCGCGCCCAGCACCACCACGGCAGCGATCAGAGCAGTGACCATGCGTCGTGTCATGACGATCCTTCATCCATCCTCGGCAGTACGTGACGGTCATTCAACGCGGCAGCGAGGCCGCAGACCATCCGCGGACCGATGACGAAACCCTTACGGCGTGCGCGCACCTGCGTCGGGCACGGCCGCTCCCCCTCGATTGTCAGTGGTGGGTGAGAAGGTTGGAGCATCCAGTCGGAAAGAGGGGGAGCTTCCATGTCCGGAAACCAGAACTACATCAATCACGTTGCTCTTGTGTTGGATGCCAGTTCTTCGATGTCGCATCTGAACCGTAAGGTCGTCGAAGTCGCCGACCAGCAGATTGCATATCTGGCGCGCCGGTCGCAGGAATTGGACCAGGAAACCCGTGTCACGGTGTACGTCTTCGCCGACAAGGTGGAGTGCATCATCTACGACAAGGACGTGCTGCGGATGCCGTCCCTGAAGCAGCTCTACCGGGTCGGTGGCATGACGGCTCTGCTGGCGGCCACGCTGAAGTCGCAGCGGGAGCTGGCGCAGACGGCGCAACTGTACGGCGACCACAGCTTCCTGACGTTCGTGCTGACCGATGGGCAGGAGAACGCGAGTCACCGCTGCGTGGACGCCCCTTCCAAGGACCCGCGTGAACTGGTGCAGGCCGTGTCGCAGCTGATCGCGACGCAGGCGGACAACTGGACGCTGGCCGTCCTCGTGCCGGACCAGATGGGCAAGCGCGAGGCCATGCAGTGCGGTTTCCCGAAGGACAACATCGCCATCTGGGACGCCACGAGCACGCAGGGTCTGGAAGACGCCGGCGAGGTCATCAAGCAGGCCACCGAAAAGTTCATGGTGGGCCGCTCCCAGGGCATTCGGGGATCGCGGGCAGTGTTCTCCATGGGTGCGGACACGGTGAACGAGGACACCATCAAGGCGGCCGGTCTCACCCCGGTCGATCCGTCGGGATACCAGCTGATTCCGGTGGCTCGTGACGCGGGAATCCGGGAATGGGTCGTCGAATCCGGGAACACTTATCGCACCGGTTGTGCGTTCTATCAGCTGAGCAAGTCGGAAAAGGTCCAGGCGCGGAAGCAGATTGCGGTGCTGGAGAAGAAGACGGACCGCGTGTTCACGGGACCGGAGGCGCGTGCCCTGCTCGGCCTGCCGGACGTGGAGGTCCGCGTCAAGCCCGACCACAACGACGACTTCACGATCTTCGTGCAGAGCACCAGCGTGAACCGGAAGCTCGTACCGAACACGCGGCTCCTGCTCATGAGCTGACGCCTCGGAACCTACCGGGTGGGACCGGGGGTGACATGTAGGCTGACTACGACTTTTGTGAACAAGTTCAGGAATTGGGGGGCCGGTGTACCGACACCGCGTCATGATCTCCGCTGCCGTCGTCGCGGCAGCAATCGGCTTCATACCCGCCACCGCGCAGGCGGCGGGGCCGTCCGCCGAGCCCGGCCGGTCCACGGCCACGGCCGGTTCCGCGCAGAACACCTCCGCACAGAACACCTCCGCGCAGGATGCCTCCGCGCAGGATGCCTCCGCGCAGGATGCCTCCGCGCAGGCGGCGGCCAAGGATGCCGCCGCGAAGGACACCGCCGCGAAGGGCGCCAACGCCAAGGCCGGCAACGCCGGAGCCGAGTACTTCGAGGTGGGCATGGGGACGTCCACCTCCTACGCGCACACCATCGGACTGGCGACCTCCGTCAGCACCGACCAGGCCAACAGCTACGCCTGGTACACCGTCGACTGGGGCGACGGCACCACCAACGAGGAGTTCGGCAAGGCCGACGAGCTCGTCTACCTCAAGCACACGTACGCCGAGGTCGGCTCCCACAAGATCACGATCACGGCGACCGACAAGATCGCCAAGCTGACGTCCACCACCACCAAGGACGTCGTCGTGGACGGCTCCGAGTTCACCCCGCACGCGCCCACCCGGCTGCTGGACACCCGTGACGGCACCGGCGCGCCGGCCGCCGGCCCCGTCGGTGCGAACGGCACGACCCGGGTGAAGGTCGTCGGCAACGGGGGCATCCCCGCCGGGGTGACCGCCGTGGCGCTGAACATCACGGCCACCAACGCCTCGGCGGGCGGGCACGTCATCGCGTACGCCTCCGGCAAGAAGCAGCCGGCCACCTCGAACGTCAACTTCGCGGCGGGGCAGACCGTCCCGAACCTGGCGATCGTGCCGGTCGGTGAGGACGGGTACGTCGAGCTGGCCAACCGCAGCGTGGGTTCGGTGGACCTGATCGCCGACGTGACGGGCTACTTCACCCGCACCGCAGCCAGTGGCTACACCTCCGTCAAGCCGTCCCGGCTCGTCGACACCCGGCAGGGGCTCGGCACGGCCATGGGCCAGGCCGCAGCGCAGAGCACCTTCGGCGTGCAGATCGCCGGTCAGGGCGGGCTGCCGGCGGGCGTCACGGCCGTGGCCCTCAACGTCACGGTGACCGACCCGAAGGGCGCCGGTCACCTGACCGCCTTCCCGAGCGGCCAGCAGGCGCCGTCCACGTCGAGCGTGAACTTCGCCGCCGGGCAGACGGTCGCCAATGCGGTGATCGTGCCCGTCGGGCCGGACGGAAAGATCAACATCCGCAACGGCGCCTGGAGCCCGACCGACGTGATCGTGGACGTCACCGGCTACTACAGCGCCGACGGCAAGGCCGCCTACCTGCCGATGGAGCCCGAGCGCAAGTACGACTCGCGGGCCGGCAGCTTCCCCCTGCCCCTCGCCGGCCAGAAGTACCACACCGAGACCGTGTGGACGTCGGGCAGGGCGCTGGAGGCCCTCGTCCTGAACACGACGGTGACCAACCCGCAGGGCAGCGGGCACCTCTCGGTCGCACCGGACCCGAACACCATGGACGACTACATCTCCGGCAAGGCGGTCAAGCCGACCCCGCCGGACTCGTCCGTCCTGAACTGGACGCCGGGCGCCACCGTCTCCAACCTGGTCCAGGCGAGCACCGGAACCACCGGTGTCATCGACTTCTGGAACCGGGGCTGGGATCAGACCGACCTGATCGTCGACCTGTACGGCATGTACGACAAGAACTGACCTGAAGCGCTGCTCGACGGCCGCCCGCCCCTTCCGGGGGCGGGCGGCCGTCTTTGTCACCCACACGGAAAACGCTTGGACGGCGTCGATACCGGCGCGGGACACTGCGAATTCCGCTACTGGACGACTACACAGGGTTGCCATGGAACCGTCTGCATCACGAGGAGGCCCACCCGGCAGGGGATCGGTGGTCCTCGCACTTCGTTACTACGGCAGGGAGTTGGCGCGGCTGCGGTGGTGGACGGCGCCCGCCATGCTGCTGCCTGCCGTCGGCAACATCGGGATCAACTACATCGCGCCGCTGATCGTCGCGAAGCTCGTCGGCCGGATCGCCGACGATACCGCCGGCGGTCTCGGCCTGGGGCCGGCGCTCCCGTACGTCCTCGCCTTCGCCGGTGTCCTGCTGCTCTCCGAGGCCGCGTGGCGCGCCGGCCTGCACTGCCTGAACCGGCTCGACGCCCTCGGGATCGAGAGCCTGTACGTCATCGGCATGGACGAGCTGTTCGCGAAGGACGCCGCGTTCTTCCACGACAACTTCGCCGGTTCACTGACCAAGCGGGTCCTGAGCTTCGCCTCCCGCTTCGAGGAGTTCGTCGACACGCTGACCTTCTCGGTCGTGGGCCGGTTCGTGCCGCTGCTGTTCGGGGCGGTGGTGCTCTGGCGCTACGAACCGCTGCTCGTCGTCGCGCTCCTGGTCATGATCGCGGTGACGGGGGTGTGCGTCCTGCCCCTCGTACGGCGCCGTCAGGCGCTCGTCAACCGGCGCGAGGAGGCGATCGCCCGGGTGTCGGGGCACGTCTCCGACAGTCTGATGAACATGGACACCGTCCGCGCGTTCGGTGCGGAGGACCGCGAGGCCGCCGAGCACCGCTCGCGGGTGGCGCGCTCGCGCGGGCTCATGCTGCGTTCGTGGGACTACGGCAACCTGCGGATCGACACCGTCGTCGCTCCGATGTCCGTGGTGACCAACGCGCTGGGCCTGCTGCTCGCCGTGACGGCCGTATCGGTCTCCGGGGCCCGGCAGGGGCACGGCGTGGAAGCGGTCGTGGTCGCGTTCACGTACTACTCCAACGCCACGCGGATCATGTTCGAGTTCAACCAGATCTACCGGCGGGTGGAGAGCTCGATGACGGAGGCCTCGCAGTTCACGCAGCTGCTGCTGACGCCGCCCACCGTACTCGACCCGCCGTCGCCGGAAGCGGCGCCGGAGCCGGAACGGGCCGGCGCGGTGCGGTTCGAGAAGGTGACCTTCGCGCACGCGGGCGCGGAGCCTTTGTTCGAGGGGCTGGAGCTGGCCGTGCCCAGCGGGGCGAAGATCGGGCTGGTGGGCCGGTCCGGCGGGGGCAAGACCACGCTGACCCGGCTGCTGCTGCGGATGACGGACATCGATTCGGGCCGGATCCTGATCGGCGGTCAGGACATCAGCAGGATGCGCCAGCGTGACCTGCGCGCCCTGATGGCCTACGTTCCGCAGGACCCGGCGATGTTCCACCGCACGCTGCGGGAGAACATCGCGTTCGCCCGGCCGGGCGCCACCGACGCCGAGGTCCGCCGTGCGGCCGAGGCGGCGCACGTCACGGAGTTCGCCGACGCGCTGCCGGACGGCCTCGACACCATGGTCGGTGAGCGCGGCGTGAAGCTGTCCGGCGGGCAGCGCCAACGGGTCGCGCTCGCCCGAGCGATCCTGCGCGACGCGCCGATCCTGCTGCTCGACGAGGCGACCAGCGCCCTGGACTCGGAGAGCGAGATCCTCGTCCAGGAGGCGCTGTGGCGCCTGATGGAAGGGCGGACCGCGCTCGTGGTCGCGCACCGGCTGAGCACGGTGGCCCACATGGACCGGCTCGTCGTCCTCGACCGCGGCCGCATCCTCGAACAGGGCACGCACCGGGAGCTGCTGGCCTGCGACGGCACCTACGCGAAGCTGTGGCAGCACCAGTCGGGCGGCTTCCTCGACGACGCGCCCTCCCCCGCCCCCTCGCCCTCTTCGGATCTGCGGTGATCCGCCGGTCCGGTCACGGCGACTCCTGGAGGTACGCGGCGATCAGGGCCAGGTCGTTGGCGATGGACAGGACGTCGACGGGGTCGGCGGTCGGGGTGGAGGCACCGTTGACGCCCGCGTAGAAGGTGTCGAAGCGGCCGCCGCCCTTGTCGAGGTAGCCGGCGATGGTGATCGCGCCGACGGCCAGCCGGTCGTTGAGGGAGTCCCCGCCGACTGCCGCACCGGTCTTGCCGAAGACCTTCCCGCGCGCCGGGCAGCTGCGGCAGTTCTCGGCCAGCAGACCGTCGACGCCGAGGATGGGCAGGGCCTCCCGGAAGCGTTGTGCGTCCGGGGTGCGCTGCCAGTACGCCAGCATCTGCACCAGTGCCCGGGGGGTGGCCCGGTCGGCGGGGTTGCCGCCGCGGCCGTCCATGAGTTCGGCCTGCTTGCGGTCGACGCCGGCCCGGTCCAGGAAGCCGGCGAGGACCGGGAAGCCGTCGGCGCACTGGTGGCTGCCGGTGGTGACGGCCATGAGGCAGATGCCGAGGTTGGCGCCCAGGTTGTGGCTGACCTTGAGGATGAGCTTGGCGTACTGGTCATAGGGGGGTGAGGTGTACGCGGCCACCCGCGGGCGGCCGTCGTACGAACGCGGCAGCCGGGCGGCGGGGTTGGGGCCGCTCGCGTCGGCGGTGACCCGTACGCCGGCCCGGGCGAGCGCCTCGATGAGCGCGGTGCGGCCGAAGGTGTTCGGGTCCGTGATGGGAGAGGTGCGCAGCAGCGGCTTGGCGTCCGCCGCGATGGTGCCGGACAGCAGGATGCGGGTGCCGCCGTCGGTGGCGGTCACGGTGATGTTCGTGGGTTGGCCGGCGGCGACCGTCTTGACCGTGGAGCTGACCCGGTACGGGGCGACCTTGGGACGCCAGTCCAGGCGGGCGGCGGCGCCCGCCCGGTCGCCGGGCGTGGTCAGCAGGTCGATGAGGTTGTCGTTGATGATCAGCGGGGTCGGGGTGGGGACGAGGACCGTGTCGGGGGCGAAGAGGCGGCTGTCGACGATGACGTCGCCCTCGACGCGGGTGATGCCGGAGGCGCGGACCTGCCGGGCGAGCTGGTCGATGCCGGCGAGGGGGTTCTCCGGGGTGAGGGTGGCTCCGGGGAAGTCGTTGGCGTAGGTGTGGTCGAGGTCGGTGTACGCCACGGTGCCGTCGGGCCGCGTCCGGCCGCCCAGGGTGAGGTCACCCTGGGCGACGAGGTCGAGGTCGCCGGTCAGCGTGGCGCCGTTGCGGTCGCCGACGGCGTAGACGGGCGTGACGAAGCGGTGGTCCGTGCCGAGGGTGCGCCAGGTACCGGAGACGGGGAACAGTTTCGCGGTGGAACCGGGGATGAAGAACTGCTCGGGGAACATGCTGTGCAGCACCCGCCCGTTGGCCGGCTCGGTCTGCAGGAGTCCCCACTGGGCGTGCCGGTACTCGGGCTTGCGCATGATCGCCGTGATGCGCGGGTCGAGCCGGCCCGGGTCGCCCGCATCGCCGTACGGCCACGGCGAGGGAGCGGGCGCGGCACGGGCGCCCGTACCCGAGGCGAGTGTCAACAGCAGCAGGGCGGCGAAGACGGCGGCCGCCCGGCGCCGTATCGCCGCAGCGCGTATCGGATGTCCCACAGCGCGCTCCGTTCGTCGCGGCTGTCATCTCCCGAGGCTCCGGGGCCTGTGAACAGGGTGGCACGGCACGATCCGGCGCGCACGTCACCCCGGGTGGACGCTGCTAGTCCTGCGCGGTGGGGCGGACGACGATGTCGCCCACGTCCACGTTGTCCGGCTGTTCGATGGCGTAGGCGATGGCGCGGGCTATGGCGTCCGGCGGGATCGCCGTCCTGTCCATGCGGGCGCGGACCTGGGCCTGCATCTGCGGTGGCATGGAGTCCGCGAATTCCGTGCGGGTGATGCCCGGCGAGACGACCGTGACGCGCAGGCTGTCGCCGGCCTCCTGGCGCAGGCCCTCGGAGAGGGTGCGTACGGCGTTCTTGGTGGCGGCGTACACCGCCTGGCTCGGGACGATCCGGAGTCCGGCCGTGGAGACGACGTTCACGAAGTGGCCGGAGCCCAGCTCGCGGAAGACCGGCAGGGCCGCGGCGATCCCGTACAGGACGCCCTTGAGGTTGACGTCGATCATCTTCTCCCAGTCCTCGACGCGGAGCTCGTCCAGCGGGGAGATCAGGCCGACCCCGGCATTGCCGACGAGGACGTCGATCCTGCCGAAGCGGTCGCAGGCCAGGTCGACGAGGCCGGTCAGGTCCTCGCGGAGCGTGACGTCGGTGCGGATCCACGCGGCTTCGCCGCCGGCCTGCTCGATGCGGGCGGCGAGGGCTTCGAGCCGCTCCGTCCGGCGCGCGCCGAGGACGACCTTGGCGCCGCGTTCGGCGAGCAGCAGGGCGGTCGCCTCGCCGATGCCGCTGCCGGCGCCCGTGATGGCGACTACCTTGCCTCGGATCCTTCCTTCGTTCTCGACTTCGTTCTTTCCGTCGTTCTTGCCTTCGTTCTTGCCTTCGATACCCGCCATGATCGGCACGTCCTTCCTCGACTTCCTCGGTGAATACGGGCAGGCCAGGGCATGCCCTAGAGTTAAGTGGAGGCGCCACCACTTAATGGAGACTAAGCGGGCGCGCCTCCACTTAGCAACCGACGGAGAGCGAAAGGACGGCCGACGCCGATGGGTCGGGACGCAGCACGCCCACTGAGGGCCGACGCGCAGCGCAACAGGGACAAGATCTTGGCCGCGGCGGTACGCGTGTTCACCGAGGAGGGTCTGGACGCGCACCTCGAACGCATCGCCAGGGAGGCGGGCGTGGGAACTGCGACCCTGTACCGCAACTTCCCCACCCGCGAGGCGCTCGTCGAGGCGGCCTACCGGAACGAGTTGGCGCAGCTGCGCGATGTCGTGCCCGAGCTGCTCGCGACGGGGTCGCCGTACGAGGCGCTGCGCGCATGGACCCGCCTCTTCATGGACTACGCCACGGCCAAGCTCGGCATGGCCGATGCACTGCGGGCCATCGCCGCTTCGGGGAGCAACCCGTACGCCCACAGCCACGACATGGTCCAGAGCGCCATCACCGAGTTGATGGACGCGTGTGCCGGGGCCGGGGCGATCCGGACCGACATCGGCCCGACCGACATGTTCGCGGCGCTCGCCGGTATCGCCCTCACCTCGGCGAGGCCCGAACAGCGGGAGCAGGCCGAACGCCTGCTGGACCTCACCCTGGACGGACTGAAGCGCACTCCGTCGGCACGTTGAGGAGGCGGCGCAGCCAGCGGGTGCGGGCCTCGCGGGCGTCGCGGGTGAGGGCCGCGTGCGGTGCCAGGCCGTCGAAGCCGTGGTAGGCGCCGGGCCACACGTGCAGTTCGGCCTGGCCGCCGGCCTGCCAGATGGCGTTCGCGTACGCCACGTCCTCGTCCCGGTAGATCTCGGCCGACCCCACCTCGATGTAGGCCGGGGGGAGTCCGGAGAGGTCCGTGGCACGGGAGGGGGCGGCGTAGGGCGGCAGGTCCGCGGCGCCGTGGCGCTCGCCCAGCAGGGCCTTCCAGCCGGTCGTGTTGGAGGTGAGGTCCCATACGCCGAGGCCGGTCATCTGGTGGCTGGAGAAGGTCTCGCCGCGGTCGTCGAGCATGGGGCACAGCAGCAGTTGACCCAGGGCGGCGGGGCCGCCGCGGTCACGGGCCAGCAGTGCGAGGGCCGCCGCGAGGCCGCCGCCCGCGCTCTTGCCGCCGATGACGATGCGGTCGGCGTCGATGCCCAGTTCGGCCGCGTGGCCGGCCGCCCAGTGGAGTCCGGCGTAGCAGTCCTCCAGCGGCGCCGGGTACCGGGCCCCCGGCGCCAGACGGTACTCCACCGAGACGACGGCCAGCTGCAGGGGCAGTGCCCACTCGCGCAGGATCCCCGGGAGTACGGACCAGGCGTTGCCCATGACCATGCCGCCGCCGTGCATGTAGTACAGGAGGGGCAGCGGGCCGGCGAGCCCGGCCGGGCGCGCGCTGACGAGGGTGACGTCGGGTGAGTCCGGGGGACCCGGTACGCACAGTTCCGTCACCTCGAAACGGCCGTCGGCACGCAGGTCCCCGGCCGTGGGCCGGGGGCGGGAGACGGCGTCCCGCTGCTGCCGGGCCGCGAGGTTGTGGGGGGTGATCGGCTCCCTCGCCGCGTCGTCCAAGGCCTCCAGCGCGACGCGGAGTTCGGGGTCGAAGGGGGGTACGGGGGTGGTGACCGGGGCCGGTCCCGATGCCGGGGCCGATGCCGGGGCCGGGGCGGAGGCCGGTGCCGGTGCCGATGCCGGTGCCGATGCCGGGGCCGGTGCCGATGCCGGGGTGCGGTCGGCCCCCGCCGGGGCGCGGCGGACGCTCATGACTCGTCTTCCTGTCCGATGAGACCCATACGGCGCATCCCATCACGCGCCCGCCCCAACCTCCGGTGCCGGGTCGGCGCATGACAGCTGTCATAAGGCACGCGTGACCCCGGGCTCTGCCCCCGAGGCCCCTCCCCCGGCCAAAATAATGATCATCAAACCAATCACGGGGGCGCAGCACCATGGACATCCTGAAGAAGAAGACCGCGCAGGGCGCACCGGCCGAAGCGATCGACACCAGCACGATGACACCGGCCGACTACCGGCTTCCGCTGTGGTTCTTCGGCTTCGAAGGCGTTCTCGCGGCCGCCTTCGACATCCTGAAGGCCTTCCCTTCGGCGTGGCCCGTGCTGCTGATCCTGCTGGCCGTGAACATCACCGTCTCGCTGACGATGATGCGCAGGCGGCTCAAGCTCGCCAAGGCGCTGTGGCGCGGCAAGGAGACCCGCAGGGTCGCCATCGCGCTCGTCGCCCTGCGGATCGGCAGCCACTTCGTCCTCAACGCCCTTGGCCTGGCCGTCACTTCGACCCTGGGCCACGTGCTCTTCGCGGTCGTCATGGCTGCGGTGACGATCGGTCTGCTCGGCTACTCCCAGCAGACCGCCATCCGCGCCCTGACCACCACCCCCGCCCCGGCCCCCCGCCCCACCGCCTGACCACCGCACGGCGGCGAACCGGACCTCGGTCAGCGGGCGCTGCCGAGGGTGCGGTCGGCGGCGGAGCCCTGGAGCATCAGGGTGGTTTCCTCGATGCGGCTGAAGCGGCCGTCGGGGGCGAGGTCGGCGAACACGTAGACCTCCATGCGCACGGTCGAGCCGTCCTCCTTCGTGATGTCGACGGTGTGCCGGTCGGCGTACCGGCTGCCGTCGTACAGCTCCTCGTGCACCTCCACGCGGCCACCGGCGACGACGCCGCGCACGTGGGTGATGTGCTCGATGAACTCGGCCCGGTCGGCCCACTCGCCGTCCGTGCGCTGGCGGTACTCCGGGGTGAAGTGGAGGTCGGCGGCCTCCTGGACGGTGATGTCGCGGTTGAAGATCAGGTCGTTGAGGGCGGCCTCGATACCGGTGCGCGTCATGGGAGTTCCTTTGCAGGACGAAGGAAAGTGCGTGCGTTTCGCACGCATCTCGATCACGGTAGCACCGATCGCGTGCGCCGCGCACGCTATTCTTGGGGCGTGGAGAACGAAGTAGGTCACGAGATCGCAGACGCGCTGGGCATCCTGCTCAGGCGCACCACCCGTACGCAGCTGCACCGGCAGCTCACCGAAGGCATGGGCGAGGGGGTGGACGAACAGACCTACCCGGTCCTCAGCGCACTGGCCCGGACCGGCCCCCGCAGCGCCGCCGACCTGGCCCCCGACGTCGGAATCGACCGCTCCGGCGTCACCCGCCGAGCCTCCCGACTGGAGGCCGCCGGCCTCATCCGGCGCGAGGCGGACCCCACCGACCGGCGCGCGCACCTGCTCGTCCTCACCGAGCAGGGCCGATCCGCGGTCGCGGAGCTGCGTACGCGGCTGGCCGCGCACATCATGAGCAGCCTGTCGGGGTGGCCGCCGGGCGAGGCCGCGAAGTTCGCCCACCAGCTACGCCGCTTCACCGCCGAGGGGCCCTTCGCCTAGGGCCTGTCGTCAGAGTGGCTGCGGGCGCCCCGAGCCAGCCGGGACTTTGACGGCAGGGCTTGGTGCCGGGAGCTTCCCGGACGCGCTCGTCGTCCGTCCCGTGCACGTACGGGACAGAGGGCGTGCGCTGGGGGGCAACGGCGGTGCGGGAGCGCGCACATGCTGGATCGAGCGGCACATGCCCGCTTCGCGTCCAGCCGCAGCGGTCGACCACACCCCGTCTGGACCCGGCCATTCGAGAGGGAACCGTGTTCAAGAAGACTTACTCCGCGCTGCTGTCGCTGACGGCCGCCACCGCGATCCTTGCGTCCACGGCCGTCACGGCCTCCGCGGCGGCCGCCCCCGACGGCGGGACGGCCGGGGTGAGCCGGGTTCAGGCCCAGGCCCAGCCGCAGACCGCCGCAGCCTATTCCGTTATCAACTGGGACATCACCGGCATCACCAACGGGGCAGGTGAGCACGCCGGCCGCTACTGGAACCTGATCGACGCGATCCACCGCAGCAGCTACGGAGATTCGACCGAGGTCGGCGGCGGGCTCGTCGAGCAGACCACGCGCAACACCAACCGGCTGATCCAGGTACGGGTGCTCAACGAGGGGGCCGACCTGGTCTCCGTCTACCTGTGGGCCGACAATCTCTACGTCGCGGGCTTCTACTCCCCCGGCGCCAACCGGCACTGGGCCTTCCAGGACGGCCGCCAGGGGCAGTTCCAGCAGGACCTGGGCGTGACGGCGCGCCTCATGCCGCGCAACGGCAGCTACGCCAGCCTGAACGGCGGGTCCACCCGCGAGAACCTGAACCTCGGCTCCACCAACATCTTCAACGCGCTCCGCGACCTGCACAACCTCGGGGACTGGGACGAGACGCGCGCGGACCGGGGCATGCTGATGGCGATCACCATCTTCTCGGAAGCCGCCCGCTTCGGACCGATCATGAACCGCGTCTACGGCAACATCAACGGCTACACCGCCTACCAGCTGAGCCCGGACTACGCCCAGCTGGAGAACCAGTGGGGGGCCCTCTCCCGGGCCGCGCACAGCTGGCACACGGGCCAGCCGGCCTCGGTGCGGGTGATCGGAAACAACGTCACGAGTTTCGCCAGCTTGCGGCGGGTCGTCGGCTTCGTGGAGCTCCACGGCTCGGAGGCGCTGCTCTAGGAGTTGGCGTCCAAGTGTCAGGCCCACATCAGGAGCGATGCGAGGGTGACAGCTGCTTGGTAGGACTGCGCGGTCTTGTCGTACCTGGTGGCGATGCCGCGCCACTGCTTGAGCCGGTTGAAGCACCGTTCCACGACGTTGCGGTACTTGTAGGTCTCACGGTCGAAGGCCGGTGGACGACCGCCGAGACTGCCGCGCCGGGCCCGATTCCGGGCCTGGTCGACCCGCTCGGGAATGGCTAGGCCGCGCCGCTGCTTGAGCTTGTTGATGCGCCGCTCGACGGTGTTCCGCTGCTTGTCGGCCTCGCGGTCGAAGGCCGGCGGACAGCCCCTGCGCCTGCCGAGCCGCCTGGGGTTGGCGGCCTGGTCGGCGGGCTGCGGGCTGCGGGCTGCGGGCTGCGGGCTGCGGGATCACCACTCGGACGCCCCGCCGCCGCAGATGGCCGCGGATCGCGCGGGACGAGTACGCCTTGTCGGCCAGGACCACGTCCGGTGCGACCGTGGGGCGGCCGATCCGCCGGGGCACCCTTGTCTGGGCCATGACCTGGGCGAACGCTGGTGCGTCACCCGCCTGGCCGGGTGTGATGACGAACGCTAGCGGCCGGGCCGGCACCGCCCGTCGGCCGCAGGGTGGATCTTCGTGGTCAGTCCGCCGCGGGACCGTCCGAGGGCATGGTTGACCGGCTCGCCGGCCGGGGCCCCTTTTGACGGGCCCTGGCAGCGTGCTGATGGGCACGCACGATCGTGGAATCGACCGCGACGACCCGGTCGAGGTCGCCCTCGCCTCGGCGTCGGCCTGCGCGAGCAGGGCGGTGAAAACCTTCGCCCAAGTGCCGTCGGCCGCCCACTTCCACAACCGGTCGTGCGCGCCCTTCCACGACCCGAAGTGCTCGGGCAGGTCCGGACGCCGGCGGGCTGCGGGGCGCGCGAGTCCGGTCGGGGGCTGGGCCCGATCGCCGCCCTCAGCCAGTCCTGGGGCATCGCCACCGACGGGACCGGCAAGTGGCTCTGGTTCCGCCTGGGCGCCTCCGCGGACACCGCCCGAGCGCGTCAGCGCAGGGCGGGCTCTCCCGCGCGGACGGCACGCACGGCGCGCTCGACCGTCTCCTGCTGCTCGCCGACCGGGGCCGCGTAGCCGATCGCACCGCGCGCGGCCTCCTCGCCGAGCGTACGGGTGATCACCCACGTTGCGAGGTACTGCGAGGCCAAGCAGCCACCCGCCGTGGCGATGTTGCCCACGGCGTGGAACGGCGCGTCCAGCACGGTCACGCCGCAGGCCTCGACGTACGGGCGGCTCATCAGGTCCGCGCACGCCGGCGTCCCGTCCAGCAGCCCGAGCCGGGCGAGGACGAGCGCGCCGGAGCACTGCGAGCCGATCAGCTGGCGCGCGGGGTCCAGGGGCAGCATGGAGAGCAGCCGGTCGTCGGCGACCACGTCGCGCGTCTTCACACCGCTGCCGATCAGTACGACGTCGGCCTCGGGAATGAACTCCATGGGGCGCTGGCCCGTCACCTCGACGCCGTTCATCGACGTGACCACGGGCGTCGGCGTGGTGATGAAGGCTTCGAGGCCGTCCTTGCGGCAGCGGTTGATCAGCGCCGAGGCGATGAAGCTGTCGAGCTCGTTGAACCCGTCGAAGGTGACCACGGCTACCTGCATCACAACTCCCTGCGTGTGGCGTGCGGGTGGCCAGCCTGCCATGCGGGGCGGGCCCGGACACGGGCCAATCCCCACCGATTGGCATGCCGATCAAGGCAGCATCATCTTTTTTGATGCATCAGAATTGATACATCAAGATTGATGGGATATTTTCGTGTCGTGGCCACCGGAGGATGCCGGGGCGCGGACGGAGGGGCGGGACATGCGCAAGTGGGCCGGCAATCCCTGGGCGGTACTGGTGACCGTGTCGTTGGGGTTCTTCATGACACTGCTGGATCTGACCATCGTGAACATCGCCATCCCCGAGATGATCGACGCCCTGGGGGCCACCCTCGACCAGACCCTGTGGGTGGTCAGCGGGTACGCGCTGGTGCTCGCCGTACTGCTGATCACCGCGGGCCGACTCGGGGACCTGTGGGGACAGCGCAGGCTCTTCGCCTCCGGAGTGGTGGTGTTCACGCTCGCCAGCGTGGCGTGCGGGCTCGCGCCGAACGCAGGGCTGCTGATCGCGGCCCGCGGGCTGCAGGGACTGGGCGCGGCACTGTTGGCGCCCCAGACGATGGCGCTGATCGTCTCGGTCTTCCCCGCGCAGCGGCGCGGCACGGCCATGGGCATCTGGGGGATGGTCGCCGGACTCGCCACGCTGTCGGGGCCCACGCTGGGCGGCACCCTCGTCTCGACCGTCGGCTGGCGGTGGATCTTCCTGGTGAACGTGCCGATCGGCGTGGCCGCGCTGGTGATGACGTACCTGGTGGTGCCGGACGTGCGGGGCGGGCGGAGCCACCGGTTCGACCTGGTGGGGGTGCTGATCGCGACCGCCGCGCTGTTCTGCCTCGCGTTCGGGCTGCAGGAGGGCGGGCGGTACGACTGGGGCGCGGGGGTCTGGGCACTGCTGGCCGCCGGGGTCGCGCTTGTCGCGGGGTTCCTCGTACACCAGCGCCGCAAGCAGGACCGTGAGCCTCTGGTGCCGTTCGTGCTCTTCCGCGACCGGAACTTCACCGTGATGACCGTGCTCGTGGCGCTGGTGTCGATGGCGATGATCGGGCTGGTGCTCCCCTTCAACCTGTACCTGCAGTCCGTACTGCACATGAGTGCGCTCAAGGCCGGTTTGGTACTCGCGCCGTCCTCGCTCGTGTCGATGGTGACGGGCCCCTTCGCGGGGCGGCTGTCGGACCGGATCGGCGGCAAGTACCTGCTGATGGCCGGGCTTTCGCTGTACGCGGCGGGGATGGTCGCGATCGTGCTGATCGCAGGTCCCGCGACGCCCTGGTACCTGTTCGCCCCGGCGACGGCCGTGACCGGACTGGGCATCGGGTGCGTGGTGGCGCCGATGTCGACCGAGGCCATGCGCCACGTGGAACCGAGGCTCGCGGGGGCGGCCTCGGGAGTGAACAACACGATCCGTCAGATCGGCTCCGTCATCGGGGCGGCCTCGGTCGGGGCACTGCTCCAGGGGCGGCTGGCCGCGGAGCTCGCGGCGGGCGCGACGTACGGGGACGCGTTCCTCGCAGCCCTGCACGTGACGGCGGTCCTGCCGATCGCCGCCCTGGGGATCGCGGTGCTGCTGTGCCTGCTGGTACGCAACCACACGAAGCAGCAGCCGGCCCCGTCGACGCGGAGCTCGGCGGCGCCCGCAGCCTCCGGTGCCTAGGGTCTGGTCTGCTGGGGTGACCGTGCTGGTCGCAGCCGTCGTCGATGGCCGCGACCAGCACGGTCGCGTCGACTTCGGCGACCGGCCGCCGCGCGAGCGGGCGAGGTGGACTTCGCCGGCCGGTCCGCAAGAGCAGCCGGGACCGTGGTAGGACGGGTCGCCGCCTTCCGGACAACACGGCGCGGCAGGAAGGCAGTTGACCGAAAGCGATCTCTGGGGTGATGATCTCCCCCGGGGGAAAATCCACCTCAACCGGGCCGTATGTCAAGCCTTGTTGCAGGTGGGCCGGAGGGGGACATTCCGGGACGGGACCGTTCCACTGCCCTTCGGCTTTGCTTGACCACTGCCTTTGTCGTGCTGTGACGCCAGTCCGCAGCCCGACCGCCCCCGCACGCCTGCGGGTCGGCCGGTCGGCCTGCCGTACCCGCACAGAGACGGAGGAACCATCATGATCGCTTCGCTGAAGACGACCGCTAAGGCCTGCGCCACGGTCGGCGCCGCCGCCGCGCTCGTCCTTTCCGTGACCAGCTCGGCCAGCGCCAACGGCTTGGTCCAGTGGCGGCACGACGTGTCCGGCAAGTGCCTGGCCCAGGACTACTACGACACCGACGTGTGGCTGGCCACCTGCGACGCCCGGGAAGCCAAGTGGTACGACTACGCCAACAACGACGGCACCTGGCTCATGCAGGACTACTACACCAAGGAATGGTGCCTGACCGGGTA
Source organism: Streptomyces sp. NBC_00045 (assembly GCF_045041095.1). NCBI lineage: Bacteria > Bacillati > Actinomycetota > Actinomycetes > Kitasatosporales > Streptomycetaceae > Streptomyces > Streptomyces sp. NBC_00045. The sequence continues at coordinate 212,709 of NZ_CP108272.1, read as the reverse complement.
CGGGAACGACGTCTACATCGAGAAGTGCACCGGCAACGACTGGCAGCGCTGGAGCGAGAACTGGACCGGTAGCGCCTGGAAGCTGAAGAACAAGGCGACCGGGCGCTTCCTGGACTCCAACGGCGGCAACGGGCCGGCCAACGTCTACCTCCACGACGAGAACGACGGCCGCTACCAGCTCTGGCACTGACCGGCACCGGGCGCCCGGCACCGGGCGCCCGGTGCGGTGCCGGGCGGCGCGGTTCCGGGGACGCACGGGTTCAACGAGTTCAGCCTTGCTCTAGGATCCGATGGCTATGGGGGGATCTGTTCGCGGCCGCCGGCGCGCGACTCGCGCCGTCGCCGTGGCCTCGGTCGTGGTGGCCGTGCTGGCCGTGCTGTTCGTTGTGTTCCTGGTCTTTCCGGGGTTGGTGGTGGACCACGACCTGGCCGGTGACCACCTTGGTGCCGCAGAACGGTTGAACGCCGTGAACAACGTGCGCACCACGCTCCTACAGGCGATCGGTGGCGCGGTCGTCCTGTTCGGCGCCTACGCCACCTGGCGGCAGTTGCGCGTCAGCCAGGACGGGCTCAACGCCACCCGGGAGGGCCACGTCACCGACCGTTTCAGCCGGGCCGTGGAACAGCTCGGCAGCGACAAGCTGGACGTGCGGATCGGCGGCATCTACGCACTGTGGCGGATCGCGGACCATTCCGTCCGCGACCACGAGGCGGTCGTCTCGATCATGGCGGCGTACCTTCGGACGCACCTGCCGTGGCCGCCGCAGGAGCCGGGATCTCCGGCGGCGGACGTGTCCATCAACGCAGTGCGCCCGCTGGAGACCCGGGCCGCAGATGCTCAGGTGGCGCTCACCTGCCTCGGGGTCCTTGGTCAGGGACGCGACCCGGGCTGGCTCAACGTCAGCTTCACCGACCTGCGTCGAGCCGATTGCGACGGACTGTGGCTGAACGGCATCAACCTCGACGGCACGTGCCTGGAAGCGGCGAGCGCGTACCAGGTCAACCTGAGTGGGGCGTCACTGATCGCAGCCAATCTGCGGCATGCCGAACTCGGGACCTCGATTCTCCACCAGGTCCGCTGTCTCGAAGCCGATCTGCGCGGCGCACGCCTGGTCAAGGCCGACCTGCATGAGGCGAACTTCTCCGGTGCGGACCTGAGGGAGGCGAATCTGCGCAAGGCCCGTGCCCATGGGGCCGTGTTCGTCCGTGCGGATCTGCGATGCGCCGACCTGCGGGGCTGCGATCTCGGCGGTGCCGACTTGCGGCAGGCGAAACTGGAAGGCGCGCTGGCGAGCGACCTGACGATCTGGCCGACCGGCTTCGACGTTCACACGGCCGGCATCGTCGTCGCCGAGGATCCCGGCGCCGAACCGGACAATCTGCTGCCGGCTGCCGCGATCACGAGGCAGGCCCCACCCCTGCTGTCGACCTGATGTTCGGCCCGACACGACGGCTTCGTCGCGTCGAGTGATGTACTAGCCCGCTCCGGCGGAGCCCGCGTCCGGGGCTTCCAGGGTGAGGCGGGCCAGCACGTCGGGTGAGAGGCGGCGGGCGAGCGCGTCCAACAGGGCGACGACCTCGGCGAGTTCGTCGGGGTCGTCCGTGCCGAGCGCGGTGGACAGGGCGACGTCGATCGGGGCGGCGGCAACCTCCGCCCGCCGGTCGGAGACCTCGGGGTTCTGCCGGACGAGGGTGCGCCGCCGGTCGCCGGGGTCGGTGGCGGTGACCACGGAGCCGGTTTCGCGCAGCCGGGCCACGCACGCGGACACCGCGCTCTGCGGCAGCCCAGAGCGGACAGCGATCTCGCCCACGGTGGTGTCGGGGTGGGCGTACACGTCGAGCATCACGATCAGGACCGACCGCGTGCTCGTCGCGCGCTTGCCGACACCGCCCGTCGGGATGGCCTCTTCGCCGATCTTCATCAGCGTCCGGCCCAGCAGGAAGAGCTGCACTCCGTTCATGCCGCGACCTTACATCAGAACAGATGTATCTAGTTCGATGGAATATGAGGGCACGTGCGGCGCACGGAAAAGCCTTGGCACGGCCCGGTTCCGGGCACGTAGGGTCGTGCGTCCGCTCCGTTCCGGGTCGTCAGCCAGCCAGCTCTGCAGAGGGGTTCGATGTCCAGCGTGAAGATGCATGCCGACGAGGTCGACATCGACGGACCCCTCGTCGGCCGATTGGTCGCGGCGCAGTTCCCGCAGTGGGCGGACCTGGAGGTACGCAGGGTCCGGTCCGCCGGTACGGACCACGCGATGTACCGGCTGGGCGACGACATGACTGTACGGCTGCCGCGCATGCCCGGCGCCGCGGACCAGGTCGACCTCGAACAGCGGTGGCTGCCCCGCCTCGCCCCGCACCTGCCGCTGGCCGTACCGGTGCCCCTGGGGCAGGGGGTCCCGGGCGAGGGCTACCCGTTCGCCTGGTCGGTGTACCGCTGGCTGGACGGCGCGAACCTGTTCGACGAACCGCTCACCGAACTACACGATGCAGCCGCCGGGTTGGGCCGCTTCGTCGCCGCGCTGCGGCGCATCGACACCGCCGGCGCGCCGCGGTCGTTCCGGGGCGGGCCGGTGGGTACCGCCGACGCCGGGGTCCGGGCCGCGATCCGGGACCTGGGCGCCGACGGCACGCTCGACGCGGGGGCCGCGACCGCCGCGTGGGAGGCGGCGCTGCGCGTACCGCAGTGGGACGGCGCGCCCGTCTGGCTGCACGGCGACCTCCTGCCCGGGAACCTGCTGGCCCGGCAGGGCCGGCTCAGCGCCGTCATCGACTTCGGCGGCGTGGGCGTCGGCGACCCCGCCTGCGACACGATGGCGGCCTGGACCCTGCTGTCCGCCGACACCCGCGAGGTGTTCCGCGACGCGTCGGGCGTGGACGACGCCACTTGGGCGCGCGGCCGCGGCTGGGCCCTGCGCTTCGGCGTCACCGCGGAGCACTACTACCGCGTGACCAACCCCGTGCTGGCCCGGGTCGGGCACCGCGCGGCGGCCGAGGCCATCGCCGACCACCAGGCCGCCTGACCCCGGCCGGCCCACCGGGCCGCAGGCCGCCCCCGTCCGCCTTCGCCCGCCGGACCACCGTCCGGCGGGCGAAGGCGGTCGCGGCCTCGGGCGGGGCGGGCGGGGTCAGGCGCCGAAGTCGGCGAGGCCGAGGGCGCGGAGGCGGTCCTGGTCGACGATGACGTCGATCGCGGCGATCTTTCCGGACGTGACCGTGAAGGCCATGAGGGACAGGGGCCCGTCTGCGGAGACGACCACGACTCCGGCCGCGCCGTTGATCAGCGCCGGCCGGACGAACGGGACCAGGCTGCTGTACATGACGGCCTGGGAGGCCACCGTCTCGGCGCCGCGCAGGACGACCGTCCGGCGGGCGCTGCCGGCGAACCCGTCGGAACGCAGGATGACGTCGGGGTCGAGGACGGCGACGAGGGCTTCGAAGCGGCCGTCGCGGGAGGCCTCGAAGAAGGCGTCGACGACCTTGCGCTGGAGGGTGACATCGGGATCGGGGACCGGGGCCTGGCCCTGGACCCGGCGGCGGGCGCGGCTCGCGAGCTGGCGGGTGGCGGCCGGGGTCTTGTCGATCAGCGGGGCGATCTCGTCGAAGGGCACGGCGAACATGTCGTGCAGGACGAAAGCGAGCCGCTCGGCGGGCTGGAGCGATTCGAGGACCACCAGCAGGGCCAGGCCGACGGAATCGGCCAGCATCACCTCGTGTTCGGGGTCGATCACGTCGCCGCGCGTGACGACCGGGTCGGGCATGCGCGTCTCCAGTGGCTCCTCGCGGCGGGTTTCGCGCGAGCGCAGCATGTTGAGGCAGATGCGGGCCACGACGGTGGTCAGCCAGCCGGCCAGGTTCTCGATCTCGTCGGAGTCGGTGCGCTCCAGGCGCAGCCAGGTTTCCTGGACGGCGTCCTCGGCCTCGCTGAGCGAGCCGAGCATCCGGTAGGCGACCGCACGCAGCCGGGGCCGCTCCGCTTCGAAGCGGTCCATCGGCTGAAAACGTACGTCCACCGTCATGTTCCTTTCGTACGGCGCCGGTTCATCGACCCGATTGTCGTACAAGTGTGCCGCTCAGGCCGCGCCCGCCCCTGCCGCCGCGACCACCACCGGCCGGACCCGGGTCAGCATCAGCTCCAGGAACCGGTCCGGGTGGCGGAACGACGCGAAGTGGCTCGCGTCCTCGATCAGCGCGAACTCCTTGACCGGGGCCTCGACCTCGTCGAAGAACGCCCGGGCGCGCTCGGCCGGGGTGATGACGTCCTGGTCGCCCTGGAAGACGAAGAACGGCAGCTCGAAGCGGGTGCCGTCGGCCCGGTCGTCGAACGCGTCCAGTTCGGGGGTGAACCGCGCGGAGAACTTCATGCCCGCGAAGTACTGGCCCAGCTCGCGCAGCGAGTGCAGCGGCGAGAACCACAGCGAGCGCAGGACGACGCTCTTGAGGGTGTCCAGCGTCAGCGGGTCGGAGGCCACGGTCAGCTTGCCGTACGCAGCCCGCTGGTCGGCCGTCAGCCGGTGCGGGTCGCTGCCCATCGCCAGCACTGCGGCGGCGTCCTCGTCCTTGCCGGCCGCGCGCAGCCGGGCCAGGAGCGCCTCGTGGACGGAGGTGTCGCGCCCGGCGTCCAAGACGTTCTGGTCGGTGCCGACGTACGCGGAGTACAGCTCGGGGTGGCTGCGGGCCAGGCGCAGGCCGAAGACGCTGCCGAGCGAGCTCGCCACCAGCACGACCCGGTCGGCGCCGAGCCGCTCGCGGGCGTACCGGGTGACGTCGAGGGCGTCCTCGTACAACCGGCCGAAGCTCAACTCGCCCTGACCCTGCGGTCCGGAGCGGCCGAAGGTCTTGCCCGCACCGCGCATGTCCCAGCGCACGATCGTGAAGTGCGCCTCCCAGGACCGGGTGCGCTCCGCGAAGATCGAGTGGGAGGCGCCGGGGCCCCCGTGGATCTCGACGACCACCGGGTTGGCCCGGTCCTCGCCGCGGATCGAGATCCACTGCTCGATGCCGCCGATGCGGACGAACCCCTGCTCGTCGATGCCGTTCGGGCTGTCGATGCGCAGCAGCCGGGCGCTAACGGCGCGGCGCAGGGCGCGGTGCCCCAGCAGGCCCGTGACGGGCGTGGCGAGCAGGGCGGCGGACGTGGCGAGAACGGTGGCGAGCATGGCGAGCGACCCCCAAGAATTGTGTACCCGATAAACGATTACGTTTATGTTGTATACAGTTCCTGGCGCGTGCCGTCAACCGGTCCGGCGCGCAGCGATACGAGGGAGCGGGCCCCCATGGCCAGGAGCAGGGACGAGAAGCGTGATCCGGCGGTCAGCCTGGCGCTCCTGTGGGGAGAGCAGGGGCAGCCGAGGCGGGGGCCGAAGCCCTCGTTGACCGTCGATCGCATCGTGGACGGCGCGCTCGCCGTCGCCGACGCGCAGGGGCTGGACGCGCTGTCCATGCAGAGCGTCGCCGCGCGCCTGGGCGTGACCACCATGGCGTTGTACCGCTACGTCCCCGGCAAGGCGGAGCTGCTCGACCTGATGGTGGACGCCGCCTTCGGACCGGCGCCCGACGTCGCCGGCGTTCCGGGGGGCTGGCGGCCGCAGTTGGACGCGTGGGCGCGCGCGTGCTGGGAGCAGTACCGGCGCCGGCCCTGGATGGTGGTCGCGACGGGGATGCGCCGGCAGCTCATGGGTCCCCGTCAGCTGGCCTGGCTCGACTCGGCCTTGGCCGCGCTGTCGGGCACGGGGCTCCCGTACGCACAGCAGCACGCGGCGTTCCTGCTGGTCATCGGGCACGTACGGGGGCTTGCGCAGCAACTCGTCGACGACGACGAGGAGGGCCGCCAGGAGTGGGCCCGGCTCACGGCGCAGGTGTGGGAGCGGCACGGCGACCGGTTCCCCGCGCTGACCGCAGCCATCGCGGGCGGGGCCTTCACCCCGCGCGCGGACGATCCGCTCGACTTCGGGCTGGAGCGCATCCTCGACGGCGTCGCCGCGCTGGTCGAACGCGGGTGATCCCACGGCATGCCCGGGGCGGGGGACCCCGGGCATGCCGTGGCCGCCCGGGGGCGGGGGGTGGCCCGCCGGGCGGCGTACGGACTGTCCTTCGGTGTGGGGGGCGGGCGGTGGGGAAGGGCCTACGAGGCCCAGGCGCCCGGCGCGATGAAGGACGGTCGGGGGCGCAGGGGCAGCTTGTACACCTGGGCCTCCGTCTGGGAGGCGTGGGCCTCGTTCTGGAGCCGGATCCGGGCGGTGAGGAGCACGGCCAGGGCCGCGACCTCCTCCGCGGTCGGGTTGCCCTTGGTGATGCGGATCGAGGCGGCGATCGCGAGGGCGGACGTGTCGCCGGCGGGGCCCGGCGCGGTAGCGGTGACGGGGGCGGTCACAGCGGGACGTTCCCGTGCTTGCGGCTCGGCTGCTGCGTGTGCTTCGTACGCAGCATGTCGAGGGTGGTGATGAGCCGCGCGCGGGTCTCGGCCGGGTCGATGACGTCGTCGACGAGGCCGCGTTCGGCCGCGTAGTACGGGTGCATCAGCTCGGTCTGGTACTCCTTGATCTTCTGCGCGCGGGTGGCGTCGGGATCGTCGGAGGCGTTGATCTCGCGGCGGAAGATGACGTTGGCCGCTCCCTCCGCGCCCATGACGGCGATCTCGTTCGAGGGCCAGGCCAGGGCGACGTCCGCGCCGATGGACCGGGAGTCCATGACGATGTACGCGCCGCCGTAGGCCTTGCGCAGGATCAGGCTGATCCGCGGGACGGTCGCGTTGCAGTACGCGTACAGGAGTTTCGCGCCGTGCCGGATGATGCCGTTGTGCTCCTGGTCGACGCCGGGCAGGAAGCCGGGTACGTCGATCAGGGTGACCAGCGGGATGCTGAACGAGTCGCAGAACTGGACGAAGCGGGCCGCCTTCTCGGACGCCTGGATGTCCAGGACGCCCGCGAGGTGGGCCGGCTGGTTGGCGACGATGCCGACGACGTGCCCACCGAGGCGGGTCAGCGCGCAGACGACGTTCTGCGCCCACTGGGCGTGGACCTCGAAGTAGTCCCCGTGGTCCGCGATCTCCTCGATGAGGTCGCGGATGTCATAGCCCTGGGTGGGCTTGGCCGGGACCAGGTCGAGCAGGCTCTCGCAGCGGCGGTCCGCCGGGTCTTCGAGGTCGCCGGCGGGGGCGAGTTCGCGATTGTTGGACGGGAGCAGGGACAGCAGGTGGCGCACGTCCTCCAGGCAGCTCTGCTCGTCGTCGTAGGCGAACGCGGCCACGCCCGAGGCGCCGGCGTGGCTGTCGGCGCCACCGAGGTGCTCCATGGTGACGGCTTCGCCGGTGACGGCCTGGACGACGTCGGGGCCGGTGATGAACATCTGCGAGGTGCCGCGGACCATGAAGACGAAGTCCGTGAGCGCCGGCGAGTACGCGGCGCCACCCGCGCAGGGGCCTAGGATCACCGAGATCTGCGGGATGACGCCGGAGTTGCGGACGTTGCGCTGGAAGATGCCGCCGTAGCCGGCCAGGGCCGTGACGCCCTCCTGGATGCGGGCGCCGGCTCCGTCGCACAGGCCCACGATCGGAGCGCCGGCCGCCTCGGCCAGGTCCATCAGCTTGTGGATCTTCTCGGCGTGGGCCTCGCCCAGCGCGCCGCCGAAGATCCGGAAGTCGTGGGCGTACGCGAAGACGGTACGGCCGTGGACCTTGCCCCAGCCCGTGACGACTCCGTCGGTGTGCGGCTTCTTGTCCTCCAGGCCGAAGCCGGAGGCGCGGTGCCTGCGGAGCTGCTCGACTTCGCTGAACGTACCCTCGTCGAACAGGAGCTCGATGCGCTCGCGGGCGGTCAGCTTGCCCTTGGAGTGCTGGGCTGCGGTGGCGCGTTCGCTGGGTCCGGCTTCGGCCAGCGCGCGTACGGCGTGCAGTTCCGCGGTGCGCTCGCGCAGTGAAGCGAAGCGGGTCTCCTCCCGGCGCGGGGAGATCGGAGCCGCGGGTCGGGAGTCCGGCGCGAGTACGGTCTCCAGTGGTCTTTCCTCGACGATGCTCATACGGGCCCTTTCGACACAGAGGCACCGGGTCCGGCCGGTGTCGCGTCGCCCAGCTTCACCGCGGGCGCTACAGCTTGGCTTGATTCCCGCCCGGGAGCCGGTCGAGCTCCCGGTCGGCCCCCCGGTTTCCGGCCGGGAACGGGCCCGGTCACACGGGGTCCAGCAGTCCCGAGACCATGGCGACGAACCCTTCGTCGAGCATGGTGGACACGGCGGTGTCCCCGGACGGGTCGAGTCCGGCGTCGTGGCAGGCGACGCTGACGAGGTAGCGGCCGAGCACCGGGTAGGTACCGAAGGCCCATTCGTCGTGGGCGGCCGGGGTGCCGTCGGGGGCGAGCAGGCCGCTGTCGCCGCTACGGCCCGTCGCGAAGCCGAACTCGGAGAAGCCCATGCGCAGGCCCTGGCCGAGGGCCTTCGTGTACGCCTCCTTCAGCGTCCACAGGCGCAGCATGCCGGCGGTCTGCTCCGCCTCGGGGAGGGCGGCGAGCTCGGCGCGCTCGGCTTCGGTGCAGACCTGGTTCTGGAGCAGGGAGAAGGCCAGCCTGCGGTCGGCGGGTTCGGTGTCGATGCCGATGCGCCCGTTGCGGCTGATGCCGACGGCGATCAGGTCGTCGGTGTGCGTCAGGCTCAGGTCGATCTGGTCCAGGCCGCGCAGGTACGGGCGTCCGCCGGGCTTGTACGAGAGGTCGAGCTTGGCGGGGTCGGTCCCGAGCGCGGCGGCGGCCGTGTACCGGACCGCGAGCCGCGAGGCGACGAAGCGGAAGCGGATGGTCGGGTCGGTGGTGTGGCGGTAGCGCTGCCAGTCCCGGCCGAGCAGGGGCCGCAGGGCGGGTTCCGCGAGCGCGGCGGTGAGCCATTCGCCCCAGGTGGTGAACACCGAGGCGTTGCCGCGCCGGGCCATGCCCTCCCGCACCCCTTCCCAGGGGCCCGCGGGACCGGTGACGTGGACCGGCGCCGTGATGCGCTGCGTCGTGTCGCGCTGCGTCGTGTCGCGCTGCGGGTCTTCCATCGGCATCGCCCTCTCGTTGCATGTGTTTCCGCTGGCAGCGGCGGTGACGTGGCGCTGTCACGCTCGGCGGGACGGGTCGAGGAATCCTCGAACTCCACTTGAGGAGCGCCACAGGTTGCACCGCGGAACGGTCGGTACCGGGTCGCGGCGCGGGCACCGGCGCCAGGGGCGCGGAGAAGGCCGCGCCGGAGCGGGGCCGGTACCAGACCAGGACCGGGCCGGGCCTGCCCGGGCAGCGGCTCCCCCCACCGTCGGGCGGAACCCGCGAAGTGGCGCCGGCCGCCCGCGTACTGGACCTCGGGCGTGGCGCGCCCGACAACGCAACGAGATGCGGTGCCCGGGGCACCTCCCAGCGGCAGCTGGCCGAACGCCGCCGGGCAGGCGGGACTAGGCAGACCCCGCCCAAGGGGCTACGAGTGACGGGACCCAGGGCACCTCCCAGCAGTAGCTGGCGGAACGCCGCCGGGCAGGCGGGACTACGCAGACCCCGCCCATCGGATTGCAGGTGGCGGGGCGCCGCCCCGGGGCGGCCGGGGGGTTTCTGCTCCGTCCCCGCTCGACCACCCCTGTAGGCACGCCTTCGACCCTGACCCGGGTGAGGGGTGGAGTTTCGATGACGGGGGCACGTGTGACGCTAGTGGGCAGGGACGCGGTGATCGGAGCGCTGGACACGGCGCTCGCGGAGTGCTCCGAAGGGCGTGCGCGGATCGTGCTGGCCGAGGGCGCCACCGGCTGCGGCAAGAGCGCACTGGCGGACACCGCCGCCGAACGGGCGCGCGCGGCCGGGGCGTTGGTCCTGTCCGCGGTCGCCGCCCCGGAGGAGCGCCAGGTCGCCCTGGGCGTGCTGCGGCAGCTGGTCCACGGCGAGGAGGGCTTCGCCCTGCCCGTGCCCGCCGCCGACGGTTCGACCGCACCCGCCCGGGTGGAAGCCATGCAGGCCTTCTGCTCGCGCCTGCGCGAGCTGAGCGCCGAGCGGCCCGTCGTGCTCGTCGTCGACGACGTCCAGCACGCCGACGGCGCGTCCCTCCAGTACCTCCGCTACCTGGCCCGCCACGCCCGTTCGTCCGCCGTCCTGACGGTACTGACCGGCTCCCCGCACGCCGAGGACCTCGACCCGGTCTTCACCACCGAGCTGATGCGACAGCCGCACTTCGGCCGGCTCCGCCTCGACCGGCTCGGCCGCGACGAGGTCGCCGCCCTCCTCGGCGGGCTCCGGCCGGCCGACGGGCCGCACCGCATCAGCGGCGGCAACCCGCTCCTGCTGCGCGCCCTCGTCGAGGAGACCGGGGACGGGCCGTGCGAGACGCCCGAGCCGGGCGGCCCGTTCGCCCAGGCCGTCACCACCTGCCTGCACCGCAGCGGGACGACCGCGCTCGCCGCGGCCCGGGTCGCTGCGGTGCTCGGGGAACGCGCCACCCCGGAGCGGGTCGTACGGCTGCTGGACGCACCGGCCCCGGCCGGCCGGCGGGCACTGACCGCCCTGGAGGCCGCCGGCCTGCTGGACGGCACCCGCTTCCGGCATCCCGCCGCGCGGGCCGCCGTACTGGAGGACGCCGGGCCCGCCGCCCGCGCCGACCTGCACCGCCGGGCCGCCCGGCTGCTGCGCGCGGACGGCGACCCCGCCACCGCCGTCGCCGGGCACCTGCTCGCCGCCGCCGGCGATGACGCCCCGGGCGACCCCGCCGACACCGAGGTCCTGCGCGAGGCTGCCGAGGAACTCCTCGCCCAGGGCGACGCCCGCGCCGCCACGGAACTCCTCGAACTCGCCCTCCGAGCCGGCGGCGACGCACTCGCCTGCCACGGGATCCGGCTGCGGCTGGCCCAGGTCACGGCCCGCTTCGACCCTGCGGCGGCCGAACGCCGGCTCACGGACCTGCTGGAGACCCGGAGCGCGGCCGCGCCCGGCAGCGGGCACGGCGGGCACGGCGAGGACACCCGGCTCCTGATCGGTCTGCTGCTCTCCCAGGGGCGGCTCGCCGAAGCCGCCGCCCTCGCCGCCCGCGACACCACCGTCCCGGCCGGCGCGTCCACCGCCGAAGCCGCCGAAGCCGCCGCGGCCACCGCGGCTTCCCCGTTCGACACCACCCTCGACACCCCGGCCGCGGTCAGCGAGCGGCTCCTGCAGTCCACCCGGCTCACCGACGCCACCGTCACCCCCCTCACCCACGCGATCCGCTCCCTCACGGCCTCCGACCACCCCGACCGCGCCGTCACCTGGAGCCGCAACCTGCTGGAGGAGGCGGACCGCGCCCAGGCCCCCGGCTGGACCTCGCTCTTCGCCACCCTCCACGCCGAGGCCCTGCTGCGCCTCGGGGACCTCCCCGGCGCACACGCCCACGCCACCACGGCCCTCCAGGCCCTGCCCGAGCGGACGGGCAGTTCGTTCCACTGCGCGCCGACGGCCGTGCTGATCCGGGCGTGCAGTGCGATGGGCCGGTTCACCGAGGCCTCGCGATTGACGGACCGCCAGCTCCCGCCGCGGCTGCCGGCCGGCCTGCACGGGCTGTCGTACCTGCGCGCCCGCGGGCTGCACCGCCTCGCCGTCAACCAGCCGCACGCCGCACTCGCCGACTTCCTCGAAACCGGCCGCCTCATGGCGGCCTGGGGCATCGACCGCCCGGCGCACCTGCCGTGGCGCACCGATGCCGCCGAGGCCCTGTTGCGGCTCGGCGAGGCCCGGCGGGCCGAACAGCTCGTCCTGGAACAGCTCGCCCACCCCGACGCGCGGCGCCCCTGGGTGCGCGGTGCGTCCCTGCGCCTGCGCGCCCTCACCGGTGAGCCCCGGCAGCGGGCCGCGCTGCTGGGGCAGGCCGTGGAGGAGCTGCACCGCTCGGGCGACCGCGTCGAGACGGCGCGGGCGATGGGCGACCTCGGCCGCGCCCTCCAGGCCGAGGGTTCCGCCAAGGGGAACACCATGGTCCGCAACGCCTGGAACCTCGCGAAGGACAGCGAGGCCACCGCCCTGTGCCGGGAGATCCTCCCGGACGCACCGCTGACGCCGCCGGTCCGCGACCGGGCCCCGGCCACGGGGGCGGGCGGCAGCGCGACGCTGAGCGGTTCGGAGCAGCGGGTGGCGACGCTGGCGGCCCAGGGGCTGACGAACCGGGAGATCTCCTCGAAGCTGTTCCTGACGGTGAGCACCGTCGAGCAGCACCTCACGCGGGTCTACCGCAAGCTCCAGATCACCTCGCGGGGCGACCTGCCGATGGACCTGGCGCCGGTCGGCCGGGCGGCGTTCTGAGGCCCTGTCCTCCCGAAGCCGCCGTCAAGTGAGCGGCCCAGGAGGAATCCAACGGGTCAGACCACCGGCGGTCGGCCCGGCCGGGCCGTGCGCCGCACCGTCCGCCACCGCATGGGCCGCCAGCCGGACCCGGTCGCTTCGTGGCCCTGCCCTGATGTCCGCGCACGGTTAGGGGGCGGCAGGGGTACCCCGGAGCGGCTGCCCCCTCGTAGCGTCACTTGCCCGGAAATGCCGTCCGACAGGCGACGGCACGGGACGACGGACGACGGGGAGTTCACCATGGACTGGGACCAGCGATTCGAGGAACTGCTCCGCGAGTACCTGCCGTTCCTCTCGGACGGCGAGCCGCTCTCCCCCGACACCGGCCTGCGGGACGCGGGCCTGGACTCCCTCGGCACGGTCGAACTGCTGGGGTCGCTGGAGAGCGCGTACGGCGTCCGGTTCGTCGACGACGCACTGAGCCCCGAGACCTTCGCCACGCCCGCAGTGCTGTGGGCCGCGCTGGGCAGGATGTCCCGGGCGGCCCACGGCTGAGCTGCGGTCTTCGGTCAGGCGACCACGGTCCAGGTGTCGTTGCCGGCCAGGACGGTGGCGAGGTCGCCCTTGCCCTTGTCGTCGACGGCCGCCTGGAGCTGCTCCGCCATGAGCGTGTCGTAGACGGGGCGTTCGATGTCGCGGAAGACCCCGATGGGGGTCCGGTGCAGGGTGTCGGCGTCGGCGAGGCGTGAGAGGGCGAAGGCCGTGGTGGGGGACGTCGCGTGGGCGTCGTGGACCAGGATCCGGTCCTCGTTCTCCGGGGTCACCTCGACGACTTCGAGGTCGCCGGTCGCCGGGTCGCGGACCACGCCCTTGTAGAGGTCGGCGCCGAAGCGGATCGGCTGCCCGTGTTCGAGGCGGATCACCGCTTCCTGGGCCTCCTGCTTGTCCTTAAGGGCGGCGAAGGCGCCGTCGTTGAAGATCGTGCAGTTCTGGTAGATCTCCACCAGCGCGGTGCCCTCGTGCTCGGCCGCGGCGCGCAGCACGCCGCCGAGGTGCTTGATGTCGGAGTCGACGGTGCGGGCGACGAAGGTGGCCTCGGCGCCGAGGGCGAGGGATACGGGGTTGAAGGGGGCGTCGAGGGAGCCCATCGGCGTGGATTTGGTGATCTTGCCGACTTCGGAGGTGGGTGAGTACTGGCCCTTGGTGAGTCCGTAGATCCGGTTGTTGAACAGCAGGATCTTGAGGTTGACGTTGCGGCGCAGGGCGTGGATCAGGTGGTTCCCGCCGATGGAGAGGGCGTCGCCGTCGCCGGTGACGACCCAGACGGACAGGTCGCGGCGGGAGGTGGCCAGGCCGGTGGCGATGGCCGGGGCGCGGCCGTGGATGGAGTGCATCCCGTAGGTGTTCATGTAGTACGGGAAGCGGGAGGAGCAGCCGATGCCGGAGACGAAGACGATGTTCTCCTTCGCCAGGCCCAGCTCGGGCATGAAGCCCTGGACCGCCGCCAGGATCGAGTAGTCACCGCAGCCGGGGCACCACCGGATCTCCTGGTCCGAGCGGAAGTCCTTCATGGACTGCTTGGCCTCGGCCTTGGGCACGAGCTTGAGGAGTTCACTGGCCACGGTTCGCCTCCTGGATGGCGTCGGCCAGCTGCGCGGCCTTGAACGGCATGCCGTTGACTTGGGTGAAGGATAGGACGTCGACGAGGTAGGTCGCGCGCAGCAGCCGGGCGAGCTGCCCGAGGTTCATCTCGGGGACGACCACGCGCTCGTAGCGGGCGAGGACCTCGCCCAGGTTGCGGGGGAAGGGGTTGAGGTGGCGCAGGTGGGCCTGTGCGACCGACTCTCCCAGCGTCCGCAGCTCGCGGACGGCGGCGGTGATGGGGCCGTAGGTGGAGCCCCAGCCCAGGACGAGGGTGCGGGCCCGGTCGGGGTCGTCGACCTCCAGGTCGGGGACCTCGATGCCGTCGATCTTGGCCTGGCGGGTGCGGACCATGAAGTCGTGGTTGGCCGGGTCGTAGGAGATGTTGCCCGTGCCGTCCTGCTTCTCGATGCCGCCGATCCGGTGCTCCAGACCGGGCGTGCCCGGGACCGCCCAGGGGCGGGCCAGGGTCTGCGGGTCCCGCTTGTACGGCCAGAACACCTCCGTGCCGTCCGCCAGAACGTGGTTGGGTTCCGTCTGGAACGGGACGCGCAGGTCGGGGAGTTCCTCCACCTCGGGGATGCGCCAGGGCTCGGAGCCGTTGGCGAGGTATCCGTCGGAGAGCAGGAACACCGGGGTCCGGTACGTCAGCGCGATCCGCGCCGCGTCGAGGGCGGCGTCGAAGCAGTCCGCGGGGGTGCGGGGCGCCACGACGGGGACGGGGGCCTCGCCGTTGCGGCCGTACATCGCCTGGAGCAGGTCCGCCTGCTCGGTCTTGGTCGGCAGGCCGGTGGAGGGGCCGCCGCGCTGGATGTCCACGATCAGCAGCGGCAGCTCCAGGGACACCGCCAGCCCGATCGTCTCGGACTTCAGGGCGACGCCGGGGCCGGAGGTGGTGGTCACGCCGAGCGCGCCGCCGAAGGCCGCGCCGAGCGCCGCGCCGATGCCGGCGATCTCGTCCTCGGCCTGGAAGGTCCGCACGCCGAAGTTCTTGTGCTTGCTCAGCTCGTGCAGGATGTCCGACGCCGGAGTGATCGGATACGCACCGAGGTAGAGCGGCAGGTCGGCCTGGCGGCTCGCCGCGATCAGGCCGTAGGACAGGGCCAGGTTCCCGGAGATGTTGCGGTAGGTGCCGGTCGGGAACGCCCGCGTCGCCGGGGCCACCTCGTAGGAGACCGCGAAGTCCTCGGTCGTCTCCCCGAAGTTCCAGCCCGCGCGGAACGCGGCCACGTTCGCCTCGGCGATGTCCGGCTTCTTCGCGAACTTCTGCCGCAGGAAGTTCTCCGTGCCCTCGGTGGGCCGGTGGTACATCCAGGACAGCAGGCCCAGCGCGAACATGTTCTTGCTGCGGCCGGCCTCCTTGCGGGAGAGCCCGAAGTCCTTCAGCGCCTCGATGGTCAGTGACGTCAGCGGCACCGGGTGCAGCTGGTAGGCGTCGAGGGAGCCGTCCTCCAGCGGGGACGTCGCGTAGCCGACGCGGGCCATGCTCCGCTCGGTGAACTCGTCGGTGTTGACGATGATCTCGGCGCCGCGGGGGACGTCCGCGATGTTCGCCTTCAGCGCCGCCGGATTCATCGCCACCAGCACGTTCGGGGCATCGCCCGGCGTCAGGATGTCGTGATCGGCGAAATGCAACTGGAACGAGGAGACGCCGGGCAGGGTGCCGGCAGGGGCGCGGATCTCGGCCGGAAAGTTCGGCAGCGTGGAGAGGTCGTTCCCGAAGGAAGCCGTCTCCGAGGTGAACCGGTCACCAGTGAGCTGCATGCCGTCACCCGAGTCACCCGCGAAACGGATGATCACCCGGTCGAGGCGGCGTACTTCCTTGGGCCCTGTCCCGGTCTGGCTGGGGACGGCGTCGGTGACGACGGGCGTGGGCGGATTCACCTGGTACCTCCGAGGATGAGCAGGGCAGGGGTCAGCCTTGCGAACCGCGATCGCGTCAGACTCGACCGCCCGTTGAGCGGCCTGGAACTGCCTTCCGCGCCGCTCCGGCACATGGCCGCCGGATCTCGGCCCTCGACACGGACGCGCTTGCGAACCCGTCGAGAACGGCTGGAGGGCCGGTCGAGAAACGGTCGCGGCGCGCGGGAAATCCGGACACCCGGTTTTCCGCCGCCCATTTCGACCGGCAGCCCGTACGGTATTCGGCCAAGCGGAAGCGATCCGGTTTGGTCCGTCGATTTCGGGCGACGCCCAGCTGGCCGCCGCGCCGGCACCTCGAACGTACGGTCTTTCCTGCCGGAATGGGGGCGGTATTCCGCCGGATGCGCCGCTTCCGTGGCAGCTGCCTCCCCCTATCTCCGGCCGGGTGCCATTACCCCTCCGTAGGGGGTCGGTGGAAACTGCCACCCCAGAGTGCGGCGGCCACCATGGATCCGGGAGGCGTTCGCCCATAGCTTGAGGTGTCCTCGATCGGCTGGTGCCGACACTTCTCGGATCCGGCACTGGAGGTGGCCGTGCGCGTCCGACCGACGCCTGGGGTGGTCGCCGCCGCCGTGGATGCGGACGGCTGCCTGGAACTCCGTGCCGATTACGTTGCCGGTTCGGGCCGTTTCCGGTGCGGTCCGGTGGGCACCGCCATGTGGATTGTTCTGCGCCGCCACGACGGCGATGCGGGAATCGCCGCCGACACGCTCGCCGAATTGTGGAACACCGCACCGGAAAACGCGCGCGCCGATCTCGACATCTGGGTCGAGGAAATGCGTGACGCCGGACTGCTGTGCGTACAGCCGGCGCCCTGAGGCCGTCCTGGCCGGTTCCCGTCCCGATCTCCGCTTCTCCTCGACCTGCTCTGTAGCAGCCGGGATCCATCCTGTCCTCGGTTAGGGGTGGACCTTCAATGGCGGGGGCGGCTATGACATCGGCGGGCTTGGTGGGCAGGGAAGCCGGAATCGACCTCCTGGAGACGGCACTCGCGGACTGCGTCGCGGGGCAGTCCCGGATCGTCCTGATCGAGGCCGGCACAGGATGCGGCAAGAGCGCGCTCGTCGACCTCGTCGCCGAGCGGGCCGCCGCGACCGGCGCGACGGTCCTGTACGCCGTCGGCGCCCCCGAGGAGCAGCAGGTGTCGCTCGGGGTGCTGCGCCAGCTCGTCAACAGTGAGCAGGTCTTCGCCCTACCGAGGCCGTCCGACGGCCCCGGTGCGCCGTCGCGGGTCGAGGCGATGCAGGCGTTCTGCGCGGAGCTGCGCGAACTGAGCCTGGACAGCCCGGTCGTGCTCTGCGTCGACGACGTGCAGTACGCGGACCGCGAGTCGTTGCAGTACGTGCAGTACCTGGCGCGGCACGCGCGGACCGCGCCGGTCCTCGTCGTGGTCGCCGGCGCGCTTCACGCCCCGGCGCAGGATCCCGCGTTCACCACTGAGCTGATGCGTCAGCCGCACTTCCGGCGGATCCGGCTGGAGCGGCTCACCGCGGACGAGGTGGCCCTCGTACGGGGCCGCCCGGAGGGGGCCGAGGAGCTGCACCGGATCAGCGGCGGCAATCCGCTGCTGCTGCGCGCGCTCGTCGAGGAGGCCGCCGGGCAGCAGTGGACCGCGCAGGCGGACGGTGCGGCCGGACCGCCGGCGCCCGGGGCCGCCGGCCCCGAGCCGGGCGGGCCGTTCGCCCAGGCCGTCGCGACGTGCCTGCGGCGCAGCGGGCCGGACGGGCCGGGGCTGGCGCGGGCGGTGGCGCTGCTCGGCGAGCAGGCGTCCGCGGCCCGCGTCACCCGGCTGAGCGGGCTCGACGCGGCGGCGGCCCGGCGCGGGCTGGCCGCGCTGGAGGCCGCGGGCCTGCTGGACGGTGTGCGGTTCCGCCACCCGGCGGCGCGCGCGGCGGCCCTGGAAGAGTGCTCTCCGCAGACCCTGACCGCGCTGCACACCGCGGCCGCCCGGGTGCTGGGCGAGGACGGCGGGCCGGTGCTCGCCGTGGCCGGGCACCTGCTGGCCGCCCGCACCGAGGGCGGGTCCCCGGACTGCGGTCCCGCGGAGGTCGCCGTACTGCGGGACGCGGCGGAGGAGCTCCTCGTGCGCAACGACGCGCGGGAGGCCGCGCGGCTGCTGGAACTCGCCGTGCGGGGGCGGGGCGACGAGCACGTGCGCCGCGGGATCCGGGTGCGGCTCGCACAGATCACGGCCCGCTTCGATCCGGCCGCCGCGGAACGGCAGCTGGGTGCGCTGCTGGAGGCCGCGCGTAACGGCCTGCTGGACACCGAGCAGGTGCAGCCGCTGGCCGGGTTGCTGCTCGCGCAGGGGCGGGTCGCGGATGCCGCCGGGCTGCTGCCGGACGCCGTCGGCGAGCCGGCCGCCTCACCGCTGGACACGCTGGTGGACGCCTCGGCCGCGGTGAGCGAGCGGCTGCTCCAGTCGGCCCGCCTGACCGATGCCACCGTGGCGCCGCTCGCTCAGGCCGTACGGTCGCTGATCTGCTCGGAGCATCCCGAGCGGGCCGTGCCGTGGAGCCGGAACCTGCTGGAGGAGGCACGGCGCTGCCAGGCGCCGGGCTGGAGCGCGGTGTTCGCCGCCCTGCACGCGGAGGCGCTGCTGCGGATGGGGGACCTGCGGGGTGCGCACGCGCATGCGACGGCCGCCCTGGAGGCGCTCGCGGAGCGCGGCGGGAGCTTCCCGTGCGCGCCGGCCGCGGTGCTGATCCGGGCGTGCACGGCGATGGGGCGTTTCACGGAGGCGTCCCGGCTCACCGACCGGCAGGTGCCGGAGGGGCTGCTCACGGGCCTGTACGGGCTGGCGTTCCTGCGGGCCCGCGGCCTGTACCGGCTGGCGGTCAATCAGCCGCACGCGGCGCTGGCGGACTTCCTGGAGGTCGGGCGCCTGATGGAGGGCGGCCGGGTGGACCGGCCTGCGTTCCTGCCGTGGCGTACGGATGCGGCGGAGGCGCTGCTGCGGCTGGGCGAGGGGGCGCGGGCGGAGCAGCTCGCCCTGCGGCAGCTGGCCCTGCCGGACGCGCAGCGCCCGTGGGTGCGGGGCGTATCGCTGCGGATGCGGGCGCTGGCCGGTGATCCGAAGCGGCGTGCGGCCGTACTGGGCCAGGCCGTCGACGCGCTGCACCGCTCCGGGGACCGGGTGGAGACGGCGCGGGCGATGGCCGAGCTGGGGCGGGCGCTGCAGGCGGACGGGTCGCCGTCGAAGGGCAGCGCGATGATCCGTTCGGCGTGGAACCTGGCGAAGGAGTCGGATGCCACGGCGCTGTGCCGGGAGATCCTGCCCGACGCGCCGCTGGCGTCCGCGGCCGCCCGGGACCGGGCGCCGGCCGAGGCGGGTACGGGTACGGGTACGGGTGCGGGCGGGGCGGCGAAGCTGAGCAGTTCGGAGCAGCGGGTGGCGACGCTGGCGGCGCAGGGGCTGACCAACCGGGAGATCTCGGCGAAGCTGTACCTGACGGTCAGCACGGTCGAGCAGCATCTGACGCGTGTGTACCGCAAGCTGCAGATCACCTCGCGCGGTGACCTTCCGATGGGCCTGGAGCCGGTGGCACTGCCGGCCGTGGTCTGACGGCCCGGGACCGGGCCGCCCCGGGTACGCCTCCCGACCGGTCCCGACCGGGTCCCGGACCGGCCCGGGCCACGGACCGGACCGTGGGCCGGCGTCGACCGTAGGGCCACGGGACCGGACGGCCACGGACCCGATCGATTGCTCAGGGCCGGTCCGTGTGCTCCGGGCCGGGGCCCGGCGGGGCGCACGGGCGGCGGCCGCGTCAGGCGGCGCGGCGGGCGCGTGGGGCGAGCAGGTCCGCGGCCCGGGCGGCCAGGACGGGGCGGTCCACCTTGCGGTTGGAGTTGAGGGGGAACTCGGGGACGTGCTCGAAGCGGCGGGGCAGCATGCCGTGCGGCAGGACCTCGCGCAGGCTCCGGGCGAGTTCGGCCGCCGGCCGGACCTCGCCGGTGTAGAAGACGACGAGCTCGGTGCTGCCGTCGACGGGCCGTGCGACGGTCACCACGTCCTCGACGCCCGCGCAGGCGCGCAGCGCGTGGTCGACCTCGGCGAGCTCGACCCGCCAGCCCTGGACCTGGACCTGGGAGTCCAGGCGGCCGAGGTAGATCAGGTCGCCACCGGGCAGCCGGCGGACCCGGTCGCCGGTGCGGTACCAGAGGCGGCCGTCGCGTTCGACGAAGCGGCCCCCGTCGTCCTGCGGGTCGAGGTAGCCGGTGGCCATCTGCGGTCCGGTGATCAGCAGTTCGCCCTCGACGGCGGTCTCGGCGCCGTCTTCGTCGAGCAGGACGTGGTCGTGGCCGGCGTGGACGGCGCCGATCGGGACGAGCCCGTTGACGGCCTGGCCGGGCGAGGTCTGCGGGTCCCAGCGGTACGCGGTGATGGTGACGGTCAGCTCGGTCGGCCCGTAGATGTTCTCCAGCGTGGAGGCGGGCGCGGCGGCCTGCCAGTCGGCGGCGTCCTGGGCGCGCAGTGCCTCGCCGGCGAAGAAGCTCCAGCGCAGCGTCGCCAGCGCGCCGGGGTTCAGGCCGCCCATGCGGCGGATGAGGCCGATGGCGCTGGGGGTGGAGAACCAGACGGTGATCCCGCGCCGTTCGAGGTGGGCGGGCATGTCGAGGTAGGCGCTCGGCGGTACGACGTCGACGACGCCGCCCGCGCCCCAGGCGCAGAACAGGTCGAACATGCCGCAGTCGAAGTTCAGGTCGAAGGTCTGGGTGAAGACGTCGTCGGGGGTGAAGCCGTAGCGGGCGTCGAGGAGCTCGAAGTAGTGGTGCGTGCTGCCGTGGCTGATCGGCACGCCCTTGGGGCGGCCGGTGGAGCCGGAGGTGAACAACATGTACGCGGTGTCGGTGGCTTCGACCGGGCGCGGCGCGTCGAGTGCGCGGGCCGGGTCGGGCTCGACGAGCAGTATGCCGGGGGCGTCGAGGCCCTCGCCGAGGGCGGCGCGGCCCTGGTCGTCGACGATCAGGGCGGCCGCGCCGGAGAGTTCGAGCATGCGCCGGGTGCGGACGGCGGGGAAGTCGGGGTGCAGCGGGACGACGGTGGCGCCCGCGTAGAGCCCGCCGAGGATGCCTGCGTACGCGGTCACGGTCTTGCCGGCGAGGACGCCGACGACCTTGGCGGATCCGAGGGAGCCGGCCCAGGTGAGGGCCTGCTCGTGCAGCTCCCGATAGGTGTGGGTCTCGGAGCCGATCCGCAGGGCGGGGCGGTCGGGGGACAGGGCCAGCCCGCGGCGGAAGCGCTCGTACAAGGCGGGGCGCTCGGTGTCAGACATGCATCACTCCGAAGGGGACGTGTTGATTTCTTCGCGGGTTAGGGGTCAGGCCGGGGTTCCCGGGCGGCCGCCGCCGGTCCTAGCGTCACGTGCTTGGGAAACGACGACCAACACAGCGGAAAGACTGGGGTCACCATGGGCTGGGACAAGAATTTCGAGGAACTTCTGCGGGAGTACCTGCCGTTCCTCAGTGCGGACGAACCGCTTGAGGCCGACACCGATCTGCGGGGTGTGGGACTGGACTCCCTCGGCGTGGTCGAGCTGCTGGGGTCCCTGGAGCAGACGTACGACGTCCGGTTCGTGGACGAGGCGCTGTCGCTGGAGACCTTCGCCACCCCCGCGGTGCTGTGGGAGCAGATCGGCACGATGCGCGAGGCCGCGAACCGCTGACCGGCCGCACCACCGGACCTGCCGCCGCGGCCGCGGCCGCCGCCCTCAGGCGGCGGTCGCGGTCCGGCGGCGCGGCCGCATGGCCAGCCGGGGGTTGACGGGTACGACCTTGAAGTTGCGGGTCGCCGCCCCCACTCGGCCGAACAGGGCGTCCTGTCCGGCCACGTAGAGGGTCCCGACGCCCTTGTCGCGCAGCGAGCCCAGCACGCCCGGCCAGTCCACCGGCCGGACACAGCCGTCCAGCAGCAGGTTCCTCACCTCGTCGCCCGTGGTGAGCACCGCCCCGTCCTGGTCGGCGACGACGGGCAGGTGCGGGTCGCGGAACGTGAGCCCCGCCAGGACCTCGTCCTCGACGCGGCGGCGCAGCCCGCCGAACGCCGGGGAGTGCAGCGGCGGCTCCATCACGTACAGCGGCATGCCGCCCGCCGCCCGCAGCCGCTGCTGGAGCCACTCCAGCCGGGACTTGCGCAGGGTGAGCATCGCGAAGTCCTCGTCCACGACACAGGTGACGTCGTGCCACTCGCCCTGCTCGGTCAGCTCGGCCCGCACCTCGTCCAGCACGGCGCGCGGAGTCCGGGCGAAGGACTGGGTGGCGACCTCCTCGGGGTGCTCCTCGGCGAAGTACGCGTCGAGCGTGTGGGCGAAGCGTGCGGTGAAGCGGATGCCGTCGGCGAAGGACAGCGCCCCGCAGTGCACGGCGGCGGCCTTCTCGCCGAAGCTCAGGCCGGTGCAGAACGCCGGCTGCTCCTCGAACTCGTGCTCCACCCACTGGGCGAGGGCGAGGCAGTTCACGAGGAACGCCACCTGGGCGTGCTCCGAGTAGTCGCCCTCGGCCTGCTTGAACCGCTCGAAGAGCGAGTACCCGAGCACCTCGTCCGCCTCCGCGAACAGGGTCCGGGCGAACGGGTTGACCAGCATGAACTTGGCGACCTCGGCGAACGGGACGGGGCCCATGCCGGGGAACACCAGGGCGCTGCCCGTGCGGTCAGTTGCCTCCATGGCCCACCGTCTCCTTCTCCTTCGCGCCCGCCAGCGAGCCCAGGAACTCCTTCATCACCTGCTGGAACAGCTCCGGCTCCTCCAGGTGCGGGAGGTGGCTGGACTCCTCGAAGATCTCCCACCGGACGTCGGGGATCAGGTCCTGGAACGGCTGGACCGTCGCCGGGGTCGCCTCGTCGTGGCGCCCGGAGATGAGCAGGGTCGGCACGGCCACCTGCGGGCAGTGGTCGATGACCGACCAGTCCTTGAGGGTGCCGTTGACATGGAACTCGCTGGGGCCGTTCATGGCGTAGTACACCGTCGGGTCGTTGTAGACCTCGTAGAACGAGGCCAGGTAGTCCCGCGGCCACGGCTTGAGGCGGCACACGTGCTTCTCGTAGAAGGGGCGCATCGCGTTGTGGTACTCGTCGCTGTCGGTGGTGCCCGCGGCCTCGTGGCGCAGCAGCGTCTCGTTGACGCCGGGCGGCAGGTCGGCGCGCAGCCGCTCCGCCTCCTGGAGCCACAGCGGGTAGGAGGCGGGGGCGTTGGCGATGACGAGGCCGCGCAGGCCGGCGGGGCGGGCGGCCGCGAACTTGGTGACGAGCAGCCCGCCCCAGGACTGCCCGAACAGGACGTAGTTGTCGGCGATGCCGAGCTGCTTCACCAGGTTGTCGAGCTCGTCGGCGAACAGCTCCGGGGTCCAGAAGTCGGCCCCCTTGTCGGGCAGGTGGGTGGAGCCGCCGTTGCCCAGCTGGTCGTACAGGACGACCGGGCCGGTGTGCTCCGCGAGCTGCGTCAGGTTCTTGAGGTAGTCGTGGGTGCTGCCGGGGCCGCCGTGGACGACGACCAGCGCGGGCTGCTCCGACTGGAGGTCACCGGTGACCTGGTACCAGGTCTCGTACGGGCCGAAGGGCACGGTGCCTTTGGGTTTGAGTGCCACCGTCGTCTCACATCGCTTTCTGGGTCTGGTCGGCGGTCTGTGCTGCGTCGGGAGTGGTGGTGTCGGGCACGTCGGAGGTGAGCCAGTCCTCCAGCACCCGGGCGGTGTCGTCCGCGCGCTCCTCGACGATGGTGAAGTGGTTCGCGGCGACGGGGCGCAGCGTGTGGGCGGGCTCCCAGGGCTCGGCCTTGCCCTGGGTGAGCTCGGGCGAGGGGTCGTCGCCGTCCGGTACGAACGACTGGGTGCACTGGACGAACAGGACGGGCGCCGCGACGCTGTCCAGGGGCAGGTTCGGTACGAGTTCCACCCAGCGGCCCATGGCCGAGAGCCGGGTGGTGTCGAACTCCCCGAACGCCGCTTCCTTGTCGAACATGCCGAGTGCCAGGCCGTCCATCGGGACGCCCTCGCTCTCGCCGTCGTGGACGTTGTAGGTGTCGAGCAGGACCACGCCGTGCGGACGGATGCCGTACGCGCGCTCCAGGTGCCCGGCGGTGGCGTAGGCGAGGGTGCCGCCCGAGGAGTAGCCGATCAGGACGAACGGCTCGCCGCCGGCGGCCTCCAGGACGGTGCGCGCCAGGCCCTCGACGGCCGCCTGCGGCGTGGCCGGCAGGCTCTCGCTCGTGTCGAAGCCGAGGATGGGCAGGGCGGACACCTTCCGCTTGCCCTGGAGGTGGGAGACGAGGCGTGCGTGCTGGTACGCCCCGCCGGTCGCCATCGGCGTGTTGACGAAGATCAGGTGCGGGCCGTCCGCACCGTCGGCGAGCCGCGCCGCGGCCGGTACGTGCTCCAGCTCGGCCGCGGACTCGAAGGACGGCCGGACGGCCGCCGCCGCGCGCAGCAGGTCGAAGCCCTTGTCGGCGTGGCCGGAGACCACGGCCCCGTAGAACAGGTCGCGCAGGGTCTCCCCCGCGCCCCGGGCCGGCCGGGCGGCGGGAGCGGAGTCCGGTGACGGGGTGCCGGAGGCGGTGGCCGCGGTGGCCGTCGTACCGGGCCCCTGCTCGGCGTACTCGGCCAGCAGCACCTTGGCGAGCTGCGCCGGGCTGTGGCTGTCGAACACCACCATCGGGGACAGCCGCAGGCCGGTGTCCTGCATGAGGGCGTTGCGCAGCTCCATCGCGCTGAGCGAGTCGAATCCGGTCTCCAGGAAGCCCCGCTCGACGTCGATGGCGGTGGGGCTGCTGTGGCCCAGGAGGTGCGCGGCGCGCTTCTGGACGAGCTCGCGCAGCGCGGCCTCCTGCTCGTCCTCCGGTGCCTGGCCGATCCGGAGCCAGATGAGCTCCGTCACGGCGCTCTTGGCTCCGGCGGTGCGGCGCTGCACACCGGCGGTGGCGGGCCTCAGGAGCGCGGGGAGCCGGTCGGCACGCGCCTGGAGGGCGGTGCGGTTGACGTGGAGCGGAACGGTGGCGGGCCGTCCCGAGGCGCAGGCGGCGTCGAAGAGGGCGAGGGCCTCCTCGGCCCGGAGCGGCGGCAGGCCCTGGCGCTCCATGCGCTTCACGTCGGTCTCCGAGA
The DNA here is from genome assembly GCF_045041095.1 of Streptomyces sp. NBC_00045. NCBI lineage: Bacteria > Bacillati > Actinomycetota > Actinomycetes > Kitasatosporales > Streptomycetaceae > Streptomyces > Streptomyces sp. NBC_00045. The sequence goes on along the minus strand of NZ_CP108272.1, from coordinate 187,807 downwards.
CGTACTGACCGAGGCCGGTGTGGGCCCAGAGGCCGTAGGCCAGCGACTGGGCGGCGAGGCCCAGCGCGTGGCGGTGGGTGGCCAGGGCGTCGAGGAAGGTGTTGGCCGCCGCGTAGTTCGCCTGTCCCGCGGCGAGGGTGAGTCCGCCGGCGGAGGAGATGAGCGCGAACAGCGGCAGGTCCAGGTGCTGGGTCTGCTCGTGCAGGTGCCAGGCGGCGTCGGCCTTGGGCGCCAGGACCCGGTCGAGGCGCTCGGCGTCCATGGTGGCGATCAGGCCGTTGTCACCGGTGCCGGCGGCGTGCACGAGACCCGTCAGCGGGTGCTCGGCCGGGATCGAGGCGAGGAGCGCGGTGATGTTGGCCGGATCGGCCACGTCGCACGCCGTGATCGTGACCTCGGCGCCCAGTTCCGTGAGCTCCGCGGCCAGTTCGGCGGCGCCCTCCGCGTCCGGACCACGGCGACTGGTCAGGACCAGGTGCCGGGCACCGTGCCCGGTCACCAAGTGCCGCGCCAGGTGCGCACCGATACCACCAGTACCACCGGTGATCAGGACCGTGCCCGCCGGGTCGAGGGCGACGGCGGCCTCGGCGGTCGAGGTGACCGGGGCGAGGCGCGGGATGCGGACGCCGTCGGCGCGGACCGCGCTCTCCGGTTCGCCGGAGGCGATGACGGCGGCGAGATCATCGGAGTCCGCGGTGAGGTCGGTGAGCTGGATGCGGCCCGGGTTCTCGGCCTGCGCCGCACGCACCAGACCCCACACGGGAGCCTGCGACAGATCGATGCGCTCCGCGGCATCCACGACGACCGCGCCACGGGTCGCGACCACGAGGGTGGTCTCGGCGAAGCGCTCCTCGGCCAGCCACTCCTGCACGACCGCCAGCGTCCGCGCGGCCGCGGAACGCACCGCCTCCGGCAGCGAACCGTCCGCATCCGGTACGTGGAAGACGAACGCACCCGACAGCTCGCCCTCGGGCAACGCACCCCACAAGTGCTGCTCCGCCACGACCTCGGCCGGGGCCGGGGCCGGCAGTGGACGCCAGGCGATCTCGAACAGCGACTCCGGCCGGCCCCCGCCCAACTGCTCCTGCGACACCGGGCGGAACGTCAGGCTCTTGACCGACAGCACCGGAGCACCGGTCGCATCGGCCGCGTCCAGGGACATGGTGTTCTCGGAGGTCCAGGAGATCCGTACGCGCAGCGCCGTGGCGCCGACCGCGTACAGGGTGACGTCCTCCCAGAAGAACGGCAGCAGTGGCTGTGCGCCCTCACCGGACTCGTCGCCGGATCCGGTGCTGCCGATGCCCAGTGCGTGCATCGTGGCGTCCAGGAGCGCCGGGTGGACGCCGAAGTCCTCGGCGTCGCCGTGCGCCTGCTCGGCCAGTTCGATCTCGGCGAAGATGTCGTCGCCGGACGTCCACGCGGCCGTGAGGCCCTGGAACACCGGGCCGTAGTGGTAGCCGCGTCCTTGGAGCAGCTCGTAGGTGTCGCTCACGTCCACCGCGGTGGCGCCGGTGGGCGGCCACACGGTGAGGTCCGTGCCCGCCGCGACCGGGCGGGTACCGAGCAGGCCGTCCGCGTGCAGCAGCCAGGGCGTGTCGGCCGGGGCGTCCTCGTGGCGCGAGTGGACCCGTACGGTCCGGCGGCCGGTGTCCTCGGGCGCGCCGACGGACACCTGGAGGGCGACGCCGCCGTGCCGGGGCAGTACGAGGGGTGCCTGGAGGGTGAGTTCCTCCAGGACGGGGGCGCCGACCTGGTCGCCGGCCTGGAGCGCCAGCTCGACGAAACCGGTTCCCGGCAGCAGCACGCTGCCGAGCACGTCGTGGTCACCGATCCAGCCGTGCGTGGCGGCCGCGATCCGGCCGGTCAGTACGGCTTCGTCGGACCCGGCCAGGGTGATGGCCGCGCTGAGCAGCGGGTGGCCGACCGAGGTCTGGCCGTGGTGGGCGACGTCGGTGGCCGGGGTGGCCTCCAGCCAGTACCGCTCGTGCTGGAAGGCGTACGTCGGCAGGTCGACGCGGCGGGCGCCCGTTCCGGCGTAGAAGGCGGTCCAGTCGATGCGCGCGCCCGTGGTGTGCAGGTGGGCCAGGGCGGTCAGGAGGCTCCGGGTCTCGGGGCGGTTCCTGCGCAGGACGGGTTCGACGAGCACGCTCCGCCCGTCCAGGGAGACCTGGGTGAGGGCGGTGAGGATGGCGTCGGGGCCGAGCTCCAGGAACCGGGTGACGCCCTTGGCGGCGAGGTGTTGGACGGTGTCGGAGAAGCGGACGGCTTCGCGCAGGTGGCGGGTCCAGTACTCCGGGGTGCCCCAGTCCTGGCTGATTTTCCCGTGGACGCCGGAGACCACCGGGATCTGCGCGGGTGCGTAGGTCACGGATTCGGCGACGGCGCGGAACTCCGCGAGTGCCGGGTCCATGAGCGGTGAGTGGAAGGCGTGCGAAACCCGCAGCCGGGTCGTCTTGCGGCCCTGCTCCGTGAACGCGGCCCGGATCGCCTCGACGGCCTCCTCGGTGCCGGACACCACGATCGAACGCGGGCTGTTGATCGCGGCGATGCCGACGGAGTCGGTGAGGTGCGGGAGGACTTCCTCCTCGGTCGCCTCGATCGCCGCCATCGCGCCGCCCGCCGGCAGCGCCTGCATCAGACGACCGCGCGCCGTGACCAGACGGGCCGCGTCTTCCAGCGACAGGACCCCGGCGGCGTGCGCTGCGCTGATCTCACCGATGGAGTGGCCCGCCAGGAAGTCCGGACGCACACCCCACGACTCCACCAGCCGGAACAGGGCCGTCTCGATCGCGAACAGGGCGGGCTGGGTGTAGGCGGTGCTGTTCAGCAGCGCCTCGTTCTCACCCCACATCACCTCGTAGAGGGGGGTGTCCAGGTGCGCGTCCAACGCCGTGACGACCTCGTCGAGGGCGGCGGCGAACACCGGGAACGCGGCGTGCAGTTCACGACCCATACCCAGACGCTGCGCACCCTGGCCCGTGAACAGGAAGGCCGACTTGCCCTCCCGCACCTGACCCTGCACCACACCCGGGGCCGTGGCCCCCTCGGCGAGGGCCGTCAGACCGGCAAGAAGCTCCTCGCGGGTCTCACCCACGACGACGGCCCGGTGCTCGTGCGCGGTGCGCGAGGTCGCCGTCGAGAAGGCGAGGTCGGTCAGCGAGACGTCCTCGTGGTCACCGGCGTGCGTGTGCAGGCGGGCCGCCTGGTCGGCCAGGGCCTCGGGGGAACGCGCTGAGAGCACCACCGGTACGGCGGGCAGCTCGCGGGGTTCGCCCTCGGGAGCCTCGGCCGCCGGGGCCTTGGGGGCCTCTTCCAGGATGACGTGTGCATTCGTACCGCTGAGGCCGAAGGACGAGATGCCCGCGCGGCGCAGGCGGTCACCCGCCGGCCACTCGACGGCCTCGGTGAGCAGTTTGACGTTGCCCTCGGACCAGTCGACGTGCGGGGTGGGCTCGTCGACGTGCAGGGTCTTCGGCATCAGGCCGTGGCGCAGGGCCTGCACCATCTTGATGACGGCGGCGACGCCGGCCGCGGCCTGCGTGTGGGCGATGTTCGACTTGAGGGAGCCGAGCCACAGCGGCTTGTCGCCGTCGCGGTCCTGGCCGTAGGTGGCGAGGACGGCCTGCGCCTCGATCGGGTCGCCGAGCTTGGTGCCCGTACCGTGCGCCTCGACCACGTCGACGTCCGCCGTGGTCAGGCCGGCCTTCTCCAGGGCGCTCTGGATCACGCGCTGCTGCGAGGGGCCGTTGGGCGCGGTCATGCCGTTGGACGCGCCGTCCTGGTTGACGGCGGAACTCCGGATCACCGCGAGCACGGGGTGGCCGTTGCGGCGGGCGTCGGAGAGCCGTTCGATGACGAGGACGCCGACGCCTTCCGACCAGGCGGCGCCGTCGGCGGCGCCCGCGAAGGACTTGCAGCGGCCGTCCGCGGCGAGGCCGCGCTGGCGGCTGAACTCGACGAACATGTCGGGGCTCGCCATCACCGCGACACCACCCACGAGCGCCATCGAGCACTCGCCGGAGCGCAGCGACTGGGTTGCCAGGTGTAGCGACACGAGGGAGGACGAGCAGGCCGTGTCCACGGTCATGGAGGGGCCTTCGAGGCCCAGGGTGTACGAGACGCGGCCCGAGATCAGGCTGCCGCCGGTGGTGGCCGCGGCCTCGGTGCCCTGCCCGTAGTCGTGGTACATGACGCCCGCGAAGACGCCGGTCCGGCTGCCCTTGAGGGTGTGCGGGTTGATGCCGGCCCGCTCGATGGCCTCCCAGGAGACCTCCAGGAGCTGCCGCTGCTGGGGGTCCATGATCAGCGCCTCATTCGGGCTGATGCCGAAGAAGTGCGGGTCGAAGTCGCCCGCCCGGTAGAGGAAGCCGCCTTCATTGGAGTACGTCTTCCCCGGCACGCCGGGCTCCGGGTCGTAGACGTTCTCGACGTCCCAACCGCGGTCGTTCGGGAAGCCGGAGACGGCGTCGCGGCCCTCCACGACGAGCTGCCACAGGTCCTCGGGGGACGTGACGCCGCCGGGCAGGCGGCAGCTCATCGCGACGATCGCGATCTGGTCGTCGTCGTCCGCCTGCGAACGGGCGACGCCGCGGGCCGGGCGGGTGGCGGCGCTCTGCGCCGATCCGGCGATGGACTCGCCGATGTACTGCGCGACGGCGCGTGCGTTCGGGTAGTCGAAGACCAGGGTGGCGGGGAGCCGGAGCCCGGTGGCGGCCTTCAGCTGGTTGCGCAGCTCGACGGCGCTGAGGGAGTCGAAGCCGAGCTCCTGGAACGCCCGGTCGGGTTCGATGGCGTCGGCCGACTCGTGGCCCAGTACGGCGGCGACGTGGGCCCGCGCCAGGTCGAGGAGGGCGCTGTCGCGTTCCTCCTCGGTCTTCCCGGCGAGGCGCGCCGCGAGCTCGTGGGCGGGGCCGGTTCCCGTACCGCTCGCGCTCGCGCGGACGTTGCGGCGCTGCGGGGCGGGGGTGGCAGAGCGCAGGAGCGCGGGCAGCTCGTCGGTACGGGCGGCCAGGGCGGTGCGGTTGACGTGGAGCGGGACGGTGGCGGGCCGTCCGGAGGCGTACGCGGCGTCGAAGAGGGCGAGGGCCTCCTCGGGCTGGAGCGGCGGCAGGCCTTGGCGCTCCATGCGCTTCACGTCGGTGTCGGTGATGTACTGGCCCATGCCCGTGCTCGCCCAGAGGCCGTAGGCCAGCGACTGGGCGGCGAGGCCCAGCGCGTGGCGGTGGGTGGCCAGGGCGTCGAGGAAGGTGTTGGCCGCCGCGTAGTTCGCCTGTCCCGCGGCGAGGGTGAGTCCGCCGGCGGAGGAGATGAGCGCGAACAGCGGCAGGTCCAGGTGCTGGGTCTGCTCGTGCAGGTGCCAGGCGGCGTCGGCCTTGGGCGCCAGGACCCGGTCGAGGCGCTCGGCGTCCATGGTGGCGATGAGGCCGTTGTCACCGGTGCCGGCGGCGTGGACGAGACCCGTCAGCGGGTGCTCGGCCGGGATCGAGGCGAGGAGCGCGGTGATGTTGGCCGGATCGGCCACGTCGCACGCCGTGATCGTGACCTCGGCGCCCAGTTCCGTGAGCTCCGCGGCCAGTTCGGCGGCGCCCTCCGCGTCCGGACCACGGCGACTGGTCAGAACCAGGTGCCGGGCACCGTGCCCGGTCACCAAGTGCCGCGCCAGGTGCGCACCGATACCACCGGTACCACCGGTGATCAGGACCGTGCCCGCCGGGTCGAGGGCGATCGGGCCCTGCGCCGACTCCGGCGTCGTCACGGCCGTCAGGCGCGGGATGCGGATGCCGTCCGGGCGGACCGCGCTCTCCGGCTGACCCGAGGCGATGACGGCGGCGAGGTCGTCCGTGGGCGCGGTGAGGTCGGTGAGCTGGATGCGGCCCGGGTTCTCGGCCTGCGCCGCACGCACCAGACCCCACACGGGAGCCTGCGACAGATCGATGCGCTCGGCGGCGTCCACGACGACGGCGTCACGGGTCGCGACGAGCAGCGTGGTGTCCGCGAAGCGCTCCTCGGCCAGCCACTCCTGTACGACCGCCAGCGTCTGCGCGGCCGCGGAACGCACCGCCTCGGGCAGTGCACCCTCGACGACCGGTACGTGGAAGACGACCGCACCCGACAGCTCGCCCTCGGGCAGCGCACCCCACAGGTGCTGCTCCGCGACGACCTCGGCCGGGGCCGGGGCCGGCAGTGGACGCCAGGCGATCTCGAACAGCGACTCCGGCCGGCCCCCGCCCAACTGCTCCTGCGACACCGGGCGCGACACCAGCGAGCCCACCGTCAGGACCGGCTGCCCCTCGGCGTCGGCCACCGTCACGGTGACGGTGTTGGGGCCGGAGGGGGCGATGCACACGCGCAGTGCCGAGGCCCCGCCCGCGTGCAGGGTGACGTCGTTCCAGGAGAACGGCAGGACCGTGGACTCGTCGGTGCTGGAGCCGTCGTCGATCAGCGCCACGTGCATGGCGGCGTCGAGGAGGGCCGGGTGCAGGCCGTACTGCGCGGCGTCGCCGTGCGCGTGCTCAGGGAGGGCGACCTCCGCGTACAGCGATTCGCCCGACGTCCACGCGGCCTTGAGGCCCTGGAACACGGGCCCGTAGTGGTAGCCGCGCTCCAGCAACAGCTCGTACGCACCGTCCACCGTCGACGGGGTGGCCCCCGGCGGCGGCCACTCGGTCAGACCGGCGCCGACCGGTACGGCCGAGCCGCTGACCAGGGTGCCCTCCGCGTGCCGCGTCCAGACGGGGTCGGTGGCGTTCTCGTCGCGGGAGTGGATGCTCACCGTACGGCGCCCGGATGCGTCCGCGGCGCCGAGCCAGACCTGTACGGCGGCTCCGCCGCGCTCGGGCAGGATCAGCGGGGCGTGCAGGGTGAGTTCCTCGATCGTGTCGCAGCCGGCCTGGTCGCCGGCGCGGACGGCGAGCTCGACGAAGCCGGTGCCCGGGAAGAGGATGCTGCCGAGGACGTCGTGGTCGGCCAGCCAGGGCTGGGTGTCGACCGAGAGCCGTCCGGTCAGGACGACCTCTCCGGAGTCGGCGGCGGCGATCGCGGCGCTGAGCAGCGGGTGGCCGACGGTGTCCAGGCCCGCGGAACCGAGCCCGGCACCGTCGCCGGTCGTGGCCTCCAGCCAGTACCGCTGCTGCTGGAAGGCGTACGTCGGCAGATCGGCCCAGCGGTCCTCGGTGGCGCCGAAGTAGGCGGCCCAGTCGACGGCGACGCCCTGGTTGTGGACGCGGCCGACGGCGGCGAGCAGCTCGCGGGCTTCCGGCCGCTGCCGGCGCAGCGAGGAGATGAAGGCGGTGCCCTCGACATCGCCGACGGTCGCGCTCGCCAGGGCGGTCAGGATCGCGTCCGGCCCGAGCTCGACGTACGTTTCGACACCGCGGCTCTGGAGGTGTTGGACGGTGTCGGAGAAGCGGACGGCTTCGCGCAGGTGGCGGGTCCAGTAGTCCGGGGTGCCCCAGTCCTCGCTGAGTTCGCCGTGGACGCCGGAGACCACCGGGATCTGCGCGGGTACGTAGGTCACGGATTCGGCGACGGCGCGGAACTCGGCGAGTGCCGGGTCCATGAGCGGCGAGTGGAAGGCGTGCGAAACCCGCAGCCGGGTCGTCTTGCGGCCCTGCTCCGCGAACGCGCCCCGGATCGCCTCGACGGCCTCCTCGGTGCCGGACACCACGATGGAGCGCGGGCTGTTGATCGCGGCGATGCCGACGGAGTCGGTGAGGTGCGGGAGGACCTCCTCCTCCGTCGCCTCGATCGCCGCCATCGCGCCGCCCGCCGGCAGCGCCTGCATCAGACGACCGCGCGCCGTGACCAGACGGGCCGCGTCCTCCAGCGACAGGACCCCGGCCACGTGCGCGGCCGTGATCTCACCGATGGAGTGCCCGGCCAGGAAGTCCGGCCGCACACCCCAGGACTCCACCAGCCGGAACAGGGCCGTCTCGATCGCGAAGAGGGCGGGCTGCGTGAACGCGGTGTTGTTCAGCAGGGCCTCGTCCTCGCCCCACATCACCTCGTAGAGGGGGGTGTCCAGGTGCGCGTCCAACGCCCCGACCACGGCATCGAGGGCCTCCGCGAACACGGGGAACGCGGCGTGCAGTTCACGACCCATGCCCAGACGCTGCGCACCCTGACCCGTGAACAGGAAGGCCGACTTGCCCTCCCGTACCTGACCCTGCACCACACCCGGGGCCGTGGCCCCCTCGGCGAGGGCCGTCAGACCGGCAAGAAGCTCCTCTCGGGTCTCACCCACGACGACGGCCCGCTCGCCCAGCCGGGCGCGCCGCGTGGCCAGCGCCCGGCCCGTCACGGCGAGGTCCGCCTCGTCCAAGGTCTCCAGGTGCGCGATCAGACGGCCGGCCTGTGCGCGCAGCGCGGGTGCGGTCCGGCCGGTCAGCGCCCACGGCACGAGCCGCGGTACGAACCCGGGGGCCGTGTCCTGCGGGGCGCCCTCTTCGTCGGTCGCGGCAGTCTCGACGGGCGCGGGGGCCTCCTCGACGATCACGTGCGCGTTGGTGCCGCTGAGGCCGAAGGAGGAGACGCCGGCCCGGCGCGGGCGCTCGCCGGCGGGCCAGGCGACGGGCTCGGTGAGGAGTTTGACGTTGCCCGCCGTCCAGTCGACGTGCGGGGTGGGCTCGTCGACGTGGAGGGTCCTGGGCAGGACGCCGTGGTGGATGGCCTGCACCATCTTGATGACGCCGGCGACACCGGCCGCGGCCTGGGTGTGGCCGAGGTTGGACTTCAGGGAGCCGAGCCACAGCGGCTTGTCCGCGTCGCGGTCCTGACCGTACGTGGCCAGCAGTGCCTGCGCCTCGATCGGGTCGCCGAGGGTGGTGCCCGTGCCGTGCGCCTCGACGGCGTCGACGTCGGCCGTGGTGAGGCCGGCGTTCTCCAGGGCGCTGCGGATCACGCGGCGCTGCGAGGGGCCGTTGGGGGCGGTGAGGCCGTTGGACGCACCGTCCTGGTTGATGGCGCTGCCGCGGATGACGGCCAGGACCTGGTGGCCGTTGCGGCGGGCGTCGGAGAGCCGTTCCAGCAGGAGGACGCCGACGCCCTCGGACCAGCCGGTGCCGTCGGTGGCGGCGGCGAAGGACTTGCAGCGGCCGTCCTTGGCGAGGCCGCGCTGGCGGCTGAACTCGACGAAGACCTCGGGGGTGGACATGACGGCGACGCCGCCGGCCAGGGCGAGGGTGCACTCCCCCGCCCGCAGGGCCTGCGCGGCGAGGTGCATCGCGACGAGGGACGAGGAGCACGCCGTGTCCAGGGTCACGGACGGGCCCTCGAAGCCGAAGGCGTACGAGACGCGGCCCGAGGCGATGGAACCCGTCGCGCTGTTGTACGCGTAGTCGTGGTACATCATCCCGGAGTAGACGCCGGTCTTGCTGCCCTTGAGGGTGTGCGGGTCGATGCCGGCCCGCTCGAAGACCTCCCAGGACGCCTCCAGCAGCAGCCGCTGCTGCGGGTCCATGATCAGCGCCTCGTTCGGGCTGATCGAGAAGAGGGCGGGGTCGAAGCGGTCCGCGTCGTGCAGGAACCCGCCCTTGTTGACGTACGTGGTGTTCGGGCGCTCGCCGTCGGGGTCGTACAGGCCCTCGACGTCCCAGCCCCGGTTGACGGGGAACTCGGAGACGCCGTCGCGGCCCTCGTCGACGAGCTGCCACAGGCTCTCGGGGGAGTCGACTCCGCCCGGGAACCGGCAGCTCATGGCGACGATGGCGATCGGCTCCCGCGCGGCGGCCGACAGGTTGCGGTTCTGCGTCCGCAGCCGGGCGGTCTCCTTCATGGACGCCCGGAGTGCGTCGAGCAGCTTCTGGTCAGAATTGGACATCGGCTTCTCACATTCCCTGTATCGCGTCGTCCAGCCCGAGACCGTCGAGCGCCATGTTGATCAGACTCTCGGCGTCCATGTCGTCGATCGCTTCTTCCTCCGCGGCGACCGTCGTGGACTCCGTGTGTTCCGCTCGCCCGTCGGCGAGTTCGAGCAGGGTGTCCACCAGGCCCAGTTCGCGCAGGCGGGCCATGGGGACGGTCTGGAGCAGGCGGCGGATCCTGCCCTCGTCGGAGTCGGGGTCGGCCGCGTCGCCGCTCCCCCCGCTCCCTTCCCTCGGCCGCAGCTCCTCGGCGAAGTGTTCGGCGAGCGCGAGGGAGTTGGGGTAGTCGAAGACGAGCGTGGCCGGCAGTCGCAGTCCGGTGGCCTCGGCGAGGCTGTTGCGGAATTCGACGGCGGACAGCGAATCGAATCCGAGTTCCTTGAACTCGCGGCCCTTGCCGATCGACGTCGCCCCCGAGTGGCCGAGGATCGCCGCCGCGTGGGCCCGTACGAGGTCGACCAGTTCGTCGGTACGGGCCGCGTCGGACAGCCCGGCCATCCGCCGGTGGAACGCCGCCACGTCGACCGTGGAGCCGGACTCCGCGCGGCGGCGCGAGCGGGCGGGCACCAGGCTCCGGAACAGGTCCGGGAGGTCGGTGGCGTTCCGCATCGCCTTCGTGTTCAGCAGGATCGTCACGAGGGCGGGTGCGCCGTGCGTGCGGGCCGCGTCGAACACCTCGGTGCCCGCGCCGGCCGACAGTGTCTCGATGCCGATGCGGCTCATGCGGCCGCTGTCGGCGACGGCCAGCTCGCCGGCCATGCCGCCGCCGGCCTCCTCGGCCGCCCACGGTCCCCAGGCGAGGGACTGGGCGGGCAGGCCCTGGGCCCGGCGGTGGGAGGCGAGGGCGTCCAGGAAGGCGTTGGCGGCCGCGTAGTTGGCTTGGCCCGGGTTGCCGAGCACACCGGCCACCGAGGAGAACAGGACGAACGCGGCCAGGTCCAGGCCCGCGGTCAGCTCGTGCAGGTGCAGGGCCGCGTCGACCTTGGGGCGCAGGACCGCGCTCACGCGCTCCGGTGTCAGGGAGGCGAGGACGCCGTCGTCCAGGACGCCGGCCATGTGGATCACACCTGTCAGCGGGTGGGCGGCCGGGATCGCTGCCAGGAGGGCGGCGAGGGCGTCCCGGTCGGAGGTGTCGCAGGCCGCGATCTCCACCTGGGCGCCCAATTCCGAGAGTTCCGCGACCAGTTCGGCCGCGCCCTCGGCCGCCGGACCCCGGCGGCTCGTCAGCAGCAGGCGGGTCACACCGCGCTCGGTGATCAGGTGCCGGGCGAACAGGCGGCCCAGCATGCCCGTGCCGCCGGTGATCAGCACCGTGCCATCGGGGGCGAACTCGGCGGCCGCGGCCGCTGCGGTGTCGGCGTCCGCCGCGGCCCGTACGAGGCGCGGGGCGTGGACGGCGCCGGCCCGTACGGCGGACTGCGGTTCGCCGGAGGCCACCGCGAGGGCGACGTCCGCCGTGTCTGCGGCGTCGGCGGTGTCCGTGTCGAGGAGGACGACGCGGCCCGGGTTCTCCGACTGGGCGGTCTTCACCAGGCCCCAGACGGCCGCGCCGGCCAGATCGCCCACGTGTTCGTCGGCGACGGCGACCGCGCCGCGGGTGCGGACGACGAGCGTCGATCCTTCGAAGCGCTCACCGGCCAGCCATTCCCGCAGGACGTCCAGGGCCTGGCCGACGGCGGTGTGCACCGCGGCGGCGTCCGACCCGGCGGGGGCGTCCCAGACGACGGTGTCCGCGACCGGGCCGTCGCCGAGCGACTGCCATGCGGCCACCGGCCGGGCGTCGGCGGTGGCCGTCGGCTGCTGCGTCGGCCAGTCGATCCGGAACAGTGCGTCCCGGACCACGGAGCGGCCGTCGGCGGCCAGCTGCTCCGCGGCGAGCGGGCGCAGCATCAGCGAGGCGAGCGAGGCGACGGGGACCCCGGAGGCGTCCGCGAGGTCGACGGCGACCGAGCCCTCGCCACGGGCGGAGACCCGTACGCGCAGGCTCGCGGCGCCGTCCGCGGTGAGCGAGACGCCGGAGAGGGCGAAGGGCAGGGCGGCCTCGCCGCCGGTCACGCCGGACAGCGCGACCGGGTGCAGCGCCGCGTCCAGCAGCGCGGGGTGGACCCCGTACCCGTCCGGCTCCACGCCGTCGGGCAGTGCGACCTCGGCGAAGACGTCGTCGCCGGAGCGCCAGGCGGCCTTCATGCCCTGGAAGACGGGGCCGTAGGCCAGGCCGGCCTCGGCCACGTCCGCGTAGAACCCGTCCAGGTCGACCGGCTCGGCGCCGGCGGGCGGCCAGGCCGTCGCGTCGAAGGGGCGCGCGGGTTCGGCGGCCTCCTCGGTGAGCGTGCCGACCGCGTGCCGCACCCACGGCAGGTCCTCGTCCTCGCCGCGCGAGTGGAAGGTGACCGGACGCCTGCCCGACCCGTCGGGGGCGCCGACCGCGACCCGCACCGCGACTCCGCCGTGCGGCGGGAGCACCAGCGGCGCCTCCAGCGTCAGTTCGTCCACGGCCGGGCAGCCGATCCGGTCGCCCGCCTGGACGGCGAGCTCCACGAAGCCGGTGCCGGGGAAGAGGACGGTCTCGCCGACCTTGTGGTCGGCCAGCCACGGCTGGGCAGAGAGCGCGAGGCGGCCCGTGAGGACGATCCCGTCCGTCTCGGGTGCGGAGATCACCGCGCCGAGCAGCGGGTGGTCGACCGTCGAGAGGCCGAGGGAGGTGGCGTCGCCGCCCGCCTGGCCGTCGAGGATCCAGAACCGGCGGCGCTGGAAGGCGTACGTCGGCAGGTCGACGCGGCGGGCGCCGGTGCCGGCGTAGAAGGCCTGCCAGTCGATGCGCGTGCCGGTGGTGTGCAGGCGGGCCAGTGCGGTGAGCAGGGTGCGCGATTCGGGGCGGTTCTTGCGCAGGACCGGCTCGACGGCGACGTCCCGGCCGTCCAGGGTGGTGCCGGTCAGGGCCGACAGGATGGCGTCGGGGCCCAGCTCGACGAAGCGGGTGACGCCCTGGCCGTGTAGGAAGCGGACGGTGTCGGCGAAGCGGACGGCCTCGCGCAGGTGGCGGGTCCAGTAGTCCGGGGTGCCCCAGTCCTCGCTGATCTCGCCGTGGACGCCGGAGACCACCGGGATCTTCGGCTGGTCGTACGTCACGTTCTCGGCGACCAGGTGGAACTCGGCGAGGACCGGGTCCATGAGCGGCGAGTGGAAGGCGTGCGAGACGCGCAGCCGGGTCGTCTTGCGGCCCAGTGCGGTGAAGACGGCGGTGATCTCCTCGACCGCGTCCTCGGCGCCGGACACGACGATCGAACGCGGGCCGTTGACCGCGGCGATGCCGACCTTGTCGGTCAGGTGCGGCAGGACCTCCTCCTCCGTGGCCTCGACGGCGGCCATCGCACCACCGGTGGGCAGCGCCTGCATCAGGCGGCCGCGGGCGGCGACGAGGCGGGCCGCGTCCTCCAGGGAGAGCACCCCGGCGGCATGGGCCGCGGTGATCTCGCCGATGGAGTGGCCGGCCAGGAAGGACGGGCGGACGCCCCAGGACTCGACGAGCCGGAACAGGGCCGTCTCGATCGCGAAGAGCGCGGGCTGCGTGAACGCGGTGCTGTTCAGCAGCGCCTCGTCCTGGCCCCACATCACCTCGTACAGCGGGGTGTCGAGGTAGGCGTCGAGAGCGGCGACGACCTCGTCGAGGGCGGCGGCGAAGACCGGGAAGTCGGCGTGCAGTTCCCGGCCCATGCCCAGGCGCTGCGCACCCTGGCCGGTGAACAGGAAGGCCGGCTTGCCGTCCCGTACCGCGCCCTGCACCGCGCCCGCGGCGGCGGGCGTGCCGTCGGCCAGCGCGGCGAGTGCGGCCAGCAGCTCCTCGCGGTTCCCGGCGACGACCGCGGCGCGGTGGTCGTGGGGGGTGCGGGAGGTGGCCGCGGAGTGGGCGAGGTCGGTCAGGGAGAGTTCCGCGTCCTCGGTGACCCGCGTGCGCAGGCGTTCCGCCTGTTCGGCGAGGGCCTGCGGGCTGCGGGCCGACAGCACCACCGGTACGAGGGGCAGTTCGCGGTGTTCGCCGGCGGGCGCCGTGGTGGCGGGGGCCTCTTCGAGGATGACGTGGGCGTTGGTGCCGCTGAGGCCGAAGGAGGAGATGCCGGCGCGGCGCGGGCGGCCGGCGCGGGCGGGCCAGGCGACCGGTTCCTGGAGCAGCTTGACGTTGCCCGCCTCCCAGTCGACGACCGGGGTGGGCTCGTCGACGTGCAGGGTCTTCGGCATCAGGCCGTGGCGCAGGGCCTGCACCATCTTGATGACGCCTCCGACGCCGGCGGCGGCCTGGGCGTGGCCGATGTTCGACTTGAGGGAGCCCAGCCACAGCGGCTTGTCCTCGTCGCGGTCCTGGCCGTAGGTGGCGAGGACGGCCTGGGCTTCGATCGGGTCGCCGAGGGTGGTGCCGGTGCCGTGCGCCTCGACGACGTCGACGTCGGCGGTGGTCAGGCCGGCGCCCTCCAGGGCGGTGCGGATGACGCGCTGCTGGGAGGGGCCGTTGGGGGCGGTGAGCCCGTTGGAGGCGCCGTCCTGGTTGACGGCGGAACCCCGTACGACGGCCAGGACGCGGTGGCCGTTGCGGCGGGCGTCCGAGAGGCGCTCGACGACGAGGACACCGACGCCTTCCGACCAGGCGGCGCCGTCGGCGGCGCCCGCGAAGGACTTGCAGCGGCCGTCCCTGGCCATGCCCTTCTGGCGGCTGAACTCGACGAACACCTCGGGGTCGGACATCACGGTGACGCCGCCGGCCAGGGCGAGGGTGCACTCGCCGGACCGCAGTGCCTGGACGGCCAGGTGCAGGGAGACGAGGGAGGACGAGCAGGCCGTGTCGACCGTCATGGACGGGCCCTCGACGCCGAGGACGTAGGACACCCGGCCCGAGGCGATGCCGCCCGTGCTCGCGTTGTGCGCGTAGTCGTGGTACATCATCCCGGAGTAGACGCCGGTGCTGCTGCCCTTGAGGGTGCGCGGGTCGATGCCGGCGTCTTCGAACGCCTCCCAGGACGCTTCCAGCAGCAGCCGCTGCTGCGGGTCCATGATGAGCGCCTCGTTCGGGCTGATGCCGAAGAAGTCGGGGTCGAAGTCGCCCGCGTCGTAGAGGAATCCGCCCCGGGCGACGTAGCTGGTGTCGGGACGGGCGCCGGTCGGGTCGTAGATGCGGGCCAGGTCCCAGCCGCGGTCGGCCGGGAAGTCGGAGATCGCGTCGACGCCGTCGGCGACGGCCTGCCACAGGCCGGCGGGCGAGGTGATGCCGCCGGGGTAGCGGCAGGCCATGCCGACGATGGCGACGAGGTCGTCGTCGGCCGTCGCGGCGGTGGTCTTGCGGGCCGCGGGCTGTGCGGCCGCGGGCAGTCCGGACACCTCGGTGAGCAGGTGGCGGGCCAGGGCGAGCGGGTTCGGGTAGTCGAAGACGACGGTGGCGGGCAGGCGCAGGCCGGTGGCCTCGGCGAGTCCGTTGCGGAACTCGACGGCGCGCAGCGAGTCGAAGCCGAGCTCCTTGAACGCCCGCTCCGGCTCGATGGCCTGGGTCGAGCTGAAGCCCAGTACGTCGGCGACCTGCCGCAGCACCAGCTCGACGAGCACCTCTTCGCGGTCGGCGGCGGGCAGTGCGGCCAGCCGCTGCTGGAGGGCGCCGGCCTCGATCTTGCCGCCGGCCTTGCGGCGGCCCGTGACCGGGGCGAGGGAGCGGAACACCTCGCGGGCGCTCCCGCCCTGGGCGCGGATCGCGCCGAGGTCCAGCTTGACGGGTACCAGGGTGGCGTCGCCCGCGCTCCGTGCGGCGTCGAAGAGCGCGACGCCCTCCTCGGCGGAGATCGGGAAGACGCCGCCCTGCGAGATGCGGGAGCGTTCGGCTTCGGTCAGGCTGCCGGTCATGGCGCTGGCCTCGCCCCAGAAGCCCCAGGCGAGGGACTGGGCGGGCAGGCCCCGGGCCTGCCGGTGGGCGGCGAGGCCGTCCAGGAAGGCGTTGGCGGCAGCGTAGTTGGCCTGGCCGGGGTTGCCGAACACGCCGGCGACGGAGGAGAAGAGGACGAAAGCGGCCAGGTCGGCGTCCGAGGTGAGTTCGTGCAGGTTGAGGGCCGCGTCGACCTTCGGGCGCAGGACGGCGTCGATGCGCTCGGGGGTGAGCGAGCCGAGGATGCCGTCGTCGAGCACGCCCGCCAGGTGGATGACGCCGGTGAGGGGGTGCTCGGCCGGGACGGCGGCCAGGAGGGCGGCGAGCGCGTCGCGGTCGGCGGCGTCGCACGCCGCGATCTCGACGTGGGCGCCCAGTGCGGTGAGTTCGGCGGCGAGTTCGGCGGCGCCTTCGGCGTCCGGGCCGCGGCGACCGGCGAGCAGCAGGCGGCGCACTCCGTGCGCGGTGATCAGGTGGCGGGCGAAGACCCGGCCCAGCATGCCGGTGCCGCCGGTGAGCAGCACGGTGCCGTCCTCGGCGAACCGGGGGGCTGCGTCCGCGTCGGTCGCGGTGGCGCGGACCAGGCGCGGCGCGTACGCCACGCCGTCGCGGACGGCGATCTGGGACTCGCCGGCGGCGTACGCGGTGAGGACGTCGGCGTCGGTCGCGGCGTCGGCCAGGACGATGCGGCCGGGGTTTTCGGACTGGGCCGACCTGACCAGGCCCCATGCGGTGGCGCCGGCCTGATCGGTGACGTCCTCGCCGGCCAGGGCGGCGACCGCGCCGCGGGTGCGGACGACGAGGACCGATGCGGCGTACCGCTCGTCCGCGAGCCATTCCCGGACGACGGCGAGGGCCTGGTGCGCGGCGGTGCGGGCGGCGTCGGCTCCGGTGCCGGCGGGGGCGTCCCACAGGACCACGTCGGCCGGCTCGGCGTCCTCGGCGTCCTCGGCGGCGGACCGGGTGGCCTCCCACGTGGCGAGGGAGGCATCGGCGGTGGCCGCCGGGAGGGCCTGCCAGTCGATGCGGAACAGGGCGTCCCGGGTGAGGGAGCGGTCCTGGGCCAGCCGGTCGTCGGTGAGCGGCCGCAGGACGAGCGAGTCGACCGAGGCGACGGGCTGCCCGGAGGCGTCGGCGAGGTCGACGGCGACCTCGCCGTCGCCGAGTGCGCTGACCCGTACGCGGACGGCGGCGGCGCCCTCGGCGGCGAGGGTGACCCCGGACCAGGCGAACGGCAGGGCCGCCTGGTCTCCGGTGACGCCGGTCAGCGCGACCGTGTGCAGGGCCGCGTCCAGCAGCGCCGGGTGGAGGCCGTACGTGGTGCCGTCGGTGCCGTCGGGCAGGGCGGCTTCGGCGTACACGTCCTCGCCGAGGCGCCAGGCCGCGGTCAGGCCGCGGAACACCGGGCCGTAGTCCAGGCCTTCCGCGGCGACGTTCTCGTAGAAGTCCCGAAGGTCGACGGGTTCGGCGTCGGCGGGCGGCCATGTGGTGGTGTCGAAGGGGCGGGCGGGGGCGGCGGTGCGGCCGAGGGTGCCGACCGCGTGCCGGGTCCAGGACAGGCCCGTGTCCTCGCCGCGCGAGTGGACGGTGACTCCCCTGCGGCCGGCCGGGTCGGGCGCCTCGACGGTGACCCGGACGGCGACGCCGCCGCGCGCGGGCAGCACCAGCGGGGCCTCCAGGGTCAGTTCCTCGACGGTGGTGCAGCCGGCCCGGTCGCCGGCCAGGACGGCCAGCTCGACGAAGCCGGTGCCGGGGAAGAAGACCTGGTCGCCGACCCGGTGGTCGCCGAGCCAGCCGTGGGTGGCGGTGGAGAGACGGCCGGTCAGCGTGAAGCCGTCGCTGTCGGGCGCGGTGATGACGGCGCCGAGCAGCGGGTGGCCGGCCGGGTCGAGGCCGGCGGCCTCGACGTCGCCGGTGCCCGCGGGGGCCGGGGCCCAGTAGTGCTCGCGCTGGAAGGCGTACGTGGGCAGGTCGGCGGGGCGGGCGGGGGCGGAGCCGTGGAAGAGGGTCCAGTCGACGGGCGCGCCGGCCGCCCAGGCCTCGGCGAGGGAGGTGGCGAAGCGCTGTACGCCGCCTTCGCCGCGGCGCAGCGAGCCGACCGGTGCGGCGCTGACGCCGACGGCGGACACGGTCTCGGCGAGGCCGACGAGCAGGCCGGGGTGCGGGCTGGCCTCGACGAAGACGGTGAAGCCGTCGTCGAGGAGGGCGCGGGTGGTCTCCTCGAACAGGACGGTCTGGCGCAGGTTGCGGTACCAGTAGTCGGCGTCGAGGGTGGCGGTGTCGACGGGGGCGCCGACGACGGTGGAGTAGAAGGCGACGTCCGCGGAGCGGGGGGTCACGCCGGACAGGGCCTCGCGGACCTCGTCGCGGATCTCCTCGACGAAGACGGAGTGCGAGGCGTAGTCGACGGGGATCTTACGGGCCTGGATCCCGCCCGCCTCAAGGTGGGCGTACAGCGCGTCGAGGTCGTCGGGGTGGCCGCAGACGACGACCGAGGTGGGGCTGTTGACGACTGCGAGCTGGAGCCGGCCGTCCCAGCGGGCGATGAGTTCGCGGACCTCGGCGGACGGCAGGCGGACGGACATCATGCCGCCGCGGCCGGCCAGCCCGGACCGGATGATCTTGCTGCGGAGGGCGACGACGCGCGCGCCGTCCTCCAGGGACAGGGCGCCGGCGACGGTGGCCGCCGCGATCTCGCCCTGGGAGTGGCCGACGACCGCCGCCGGTTCGACGCCGAAGGAGCGCCACAGCTCGGCCAGCGAGACCATGACGGCCCACAGCACCGGCTGGACCACGTCGACCTCGTCGTAGGTGGGGGCGCCGGGCTCGCCGCGTACGACGTCCAGCAGGTTCCAGTCGGTGAACGGGGCGAGGGCTTCGGCGCAGGCCCGCATCCGGTCGGCGAACACGGGCGAGGAGTCGAGCAGTTCGACGGCCATGCCGATCCACTGCGAGCCCTGGCCCGGGAAGACGAACGCGACCTGCGGGGAGCCGGAGGCGGTTCCGCGGACCAGGTGGGGGGCCTTGCCGCCGTCGGCGAGGGCGTCGAGGCCGGCCAGCAGGGCGTCCTTGCCGTCGCCGAGGACGACGGCGCGGTGGTCGAAGGCGGTGCGGCGGGTGATCAGGGCGTGACCGATGCCGCGCGGGTCCTCGTCCCCTGCGCGCTCGCGGACGAACGCGGCCAGTTTCTCCGCCTGGCCGCGCAACGCCCGGGCGCTGCGCGCCGAGACGACGTACGGCAGGACCGGGGAGGTGACGGCCGGGGCCTGACGGACCGGCTCGGCGTCCGCGGCGGCCGACTCCGGCTCCGGCGCCTCCTGGAGGATGACGTGAGCGTTGGTGCCGCTGAGGCCGAACGCGGAGACACCGGCGGTGCGGGCGT
The DNA here is from genome assembly GCF_045041095.1 of Streptomyces sp. NBC_00045. NCBI lineage: Bacteria > Bacillati > Actinomycetota > Actinomycetes > Kitasatosporales > Streptomycetaceae > Streptomyces > Streptomyces sp. NBC_00045. The sequence goes on along the minus strand of NZ_CP108272.1, from coordinate 168,666 downwards.
GGTCCTCGGCCTTGGGCCAGGGCAGCGCCTCGGTGAGCAGCTCGACGTGGCCGGCGGTCCAGTCGACGTGACTGGACGGCTCGGCGACGTGCAGGGTGCGCGGCATGAGTTCGTTGCGCATCGCCATGACGGTCTTGATGACGCCGCCGACGCCGGCCGCGCCCTGGGCGTGGCCGATGTTCGACTTGAACGAGCCGAGCCGCAGCGGCCGCTGGGCGGTGTGGTCCTGGCCGTAGGTGGCGAGCAGGGCCTGCGCCTCGATGGGGTCGCCGAGGGTGGTGCCGGTGCCGTGGGCCTCGACGAGGTCGACGTGGGCGCCGGGTATCTCGGCGTTGGCCAGGGCCTGGCGGATCACCTTCTGCTGGGCGGGGCCGTTGGGCGCGGTCAGCCCGTTCGAAGCGCCGTCCTGGTTGATCGCGGAGCCCTGGATCACCGCGAGGACCTCGTGGCCGTTGCGGCGGGCGTCGGAGAGGCGCTCCAGGAGGATGACGGCGGCGCCCTCGGCCCAGCCGGTGCCGTCGGCCGATTCGGAGAACGCCTTGCAGCGGCCGTCGGGGGACAGGCCCTTCTGTTTGCTGAACGCGACGAACGGCGACGCGGTCGACATGATCATCACACCGCCGGCCAGGGCGAGCTTGCACTCGTTCTGGCGCAGCGCCTGCGCGGCGAGGTGGATGGCGACCAGGGAGGACGAGCAGGCGGTGTCGACGGTGAAGGCGGGGCCTTCCAGCCCCAGGGTGTACGAGACCCGGCCGGAGATGACGGACGAGGCGCGGGAGGTCGCCATGAACGCCTCGACGGCCTCCGGGACGCCTTCCTCGTAGTCGCCGTAGTCCTGGATGCCCGAGCCCATGTAGACGCCGACCTGGCTGCCCCGCAGGGTCTCCGGGTCGATGCCGGCGCGCTCGAACGCCTCCCAGGACACTTCGAGGATCAGGCGCTGCTGCGGGTCGGTGCCCTCCGCCTCCAGCGGGCTGAGCCCGAAGAACCCGGGGTCGAACATGCCCGCGTTCTCCAGGAACCCGCCCTGGTGGACGTAGCTCGAACCGGGGGCGTCCGGGTTCGGGTCCATCAGGGTCTCAAGGTCCCAGCCACGGTCGGTGGGCATGCCCGCCACGGCGTCGCGGCCCTCGGCCACCAGCTGCCAGAGCTCTTCCGGCGTGGTGATCCCGCCGGGGTAGCGGCAGCTCATGGCCACGATCGCGATCGGCTCCCGCGCCTGAGCCTCGACGTCCTGGAGCCGCTGCCGGGTCTGGTGCAGGTCGGCCGTGACTTTCTTCAGGTAGTCGAGGATCTTCTCGTCATTTGCCATGTCGGGTCTCACCGAGTCCTTTTGATGAATGTGTCGGCAACGTGCTCGGGGGCTCGGTCAGGCCAGGCCGAGTTCTCTGTCGATGAAGGCGAAGACGTCGTCCGCCGAAGCGGATTCGAGCTGGTCGCGAACCATCTCGCCGGTTCCCTGGAGGTCGGTGAGCCTGCCGACCAGGGCTTGCAGCCGCGAGGTGATCCGGCTGGAGCGGATCTCTTCGATGTCGAGGGAGGTGGCGAGCTCCTCGAAGCGGTCCAGCTCGGTGAGCACGTCGGCCGGGCCTCCGTCGCCGTCCTGGAACAGCTCGGTGCGCAGGAACGCGGCCAGTGCGGCGGGCGTCGCGTAGTCGAACACCATCGTGCTCGGGAGGTTCGCGCCGGTCGCCTCGCTCAGGCGCGAGCGCAGTTCCACGGCGGCGACGGAGTCGAAGCCGAGGTCCTCGAAGGCGCGGGTCGGTTCGAGTTCCGCCGGGGAGTCGTAGCCGAGCAGGGCGGCGACCTTGCCGCGGACCAGGTCGAGCAGGGCGCGGGTCTGCTCCGCCTCCGGCTTGCCGGCCAGCGAGGCCACCAGCGCGGATCCGCCGCCCGCGGCCGCCGGATCGGCGGCGCCGGCGAGGATGTCGCGCACCTCGGGCAGGGCGTCCAGGAGCGGGCGGGGCCGGGCCAGCGTGTACGTGGGGACGAAGCGCTCCCAGTCGAACTCGGCGACCACCAGGTGGCTCTCCTCGTGCTCGATGACCTGGCGCAGGGCGCCGACCGCGATGGAGGGCCGCATGGCGGGCGCGCCGATCCGGCGCATCATCGCGCCGAGTTCGGCGTCGACCATGCCGCCGTCCCACGAGCTCCAGGCGACGGAGGTCACCGTGCGGCCCTGGGCGCGGCGCCGGTGGGCGAGGCCGTCGAGGTGGGCGTTGGCCGCGGCGTAGGCGCTCTGGCCGGCGCTGCCCCATACGGCGGCGCCGGAGGAGAAGAGGACGAACGCGTCCAGCGGGCGGTCGGCGAGGAGTTCGTCGAGGAGGACGGCTCCGGTGACCTTGGCGTGGCCGACCTCTGCGAACTCTTCGAGGGAGAGGTCGGCGAGCGGGGCGATGCGCTGCATGGCGCCGGCCGCGTGGATGACGGCGGTGAGCGGCTGGTCCTCGGGTACGGAGTCCAGGACGCGGGACAGGGAGGCCCGGTCGGTGACGTCGCAGGCCTCGATCGTCACGCGGGCGCCGAGGCCGGTCAGTTCGGCGACGAGCTCGTCGGTGCCGGCGGCGGCGCTGCCGCGGCGGCTGGTGAGCAGCAGGTGCCCGGCGCCCTCGGCGGCGAACGTACGGGCCACGTGGGCGCCGAGGCCGCCGGTGCCGCCCGTGATGAGGACGGTGCCGTGCGGCTGCCAGGTCCGGCGGGGCTCCTGGCCGGCGAGGGGGGCGCGCACGAGGCGGCGTACGAAGACGCCCTGCGGCCGGATCGCGACGGCGTCCTCTCCGGAGGTGCCGGTCAGCAGGGAGCACAGCTGCCGGGCGCTGCCGGCGTCGACGGCGGCGGGCAGGTCGACGATGCCGCCCCAGGTTTGCGGGAGGTCGAGGGCGAGGGATCCGGCGAGGCCCCACAGGGGGGTCTGGGCGACGGCGGTCACCTCGTGGGAGCCGGCCACGGCCGCCGCTTCGGAGGTGGCGAGCCACAGGGGGGCGGCGAGGCCGGCGTCGCCGTGGGCCTGTACCAGGGTGATGGTGGCGGCCAGGCCCCGGGAAAGCACCGGGTGTTCGGGGTACGGCCGCTCGTCGAGGGAGAGCAGCGACAGCACTCCGGCGGCGGTGCGGCCGCGCAGCGCCTCGGTGAGCGCGGCGCGGTCCTGGCCGTCGACCTCGACGGTCTCGGGGGCGGCACCGGCGTCGGCGAGGGCGGCGAGCACGGCGACGACCCGGGGGTCGGCGGCGTCCTGCGGGCTCACGGCGACGATCCAGGTGCCGGTCAGGGCGGCGGCGGGCAGGGCGTCGGGGGCGGGCTGCCACACGACGCGGTAGCGCCAGGAGTCGAGGGTGTACGCGTCGTGGTGGCGGCGGCGCCACTTCGAGAGGGCGGGCAGCACCTCGTGCAGGGGGTCGGCGGCGATCTCCAGCCGGCCGGCGAGCGTGTCGACGTCGGCGTGCTCGACGGCGTCCCAGAAGGCGGTGTCGGCCGGGTCGGCCGCGCCGGCGCCGGTGCCCGCGGCGAGCAGGCCGGGGGTGGCCGGGACGGTGTCGGCCCAGAAGCTGCGGTGCTGGAACGGGTAGGTGGGCAGCGCCAGTCGGCGGGCCGGGCCGCCGAACAGGGCGGTCCAGTCCACGGCGGCGCCGCGGGCGAAGACCTGGGCGACGGCGGCCAGGAGGGTGCGCGCCTCGTCGCGGCCGCGGCGCAGGGCGGGTACCACGGCGACGGCGCCCGCGCCGGTGTCGGCCGTGAGCGAGTCGGCGGCCATCGGGGTGAGCGCGGCGTCCGGGCCCAGTTCGAGGAGGATGCGGGCGCCGTCGGCTTCGAGGGTGCGCAGGGCGTCGGAGAAGCGGACGGCCTCGCGGACGTGGCGGACCCAGTAGTCGGCGCTCTGGAGCTCGCCGGGCCCGGCCGGCCGGCCGGTCAGGTTCGACACGACCGGGATGCGGGCTTCGTTCCAGGTCACGCTCTGCGCGACCTGGCGGAAGTCCTCCAGCATCGGGTCCATGAGCGGGGAGTGGAAGGCGTGCGAGACCCGCAGTTCCTTGGTCTTGCGGCCCTCGTGCCCGAAGTGGGCGGCGATGGCGCGGACGGTGTCCTGCTCGCCGGAGACGACCACCGAGCGGGGCCCGTTGATCGCGGCGATGCCGACGCGCTCGGTGAGGTGGGGGCGGACCTCCTCCTCGGTGGCCTGGATCGCGGCCATGGCGCCGCCGGCGGGCAGGGCCTGCATCAGGCGGCCGCGTGCGGTGACGAGGCGGGCGGCGTCGGCGAGGTCGAGGACGCCGGCGACGTGGGCCGCGGTGATCTCGCCGATGGAGTGGCCGGCCAGCAGGTCCGGGCGCAGGCCCCAGGACCGGACGAGCCGGAACAGGGCGGTCTCGACGGCGAACAGCGCGGGCTGGGCATAGGCGGTGCTGCTCAGCAGCTCCTCGTCGTCACCCCACATCACGTCCTTCAGCGGGGTGTCGAGGTGCGCGTCGAGGGCGGCGGCCGCCTCGTCGAGGGCCTCCGCGAACGCGGGGAAGGCGGCGTGCAGTTCACGGCCCATGCCCAGGCGCTGGGCACCCTGGCCGGAGAAGAGGAAGGCGGTGCGGACGTCGGGTTCGGCGACGGCGCGGGCGGCGTCGGCCGGGGTGTCGCCCTCGGCGAGGGCCGACAGGCCCCGTACGAGCTCGTCGCGGTCGGCGGCGAGCAGGACGGCGCGGTGCTCCAGCGCGGCGCGGGTGGTGGCCAGCGAGAAGCCGAGGTCCCGTACGGGCGCCCCGTCCCCGGCGGTGTCGTCGGCGGCCAGGTGGTCCAGCAGGTTGGCCGCCTGGGCGCGCAGGGCGTCCGCGGTCTTCGCCGACAGCGGCAGCAGCGCCGGGACCGAGGCGTCGGGGGCGGTGTCCGGCGCGGTGGCATCGGCGGCCGGGGCGTCCTCGGCGGGCGCGGCCTCGATGATGACGTGCGCGTTGGTGCCGCTCAGGCCGAACGCGGAGACGGCGGCGCGCCGCGGCTCCCCGTGGTCGGGCCAGGCGACGGCCTCGGTGAGCAGCCTGATGTTGCCGGCCGACCAGTCGACCTTGGGGGTCGGCTCGTCGACGTGCAGGGTCTTGGGCAGGACGCCGTGGCGGATCGCCTCGACCATCTTGATGATGCCGCCGACGCCGGCGGCGGCCTGCGCGTGCCCGATGTTCGACTTGATCGAGCCCAGCCACAGCGGCCGGTCCGCGGGGCGGCCCTTGCCGTACGTGGCGAGCAGCGCCTGCGCCTCGATCGGGTCGCCGAGGGTGGTGCCCGTGCCGTGCGCCTCGACCGCGTCGACCTGGTCGGCGGTCAGCTGCGCGCCGGCCAGGGTCTGCTCGATCAGCCGCTGCTGGGACGGGCCGTTGGGGGCGGTGATGCCATTGGAGGCGCCGTCCTGGTTGATGGCGGAGCCGCGGATGACGGCGAGCACCGGGTGGCCGTTGCGGCGGGCGTCGGAGAGCCGTTCGACGACGAGCATGCCGGCGCCTTCGCCCCAGCCGGTGCCGTCGGCTGCCGCGGCGAAGGACTTGCAGCGGCCGTTGGGGGCGAGGCCCCGCTCCTGGCTGAAGCCGACGAAGGAGGTGGGCGTCGCCATCACGGTCACGCCGCCGGCCAGCGCCAGGCCGCACTCGCCGGCGCGCAGGGCCTTGACCGCCCAGTGGAGGGCGACCAGCGAGGAGGAGCAGGCCGTGTCCACGGTGACCGCGGGGCCCTCCAGGCCGAGGGTGTAGGAGATGCGGCCGGAGGCGATGCTGCCGAGGCCGCCGATCCCACCGTCGGAGGGGTAGTCGTGGTAGACGACGCCGGCGTAGACGCCGGTGCGGCTGCCGCGCAGCGAGAGCGGGTCGATGGTGGCGCGCTCCAGCGCCTCCCAGGAGGTCTCCAGCAGGAGGCGCTGCTGGGGATCGGTCTCCCGCGCCTCCTTGGGGCTGATCTTGAAGAAGTCGGCGTCGAACCGGTCGGCGTCGTGCAGGAAGCCGCCTTCGCGGGCGTACGACTTCCCGGGCGTGCCCGGCTCCGGGTCGTACAGCCCGTCGACGTCCCAGCCGCGGTTGAGGGGGAAGCCGGTGATCCCGTCGCCGCCCGAGGCCACCAGGTCCCACAGGTCCTCGGGGGAACCGATCCCGCCGGGGTAGCGGCAGCTCATCCCGACGATCGCGATCGGCTCGTGCTCGCGGGCCTCGGCCTCCCGCAGGCGCCGCTTGGCACTCTGCAGGTCGGCGGTGGCGCGCTTGAGATAGTCGCGGAGTTTGTCCTGGTCAGGCATCTGAAGTCAACCAATCTGAAGCCAACTGTGGATCGCGGCGGTCGAGGTCTCGCGGGGTCAGAGCCCGAGTTCCCGGTCCAGTGCCTCGAACAGTTCGTCGTCGGTGACCGCCTCGAAGTCCTGCTCCGGGTCGGTCGGTTCGGTGGTGCGGGTGTCCTGCCAGCGGCGCAGTACCGCTTCGAGCCGTGCGGTGATCCGGGCGGGTTCGGCGGCGTCCCGGGCGACGGCCGCGAGGGCCGCGTCCAGCTGGTCCAGGAGCTCGGTCAGGGCCTGCGTCCCGTCGTTCTCGTCGCCCTGCACGGCGGCGGCCAGGTAGCCGGCGACGGCCCGCGACGTCGGGAAGTCGAAGGCCAGGCTCGCCGGGAGGGCGAGACCGGTGGCCGTGCCCAGGCGGCTGCGCAGTTCGACGACGGCCAGCGAGTCGAAGCCGAGCTCCTGGAAGGACTGGTCGGCGGCCACGGCGTCGGCCGACGCGTGGCCGAGCAGCCCGGCGACGTGCGAGCGCACCACCTCCAGGAACACCCGCTCCCGCTCCTGCGGGTCCAGTCCGGTCAGCCGCCGCCGCAACTGGTCGGCCTCGTCGGTGCCGCCGCGGCCCTGCCGGCCGGCGGGGGTCCGTACGAAGCCGGACAGGACGGCCGGTACGCGGCCGGTGGCCGAGCGCAGCGTTCCCCGGTCGAGGTCGAGGGCGGTCAGGTCGGCCTCGCCGGTGCGCAGCGCCTCGTCGAGCAGCGTCAGTCCGCGGTCGGCGCCGAGGGCGGGCAGGCCGAGCGAAGCCAGCAGGCCCTGCTGTTCGGCGGGTTCGGCGGCGGCCTCCCACGGCCCGAACGCCAAGGCCGTCGCGGCCAGTCCGAGGCCGTGGCGGTGCCGGGCGAGCGCGCTGAGGAAGGTGGCCGCGGCGGCCCGCGCACCCTGTCCGGCGCCGTGCATCAGCCCGGCGGAGGAGGACAGCAGCAGGAACGCCGCGGGACGGTCGTCGCGGGTGAGCTCGTGCAGGTTCCACGCCGCGTCGGCGGTGCACCGCAGGGCCTCGTCCAGCGCGCGTGCCGCCCCGGCGTCGATGACGGCTCCCCCGGCCGGGGCATCAACGTGCACCACCGCGACGAGCGGGTGCTCGGCGGGAACGGCGGCCAGCAGCGCGGAGAGCGCGGAGCGGTCGGCGGGATCGCAGTCGGCGGTGTCGACGGTCACCGGGAGGCCGGCGAACTCGGCGGCGAGAGCGGCGGGGCCGTCCGCACCGTGCGGGTCCGTGCCGGTGGCGGCCGGCGCACGGACGAGCAGCAGGCGGGTGGCGCCGTACTCGGTCACCAGCCGGCGTGCCACGACCGCACCGGCGGCGGACGCGGCGCCGGTCACCAGGACCGTGCCGGCCAGCTGCGGCCGGTCCCCCTGCGGGGCGGCGGCCTTGGCGAGCCGCGGTACGAGGACGGTGCCGGCCCGGATCGCGAACTCGGTCAGTCCGGCGCCGAGGGCCCCGGGCAGCGCCTGCCGGGACGCCTCGGTGTCGTCGAGGTCGGCCAGCACGAACCGGCTGGGCTGCTCGCTCTGTGCGGCCCGCACCAGACCCCAGACCGGGGCCTGGGCGAGGTCGGCGCTCTCGTCGTCGCGGACCGCGACGGCGCCGCGGGTGACGACGGTCAGGGGTGCGGCCTGCTCCTCGTCGAGCCACTGCGTCAGCCGGGTCAAGGTCGCCGCGGCCACGGCACGGGCCCGGGCGGCCGCGTCGGTGTCGGCGGCCCCCTCGGGTACGGGGCACTCGAACAGGACGGACGCGTCCTGCGCCGGGCCGGCGCCGGCGGGGGCTTGGCCCCAGGTCAGCCGGTACAGGGCGCCGGGCTGTTCGCCGGTGCGCAGTTCGTCCGCCGAGACGGTCCGCTGGGTGACCGCGGCCGCCGACAGGACGGGACGGCCCTCTGCGTCGGCCGCTTCGAGGGCGAGCGTGCCCTGGGCGTCGCGGCTGATGCGGACGCGGAGGGCTCCGGCGCCCGTCCGGTGCACCTGGAGGTCGGTCCAGGAGGCGGTGGCCCGCGGGGCCGGAGCCCCGGTGTCGAGCCGGTCGAGCCCTTCGAGCCGGTCGAGGTGCAGGGCCGCGTCGAGCAGGGCGGGGTGGACGGTGAACCGGTCGGCCGCGGCCTCGCCGGAGCCCGCGTCGGCGGGCAGCGCGATCTCGGCGAACAGCTCGTCGCCGCGCCGCCAGGCCGCGGACAGGCCCTGGAAGACGGGGCCGTACCCGTACCCGCCGGCGAGGAGCCGCTCGTACGCGTCGGCGACCGCGACGGGCGCGGCGCCGGCGGGCGGCCAGGCCGAGAGGTCGGCGGGGGCGGAGGCGGGGCCGAAAGGCTGTGCGGCGCCGTCGGCGAGGGTGCCTTCGGCGTGCAGGGTCCAGGCGGTGTCCCCGGCGGCCTCGCCGTCCTCGGCTCGGGAGTACACGCTCACCGTGCGCAGCGCGTCTTCGCCGGGGGCGCCCACCACCACGTGGAGGGGGACGCCGCCCTGCTCGGGCAGCGGCAGCGGGGCGTGCAGGGTCAGGCCGGCCAGCCGGTCGCAGCCGAAGTCCGCTCCGGCGCGCAGGGCCAGTTCGACGAAGCCCGTGGCCGGGAAGACGACCGTGCCCAGCAGGTCGTGGTCCTCCAGCCAGGGCTGGGCGGAGCGCGCGGGGCGGCCGGTGAAGGTCGCCCCGCCCGTGCCGGGGGCGGGGACGACCGCGCTCAGCAGCGGGTGGTCCACTGCGTCGAGGCCGAGCGAGCCGGCGTCCCCGCCGCGGCGCTCGTCGAGCGCCCAGAAGCGGTCGCGGCGGAAGGCGTACGTCGGCAGCTCGATGCGCTGCGCGCCGCTGCCCGCGAAGAAGGCGGGCCAATCGACATCGACGCCGTGGGTGTGGGCCTGCGCGACGGCGGCCACGAGGGTGTGCTCCTCGTCGCGTTCGCGCCGCGACAGCGCCAGGAACACCGGGGCGGTGTCGCCGATGGCCGTGGTGTCGGTGAGGCAGGCGGGGCCGAGGCCGGCGAGGACGGCGTCGGGGCCGACCTCGACGAAGGCGGTGGCTCCGGCGTCGGCGAGGGCGCGCACGCCGTCGCCGAAGCGGACGGCCTGGCGGACGTGGCGGACCCAGTACTGCGGGTCGGCGATCTCCTCGGCGCTCATGATGCGGCCGGTCACGTTCGAGACGAGCGGGATCAGGGGCCCTGCCGGGGAGAGTCCGGCCGCGACGGCGCTGAACTCGGCGAGCATCGGGTCCATCAGCGGCGAGTGGAAGGCGTGCGAGACGCGCAGCCGGGAGGTCTTGCGGCCCAGGGCCGCGAAGTGCTCCCGGATCGCCCCGACGGCGTCCTCGGCGCCGGAGACGACCACCGACTGCGGGCCGTTGACCGCGCCGATGCTCACCGTGTCGGTCAGCAGCGGCAGCACCTCGTCCTCGGAGGCCTGGACGGCCAGCATGGCTCCGCCCTCGGGCAGGGCCTGCATCAGCCGGCCCCGGGCGGCGACCAGCTTCGCCGCATCGGCCAGGGACAGCACGCCCGAGACGTGGGCGGCGACCAGTTCGCCGATGGAGTGCCCGGCGAGGAAGTCCGGGCGGACCCCCCATGACTCCAGCAGCCGGAACAGGGCGGTCTCGAAGGCGAACAGCCCGGCCTGGGTGTGGACGGTACGGCTGAGCTCCTGGGCGTCCTCACCCCAGACGACCTCGCGCAGCGGCCGGTCCAGGTGCCGGTCCAGCTCCGCGACGGCAGCGTCGAAGGCTTGGGCGAACACCGGGAAGGCGGCGTGCAGTTCACGTCCCATTCCGGGACGCTGGGCGCCCTGGCCGGAGAACAGGAAGGCGGTCAGTCCGCCGGTGGCGGCCCGGACGGCGGGCACGGCGGCGGGGGCACCGGAGGCGAGCGCGGCCAGCGCCTGGCGAGCCTGCTCGCGGTCGGTCGCGATCAGCGCGGCCCGCTGCTCCATGGGCGCCCGGGTGGTCGCCAGGGAGAACCCGATGTCGCGCGGTTCGGCGGCGGGCAGCGCGTCGAGGTGCTCCAGCAGCCGCCCGGCCTGCCGCGCAAGGCCCTCCGCGTCCCGCGCGGACAACACCCACGGCACGACCCGCGTCCCACCGGCGGCACCGGCGCCACCGGAGGCTCCGGCAGATGCCACGGCCCCCGGCGCGTCCGCGGCATCCGGCGCAACGGAAGCAGCCGGGGCGGCCGGGGCGGCAGCCGTCTCCGGGGCTTCCAGGATGACGTGCGCGTTGGTGCCGCTGATGCCGAAGGAGGACACGCCGGCCCGGCGCGGCCGGTCCGACTCGGGCCACTTGCGGGCCTCGTCGAGGAGGCGGACGGCACCCGCCTCCCAGTCGACCTGGGCCGACGGAGCGTCCAGGTGCAGCGACTTCGGCATGATGCCGGTCTGTAGGGCCTGCACCACCTTGATGACTCCGGCGACGCCCGCGGCGGCCTGGGTGTGCCCGATGTTCGACTTGATGGACCCCAGCCACAGCGGATCGGCGGCGCCGCGGTCCTGCCCGTACGTCGCGAGCAGCGCCTGGGCCTCGATCGGGTCGCCGAGGGTGGTGCCCGTGCCGTGCGCCTCGACGAGGTCGACGTCGGCGGTGGACAGGCCCGCGTTGGCGAGGGCCTGGCGGATGACCCGCTGCTGGGAGGGGCCGTTCGGCGCCATCAGGCCGTTGCTCGCGCCGTCCTGGTTGACGGCGCTGCCGCGCAGGACCGCGAGGACCCGGTGCCCGTTGCGGCGGGCGTCCGACAGGCGCTCGATCACGAGGACGCCGACGCCCTCGGACCATGCGGCGCCGTCGGCGGCGGCGGAGAACGACTTGCACCGGCCGTCCTTGGACAGGCCGCGCTGCCGGGAGAACTCCACGAAGGTCTCCGTGGAGGACATCACGGTCACGCCGCCGACCAGGGCCAGCGGGCATTCGCCGGACCGCAGGGCCTGCGCCGCGAGGTGCAGGGCGACCAGCGAGGACGAGCAGGCGGTGTCCACCGTCACGGACGGGCCTTCGAGGCCGAACGTGTAGGAGACGCGGCCCGAACCGAGCGAGCCGGCGGCACTGTTGCCCGTGTAGTCGTGGTACATGATCCCGGCGAACACGCCGGTCGACGTGCCCTTCAGCGAGGCCTGGTCGATCGCCGCGCGCTCCAGCGCCTCGTAGGCGACCTCCAGCAGCAGCCGGTGCTGCGGGTCCGTGGTCAGGGCGTCGTTCGGGCTCATGCCGAAGAACGCCGGGTCGAACTCGTCGGCGTCGTGCAGGAAGCCGCCGTGGCGCACGTACACCTTGCCGGGGGTGCCCGGCTCGGGGTCGTACAGCCCGTCGATGTCCCAGCCGCGGTTGACGGGGAACTCGGTGATCGCGTCGACCTCGTCCTCGACGAGGTTCCACAGGTCCTCGGGGGAACGGACGCCGCCCGGGTAGCGGCAGGCCATGCCGACGATCACGATCGGGTCGTCGCCGTCGGCCGCCGGGCCCGCGGTGGCGGTGGCGGGCGTGGCGGTGGCGGCGGAGCCGGCGAGCAGCGTGTCGAGGTGGTCGGCGACCGCCTGGGCGTTCGGGTGGTCGAAGACGAGGGTCGGGGTCAGCCGCAGCCCGGTCGCAGTGGTGAGCTGGTTGCGCAGTTCCAGTGCGGTCAGCGAGTCGAAGCCCAGCTCGTTGAAGGCGCGGTCGGGACCGACCTCGGCCGTGGAGGAGTGCCCCAGGATCGAGGCGACCTGGCCGCGTACGAGGTCCAGGAGGGCGCGGCGGCGCTCCTTCTGCGGCAGCGCGGCGAGCACCTGGCCCTGCGTGGCGCTGCGGGCACCGGTCCGGGCCGCGGCGCGGGCGCGCCGGCGGACCAGCGCGGAGAACTGCGCGGGCAGGTCGTCGGCGGCGCGCAGGGCGGCGAGGTCCAGTGCGAGCGGCAGCAGGACGGGATCGGCGGACGTGGTGGCGGCTTGGAACAGGGCGAGGCCGGCGGCGGCGGACAGCGCGCCGATGCCGGAGCGCCGCATGCGCTGGAGGTCGGTGTTGTTCAGCTCCTCCGCCATGCCGTCGCCGCTGACGGAGCCGGCGTCGCCCTCGGTGGCCCACAGGCCCCAGGCGAGCGACTGGCCGGAAAGCCCCTCGGCGCGGCGCCGGGCGGCGAGGGCGTCGAGGAAGGCGTTGCCCGCGGCGTAGTTGCCCTGGCCCGGGTTGCCGAGGACGCCGGCGACCGAGGAGAACAGCACGAACGCGGTCAGGTCCCGGCCCCGGGTCAGCTCGTGGAGGTTCCACGCGGCGTCGACCTTGGGGCGCAGCGCCCCGGCGAGCAGTTCGGGGGTGAGCGAGCCGATGGTGACGTCGCCGAGGACACCGGCGAGGTGGATCACCGCGGAGACGCGGTGTCGGGCGAGCAGGTCGCGTGCCTCGGCGGGGTCGGCGAGGTCGCAGGCGCTGATGGTGACGTCGGCGCCCAGGGCGGTGAGTTCGGCGTGCAGGGCGTCGGCGCCGGGGGCCTCGGGGCCGCGCCGGCTGACCAGCAGCAGTTCGCGCACGCCGTGCACGGTCACGAGGTGGCGTGCCACCAGGTGCCCCAGGGTGCCGGTGCCTCCGGCGAGCAGGACGGCGCCCGGGCCGTCGAAGCGAAGCGTTTCGTCCGCGGTGGCGGCGGCCGTGGCGCGCACCAGGCGCGGGGCGAACAGCGCACCGCCCCGTACGACGACCTCGGGCTCGGCCGCGGCCAGGATCACGGCGGGATCCAGCGTGGACTCCGGGGCGCCGGGTTCGAGGTCGGCGAGGACGATCCGGCCGGGGTTCTCGGCCTGGGCCGAACGCATCAGGCCGCGGACCGCGGCACCGGCCAGGTCCGTGACGCCTTCGCCGGGCGCGGCGACCGCGCCGCGGGTGACCACGAGCAGGCGGGAGTCGGCGAACCGCTCGTCCGCGAGCCACTCCTGTACGCGGGCCAGGGCCCGTGCGGTGGCCGCGTGCACGTGGGCGGCGGTGTCCTCGGAAGTGCCGTCGGCCGCGCCGGCGTCCGTGTCGGCGTCCGTGTCGTCGAGGACCAGTACGTCCTGCGCGGGCCGGGTGCGGTCGTCCGCCTCCCACCGGCCCCAGGTCAGCGGGGCGGCAGCGGCGGCAGCGGCGAGCGGCTGGAGTTCGACGGCGAACAGCGCGCCGCCCGGGACGGCCCCGCCGGCTGCCTCCGCCACGGCACCGGGCCGGGAGACCAGTGACTCGACGGAGAATACGGGCAGGCCCTCCGCGTCGGCGCCGTCCAGGGTGATGGCGTCGGGGCCGGAGGGGGCGATCCGCACCCGCAGCCGGGTCGCCCCGACGGCGTGGAAGCGCACGCCCTTCCAGGCGAACGGCAGCAGCACACCGGAGGCGCCGTTGGAGTCGCCCGCGGCGCCGCCCGGGCCGTCGTCGAGGAGCGAGCCGTGCAGGGCCGCGTCCAGGAGCGCGGGGTGGACGCCGAAGCGGGCCGCGTCCTCGTGCGCCTGCTCGGGCAGTTCGACCTCGGCGAAGACCGCGTCGCCCTGCCGCCAGGCGGCCTGGAGGCCCTGGAACACCGGCCCGTAGTGGTAGCCGCGCTCCTGGAGCAGTTCGTACGCGTCGTCCAGGGGCACCTCGGCGGCGCCGGCGGGCGGCCACTCGGTGAGGTCAGCGCCGGACGCGACGGGCGCCGTTCCGAGGAGGCCCTGGGCGTGCAGCAGCCAGGGGGTGTCGGGCTGCGCGTCCTGGGGCCGGGAGTGGATGAGCACGGTCCGGCGGCCCAGCTCGTCGGCGCCGGAGACGGAGACCTGGAGGGCGACGCCGCCGTGGTCGGGCAGGACGAGGGGGGCCTGGAGGATGAGCTCTTCCAGGGTGGTGTGGCCGACCTGCTCGCCCGCGTACAGGGCGAGTTCGACGAACCCGGTGCCGGGCAGGAGCACGGCGCCGAGGACGTCGTGGTCGGCCAGCCAGGCCTGGGCGTCGACGGCGAGCCGGCCGGTGAAGGTCACCCCGTCCGTGTCGGGGGAGGCGATGACCGCGCCGAGCAGCGGGTGGTCAGCGGGCGCGAGGCCGAAGGCGGAGGCGTCGCCGCCGCCCGAGAGATCGGCGATCATCCAGTACCGCTCGCGCTGGAAGGCGTACGTCGGCAGCGCGACCGCCTCTGCGCCGCTCCCGGCGTAGAAGGCCGTCCAGTCGATCGGGGTGCCGGTGGTGTGGAGGCGGGCCAGCGCCGTCAGGAGGGTGCGCGCCTCGGGGCGGTTCTTGCGGACGGCGGGCTCGACGACCGCGTCGTCGCCGTCGAGGGTGCTCCGGGTGAGGGCGGTCAGGATCGCGTCGGGGCCGAGCTCCAGGAACGTCTGGACGCCCTTCGCGGCCAGGTGCTGGACGGTGTCGGAGAAGCGGACGGCTTCGCGCAGGTGGCGGGTCCAGTACTCCGGGGTGCCCCAGTCCTCGCTGAGTTCGCCGTGGACGCCGGAGACCACCGGGATCCGGGCGGGTACGTAGGTCACGGACTCGGCGACGGCCCGGAACTCGGCGAGGACCGGGTCCATCAGCGGCGAGTGGAAGGCGTGCGAAACCCGCAGCCGGGTCGTCTTGCGGCCCTGCTCCGTGAACGCGCCCCGGATCGCCTCGACGGCCTCCTCGGTGCCGGAAACCACGATCGAACGCGGGCTGTTGATCGCGGCGATGCCGACGGAGTCGGTGAGGTGCGGGAGGATTTCCTCCTCGGTGGCCTCGATCGCCGCCATCGCGCCGCCCGCCGGCAGCGCCTGCATCAGACGACCGCGCGCCGTGACCAGACGGGCCGCATCCTCCAGCGAGAGGACCCCGGAGGCGTGCGCTGCGCTGATCTCACCGATGGAGTGCCCGGCCAGGAAGTCCGGACGCACACCCCACGACTCCACCAGCCGGAACAGGGCCGTCTCGATCGCGAAGAGGGCGGGCTGCGTGAACGCGGTGTTGTTCAGCAGGGCCTCGTCCTCACCCCACATCACCTCGTAGAGGGGGGTGTCCAGGTGCCCGTCCAACGCCCCGACCACGGCATCGAGGGCGGCGGCGAACACCGGGAACGCGGCATGCAGTTCACGACCCATGCCCAAACGCTGCGCACCCTGACCCGTGAACAGGAAGGCCGAGCGGCCCTCGCGCACGACGCCCTGCACCGCACCCGCCGCCGTGCCTTCCGCCAGTGCCGACAGTCCCGCGAGGAGCTCCTCGCGGTCCGCGCCGACGACGACGGCCCGGTGCTCGTGCGGCGTGCGGGTCGTGGCCGCGGAGAACCCGAGGTCGGTGAGGGACGTGTCCGGGTGCCCGGTGACGTGCGCGTGCAGCCGTCCGGCCTGTTCGGCCAGCGCCTTCGGCGAACGGCCCGACAGGGCGACGGGGACCAGCGGCAGTTCGCGGATCTCGCCCTCGGGCTCGGCCACGTCGGCGGCCGGGGCCTCTTCGACGATGACGTGGGCGTTCGTACCGCTGAGGCCGAAGGAGGAGATGCCCGCGCGGCGCGGGCGCTCGCCCGCCGGCCAGGCGACCGGCTCGGTCAGCAGCTTGACGTTGCCCGCGGTCCAGTCGACGTGCGGGGTCGGGTCCTCGGCGTACAGGGTCTTGGGCAGGACGCCGTGGCGCAGCGCCTGCACCATCTTGATGACGCCGCCGACGCCGGCCGCGGCCTGCGTGTGGGCGAGGTTGGACTTCAGGGAGCCGAGCCACAGCGGCTTGTCCGCGTCGCGGTCCTGACCGTAGGTGGCCAGCAGTGCCTGCGCCTCGATCGGGTCGCCGAGGCGGGTGCCGGTGCCGTGGGCCTCCACGGCGTCGACGTCGGCGATGGTCAGGCCGGCGTTCTCCAGGGCGCTGCGGATCACGCGCTGCTGGGACGGCCCGTTGGGGGCGGTCATGCTGCTGGAGGCGCCGTCCTGGTTGACGGCGCTGCCGCGGATGACGGCCAGCACCTGGTGGCCGTTGCGGCGGGCGTCGGAGAGCCGTTCCAGGACGAGGACGCCGACGCCCTCGGAGCAGCCGGTGCCGTCGGCGTCCGAGGCGAACGGCTTGCAGCGGCCGTCGGCGGCCATGCCGCGCTGGTGGCTGAAGTAGAGGAACATGTCCGGCTCGGTCATCACCGTGACGCCGCCGGCCAGGGCGAGCGTGGACTCGCCGGAGTTCAGGGACTGCGCGGCGAGGTGCAGGGCGACGAGGGACGAGGAGCAGGCCGTGTCGATGGTGACGGCCGGGCCCTCCAGGCCCAGGCTGAACGCGATGCGGCCGGTGACCAGGCTGCCGCCGGTGGTGGCCGCGGCTTCGGTGCCCAGCGCGTAGTCGTGGTACATCACGCCGCCGAAGACGCCGGTCTTCGTGCCGCGGAGGGTGTGCGGGGCGATGCCCGCGTTCTCGACGGCCTCCCAGGAGGTCTCCAGCAGCAGCCGCTGCTGGGGGTCGAGCGCCAGGGCCTCGCGCGGGGAGATCCCGAACAGGCCCGCGTCGAAGTCGCCGGCGTCGTAGAGGAAGCCGCCCTCGCGCGTGATGGTCCGTCCGGGCTTGCCCGGCTCGGGGTCGTACAGGGCGTCGGTGTTCCAGCCGCGGTCCGTGGGGAACGCGGAGACGCCGTCGCGGCCCTCGGCCACGAGCTGCCACAGCTCGTCCGGGGAGGTGACACCGCCGGGGTAGCGGCAGGCCATGCCCACGACCGCGATCGGCTCACCGGACGACTTGCGCTCCGCGGCAGCGAGCCGTTTGCGGGCTTCACGCAAGTCGGTGGTAGCCCGGCGTAGATACCCGAGAAGCTTCTCCTCGTTGCTCACCGAGCACACCCTCCTATGCCATTCGACGACGCCGGGGCGAGATGCGGATTCCGTGCACTCGGGGGCAGGAATTCCGACCCTGCGCCGAATCGGCACGTACGTTCCACAAACTCGCAACGGACTGAGATCTCTCGAAAATTACTTCGGCGAAGGGTGGTCCGCCCACCCCTGAGCACCGCCCCGGGCCCCCTAGGATCACTGCCGCCCCACCCCTCCCCGGTGGGGAGGGGCCCGAGTTCGCCCCCGTCTCCGGCCGGACCCCTTGGCGCGGGCAACGGCATACCAGGGGTCGGCTTAGGGGTGGCTAGGGGTAGCTCCGGGGCAAATCGCTCCGTTAGCGTTCAGGGCGGAAACTCTGACGAGGGTCAGACGAATCGTCCACCGGAAATACGCTCGCTTTCAAGGATAAAAAATGCCTGACAAAGGCCCGGCGTTAGCAGTCCGAACCGGCGATCAGTTTTCCGTGCAGGATCTCACTCATATCAATTCCAACGAGCGCCTGGGGTACCGCACCCCGAGGCGCTCACGCTGTCTTCCGCCGCTCCACGCAGGACCCGTTCCCGCTTCCACCGCTCGCGGCGCAACCCCCCACCCCACCCTCCACCCCCCAACGAGTACGTGACACGCAAGTGCGTACCTGATACGCTCTGCGTGCCGCGTACGCCGAGAGGATATGGACGATTGCCATGACGGAACTGAAGCCCAAGGCAGGAACGAAGGAGTGGATCGGCCTAGGAGTGATCGTCCTGGTCACCCTGCTGGTCTCTGTCGATGTATCCGTGCTGGGATTCGCGATCGCGCCGCTGAGCGAGGACATCTCGCCCACCGCCTCGCAGCTGCTGTGGATCATGGACATCTACAGCTTCGTCCTGGCCGGCACCCTGGTCACCGTCGGCTGGCTGGGCGACCGCATCGGCCGCCGCAAGCTGCTGCTGATCGGTGCCGCCCTGTTCGGCGTGGCCTCCGCCCTCGCCGCCTTCTCCACCAGCCCTGAGATGCTCATCGCCTCGCGGGCCCTGCTCGGCCTCGCCGCGTCGACCCTGACGCCGACGTCGCTGGCGCTGATCCGCAACATGTTCCACGACTCCAAGGAGCGCAAGACCGCCATCGCGGCCTGGGGTGGCACGCTCACCTCGGGTGCCGCCATCGGCCCCATCGTCGGCGGCCTCCTGCTGGACAACTTCTGGTGGGGCTCGGTCTTCCTGATCAACACCCCGGTGATGGTCCTGGTCCTGCTCTCGGCCCCGTTCCTGCTGCCCGAGTACCGCGACCCGAACCGCGGCAAGCTCGACCTGCTGAGCACCGTGCTCTCCCTGGCCGGCGTCATGGCGCTGATCTACGGGTTCAAGGAGCTCGTCATCGAGGGCTACAGCCAGAGCGCGGCCGTCTGGGCCGCGGTCGGCGCCCTCCTGGTCGTCGCCTTCGTGATCCGCCAGAAGACCACGGCCAACCCGATGATCAACATCTCGCTGTTCCGCAGCGGCGGCTTCAGCGGCGCGGTCATCGTCAACCTCATGGTGGCGTTCGCCCTCATGGGCAGCAGCGTCCTGACCAACCAGTACCTCCAGCTGGTGCTCGGCTACTCCCCGCTCAAGGCCTCGCTGTGGTCGCTGGCCCCGATGCCCGCCATCGGTGTCGCGGTCGCCCTGTCGGCCTCGCTCGGCCGCAAGGTCCGCCCGGCCGTGCTCATCGGCTCCGCCCTGGTCATCATGGCCGCCGGCTTCGGCGTCCTGACCATGGTCGAGGTCGACTCCAACATCGCGGTCGTCCTCGTCGGCGTCGGCCTGCTGGCCGGCGGCATGGTGGCGTCGAAGACGCTGGCCGCCGAGATCGTGGTCACCTCGGCCCCGCCGGAGCAGGCCGGTTCCTCGGTGGCGACCTCCGAGACCTTCACCGAGTTCGGCATCGCCTTCGGCTTCGCCTCGCTCGGCTCCATCGGCTCCGCCGTCTACCGCGACGACATGGCCAAGGTCAGCCCCGAGGGCGTCACCGGCTCGGCGCTCGACTCGCTGCGCAGCACCATCGGCGGTGCGGCCGACGTGGCCGCCCACCAGTCGCAGCAGATCGGCGCCCAGGTGATCGACGCGAGCCGGGAGGCCTTCACGCACGGCCTCCAGGTGGCCTCGCTCGTCGGTGCGGGCCTGATGCTCCTCACCGCCCTGATCGCCGCCCTCCTGCTCCGCAAGACCCCGATCGAGGCGGCACTGCCCGGCTCGGTCGAGGCCGCCCAGTCGCAGGAGCCCCAGCACATCCCGACCACCGCGGGTGCGGCTTCCACCCCCGCCGCCGCACCGCACTCTTCGGTCGCCTATCACTGATCGACGACAGGCCCCGAAGGGCACGAAAGACGTCCGCCCCGACCACCAGAAGGTGGTCGGGGCGGACGTCTTTCGTGCCCGGACTCGCTGGACTGCGACGGCGGTTCACGGTGTGGCGACGACACCACGGTCGCTACGGGGAAGCTGTCCATCGAGCAAGCGGGCGAGGTCGTCACACGGCTTGTGGACGAAACACCGTGGCTTCAACGCGCGCTCGCCTCGCAGCTCGTGGAACAGCGCTACGCCTGCTCGGCGGCTCCATCGTCATGCTTCTGTGGCCCCGAACGCCCCTCGATGTCATACCACTTCGTGCTGTCCGAGGCCGATGTCCCGCACAGGTCACACAGCTCCGTCTCGGGTTCGACGTCCTGGTCGACCGGCTCTTCGCCCTCGTCACCGTTCCCACATCGCCACCGTGCGCTGCCGCTCCGGCGACGGGCAGGGGCTGGAAGGTGGATCGCGGCGCGCCGTGACGGTGTGTCTGGAGGACCGACACGGACGGGTGTGACTTGATCGTCGGAGGTCCTGCACAGGGACCGGAATATCAAACCCTTCCGCGGTGCCCTGGTTTCGGCATCCCTTCTCAAGGAGTCCCGAGCGTGAGACTGAGCCTGCAACGTGCGGCATCCCAGCGACGTGGAGCCGCAGCCACAGCCGAGAGGCTACGGCGCCCGGCCCGGCGTGCTGCTCTCCTGCTCGCCACGACGGCGCTGCCGGCGGCGCTGGTGGTCCCCATGGCCACGCCCGCCGAGGCGGCGCCCGTGACCGTTACCTTCAACGCCGGCGCCAACCAGCCGTTCGACGTCCCGTCCGGCGTCACCCAGCTGACCATCACCGCCACCGGCGCCGCAGGCGAGAACGCACCCGACGGAGGCGCGGGCGGGACCGGCGACACCGTCACCGGCACCGTCACCGTGCCGTCGGGCACCACCACGCTCTACGTCAACGTCGCCACGGGCGGGGGCGCGGGCGGCGGACCGGGGACTGCGGGCGGTGGTTCCAGCGACGTCCGCACCTGCAGCTCGGCCGGCCCCGGCTGCACCCTGACCGGCGTCGCCGCCACCGACCCCCGCCTGATCGTCGCGGGCGGCGGAGGCGGCGGGGGGAACGGCATCAGCGGATTTCCCCCCACCATTGGGGCCACCGGAGGAAACGCCGGCACCACCGGTCAGACCGGCGGCAGCGGCGGCGCCGGGGGCGGCGGGGGCGGAACCCAGACGACCGCCGGCTCCGGCGGAGCCACATGTACCCTCAGCCCCGGTTCGCCGGGCACCCCCGGCGCAGAGGGGGTCGGCGGCACCGGCGGAGCCAGCTTCGCCGCAGGCGGCGGCGGAGCCGGCTGGTTCGGCGGCGGCGGAGGCGGGGGCTGCGGCACCCTCCAAATCGGTGGTGTGCAGGGGCCCGGTGGTGGCGGCGGCGGATCGGACCACGTTCCGACGGGTGGCACCTCCGCACCCGCGACCGGAGCGGCCGTGGTGACCATCACCTACGAAGCCGGGAGCACCGGGGGAGGCGGCGTGTCGATCCTGCCCATCAACCTCAGCGGCATCCTCCCGATGTTCAACAACATCAGCATCAACAACAACATCAAGAGCCCCGGCGCCACGAACAACACCACACAGGATTTCAACCTGAATGCACCCTGAGCATCCATCCGTCTGATGCGGGGCCAATGACAGCTCGCGGTTTCTCGCGAGCACAGCAGGCACACCTGATCAGCGGCTACCCATGGCGGTCTCGGCGGACACCGTCGCGACCGCCATGGGTATTTCGGTCCGTCATCTGCGTCGCGCTTCCACGAGCAGGTACCCGAGGCTTTTCAGGCGCGGGGCAGCGCGGCGGGGCAGGACGCCTGACACCGTCACGGCCGCGTGACATGACTCGGCATGAGCCGGCGCCCACCGCTCGATCCGCGTATCGGCGATGCCGGGGAAGACCTCGCCGAGTGTCTGTGTCACCTGCTCCTGGGTGATCGTCACCGTGTCCGGCGTCGCGATCCGCGGCGTCTGCTGGTCCGCGAGGGCGTCCAGTGAGGCATTAGCGCAGCCCACCACGTATCCGGCAGCCCGGGGTCTTCGAGCGCGAGGGCCCCCTTGGCGACAGACGGCGACGCAATCAGCTCCAGCTCGTCCGCACGCCACATCACCGGCTCACCGGGCTCGCGCCACGCCCTGATACCACTCGGGCAGCGACAGACAGGGAACGCGATGCCCTCCGCCGGAGCGGCACGTCCCCGGGCTGCCGTTCGTCACGATCCACAGCACGTCGAGCGCGGCCACCCTGCTGGGCCGCCTGCTCCGGCAGGGTGGCCGGCTCAGCCCAGCAGGTCCTCGCCGGAGTTCTTGCGGATCAGGACCTCGATGCCGTCGAGGACGCGCTCCAGGCCGAAGGTGAAGTCGTCGTCCGTCTCCTGGAAGGTGCCGGCCTCGATCAGTTCGCGGACCGCGGGGAAGGTCTCCGCGTCGACGAACTTGTCCATCGCGCGGCCGTAGTTGGCCATCAACTCCTCCTCGCTCTGGTCCTGGCTGGTCAGCGGCATGGACACCTGCGCGTTGTTGCGCACGTAGCCGACCATCAGCAGCATCACCGAGAGCTTCTCGTTCGGCGAGAGCCCGGTGCGGCCGAGCGTGCGCAGCCCGCATTCGAGCCAGCTCATCTGGCCCGGCTCCAGCGGCGGCCCGCTGACCGGGACCTGGAGCATCCACGGGTGGCGCCGGAAGATCTCCAGGAACGCGCGGGCCCACAGCTCCAGGCCGCCGCGCCAGTCCTTGTCGCTGCCTTCGAGCAGCGGCGGCTTGCCGTACGCCATGTCGACCATGAGCGAGTGGAGTTCGTCCTTGCTCGACACGTGCCGGTACAGGGACATCGTCGCGAAGTCGAGCCGCTCGGCCACCCGGGCCATCGACAGGGAACCCAGCCCGAACTGGTCCGCGTACTCGATGGCCGCCGTGACGATGCGTGCCGCGCTCAGGCCGGCGCGCGCTCCGCGCTGTTCCCGGCTGCGCAGCTCCCACAGCACGTCGATGCTGCCCGGCAGGCCGCTGCCCTCGTTGCTGGTCATGGAGCGTCCCGCCTTCATTCGTCCTCTTCACGGATTCGATGCGTATCACGCACGCATGGGTGACATGTTATGCGTCACCAGGCCGTTTTCCTGCACCCCGGCCGGGATACGGGAAAGGCTCCCGCCGCGTTCGGCGGGAGCCGGTACCCGGACCGGGGCCGGTCAGCCCAGGTGCGCGGAGATCTCCCCCAGGACGGCGCCCGCCTGGGAGTTGAGGTAGAAGTGGCCGCCGGGGTACGTGCGCAGCGCGTACGGGCCGGTGGTGTGCTGCTCCCAGGCGCGCGCCTCCTCGGGCGTCACGTGCGGGTCGCTGTCGCCGGTCAGGACGAAGAGCGGGCAGGTCAGCTGCGGGCCGGGCGCGTAGCGGTAGGTCTCGGCGGCCCGGTAGTCGGAGCGGATCGCCGGAAGGATCATGCGGACGATCTCCGGGTCGCCGAGGACCGCGGTGTCGGTACCGGCGAGGCGGGTGATGTCCGCGAGCAGGCCGTCGTCGTCGCGCAGGTGCACCCGCTCGTCGCGCACGGTGGACGGGGCGCGCCGACCCGAGGCGAACAGTCCGTGCAGGACGGTGCCCTCGGCCTCCAGCCGCCGGGCGACCTCGAACGCGAGGGTCGCTCCCATGCTGTGCCCGAAGAAGGTGACGGGCCGGTCGCACCACGGCCGCACCTCTTCGGCGAGGGCGTCCGCGAGTGCGGCGATGGAGTCGATGCAGGGCTCGTGGCGGCGGTCCTGCCGGCCCGGGTACTGGATCGCGAGGACGTCCACGCCCGGGGTCAGCGCGCGGGAGACGGGGAAGTAGAACGACGCCGAGCCGCCCGCGTGGGGGAAGCAGATCAGCCGGTGCGCGGCGTCCCGGCCGTCGGGGTGGAAGCGGCGCACCCACGCGCCGGTCTCCACGGGTGTCTGGGTGATGGTCATGCGGTGTACTCCTTCGTCCGTGGCCCGACCGCCGCCTGTCCGCGGATCAGCTCCGCGGTGACGGGGTCGAGCTCGCGGGGACCTGCGTCGAACTTGCACCGGACATGGAAGAGGTCGTTCATCAGGTCGGCCGAGCCGATCTTCCGCGACGGCCCGCGCTCGGCGATCCCGGCCAGCGGGAGCTTGCCGGTGTCGGCCCAGGCGAGGCGGCCGCGGGAGTCGATGTAGCTGCGCGCGCGGCCGGCGTTGTCCGGGTGCACGCAGTACGGGACGTCGAGGTAGCCGTGCCGGAACGCCTTGAGCAGGGCGCGCCCGAGGTCGTCGTCGAGGTTGAGGACGGCGTCCACCAGGGCGCGCGCCTCCTGGTAGGTCGGGGAGTCGAGGAAGACGTCGTCGGGTCCGCGGCCGGTGCGCAGCGCGGTCCGGCTGGCGTATTCGAGGGCCTGGACGTTCTCCGCGACGGTCGGGATGCGGCGGGCCTCCGCGGCCGTCTTGACGATGAGGCGTTCCGCGCCGGTGCTGACGGCGAGTTCGGCGGCGCTGCCGAGCAGCCCGTACGCACCGTGGTCGGTCTCGGGGTAGACGCCCATGTACGCGTAGATGACCACGTGCCAGTTGTCGATCGGCAGCAGTTCGGCGCTGAGCCGGCGCAGCGCGGTGACCGCCTCCCGGTCCTGGACCGGGTCGGTCTGCTGGGCGTAGCTCATCGAGACCGAGCGCAGCCCGTGCTGGGCGAAGAACATCGCTTCGAGGAAGCTGATGGCGACGAGCTGGCTGGGCGGGCACAGCTGGCCCATCATGCAGCCGCCGAAGGTCTCCAGGTGCGGTTCGATGCCCACGTCCTGCATGCGGACGTACAGGTCGCAGCAGTCCTCCCAGTTGCGGATGGCGTCCGCGAGCGGGGTGCGCCCGTAGGGCAGGCAGTAGGAGACCGGGCCGCCCTCGGTGGCGTTGAGGTCCAGCCGCATCATCGCCCGGAAGATGTCGATGGGCGTGGCCGAGCCGTGCCGGACCTGGACGGGGAACCCCGCGTCGCGGACGCCGCCGAGCACGGCGGCGGTGGTGGCCGGCGGGTGGCTGACGACCGGGTAGCCGTTGAGGTCGATGCCGTCGCGCAGGGCGGTCTCGACGGCCTCCAGGTTTCCGACGCGGGTGTAGCTGTCGAGGGTGAGGGTGCCGACGGTGGCGGCGTCGGCGGCCTTGGTGGCGACGAGCCCGGTGCGCATCCGGCCGGGGTCCCCGAAGCCCATGCGGGGCTGGACGACCAGGCGGCCGTTGCCGCCCTCCCTGCGGACGAACTCCCCGAAGTCGACGGGGGCCGGGCCGGCGGGCCGCCCTTCGCGGACGGCGGCGGGTTCACTCATGCGGAGACCCGGGCGTGGTCCACGGCGCGCTGCGGCGCGGGCGGCAGCGTGGCGAGGAACGCGTGGAACGCGGCGATCGGGTCCTGGCCGTCCTCGAACACGGCGTCGAAGCCCGCGGCCATCAGCTCGTTCGTGCGGCTGGCGCCCTCGCCGCCGTCGGTGCCGAGCTTGCCGCCGATGACGATCGGGGTCGCGGCGAGCGGGGTGCAGTCCCGGAGCCGGCCGATGACCCGCATGCCGTCCTGGTAGCCGTGGCCGTTGACACTGCTGATCACGATCATCTCGGGGTTGCGGTCGCGGCACTCGGAGACGAGCAGCTCGTCGGGTACGCAGGGGCCGAGGTTGACCACGTCGTATCCGCACTCCTCGATGAGCAGCTGGAGGAAGACGAGGTTCCAGGTGTGGGAGTCGGAGGCCAGGGTGGTCACGATCACGGTCCCCTTCGACCGTTCGACGAACGCCTCCGCGGTTCTCGCGGGCAGGTCACGCATCATCGCCCTCCTCGGTCCGGTACGTGCGTACGTGCTCGATGCGCGAGACCGAGACGACCTTGCCGCCGGACACGGCGACCTCGGTCGGGGCCGGGCGCCCGAGGAACATCAGCAGGCTCGACGTGGGCCCGTACGCACCGGCGTTGGGGATGCGGACGAAGTCGCCCTCCTCCAGCAGGGGCAGGTCGATGCCCCGGCCGAGGACGTCACCCGGGGTGCACAGCGGGCCGACCAGGCTCGCCTTCTCCGTCTCGGCGTCCGCCTCGACCTGCACGGACACCGGCAGCAGCCGGCCGAGGCCGGACATCCCGCCGAAGGTGTTGATGCCGGCGTCGAGGATGACGAACTTCTTGCCCCGGCTGACCTTGACGTTGCTGACGCGGGCGACGAGCGTCCCGCTGTCGCCGGACAGGTAGCGGCCGGACTCGACGGCGAGCCGCGGTGCGCCTTCGCGCCACTGCGGGAAGTGGACGTCGAGCGAGGCCTCCAGCTCGGTGCGGAGCTTGGGGTAGCGGGCCCGCTCGCCGTGCTGCGCGTACGGGACGGAGAAGCCGCCGCCGATGTCGAGCAGGCGCAGCGGGACGCCCAGGTCGTCCTGGATGGCGGCGGCCACGCGGATGGTGTGGGTGAGTTCGCCGATGAGGGACTCCTCGTCGGCGGCGTTGCTCTGCGAGAAGAGGTGGAGTCCGGCGATGCGGGTACCGGGCACCGAGCGCAGCTGCTCGGCGATCCCGGGGACGGTTTCGCTGTCGATGCCGAACTGGGTGGGGGCGCCGGTCATCCGGATGCTGGTGGTGGCGCTGGCCGAGGCGCTGTTGATGCGCAGCAGGCAGTCGGCGACGGTGTCGTGTTCGAGGGCGGCGCCGCCGATGTGCTCCAGGTCGCTCAGGGACTCGGCGGAGAAGGTGCGCACGCCGGCCACGATGGCCTCGTACAGCTCCTCGGGGGTCTTGCCGGGCCCGGTGTAGAGGATGTCGGAGCCCGGGTAGCCGGCTTCGAGCGCTGCGGCGAGCTCACCGGTGGAGCTGATCTCGGCCTTGCAGGCGGGGCCTTCGCCGTCGCGCAGTGCCCGGACGAGGTCGACGTGCGGGTTGGCCTTGAAGGCGTAGAACACCTCGAAGCCCTCGGGCAGCCAGCCGAACAGGTCCCGGCGGGCGGCGCGGGCGCGGTCGAGGTCGTAGACGTACAGGGGCGTGCCGTACTGGCGGGCGAGCTCGGTCGGCTCCATGGACGGGAAACTCACTTTCCACTTCCTTCGAGCAGCAGGGCCAGCTCTTTGCGGGCGTTCTTGCCGTGCTGGGTGAGCGGGAACTCGCTCAGCACGCGGACGATCGCCGGGACCTTGGCGGGCTCCAGTCGCTGGGCCACGCCCCTCAGCACCTCGGCGGGGGTCAGGTCGCCCTCCACGAAGAGGGCGAGGTCGTGCTTGTCACCGGGCGCCAGGGCGGCCGCGGCGCGGACTCCGGGGATGTCCATGGCGGCGCCCTCGATTTCGAGGGTGCTCATCCGCAGGCCCTTGCGCTTGAACATGTCGTCGCGGCGGCCCTCGAAGTAGAGGTAGCCATCGGCGTCGAGGTGGCCGTAGTCCCCGGTGTGCAGGCTGCGCTGCCCGCTGGCGGGGTCGGTGCGGAAGGTGTTGGCGGTGATCTCGGGGCTGTTCCAGTAGCCGGGCATCACGTGCGGGCCGACGGCGACGATCTCGCCGACCTCGCCGGCGGGCAGCTCGTTGCCGTCCGCGTCGACGATCAGGACGCGGGTGCCGGGCAGGGGAAGGCCGACGGCGCCGGGGCGCTCGCGGTCCTCCTCGGGCGGCATCACGGTGATGCGCTTGGCCTCGGTCTGGCCGTACTGGCGGACCACGCGGGCTCCGGGGAAGTGCTCGCGCAGCGCGTCGATGGTGGCCGGCGGCAGGGCGGCGCCGGTATTGGTGAACATCCGTACCGGGGCCTGCGGCTCGGCGTCCCGCTTCGCCAGGCTGACGATCATGGAGGCGAAGGAGGGGACGATGGGGACCACCGTCGCACCGGTCTCGCGCATCCGGCGCACCAGCGTGAGGTCGGAGTCCTGGTCGGCGAGGACGATCTCGCAGCGCGCGATGCAGGTCATGACGACCTTGTAGAGGCCGTAGTCCCAGGACATCGGGAAGCGGCAGAAGACGATGTCGTCCGACCGGTACCCGAGTGCCTCGGTCAGCGCCCGGGAGGCGAACGCCACCTGGGCGTGCGGGCAGACGACGCCCTTGGGGGCGGCGGTGCTGCCGGAGGTGTAGATGAGGGTCGCCACGTCTTCGGGGCGTACCTCGCAGGTGGTGCGGGCGCCGCGGGCGCGCAGTTCCTCGACCTCGGCCCACACGTCGGCGAGCAGGTGCACCGCGCCGACCGCCTCCCGCAGGCCCGCTGCGGTCTCGGCGGAGCCGATGGCCAGCTTGGGCCCGGCGTTCTCGCTGACCTGGCGCAGGTGGTAGGGCTTCATCGTGGGGTTGAGCGGTACGAACACCGCTCCGGCCCGCGCGGCCCCGTAGAACATGGCGGCCAGCTCACGGCTGGTCGGCAGCTGCAGGACGACGGGATCGCCGACGCCCATGCCGCGGCCGGCGAGCCAGGCGGCGAACGCCTGGCTGTACTCGTCGAGCTGCCGGTAGGTCCAGGCACCCGCGGCGTCGCGGATGGCGGGGGCGTCCGGGGCCGCCGCGGCGGCTGCGTCCAAAAGTCCGTGGACGGTTTCGCCCCGGGACGGTCCGGGAGTAATTCCGGTTGTTCCGGATTCTTCACGTATCGAATACGAGAGGCTGACCAACGCCCCACTCCTGCCTCTTCGAGTTGTGGCTCGGTTCGTCCCCCCGTGGAAACCGGCTGGAAAAGAGCCGAGGGAGACAGGACATCCTTCTTTTCAGGTGCCGCTTGAATTCAGACTGAGTGCGGTTGGAACGACCGGGCAATGTGGTCGATCACGACCCTCCGGACGTCGTCCGCGTGTTCGTTCAGGAAGAAGTGCCCACCGGTGAAGACGGTGAGGGTGAACGGCCCGGCGGTGTGTTCCCGCCAGGCGGCGGCCTCGTCGGTGCTCACGTGCGGGTCCTCGGTCCCGGTCAGCACGGCGATCGGCGTGCACAGCGGCGGTCCGGGGCGCCAGCGGTAGCTCTCGGCGGCCTTGTAGTCGCTGCGGATGGTGGGAAGGATCATGCGGACGAGCTCGGGGTCGTCCAGGACGGCCGCGTCGGTGCCCTGGAGGCGCAGGATGCCGGCGACGAGTTCCTCGGCGGTCTCCGCCCGCTCCGTCCCCGCGCGGCCCGCCCGGCCGCGGGCCCGGGACGGGGCGCGCATGCCGGAGACGACGAGCCCGGCCGGCGGCCGGCCCTGCTCCTCCAGGCGGCGGGCGGTCTCGAAGGCGACCATGGCGCCCATGCTGTGCCCGAACAGGGTCACCGGCCGGTCGGACCGGGCCAGGACCTCCTCGGTGGCGTGCGCGGCGAGCGTCTCGATGTCCTCGATGCAGGCCTCCGTACGGCGGTCCTGGCGCCCGGGGTACTGCACGGCCAGGACGTCGACGTCCGGCGCGAGCGCCCGGGCCATCGGGAAGAAGAACGTGGCGGCGCCGCCCGCGTGCGGGAAGCAGACGAGGCGGTGGGGAGCGTCCGGCGAGGGCTGGAACCGCCGGATCCATGCGCTGGTGCCCTGGAGCGTTTCCGTCATGACTCTTCGACTTCCCTTCCCGGCAACCGGGCGGTATCCCGTTGCCCTCGTCCCATCGAAACGGCGCCCGGGCCCGCGCCGCCATTGCCGCCGCCCCCTGTGACCACCCTTCACCACCCCTAATTTCGGCCGGTCCCCGCCATTCCCACCAGGGGCGCGGCGGCTTAGGGGTTTTCAGCAGGGGTGAAGGACAGCAGCCTGAATGAGGTGAACTCCGGTTGGGGGTCCCTCCGGATGGGGGCACCTCCCAGCTGGGGGAGAGTCTGGGGGAGGAATGCGCAGGCGTTTTCCGTGACGCGGTGACGCACCTGTGCGTGCGCCCTCCCACTGCCACCGGCTGAGCCCGAGCCCGACCACGACCCACGCGATCGATCCAGGCCGTGACCGCACACCAGGTGCGGGGCGGATGAGAGAGGGACCCATGACGGAACTCATCCATGCGCAGTCGGAGACGACGGTCCGCCCGTTTCCGCTGGCGCGCACCGGCTGTCCGATGCAGCCGGCTCCCGAGTACGCCGTGCTGCGCGAGACGGAGCCGGTCTCCCGTGTGAAGCTGACGTTCAACGGCCGTGAGGCCTGGCTGCTGACCCGGTTCGAGGACATGCAGCAGATGCTGCGCGACCCCCGTTTCCAGTCGGACATCGCCGACCCCGGCTACCCGCTCCAGTTCGGTTTCCCGTTGGAGCTGCTGGAGCAGGGCATCGTGCAGCGGACCCTGTTCCACATGGACCCGCCCGTGCACACCCAGCACCGCATGATGCTGATGCCGGAGATGACCGCCAAGAAGGTCGAGGCCATGCGGCCCCGCACCCAGGAGATCGTCGACGAGCTGATCGACGCGATGCTCGCCCAGGGCGGCCCGGTCGACATCATCTCCGC
Organism: Streptomyces sp. NBC_00045; assembly: GCF_045041095.1. Lineage (NCBI taxonomy): Bacteria > Bacillati > Actinomycetota > Actinomycetes > Kitasatosporales > Streptomycetaceae > Streptomyces > Streptomyces sp. NBC_00045. Next base: position 138,944 of record NZ_CP108272.1, on the reverse strand, counting down.
GCTGACGATGCCGCTGCCGTCCGTCGCGATGACCGAGCTCCTCGACGTGCCGCGCGACCAGACGGACCTCTTCTACCGCTGGATCACCTCGCTGGTGACCCAGGGCACCCCGGAGGAGCACGCCGCCGCCAACACCGAGGTCGAGATCCTGCTGCACCGGCTGATCGCCGAGCGCACGGAGAACCCCGGTGACGACCTGATCAGCAGCCTGATCCTGCGCAACCAGGAGCGCGGCGGCGACCTCGGCCCCACCGACATCAGCGCCCTCGTGCGCACGATGATCGCCGGCGGCCACGAAAGCACCATGAACGGCATGACCATGGCCGTCCTGGTGCTGCTCAGCCACCCCGAGCAGGCGGCCGTGCTGCGCGAGAACCCGGAGCTCGCCGGCCAGGCCGTCGACGAACTGATGCGCTTCTCCAGCGTCGCCGACCACGGCACCGTCCGGGTCGCGAAGGAGGACGCGGAGATCGGCGGCCAGCTGATCCGCAAGGGCGAGGGCGTCATCTGCTCGCTGACCGCGGCCAACCACGACCCGAGCGTCTTCGCGGACCCGAACACCCTCGACTTCCACCGCAAGGAGGCCGCGCAGAACATCGCGTTCGGCTACGGCCACCACCGCTGCGCCGGCCAGGTCCTGGTCCGGATGCAGATGGAGGTCGTGTTCACGACGCTGCTGCGCCGCATCCCCGGGCTGCGCCTCGCCAAGCCGGTGGAGGAGCTCCCCTTCAAGGAGAAGGCGCTCATCGACGGCCTGCACGAACTGCCGGTCACCTGGTAACGGAGAGGACGAAGATGCTGCAGGTCATTATCGACAAGGACGTCTGCGTCGCCTGTGGGGCCTGTGTGCTCTCGGGTCCGGACGTCTTCGACCAGAACGAGGACGGCCAGGCCGTCCTCGTCGTCGACGAACCCGGCGAGTCGCTGCGCGACCAGATCCTGGAGTCCATCGAGGCGTGCCCGGTGCAGGCCCTGAGCCTCGTCGAGCACGCGGCGGCCGCGGCCGAGTGACCCCACCCGCTTGGACGACCGGGGGCGGGTCCCCGCCCGGGAACCGCCCCTGATCCGTCGCCCGAGCCGTTCGGACGGCCATCCCCCGTCCGCCCGAACGGACCCGGCCGTCCGTCCGGAGACGCCCCGTCGTCTCCGGGCGGACGGCGAGCTTGTTGACGCTCCGTCACATCGGAGTCCTTTCGAACGTCTTTACGTCTTTACGTCCTTTCGTCCGCTGCGGACAACGAGTGTGTGGAGTGCAGATGACTGAGCCCGGAAACTTTGTCTCCGGCACCGACGGTGTGCCGACCGGTCACACCGCGGCGGACGCGGCGACGGAGTCCGCGCTCGTGCGTGACCTCGGAGCGCTTCCGACGGCCGAGCAGACCCACGTCCTGCTCGACCTGGTACGCGATCACGCGCTCGCCGTGCTGCGGTCGAAGTACGCCGACGCCCCGGACGCCCCGGCGGACCTGCCCGTGTCGGTCGACCCCGACCGGTCCTTCAAGGACCAGGGCCTCGACTCCGTCGCCCTGCTGGAGCTCCAGGTCCGGCTGAACACGGCCACCGGCCTGGCCCTGCCGCCGACCGTCGCCTTCGACCACCCGTCCCCGGCCGAACTCGCCGCCCACCTGCGCACCGAGGTCCTGGGCCTGTCGGACCGCCCCGAAGCACCGGTGCGCGCGGTGGCCGTGTCGGACGAGCCCATCGCCATCGTCGGCATCGGCTGCCGCTACCCGGGCGGGGTCGCCTCTCCGGAAGACCTGTGGCGCCTGGTCAGCAACGGCGAGCACGTACGGGACGAGTTCCCCGCCGACCGCGGCTGGGACCTGGAGGCCCTGTTCTCCGACGACCCGTCGACGCCCGGCACCACCTACGTGCGCCACGGCGGGTTCCTGCCCGACGCCGCCGAGTTCGACGCGGACTTCTTCGGGATCAGCCCGCGCGAGGCCCTCGCGATGGACCCGCAGCAGCGCCTGGTGCTGGAGACCGTGTGGGAGGCCGTCGAGCGGGCCGGCATCGACCCCGCCACGCTGCGCGGCACCGAGGCGGGCGTGTTCATCGCCGCCGAGCCGCAGGAGTACGCGATGCGGCTGCACGAGGCCCCGGACGGCCTCGACGGCTACCTGCTGAGCGGCAACGCCCCCAGCGTCATCTCCGGCCGCGTCTCCTACGTCCTCGGGCTCGCAGGTCCGGCCCTCACCGTCGACACCGCCTGCTCCGGCTCCCTCGTCGGCATGCACCTGGCGGTCCAGTCGCTGCAGCGCGGCGAGTGCACGCTCGCGCTGGCCGGCGGTGTGGCCGTCATGGGCAGCCCCGGCACCTTCACCGCCTTCAGCCGGCAGCGCGGCCTCGCGCCCGACGGCACCGTCAAGGCCTTCGCGGCCGCCGCCGACGGCACCGCCTTCGCCGAAGGCGTCGGCGTGTTCGTCCTGGAGCGGCTGTCCGACGCGCAGCGCAACGGCCACCCGGTGGTCGGTGTCATCCGCGGCTCCGCCCTCAACCAGGACGGCGCCTCCAACGGCCTGACCGCGCCCAGCGGCCGCGCCCAGCAGCAGGTCATCCGGCAGGCCCTCGCCAACGCCGGGCTGACCGGCGAGCAGGTCGACGCGGTCGAGGCGCACGGCACGGGCACCACCCTCGGCGACCCGATCGAGGCGCAGGCGCTGCTCGCCACGTACGGCAAGGGCCGCCCCGCGGACCGGCCGGTGTGGCTGGGCTCCGCCAAGTCGAACATCGGGCACACCCAGGCGGCGGCCGGCTCGGCCGGCGTCATCAAGATGCTGATGGCGATGCGGCACGACGAGCTGCCCCGCACGCTGCACGTGGACGAGCCCACCCCCAACGTCGACTGGTCGGCCGGCGAGGTCCGCCTGCTGACCGAGTCCGTCGCCTGGCCGAAGGGCGAGGAGCCCCGCCGCGCCGGCGTCTCCTCCTTCGGTGTCAGCGGCACCAACGCGCACGTCATCATCGAGGAGGCGCCCGCCGCCGACCCGACGGAGCCCGCCGATGCCGCCGACGCCCCGGCCGCCCCCGTGCTGCTGCCGGTCTCCGCCGCGAGCGGGACCGCGCTGCGCGCCCAGGCCGCCCGGCTGCTGGCCCGCGCCGAGGAGGAGGACGCGCCGGCCGCGGCCGACCTCGGCTACTCCCTCGCCACGACCCGCGCCCGCCTCGCCCACCGCGCGGTCATCTCCGCCGAGGACCGCGACGAGGTGCTGGCGGGCCTGCGCGCCCTGGCCGACGGCCAGGAGTCCCCGTACGTCTTCCCGGGCACCGCCGACGGCGGCCGCCTCGCGTTCCTCTTCACCGGACAGGGCAGCCAGCGCGCCGCCATGGGCCGCGGCCTGTACGACAGCCAGCCGGTGTTCGCCGCCGCCCTGGACGAGGCGATCGGCTACCTCGACCTCCAGCTGGACCGGCCGCTCCACGAGATCCTGTTCGCCGCCGAGGACACCGCCGACAGCGCCCTGCTGAGCGAGACGGTGTACGCGCAGGCGACCCTCTTCGCCGTCGAGGTGGCCCTCTTCCGGCTGCTGGAGTCCTGGGGCGTGCGCCCCGACTACGTGGCCGGGCACTCCATCGGCGAGCTGGCCGCCGCACACGTCGCGGGCGTGCTGTCGCTGGACGACGCCGCCACCCTGGTCGCCGCGCGCGGCCGCCTCATGCAGGAACTGCCCAAGGGCGGCGCCATGATGGCGGTGACGGCCTCCGAGGAGACGGTCGCCCCGCTGCTGGCGTCCGTCGCCGACCGGGTGGCCGTCGCCGCGGTCAACGGGCCGGCGTCCGTGGTCATCTCCGGCGAGGCCGACGCCGTCGCCGCGGTCGCCGCGCAACTGGAGGCCGACGGGCACCGCACCAAGCAGCTGCGGGTGAGCCACGCCTTCCACTCGCCGCTCATGGAGCCGATGCTGGAGGAGTTCCGCCGGATCGCCGAGATCCTCGACTACCGCGCCCCGCGCATCCCCCTGGTGTCGACGCTGACCGGGCGCGCCGCGACGGCCGCCGAGCTGTGCTCGCCGGAGTACTGGGTGCGGCACGTCCGCGAGGCCGTCCGCTTCGACGACGGGGTGCGCCGCCTCGCCGAGCTCGGCGCCACCACGTTCCTGGAGATCGGCCCCGACCCCGTCCTGTCGGGCCTGGGCCGCGACTGCCTCGAAGCCCTCGGCGGCGCACCGGTGTTCGTCGCCGCGCTGCGCCGCGGCCACGACGACCTGCGGCAGCTGTCGGCCGCCCTGGCCACCGCGCACGCCCGCGGTGCGCGGGTGGACTGGGAGGCGTACTACGCCGGCAGCGGCGCCCGCCGCGCCGAGCTGCCGACGTACGCGTTCCAGCGCGAGCGCTACTGGCTGGCCGCCCCCGTCTCCCGCGGCGACGCCGCCGGGCTCGGGCAGGTGGCCGCAGACCACCCGCTGCTGGGTGCGGTCGTGTCCCTCGCCGACACCGGCGCCTCGGTGCTGACCGGGCGGGTGTCGGCGCGCTCGCAGCAGTGGCTGGCCGACCACGTGATCGCCGGCAGCACCCTGCTGCCGGGTACGGCGTTCGTCGAACTCGCGCTGCGTGCGGGCGAGGAGACCGGCTGCGAGCGCCTCGACGAGCTGATCATGGAGGCTCCGCTGCTGCTGCCCGCGACGGGCGGGGTGGCGCTCCAGATCGTGGTCGAGGCCGCCGGCGACGACGGCCGCCGCCCGATCGCCTTCTACTCGCGCGACGAGGACGCCCCGGCCGACGCGCCGTGGACCCGCAACGCCTCGGGCGTGCTGGCCGCCGCTGCGGCCTCCGCCCCCGCCTCCGCCGAGCCGTTCGACACGACCGTGTGGCCGCCGCGCGGCGCCCGGCCCGTCGACACCGCACGCCTCTACGAGGACATGGCGGAGCAGGGGTACGGCTACGGCCCCGCGTTCCACGGCCTGAGGGCCGTCTGGCAGGGCGACGGCGTCGCCTACGCCGAGGTCGCGCTGCCGGCCTGCGTCGTGGACCAGGCCTCCGCGTTCGGGCTGCACCCGGCGCTGCTCGACGCCGTCCTGCAGGCCACCGACTTCGCCTCCCCCGAGCCCGTCGCCGACGGCCCGCGGCTGCCCTTCGCCTGGTCGGGCGTCTCCCTGACCGCGGCCGGCGCCTCCGCGCTGCGGGTCCGGATCACCGCGACCGGCGCCGACTCCGTCGCGATCGACCTGGCGGGAGCCGACGGCCTGCCCGTCGCCTCCGTCGAGTCGTTCACGGTCCGCCCCGTCACCGCCGAGCAGCTGCGCCCGCAGGCCCACGACGCGCTGTTCCACCTCCGCTGGACCTCCCGGCCGCTGCCCGCGCCGCACGAGGACGCGCCCGCCGCCGTCGCCCACCACGCCCTCCGGGGCGCCGCGGGCGACGTACCCGCGCAGGTGCGCGCCGTCGCCGGGGACGTCCTGACCGCGCTCCAGCAGTGGCTGGACGACGAGCGGTCGGCCACCGGCCGGCTGGTCGTCCTGACCCGCGGGGCGCTCGCCGTCACCCCGGGCGAGGACATCGACCTGTCCCAGGCACCGGTGTGGGGCCTGGTGCGCTCCGCGCAGGCCGAGAACCCGGGCCGGTTCGCCCTGCTGGACACCGACGGCTCGCTGGAGCCGGACGAGCTGCTGCGGATCGCCGCGGCCCTCGACGAGCCCGAGGCGGCCGTCCGCGGCGGCGAGCTGTACGTGTCCCGGCTGGCGACGCTGCCGTCGGCCGACCCGCAGCCCTCGCCGTGGGGCCCGCAGGGCACCGTACTGATCACCGGCGGCACCGGCGGGGTCGGCGCCGCCGTCGCCCGCCACCTCGTCACCGAGCACGGCGTACGCCACCTGCTGCTGACCGGCCGCCGCGGCGGGGACGCCCCCGGCGTGCGCGAGACCGCCGAGGAGCTGACCGGGCTCGGCGCCCGGGTGACCGTCGCCGCGTGCGACGCGTCCGACCGGGACGCCGTGGCCGCATTGCTCGCCGCGATACCCGCCGACCGACCCCTGACCGCCGTCGTGCACGCGGCCGGTGTCATCGACGACGCACTCGTCGGCTCGCTCGACGCCGGACGGCTGGACACGGTCCTGCGGCCCAAGGCCGACGGGGCGTGGAACCTGCACGAGCTGACGCAGGGGCTGGACCTGTCCGCCTTCGTCCTCTTCTCGTCCACGGCGACGCTCCTCGACGGCGCCGGCCAGGGCAACTACGCGGCCGCCAACGTCTTCCTGGACGCGCTGGCCGCCACCCGCCGCGCCGCCGGACTCCCGGCGACCTCCCTCGCCTGGGGTCTGTGGACCGGCGTCGGCGGCATGGGCGGACAGCTCGACGAGGCCGCCCTGCGCCGCATCGAGCGCCTCGGCCTCCAGGTGCTGTCCCCCGCAGAGAACCTCGCGCTGCTCGACGGCGCGCTCACCGCGACCGGCGGCGAAGCCGCCGTCGTACCCGTCCGGTTCAACCTGCGCACGCTCCAGGCGCGGGCCGCCGAGGTCCCGTCCGTCCTGCGCGGCCTGGTCCGCCCCGCCCGCCGCAGTGCGGGCACCGGCGCCGTCCCCGTCGAGCAGTCCCTGGCCCGCCGGCTGGCCGGCCTCTCCCGCGCCGAGCGCGGCGAGGCCCTGCTGGACCTCGTCCGTACGCAGGTCGCGGCCGTCCTCGGCCACGAGAGCGGCGACCGCATCAACCCGACGCGCGCGTTCAACGAGATGGGCTTCGACTCGCTCGCAGCCGTCGAGCTCCGCAACCGGCTCAGCTCGGCCATCAGCATCCCCCTGGCCGCCACCCTCATCTTCGACTACCCGTCGCCGAGCGCGCTCGCCGACCACCTGGCGGCCAAGCTGGGCGACCCGGGCAAGGAGGCCCGCCGCACGGCGCCCGCCACCGCACCCGTCCCGGCCGACGACGACCCGATCGTGGTCGTCGGCATGGCCTGCCGCTACCCGGGCGGCGTCTCGACGCCGGACGACCTGTGGCAGCTCGTCCAGGGCGGCGTCGACGCCGTCGGCTCGTTCCCGACCGACCGCGGCTGGGACTCCGACATCCACGACCCGGAGCCGGGCAAGCCCGGCAAGAGCCTCAGCGACAAGGGCGGGTTCCTCTACGAGGCCGCCGAGTTCGACGCCGAGTTCTTCGGGATCAGCCCGCGCGAAGCGCAGGCCATGGACCCGCAGCAGCGGCTGCTCCTCGAAGTCTCCTGGGAGACGTTCGAGCGGGCCGGCATCGACCCGCACGACCTGCGCGGCAGCGACACCGGCGTGTTCGCCGGCGTGATGTACCACGACTGGGGTCTGCGCCTGGGCCCGCTGCCCGAGCAGCTCGCCGGCTACCACGGCAACGGCAGCCTCGCGAGCGTGGTCTCCGGCCGCGTCGCGTACGCGCTCGGCCTCGAAGGCCCCGCGGTGACCGTGGACACGGCGTGCTCCTCGTCCCTGGTCGCCATGCACTGGGCGGCGCAGGCACTGCGGCGCGGCGACTGCGGGCTCGCCCTCGCGGGCGGCGTGACCGTCATGTCCACCCCGGACACCTTCATCGACATGAGCCGGCAGGGCGGCCTGGCCGCCGACGGCCGGTGCAAGTCCTTCGGCAGCGGCGCCGACGGCACCGGCTGGGGCGAGGGCGTCGGCCTGGTGCTCCTGGAGCGGCAGTCCGACGCCGAACGCAACGGCCACCGCATCCTCGGTGTCCTGCGCGGTTCCGCGGTCAACTCGGACGGCGCGTCCAACGGTCTGACCGCCCCGAACGGCCCGTCGCAGCAGCGCGTCATCCGCCGTGCCCTCCAGGACGGCGGCCTGAGCGCCGCCGACGTCGACGTCGTCGAGGGCCACGGCACCGGCACCACGCTGGGCGACCCGATCGAGGCGCAGGCCCTGCTCGACACGTACGGCCAGGAGCGCCCGCAGGACGGCCGGCCGCTGCTGCTCGGCTCGATCAAGTCCAACATCGGCCACACGCAGGCCGCCGCCGGTGTCGCGGGCGTCATCAAGATGCTCCAGGCCATGGAGCACGGCGTCCTGCCGAAGACCCTGCACGCCGACGAGGCCTCCCCCCAGGTCGCCTGGGACGCGGGCGCGGTGGAGCTGCTGACCGACGCGGTCGAGTGGCCCGCGGGCGGGCGCCCGCGCCGCGCGGGCATCTCGTCCTTCGGCATCAGCGGTACGAACGCCCACCTCATCCTCGAAGAGCCGCCGGTGGCGGCCCCGGCCGAGGCTTCCGGAGAGGCCCCCGAGGCCGCCGCCGGACCGGTCCCGTGGGTGGTGTCCGGGCGGACGGCGCAGGCCGTACGGGCGCAGGCGGCGCGACTGGTCGCGCACCTGGAGACCTTGGACGAGGCGGACCTCGCCGTGACGGGCCGGGCGCTGGCCACGCGGCGCGCCCGGCTGGGCGAGCGGGCCGTCGTCGTGGGTGAGACCCGCGAGGAGCTCCTTGCCGGCCTGACGGCCCTCGCCGAGGGGGCCACGGCCCCGGGCGTGGTGCAGGGTCAGGTACGGGAGGGCAAGTCGGCCTTCCTGTTCACGGGCCAGGGCGCGCAGCGTCTGGGCATGGGCCGTGAACTGCACGCCGCGTTCCCCGTGTTCGCCGCCGCCCTCGACGCCGTGGTCGCGGCGTTGGACACACACCTGGACACCCCCCTCTACGAGGTGATGTGGGGCGAGGACGAGGCCCTGCTGAACAACACCGCGTTCACGCAGCCCGCCCTGTTCGCGATCGAGACGGCCCTGTTCCGGCTGGTGGAGTCCTGGGGTGTGCGGCCGGACTTCCTGGCCGGGCACTCCATCGGTGAGATCACGGCCGCGCACGTGGCCGGGGTCCTGTCGCTGGAGGACGCGGCCCGTCTGGTCACGGCGCGCGGTCGTCTGATGCAGGCGCTGCCCGCGGGCGGCGCGATGGCGGCGATCGAGGCCACCGAGGAGGAGGTCCTCCCGCACCTCACCGACTCCGTCGGCATCGCCGCGATCAACAGCCCGCGCTCCATCGTGGTGTCCGGCACCGAGGACGCCGTCGAGGCGATCCGGGCCGCGTTCACGGAGCAGGGCCGCAAGACGACCCGGCTGCGGGTTTCGCACGCCTTCCACTCACCGCTCATGGACCCGGCACTCGCCGAGTTCCGCGCCGTCGCCGAATCCGTGACCTACGCACCCGCCCGGATCCCGGTCGTGGCCGGCGTCCACGGCGAGATCAGCGAGGACTGGGGCACCCCGGAGTACTGGACCCGCCACCTGCGCGAAGCCGTCCGCTTCTCCGACACCCTCCAACACCTCGCCGCCAAGGGCGTCACCCGGTTCCTGGAGCTCGGCCCCGACGCCATCCTCACCGCCCTCACCCGGACCACCCTCGACGCCGCTCTCGACGCCGAAGGTGACACCGAGGCGCCGGTCGTCGAGCCGGTGCTGCGCAAGAACCGCCCCGAGGCGCAGACGCTCCTGACCGCCGTCGCGCAGCTGCACACCACCGGTACGCCGATCGACTGGGCGGCCTTCTACCGGGCCGCCGAGGACCGCTGGTCCGATCTGCCGACGTACGCCTTCCAGCACCAGCGGTACTGGCTGGAGGGCGCGGCGGCCGGCGGCGGTGCCGGGCTCGGCTCCGCCGGTCTCGAATCCGTCGGGCACCCGCTGCTCAGCGCCGCGATCGCCGCCGCCGACTCCGGCGAAGTCGTCCTGACCGGGCGCCTGTCGGTCGACACCCAGCCCTGGCTGGCCGACCACGACGTCCTCGGCTCGATCCTGCTGCCGGGCACCGGCTTCGTAGAGCTGGCCGTCCGCGCCGGCGACCAGGTCGGCTGCGACCGGATCGAGGAGCTGCTCCTCGAAGCACCGCTGATCGTGCCCGCCCGCGGTGGCGTGGCCCTCCAGGTGCGGGTCGGTACCCCGGACGCCTCCGGCGCCCGGTCGGTCTCCGTCCACTCCCGCGGCTCCGCCCCGGACGCCCCGTGGACCCGCCACGCGTACGGCACGGTGGTCCCGGGTGCGCCGGCTCCCGCGTTCGACCTGTCCCAGTGGCCGCCGGCCGGTGCGACCGCGCTCGACGTCAACGGCGCGTACGACCGGCTGCTGGAGCGCGGGTACGCGTACGGCCCGGTGTTCCAGGGCCTGAAGGCCGCCTGGATCCGGGGCGACGACGTGTTCGCCGAGGTGGCGCTGCCCGAGTCGGCGCACGCCGACGCCGCGCAGTTCGGTCTGCACCCGGCCCTCCTCGACGCCGCGATGCACGCGGACCTGCTCGGCGGCAACGGCGCCGCCGAGGGGGCCACGCTGCTTCCGTTCTCCTGGAACGGGGTCACCCTGCACGCGGCCGGTACGTCCGTGCTGCGGGTGCACATCCGCCGCGTCCGTGGCGACGAGGTGTCGGCGATCATGGTCGCCGACGAGACGGGTGCACCCGTGGCGACCGTGGAGTCGCTGGTGTCGCGTCCGGTCTCCGAGGCGCAGCTCGCGGCGGCATCCGGTGACGCGTCCGCCTCCCTGCACCGCGTCGAGTGGTTGCGTACGGCTCCGAGCGGAGCCGAAGCGGCCGAAGCCGCCGTGTGGTTCGCCCCCGTCCCGGCCGGCGACGACGCCGCGGCCCGGGTGCGTGCGGTGGTGCCCGAGGTGCTCGCGAAGGTCCAGGGCTGGCTGGTCGATCCGGAGTCCGGATCCGCCCGCCTCGCGGTGGTCACCCGCGGCGGTGTCGCCGTCCTGGCCGGCGAGGACGCCGATCCGGCGCAGGCCGCCGTATGGGGCCTGGTCCGGGCCGCCGAGGCGGAGAACCCCGGCCGGTTCGTGCTGGTCGACGTGTCCGCCGACGCCGCCGATCCGGACGCCGACGTGGCGGCCGCGGTGGCCTCCGGCGAGCCCGAGACGGCCGTGCGCTCCGGCGAGGTGCGCGTCCCGCGCCTGACCCGGATCGCCTCCCCCGCGCCCGCCTCCCCGTGGAGTGCGACCGGGACCGTGCTGGTCACCGGCGGTACCAGCGGCCTCGGCGCACTGGTGGCCCGCCACCTGGTCGCCGAGCACGGGGTGCGGCACCTGCTGCTGACCAGCCGCCGCGGCCCGGACGCGCCGAACGCCGGGGCGATCGTCGCCGAGCTCGCCGAGCTGGGCGCCCACGCCTCCGTGGCGGCCTGCGACGTGACGGACCGGGAGTCGCTCGCCGGCGTCCTGGCCGGCATCGACGCGGACCACCCGCTGAGCGGGGTGGTGCACGCGGCGGCCGTCGCGGGCGGCGGGCTCGTCGGCTCGCTGACCTCGGAGGGCTTCGACTCCGTACTGCGGCCGAAGACCGACGGCGCGTGGAACCTGCACGAGCTGACCCGGGACGCCGGACTGTCGGCGTTCGTCCTCTTCTCCTCCGCGGGCGGCTCCGTACTGGCCGCCGGCCAGGCCGACTACGCGGCGGCCAACTCGTTCCTGGACGCCCTCGCCACGCACCGCCGGGCCCAGGGCCTGCCGGCCACGGCACCCGCGTTCGGCATGTGGGGCATCAGCACCGGTCTCGGCGGTGACCTCACCGACGCCGACCTGGAGCGGATGAAGCGGCTGGGACTGCCGGCGCTGACCGTCGCGGAGGGGCTCGCCCTCTTCGACGCCGCGGTCGCCGGGGACGACGCCGTGGTCCTGCCGCTGAAGACGGACGCCGCGGCGCTCGCCGCCCGTGGCGAGGACCTGCCCGCGCTGCTGCGCGGCAAGGTGCGCGGACCGGTCCGCCGGACCGTACAGGCGCAGGCTTCCGAGACCTCCGAGCTGGAGCGCCGCCTCGCCGGGGCCTCCGCCCAGGAGCGCGACCGGATCGTGCTCGAACTCGTCCGCACGCAGGTGGCGGCGGTGCTCGGCCACCCGTCCCCGGACGCGATCGGACCGGAGACCGCCTTCCGCGAGCAGGGCTTCGACTCGCTGGCCGCCGTCGAACTGCGCAACCTGCTCCAGGCCGCGACCGGTCTGCGGCTGCCGGCCACGCTGGTCTTCGACTACCCCAACTCCCGGGCGGTCGCGGGCTTCGTGCTGGACAAGCTGTCGGCCACCGCCGGCCAGGCGGCACCGGCCGCTGCCGCCGCGCCCCGCGCCGGGGCCTCCGCTCCCGCCGACACGGACCCGATCGCCATCGTGTCGATCAGCTGCCGCTTCCCGGGCGGCGTACGGTCCGCCGAGGACCTGTGGCAGCTGGTCGCGGAGGGCCGCGACGCCGTCGGGGCGTTCCCGACCGACCGCGGCTGGGACGCCGACGCCATCTACGACCCCGAGCCCGGTACGCCCGGCAAGACGTACGCCAAGGACGGCGGCTTCCTGTACGACGCCGCCGAGTTCGACGCGGAGTTCTTCGGGATCATGCCGCGCGAGGCGCTCGCGATGGACCCGCAGCAGCGCCTGCTGCTGGAGGCCGCGTGGGAGACGTTCGAGCGGGCCGGGATCGACCCGCAGACTCTGCGCGGCAGCCGGACCGGCGTGTACGCGGGCATCATGTACCACGAGTACGGCAGCCGGCTCACGGACGTCCCCGAGGACCTCGCGGGATACCTCGGCAACGGCAGCGCGGGCTCGATCGCCTCGGGCCGCGTCGCGTACACCCTCGGTCTGGAGGGCCCGGCCGTCACGGTCGACACCGCCTGCTCCTCGTCCCTGGTCAGCCTGCACATGGCCTGCCAGGCGCTGCGCTCCGGTGAGATCACGATGGCGCTGGCCGGCGGTGTGACCGTCATGCCGACGCCGGACCTGTTCGTCGACTTCAGCCAGCAGCGCGGCCTCGCCGCCGACGGCCGGTCCAAGGCCTTCGCCGGGGCCGCCGACGGCACCGGCTGGGCGGAGGGCATCGGTCTGCTGCTCGTCGAGCGGCTCTCCGATGCGGAGCGGCTCGGCCACCCCGTGCTCGCCGTGATCCGGGGCAGCGCCATCAACCAGGACGGCGCGTCCAACGGCCTCACCGCCCCCAACGGGCCTTCCCAGCAGCGGGTCATCCAGCAGGCGCTGGCCGCGGCCGGGCTCACGACGGCCGATGTGGACGCCGTCGAGGGCCACGGCACGGGCACCCGTCTCGGCGACCCGATCGAGGCGCAGGCCCTGCTGGCCACCTACGGTCAGGGCCGCGACGAGGACAAGCCGCTGTGGCTCGGCTCGATCAAGTCGAACATCGGCCACGCGCAGGCGGCGGCCGGTGTCAGCGGTGTGATCAAGATGGTGGAGGCGCTGCGCCACGGCGTCCTGCCGAAGACGCTGCACGTGGACGAGCCGTCGCCGCAGGTCGACTGGACCGAGGGCAACGTACGGCTGCTGACCGAGCCGGTCGAGTGGCCGGCGGGCGGGCGCCCGCGCCGCGCGGGTGTCTCCTCGTTCGGCCTCAGCGGTACGAACGCGCACGTCATCCTCGAAGAGGCTCCGCAGACCGCGGCGGAGCCCGCAGCGGAGCCCGCAGCGGAGCCGGTCACACCGCCCGCGGCGGCCGCCGCGCCGACCGCCCTGACGGTGTCGGCGAAGAACGCGAAGGCACTGCCCCGGCAGGCCGAGGCGCTGCGCGCCCACCTGGAGGCCCACCCCGAGCAGTCCCTGACCGACGTCGGGTACTCGCTGGTGGCGTCCCGGGCGGCGCTGGACCACCGTGCGGTCGTCCTCGCCGACGACCGTGCGGCGGCGATCCGGGAGCTGGCGAAGCTGGCCGGGGGGACGGAGTCCGCGGACGTCGTCACCGGCGGTCGCGTGGACGGTGCCACCGCGTTCCTGTTCACGGGCCAGGGCGCGCAGCGCCTGGGCATGGGCCGTGAACTGCACGCCGCGTTCCCCGTGTTCGCGGAGGCCCTCGACGCGGTTGCCGCCGCGGTCGACCCGTACCTCGACACCCCGCTGTACGAGGTGATCTGGGGCGAGGACGAGGCGCTGCTGAACAGCACGGCCTACACCCAGCCCGCCCTGTTCGCCATCGAGACCGCGCTGTTCCGGCTCGTCGAGTCCTGGGGCGTCCGGCCGGACTTCCTGGCCGGCCACTCCATCGGTGAGATCACGGCCGCACACGCCTCCGGGGTCCTGTCCCTGGAGGACGCGGCCCGCCTGGTCACCGCCCGCGGTCGCCTCATGCAGGCGCTGCCCGCCGGCGGCGCGATGGCCGCGATCGAAGCCACGGAGCCGGAGGTGCTGCCGTTCCTCTCGGACGAGGCCGGCATCGCCGCGATCAACAGCCCGCGCTCCATCGTGGTGTCCGGCACCGAGGACGCCGTCGAGGCGATCCGGGCCGCGTTCACGGAGCAGGGCCGCAAGACGACCCGGCTGCGCGTCTCGCACGCCTTCCACTCACCGCTCATGGACCCGGCGCTCGCCGAGTTCCACCTGGTGGCCGAGTCCGTGACCCGGCACGAGCCGAGGATCCCGGTCGTGGCCGGTGTGCACGGCGCGATCAGCGAGGACTGGGGCACCCCGGACTACTGGACCCGCCACCTGCGCGAGGCGGTCCGCTTCTCCGACACCGTCCAGCACCTGGCCGCGAAGGGCGTCCAGACGTTCCTGGAGCTCGGCCCCGACGCCATCCTGACCGCCCTCACCCGGAGCACCCTCGACGGCGACGACGCGGTCGTCGAGCCCGCCGTACGCAAGAACCGCCCCGAGGCGCGCACCCTCCTGACGGCGCTGGCCCGCCTCCACACCACCGGCACGCCCGTCGACTGGTCGGCGCTCCACGCCGGATCCGGCGCGCAGGTGGTCGAGCTGCCGACGTACGCCTTCGAGCGCCGGCCGTACTGGCTCGACGCTCCCGCGGCGGCCCCGGCCGGCGACGTCACGAGCATGGGCCAGCAGCCGGCGCAGCACCCGCTGCTGAGCGCGGTGGTGGTCTCGCCGGAGGCCGGGGGCGTGGTGCTGACCGGCCGGCTGTCGGTGAAGACCCACGCGTGGCTGGCCGACCACGACGTCCTCGGAACCGTGCTCCTGCCCGGTACCGGGTACGTGGAGCTCGCCATCCGCGCCGGTGAGGAGGTCGGCTGCGACGTGATCGACGAGCTCACCATCGAGGCGCTGATGCCGATGCGCGAGGACGGCGGCGGCCTGGCCGTCCAGGTCACCGTCGACGCGGCCGACGCCACCGGCCGCCGCTCGCTCGCCGTGTACTCGCGTCCCGACGACGGCCCGGCGGACACGCCGTGGACGCGGCACGCCAGCGGTGTCCTCGCTCCCGGGGCCCAGCACCCGCCGGCTCCCGAGTCGTTCGGGGTCGGGACCGGGGTGTGGCCGCCGGAGGGCGCGCAGGAGGTCGACATCTCCGGCGTGTACGACTACCTCACCGGCCAGGGCTACGGATACGGGCCCATGTTCCGCTGCCTGCGCGGGATCTGGACGCGCGGCAAGGAGACCTTCGTCGAGGTGTCGCTGCCCGAGGACGACCTCGCGGTGGGCGCCGAGTACCGGATCCACCCGTCGATCCTCGACGGCTCGCTCAGCGCGACGGACTTCATGGACGGGCGCCGGCCGCAGGACGTCGGGGGCACCCAGCTCCCGTTCGCCTGGGCCGGTGTGACCCTGCACGCCGCCGGTGCCTCGCAGCTCCGGGGCAGGATCACGGCCGTGGAGTCGCACAAGTCGCAGGGCTCCGACGCCGTCCGCATCGAACTGTCCGACCTGCGGGGCACTCCGGTCGCGACCATCGACTCCCTGGTGGTCCGCCCGGTCACGGCGGCCCGCGTCAACGCCGCCGCGGCCGCCGGCCAGGGCGAGCGCACCTCGATGTTCCACATGGTGTGGAACCAGCTGCCGCTCGGCGCCAGCGCCTCGGCGGTCGCCGACCGCTGGGCGGTGCTCGGCGGCTCCGACCACGCCTTCGGCGACGGCCTGGCCGCGTACCCCGACCTGGGGGCGCTCACCGCGGCCCTGGACGGTGGCGCGGAGCTGCCCGAGGTGGTCCTGCTGCCCGTGCCGGCGGGCGAGGGCGACGTACCGGGAGCGGTCCGGTCGGTGACCGGCGCCGTCCTCGACGTCCTCCGGGCCTGGCTCGACGAGCCCCGCTTCGGCCGGTCCCGGCTGGCCGTGGTCACCCGGGGCGCGGTCCAGGCGAAGGACACCGACACCGTCGACCTGGCCCAGGCGCCCGTGTGGGGCCTGCTGCGCTCGGCCGAGGAGGAGAACCCGGGACGCTTCCTCCTGGTGGACACCGACGGCTCGGCCGCCGCCCACCAGGTGCTGCCCGCCATCGTCCTGACCGGCGAGCCGGAAGCGGCGGTGCGCGGCAGCGAGGTCAAGGTTCCGCGCCTGGCCCGGATCGCCTCCAGCCAGGTCGCCTCCGACCTGCCCTGGTCGGCGGAGGGCACCGTACTGATCACCGGCGGTACGAGCGGCCTCGGCGCGATCACCGCCCGCCACCTGGTGGCCGAGCACGGCGTACGCCACCTGCTGCTCACCAGCCGCCGGGGCCCGGACGCGCCCGGCGCGCGGGAACTGAGCGCCGAGCTGGCCGGTCTCGGGGCGGAGGTTTCGGTCGTCGCCTGCGACGTGTCGGACCGCAGCGCCGTGGACGCGCTGCTGGCCGGCGTGTCCGCCGAGCAGCCGCTGACCGCGGTGGTGCACGCGGCGGCCCTGATGGACAACGCGCTGACCGCGCAGCTGACGGCGCAGCAGGTCGACGCCGTACTGCGGCCGAAGGCGGACGCGGCGTGGCACCTGCACGAGGCGACGCTCGGCATGGACCTGTCGGCCTTCGTCCTCTTCTCCTCCTGCGCCGGACTCGTCGTCGGCGCCGGGCAAGGCAACTACGCGGCGGCCAACCGGTTCCTGGACGGGCTCTCCGCGCACCGCCGCTCGCTCGGCCTGCCCGCCACCTCGCTGGCGTTCGGCCTGTGGGAGACGAAGACCGGACTGGGCGGCGGCGTCACCGACTCCGACCTCGGCCGGATGAAGTCGCTGGGCCTGCCGGCGCTGCCGACCGCGGAGGGGCTGGAGCTCTTCGACGAGGCGATGACCCTCGACGAGGTGATGATCGCCCCGATCCGTGTCGACAACGCGGCGCGCGGTGCGGCGCCCGGCCAGGCCCCGGTACTCCTGCGGGACGTGCTGAAGGCCGAGCCGGCGGCGCAGCAGCGCCAGGACGTGCGGGCCCCGGCCGTGGCGGCCGCGGCCGCGGCGGCGGCCGGCTCGCTGTCGCTGGAGGAGCGGCTGGCCCGGATGCGGCCCGCCGACCGGGAGCCGGCGGTCCTGGACCTGATCCGGGCCCAGGTCGCGGCTGTCAGCCACAGCGACCCGGACACCATCGACGTCAACAAGGGCTTCACGGACCTGGGGCTCGACTCGCTGGCCGCGATCGACCTGCGCAACCGGCTCCAGACCGCGACCGGAATGCGCCTGCCGGCGACCATGATGTTCGACTACCCGAGCCCCGTCGTGATGGCGGAGTTCCTCCTCGAAGAGATCCTCCCGGCCATCGAGGACGCCGCGGAGCCCGAGCCGGCGGCGTCGGCCCAGGACGAGAACACGATCCGCGAGGCGCTCGCCTCGATCCCGGTCGCCGCACTGCGCGAGGCGGGTCTGCTGGACGCGCTGCTGAGGCTCGCCGGACCGGTGGAGCAGCAGGGGGCGCCGGCCGCACCGGCGGCGTCCGGTGGGCCTGCCGCGCCGCAGGCCGCCGACCGCAGCGAAGAGATCAAGAGCATGAACATCGACGACCTGGTGCGTGCCGCGCTTGCGTCCGCCGAACCGAATTCGAACGAGGGCTGAGGTCATCGTGGAAGCATCAGTTGAGCAACTCGTCACCGCGCTCCGGCAGTCCATGCTGGACAACGAGCGGCTGCGGCGGGAGAACGGCGAGCTGGCCGAGGAGGCCGAGCGGGCTTCCGAGCCGATCGCGATCGTGGGCATGGCCTGCCGCTACCCCGGCGGCGTCAACTCCCCCGACGACCTGTGGCAGCTCGTGGCCGAAGGCCGCGACGGCGTCTCCGCGTTCCCGGAGGACCGGGGCTGGAACACCGACGCGCTCTACGACCCGGAGCCGGGCAAGCTCGGGAGGACGATCACCCGTGAGGGCGGTTTCCTCTACGACGCCGGCGACTTCGACGCGGGGCTGTTCGGGATCTCCCCGCGCGAGGCCCTGGGTCTGGACCCGCAGCAGCGACTGCTGCTGGAGACGTCCTGGGAGGCCATCGAGAGCGCGGGCATCGCCCCGCACACCCTGCGCAAGAGCAAGACCGGGGTGTTCGGCGGCGTGATGTACCACGACTACGGTCCCGGTACGAGCGACGGCAGCCTGGTCACCGGCCGCGTCGCGTTCAGCCTGGGCCTGGAGGGCCCGGCCCTGACGATCGACACCGCGTGCTCGTCGTCCCTGGTCGCCATGCACCTGGCGGCGCAGTCGCTGCGCTCGGGCGAGTCGACGCTCGCACTGGCCGGCGGCGTCACCGTGATGACCGAGCCGGACATGTTCCTCTACTTCAGCCACCAGCGCGGCATGGCCGCCGACGGCCGCTGCAAGTCCTTCTCGGCCGATGCCGACGGCACCGGCTGCTCGGAGGGCGTCGGGGTCATCGTCCTGGAGCGGCTCTCCGACGCCCGCCGCAACGGGCACGAGGTCCTGGCGGTCATCAAGGGCTCCGCCGTCAACCAGGACGGCGCCTCCAGCTCCATGACGGCCCCCAACGGCCCCTCCCAGCAACGCGTCATCCGCAGCGCCCTGGAGAACGCCGGCCTGACCATCGCCGACGTCGACGCGGTCGAGGCGCACGGCACGGGCACGACGCTGGGCGACCCGATCGAGGCGCAGGCCGTCCTGGCCACGTACGGCCGGCGGCCCGACGGCGACAAGCCGCTGTACCTGGGCTCGCTGAAGTCCAACCTGGCGCACACGCAGGCCGCGGCCGGTGTCGGCGGCGTCATCAAGATGGTGCAGGCCCTGCGCCACGGCCTGCTGCCCAAGGTCCTCCACCTGGACGAGCCGACCCCGCACGTCGACTGGGAGGCGGGCAACGTCAAGCTGCTGACCGAGGCGGTCGACTGGCCGGCGGGCGAGCGTCCGCGCCGTGCGGGCGTGTCCTCGTTCGGCCTGAGCGGTACGAACGTCCACGTCATCCTGGAGGAGGCGCCCGCCGAGCAGCCCTCCGGGGCGGAGGGCGGGGCCCGTGAACTGCCGCTGGTCCCGGTCGTCCTGTCCGGCCGGTCCGCGCAGGCCCTGACCGACCAGGCCGCGCAGCTCCACGCCCGCCTCGAAGCGGACGAGGAGCTCGCCCTCACCGATCTCGGCTACTCGACCGCGACCACCCGGACCCCGCACGAACACCGGGCGGTCGTCGTCGGCGCGGACCGCGAGGAACTGCTCTCCGGCCTGTCCGCCCTCGCCGAGGGCGCGGCCGCCGACGCCGGTGTGGTGGAGGGCCAGGTCCAGGACGGCAGGACGGCGTTCCTGTTCACCGGCCAGGGTGCGCAGCGCCTGGGCATGGGCCGCGAACTGCACGCCGCGTTCCCGGTGTTCGCCCACGCCCTCGACGAGGTCGCCGCGGCGGTCGACACGTACCTGGACACCCCGCTGTACGAGGTGATCTGGGGCGAGGACGAGGAGCTGCTGAACAGCACCGCCTACACCCAGCCCGCGCTCTTCGCGATCGAGACGGCCCTGTTCCGGCTCGTCGAGTCCTGGGGCGTCCGGCCGGACTTCCTGGCCGGGCACTCCATCGGCGAGATCACCGCGGCCCACGTGGCCGGGGTGCTCTCCCTGCCCGACGCGGCCCGCCTGGTCACCGCCCGAGGCCGCCTGATGCAGGCGCTGCCCGCCGGCGGCGCCATGGCGGCGATCGAGGCGACGGAGGAGGAGGTCCTTCCGTACCTCACCGACGCCGTCGGCATCGCCGCCATCAACAGTCCGCGCTCCATCGTGGTCTCCGGCAGCGAGGACGCCGTCGAGGCGATCACCGGGGAGTTCGGCGGCCGTGGCCGCAGGACCACCCGGCTGCGGGTCTCGCACGCCTTCCACTCGCCGCTGGTCGAGCCGGCCCTGGCCGAGTTCCACCTGGTCGCGCAGAGCGTGGCGTACCAGCCGGCGCTGATCCCCATCGTCTCCAACGTGACCGGCCGCCTCGCCACGGACGCCGACCTGTCCTCGCCCGCCTACTGGGTGCGCCACGTCCGCGACGCGGTTCGCTTCACCGACGCCGTCCGGCAGCTGGCTGCCAAGGGCGTCACCCGCTTCGTCGAACTGGGCCCCGACGCGATCCTGACCGCGCTGACCCGTACGACGCTCGACACCGACGGCGCGGTCGCCGACGGCGCGGTCGCCGACGGCGCGGTCGCCGACGGCGCGGTCATCGAGCCGGTGCTGCGCAAGAACCGGCCCGAGTCCCGCAGCCTGCTGACCGCGCTGGCGCACCTGCACGCCGCGGGCGCCCGGGTCGACTGGGCGGCCTTCTACGAGGGCACCGCGGCCCGGCCCGTGGCCCTGCCCACCTACCCGTTCCAGCGGGAGCGGTACTGGATCATCGAGAACCAGTCCGGCGGCGACGCCTCCGCCTTCGGCCTGACCCCCGCCGACCACCCGCTGCTCGGCGCGGTCGTCGCCTCCCCCGACACGGACGGGGTGACCTTCACCGGCCGCCTCTCCGTCGACACCCACACCTGGTTGGCCGACCACGACGTCCTGGGCACCGTGCTCCTGCCCGGCACCGGGTTCGTCGAACTCGCCCTGCACGCGGGCGAGCAGGTCGGCTACCCGGCCCTGGAAGAGCTCGTCCTCCAGGCGCCGCTGGTCCTGCCCGGGCGCGGGGGCGTCTCCCTCCAGGTGTCCGTCGGCCCCGACGACCTGGGCCGCCGCACGATCCGCATCCACTCGCGCCACCAGGACGCCCTGCCCGACACCCCCTGGCTGCTGCACGCGGAGGGCCTGCTCGGCACCGCGCCCGCCACCCTCGACGCCGACCTCACCGCCTGGCCGCCGGCCGGCGCCGACGAGGTACGGGTGAGCGACGCGTACGAGCTCCTCTTCCGGCAGGGCTACGACTACGGCCCGGTGTTCCAGGGACTCAAGGCCGCCTGGCGGCAGGGCGACTCGGTGTTCGCCGAGATCGAACTGCCCGAGGAAGCGCACGACGACGCCGCTCTGTTCGGCCTCCACCCGGCGCTCCTCGACGCCACGATGCACGCGCTCGGGGTAGGCGAGGGCGTCACCGGCGAGGAGCCGACGGAGCTGCCCTTCTCCTGGTCGGACGTGTCCCTGCACGCGGTCGGCGCCACCTCGCTGCGGGTGCGGATCACCAAGCACGGGACGAACAACCTGTCGCTGGCCCTCGCGGACCGCAGCGGGGCACCGGTCGCCTCCATCGGCTCGCTGACCTTCCGTCCCGTATCGCAGGAGCAGCTCGGCGGCGGGCAGCCGGACACCCTGTTCGAGATGGGCTGGCGTCCGCTCGCCGTTCCCGCAGGCTCCGGGGCCGCGTTCCAGCTGTGGGACGAGCTGCCCGCGGGCCCCGTGTCGGGCGCGGTGGTCTTCCCCGTCCCGCAGGCCGGCGGCCCGGTCCCGGACGCGGTGCGCTCCGCGGCGGGGCAGACCCTCACCGCCGTCCAGGAGTGGCTGGCCGACCCGCGGTTCGAGCAGTCCACGCTGGTCGTGGCGACCCGCGGTGCGGTGGCCGCCGACGCCGGCGAGGGCGTCGACGTGGTGCAGGCCCCGGTGTGGGGCCTGGTGCGCGCCGCGCAGGCCGAGAACCCGGGCCGCATCCAGCTCACCGACCTGCCCGCGGGCGGTGTCGGCGTTGACGGCGTGGAGGCGGTCATCGTCTCCGGCGAGCCGGAGAGCGCCGTACGCGGGGCAGGCTTCCTGGTCCCGCGCCTGACCCCGGTGACGGACGCCGGCTCGGACCTCCCTGTCCTGGATCCGGAGGGCACGGTCCTCATCACGGGCGGCACGGGCGGCATCGGCGCCCACCTGGCCCGCCACCTGGTCACCGAGCACGGCGCCGGCCACCTCGTCCTGACCAGCCGGCGCGGCCCCGATGCGGAGGGTGCGGCCGAA
Organism: Streptomyces sp. NBC_00045; assembly: GCF_045041095.1. Taxonomy (NCBI): domain Bacteria; kingdom Bacillati; phylum Actinomycetota; class Actinomycetes; order Kitasatosporales; family Streptomycetaceae; genus Streptomyces; species Streptomyces sp. NBC_00045. The sequence continues at coordinate 117,059 of NZ_CP108272.1, read as the reverse complement.
CTCGCCGCCGAACTCGCCGAGCTCGGCGCCGAGGTCACCGTCACCGCCTGCGACGTCTCCGACCCGCAGGCGGTCGCGGCCCTGCTCGCCGCGATACCGACCGCGCACCCGCTGACCGGTGTGGTGCACGCGGCCGGCACGGGCGACAACGGCCTGATCGCCACGATGGACGCCGACCGCCTGTCCGCGGTCCTGGCGCCGAAGGCGGACGCGGCTTGGTACCTGCACGAGCAGACCCGCGAGCTGCCGCTGGCCCTGTTCACGCTGATCTCCTCGGCGGGCGGCCTCACCCTGGCCGCCGGCCAGGCCAACTACGCGGCGGCGAACACCTTCCTCGACGCCCTCGCCGCCCACCGCCACGCCGAGGGCCTGCCCGCGCAGGCCCTGGCGTACGGGCTGTGGGCCGCCAGGACGGGTCTCACCGAGTCCATAGAAGAGGACATCCGCCTGATGGCGGCGCGCGGCCTCCCGGCCCTCGAAGTGGAAGAGGCCCTGGAGCTCTTCACCTCGGCCCACGCCAAGGGCCGCCCGGCCCTGGTCCCGCTCCGCGTGGACACGGCTACGCTCCGCTCCCGCGCGGACGACCTCCCGGCCCTCCTGAAGGGCTTGGTCCCCCAACCCACCCGTTCGGCCGCCCGGACCGCCGACCGCGGCACCGACCCGGCGGCGCTGGTCGAGCGCCTGTCCGCCCTCCCCGCCAAGGAGCGCGAGCAGGAGCTGCTGGACGTCGTGCGCGCGCACGCCGCCGCCGTGCTCGGCCATGCCGGGCAGGACGCGGTACGGGCGGACCGCGGCTTCCTGGACCTCGGTTTCGACTCGCTGACGGCCCTGGAGCTGCGCAACAGGCTCGGTGCGCTGACCGGCTGCCGGCTGACGCCCACGCTGATCTTCGACTACCCGTCGCCCGTCAAGCTGGCCGCACACCTGCGGGAGCTGCTGTTCGGCGCCGAGGACCCCGAGGACGACCTGAGCGCCGCCACGGCCGAGGAACTGTTCGACATCCTCGACGGCGAGGAGATCTTCCAGTAACGAGCACGGCGCTCCAGGCCCCCGCCACCCACCGTGGCGGGGGCCTGCGTGCGTTCCGGGTCCCACCGGCACCACCGCGAGCGCCAGGCACCACCGCGCCCCAGGCACCAGCGACGCCCCAGCGGGACCGGTCCGCGGCGCCGTCGGGAATCCAGCCGCGCGTAAGGGCGCGTCAAGTTGCCATGAACATGCTGTTAACAAGTCGCCACCGACTCACGGTGGCGCACCCGAGGAGGTATTCCCATGGCCCTGCGCGATGTCCTCAACAACCTGAACGACACCGAGCTCGTCGCCAACCCGACCGAGGCCCGCCTCGCCGGTGAGGGCGTCATCGACCCGGCCAAGGCCGCGGTCCTCAGCAACGACGAGGCGTACGACGCCCCGATGATGGTCCTCAGCCAGATCAACGAGGCCTGATCGCTCGGCAAGTCAGCAGGTAGAAGGCCGCCCGGGAGCATCCCGCTCCCGGGCGCCTCTGATCCCGAGACCCCTCCCGACCGAAAGGCTGGCTCCCCGCATGACCGCAGCCGCTTCCCTGACTGCCACGCTCCGCGACAGGCTGCTGGAAGACGCCTGGGGCGTCTCGCACCGCATCCTCAAGAACGCCGTGGACGTGTCGGATCTGCTCGGCTCCGCCGACATCGAGCGCTGGCTCGACGCGAGCCTGCTGAAGTGGCCGTACTTCACGCTGCTGAAGCACGGCGAAGTTCCTCCCGTCACCTCGTACACGTCGGTGCGCGACGTCATCGGTCAGAAGCGGGAGGGTTTCCCCGACCCGGCCGCCGTCCGCCGCCACATGGACCGCGGCGCGACCCTCAAGCTCAACCAGCTCCAGGACTGGCACCGGCAGACCCGCGACATCGCCCGCGGGCTGGAGGAGTTCCTGCCCGTCGCGGCGAACTCGTACGTCTTCTGGACGCCGGACGAGTCGCGCGGCATGCTCCCGCACCGCGACGCCGCCCACGTGGTCGCCGTCCAGCTGGAGGGCCGCAAGGAGTGGCACCTGTACGCCGAGCCCGACCAGGTCGGGGCCGGCGCGGGCCTGGACGTCGACGCGTCCCGCCCGACGCACGTGTTCACGATGGAGCCCGGCGACGTGCTCTACCTCCCGCACGGCTGGCCGCACGACGCGGTCGCCGTCGACGGACCCTCGCTGCACCTGACGTTCACGCTGACCGACCCGACCCCCGAGAACCTCGTCGAGGCGTTCCTGCAGCGCTTCCTGGAGGACGAGCCCGAGCTCGTGCACCACTTCCACCAGCGCCCGCTGGACGAGCGGACCAGCGCGGTGCGCAAGGCCCTGTACGAGCAGGCCAAGAACTTGGACGGCGCGCGATGGACGCGCACGGCGGTGGACACGATGCGGGAGGCGATCGGCTGATGACTGTCACGACCCACACCCCCGAGGCCCGCTCCGGGGCGGCGACCGCGCCGGCCTCCGACGGGGTGCCCACGCTCCTGGACCATCTGGTGGGCGACCCCGCCGTGTTCTTCCGGGACCACTGGGCGAACCAGCCCGTCGTACTGCGGGCGCAGACGGACCTGTCCGGCCTGATCACCGAGCAGGAGATGTGGGACGAGGTCGAGTGCGGCCTGCTGTCCCGGCCGTACTTCACCGTGTTCAACGAGGGCGTGCGCACCGCGATCAGCGACATGTCCACCAAGCGGCGCGTGGTCGGCCACGACCTGACCGGCTTCATCCGGGCCGAGCAGATCCACAAGGACTGGGAGGCCGGGGCGACCTTCAAGTTCAACCAGGCCGAGCACTGGCACCCGCGGATCCGCACCCTCGTGCAGGGCATGCAGCCGCACTTCCGCGGCGGCCTGGAGTCCTTCGTCTTCCTGAGCCCGCCCGGCAAGACCGCCATGCAGGCCCACTACGACGGCGCGCACGTCTTCGTCCTCCAGGTCTGCGGCACCAAGGACTGGGTCTTCGGCCGCATCCACCCGGGTTCGACCAGCGACTCGACCATCCACGAGGGCCCGATCGCCGACGAGGAGCGGGTCGAGGTCACCCTGCGCCCGGGCGACGTCCTTTACATGCCGCACGGCACGCCGCACTACGCGACGGCCCGCGAGGGCAACTCCATCCACATCGCGATCACCGTGGAGGAGCCGACCGCCGAGAACCTCGCCAACGTCCTGCTGGCCACGTTCATGGCGGACCCGCGCTTCACCGCGTTCGAAGAGGACCACCACCGGCACTCCGCCGCCGAACGCACGGAACTGCTGCGCGAGGCCCTGCTCGCCCACCTCGCCGACGCGAACGAGAAGGCCGTCACGCAGGCCGCCGTCACCCTGCGCAGGGAGCACCGGTGAACCGGCTGCGGGCCTCCCGACGTCCGCCCTGGCTGACCGGCGGAGGACCCGCAGCCGTCACCCGGGGCACCCTGCGCAGCACCACCCCGGAGCAGACCTGGGCCCGGCTGGCACCGCTGCTCGCCGAGCGGGGCATCACGCGGGTGGCCGACCTGACCGGTCTGGACACCCTCGGCACTCCCGTGTGGACCGCGATCCGGCCCGCGGCCGCCACCTTGGTGGCCAGCGCCGGCAAGGGCATCGACCACGCGTCGGCGCGGATCTCCGCGGTGATGGAGTCGCTGGAGGTGGCCGCGTCCGAGCAGGCCCGTCCCGAGACCGTCGCGCACGGCAGCGCCCGGGACGTGGAGCCGGGCTACGGCGTCGCCGAACTGTCCCTGCACCCCGTCTCGCTGGCCGACGACCGTACGGAGCTCGACTGGGTGGCGGGCTGGGACCTGGTCGCCGGCGCCCCGGCCCTGCTGCCCGCGGCGGCCGTCGGCCTGCGCGGCTGGGCGGCCGGGCAGTGGCAGCCGAGCACCTTCGTGACGACGACCAACGGCCTGGCCGGCGGCAACGACCACGTGGAGGCCGCGCTGCACGGGCTGCTGGAGCTGTGCGAGCGCGATGCGCTGGCGCGCCTCGGCGACGCCGACGCCGTACGGGTGGAACCCGACGGCCTGGGCGACCGGCTGGGGCCGGTCGTGCAGCGGATCCGCGAGGCGGGCGGCGACGCCGTGCTGGAGCGGATCCCGTCGCTGCCCGGTACGTACACGTACACCTGCTGGCTGACCCAGCCGGAGATGTGGCAGGTCTTCGCCGGGTCGGGCTGCCACACCGATGCGGCGATCGCAGCCGAACGGGCGCTGCTGGAGGCCGTGCAGAGCCGCGGCTCGACGATCAGCGGCGGCCGGGACGACATCCCCGAATGGACGTTCCGGCTCCAGGGCGCCCCCGCCGGACGGCCGCGCCCGGTGCCGGGCCGCAGCGAACCGCTGCCCGCGGCAGGAGCCGCGCCCGTCCGCACCCTGGACGAGGTCCTGGACGGACTCGTCGACGCCGTGCACGACCGCACCCGGCGGCCCGTCATCGCCGTGGACCTCACGCCGGGCGGCCGCCCGTGGCCCGCCGTCGTGCAGGTCTTCGCCCCCGGTCTCGGCCTCGTACTCGAACACCCGCGCCCGCAGGAACTCACCAGCAGGAGCTTCGTGTGACAGCCCGTCCACCCCGCCGCATCGCCTTCGTGGGCCCGACGCTGGCTCCGTCCGAACGGCCCGAGGGCTCCTTCACGTACCTGCCGCCGATCCGGCACGGCGACCTGTTCGCGCTGGACCTGCGGCCCGGAGACCAGGTGCTCGTCATCGACGGCGTCTACCAACACTTCGCGCCGATCCGGCACAAGGAGATCCTCGCGGTGCTCGCCCTCGGGGTGCGCGTCGCGGGTACGGCCAGCCTGGGCGCGCTGCGCGCCGCGGAGCTGGCCGGCTTCGGCATGCGCGGCCTCGGCCACGTGTACACGGCGGCCCGCTGCGGCGAGCTGGTCGCGGATGCCGACGTGGGCGTGCTGCATGCCGCCGACGGCGACGGAGGGCGCCGCCTCACGGTGGCGACGGTCGCCGTCCGGCATGCGGTCGCGGAACTGACGGCCGCCGGTCGGCTCTCCGCCGCCGAGGCGGCGCGGATCCGGCAGGTGGCGGACTCCCTGCACTTCACGGAGCGCTCCGAACGGGCGCTCCTCCACCACGCGGGCCCCGCCCGCCCCGCCATGCAGCGGCTCGTCGACCACCTGGCCGACCACGGGGACGTCAAGACCCAGGACGCCCTGGCGGCCCTCCACCTCCTTGAGTCCGAACGCGCGGCCCCCACGAAGGACTCGGGCTGGGGCCCCGCCGCCGACCCGACCCGTGAGGCCGCCGCGGACGCGGCCGCGAGGCCCGCCGGCGGCCGGCGCCCGGAAGCCGTCCGGAACACCGCCTCGGACCCGGGCCGAGCACCCGCCGCCGAGCAGCCGCCCGAAGCCGGGTCCGCCGCCGGCACGGTGACCGGGCCCTGCGCCGGCATCGGCCGGGCAGCCGCCACCGCCACGGGCTCGACCGGAGGGTCCGCCCCGGGACCCGAGCTCGCCGCCGGCGTCCCGGCGGCGGGGGCCGTCTGGGAGAGTTCGTACGGCAGCGAGTGGGCCTTCGAGCGGCGGCCCCTGCGCCCGGGGTCCGCGGTCGGGTCGCGGCACGCCCTGGCCTGCCTCCAGCTGTTCGAAGCCGACTTCCCCGAGCGGCACCGCGCCTACGCCCGCCGGATGGCGGCGGCCGCCGTCAGCCTGCCGGCCGGCGCGGCCTCCGGCGCCCTGCTCGGCGCCGCCGGGTTCGCGCCCGCGACCCGGCCCGACGCACGACTGGCCCGGCCCACCGCCGCGACCGCGCACTGGTCCGCCGAGGACCGGCTGCTGACCCGTACGTTCCGGCTGCGCCCGGGCCGGCTCGTGTACGCCGACCTGCCGCCGGAGGCCCTGGGCGGCACCGGGCCCGCCGAGCTGGAGCAGTGGTGCCTGCGCCTGGCGACCCCGGCCGGCCCGCCGCCCGTACCGCCCGCCCACTGGCACGCACTGCTGCGCCGGCTGTGGGGTGCTCAGCACCCGCACGAGTACCGGCTGTGCGCCCTGGAGCGCGGCTTCCGCGACGAGGCCGAAGCCGCCCGGCTCGCCGCCGCGTTCAACCCGGCGCTCGTCGCCCTGCTCACCGAGAGGGCGGCCGCGTGATGACCCCCACGACACCCACCCCGGCCACCGATTTCGTCGAAGCGCTCGCAGCCGAGCCCCGCCCCAAGGCCGTCGCCGCCTTCGACGGCGAGGGACGGCTGCTGCTGCGCGCGGACGCCCCGGACGGCTTCGGCTCGCTCGTCCCGACGCTGGTCGGATACCGCCGCGGCCCCGCCGGGACCTGGGCGGCCGACTGGTCGGTGACCGAGCCGGGCGAGACGATCGCGGTCCCGGGCGGCTTCCTGTACGTGCGCCGCCGGGCCGTCACCTTCCGGTCCGCCCACGACGGCGCAGACGTCGTCGAGCGCGTCGTGGAGCACGTCGCCGGCGAGATCGCCACCCTGGCCCTGCGGCCGGGCACCGCCACGGTCGCCTGTGTGATCCGTACGGCCGGCCCCCTCGGCGCGCACCCCGAAGGGCTGCTCCAGGGGTCCGACGCCGTCTGGTCGCAGGGCGCGGACGCGAGCCTGGCTGCGGTCCGCCGGCCCGAGGGCGACTGGCAGATCCGGCTGGTCGACGTCGGCACCACCGACGCCGCCGGCCGCGACCTGCCCGTCACCGTGCCGGACGGCGCCTCCCTCACCGGCGAGGCCGCCTGGTCGGGACCGGACACCCTGCTGCTCGGCCTCGCCCACCACCGCCCCGACGGAACCCGGCGGTTCGGCCTCCTCGCGGTCCGCGCCGAGGACGGCGCCACCGAGCGCAGCCTCCTCTTCGACGGGATCGACCTCTGCTACCCGGTGGCGGACCCGGACGGCGGCCAGGTCGCCTACCTCGGCACCTCGGTGCCTGCGAACGACGCACCGCCCGTGCAGTCCGCCTGCCTGGTCCGCCCGGGCACCCTGGAGCTGGCCGTGCTCGACGCCCCGGCCGGCACCTGGCAGCGCCCGGTCGGCTGGGACGGCCCCGGCCGGCTCGTGTGCACGGCCGAGGACGGCCCGCGGCGCCGGCTGTACGTGTACGAACCGGCCCGCGACAGCTGGCGCGACGTCCCGCTCGCCGCGTCCGCGGAGAGCGTGCAGGTCCGCGGCGGCCGGGTCGCGGTGCTGGTGTCCGCGCTGGACACGCCCCCGGCGGTCGACGTCGTCACCTTGGCGGACGGGCACACCGAGCGGGTGGAGGCCAGCGAACGGCCGCCGCTGCCGGGCACGTTGTCGTACCACCGGCAGGCCGTGCCCGGCGCGACCGGGGCGCTGGCGAGCTGGCTGTGCCGGCCCGCCGAGGGACCGGTGCGCGGGCTGGTCGTGTTCTTCCACGGCGGTCCCTTCAAGAGCTGGACCGAGTGGTCCTGGCGGTGGAACCCGTGGCCGTTCGTCGCGTCCGGGTACGCGGTGGCGCTGATCGAGCCCCCGATGTCGCTGGGCTACGTGTCGGCCGTCCCGGGCGGCTGGGCCAACTGGCGGTCGGGGATCGCCGCGGTGGCGGTGCGCCAGGTGGAGCAGCTGCGGGCCGAGACGGGCCTGGCGGAGCTGCCACTGGCACTGATGGGCGGCAGCTTCGGCGGCTACCTGTCGCTGAGCACGGCCGCGGCGCTGCGACCGCGGCTGATCGCCTCGCACGCCGCGCCGCTGGACCTCGTCCAGGTCGCGGAGAGCAGCGACGTCGGCTGGCAGTGGCTGCGCGAGTACGGCGAGCCCGCTTCGGCGCAGCACGCGGGCTACCGGGACAACAGCCTGCCGGTGCGGCCCGTGCCGGAGGGCACCCGCGTGTTGCTCTCGCACGGCATGCACGACGGGCTGGTGCCGCCGACCGAGACGCTGCGCGTCCACCGGCAGCTGTCGCGCCAGGGCGTCCGCTCGGAGGTGGCGTTCTTCCGCTCGGAGGCGCATCCGCTGAGCCGGCCGCGCAACATCCGCGCCTGGTACCGGTGGGTGCTGACGGCCTGCGCGAGCGCGCTCGCGGGCGAGGCGGGCAGCGAAATCGCGGACGAGCTGACGGGTGAACTGGCGGCGCGGTTCGCCGAACTGGCCATGGGAGGCCTCGATGACGCGGCATGAGACCGGGCGCACCACCGAACGCACCGTGGTCACCCGGCGGCAGCTCGCCGACGCACTGACCACCCTGGGCGTCCGCCCCGGCGACGTGGCCGTCGTGCACTCCTCGCTGCGCGCCTTCGGCTTCGTGGTGGGCGGCGCGCAGGCCGTGTACGAGGCCCTGCGCGAGGCCGTCGGACCGGACGGCACGCTCGTCATGCCCGCCTTCACCCCGCAGCTGTGCCATCCCGCCACTTGGCGCGCCCCGGACCTGGTGAGGACCGACCCGGCCGCCGCGGCGGCCGGGATGCCGGTCTTCGATCCGCTGCGCACGCCGGTCTCGCGGACCATGGGCGTGCTGCCGGAGCTGCTGCGCGCGCTGCCGGGCAGTCTTCGCTCGCCGCACCCGCACGTGTCGTTCGTGGCCGAGGGGCCGCGGGCGCGGGAGATCACCCGCTCCCATCCGGACGCGTACCGGCTGTCGTCGCAGAGCCCCCTGGGTGAGCTGTGGCGGCTCGACGCCACGGTCCTGATGCTCGGTACCGGCTGGGACAAGTGCACGGCGCTGCACCTGGCCGAGTACGCCGCCGCGTATCCGGGGCGGCGAGAGGGGCTGTGGCCGTTGCCCGGTCCCGGCCCGGCCGGCACCCGCTGGCACGAGGTGCCCGAACTGCTCGTCTGGGAGGGCGACTTCGACCGGATGGGCACGGAGTACGAGGCGTGCGGCGGCCCGCTGGCCCGGACGGCCGTCGGCACGGCCGTGTGCCGGGCCGTGCCCCTGCGCCCCCTGGTGGACTTCGCCGCCGGCTGGCTGCCCGGCCACCGGGACCTGCGGCGCGGGATCGCCCCGCCCGGCTGGCGCGAGGTCGTCGACGCCGACGGCCCGCTGCCGCTGCCGCCGCTGGTCTGCGGCCGTGGACCGCAACTGCGGCCGGAACCGGCTCCGGGGGTGCCCGTATGACCGCCGGCGGAGTGTTGCTGCGCCCGGTCACGGGCGAGGACCTGGACCTGTTCGAGACCGCCTTCACCGGCGAGGAGGGGACGGGCGCCTTCCAGTGGTTCGGTTTCACGTCCGCCCTGCGGCTGCGCAGGCGGCACGCGGAGGACGGGCTCCTCGGCCCGGACGGCGGGGTGCTCAGCGTGGTCGCGGGACGGGACACCGTGGGGCGCGTGGAGTGGTTCAAGTCGACGTGGGGCCGCACGGACACCTCGTTCTGCTGGACGGTGGCCATCGGCCTGGTACCGGGCGCCCGCGGCCGGGGCTTCGGCACGCGGGCGCAGCAGCAGCTGGCCCGCTACCTGTTCGCCCACACGCGGGCGGAGCGGGTGCAGGCCTGGACGGACGTGCGCAACCTCGCCGAGCAGCGGGCACTGGAGAAGGCCGGGTTCACCCGGGAGGGCGTGCTGCGCGCCGCCCAGTGGCGGGGCGGCCGGTGGCACGACCAGGTGCTGTTCTCGATCCTGCGCGGCGACGAGGAGAGGTCATGACGGAGCTGACGGGGTCGACGGGGTTGACGGACCTGACGCTGGCGAACGGAATGCGGGTGCTGCTCCAGCCGCTGCCCGGCTGCCAGGTCGTCGCCACCTGCCTGCACGTGGGGACCGGCTTCCGCAACGAGCCCGTCGCCGGCGCGGCCCACCTGCTGGAGCACGTCCTCGTACAGGGCTCCACGGCCGACGGGCCGCTGACGGCGGCGGTGACGGCCATGGGCGGCACGATGAACGCGCGGACCTCCGCCGACCACACCCAGTACACGCAGATCCTGCCCGCCGACGGGCTGGAGCTGGGGCTGCGCATCGAGCGGGACCGGTTGACCGGACCGGACCTGAGCCCGGAGCACGTCCGCGGCCAGATCGCCGTCGTCCAGGCGGAGATCCGGCGCAACGTGCTCCAGCGCCCGCACGGCGGCCTGGTCCTGTTCGACCTCCCCGAGCTCCTGCACGACACCTGGGAGAACCGGCACAACGGCTACGGCGACATCGGGGCACTGGAGTCGCTGGGCGCCGCGGAGCTGCGCACCTTCTTCGAGCGCTCCTACGCACCCGGCAACATCCACCTCGCGGTCGTCGGCGACTTCGACCCCGACCGGGCGCGGGAGCTGGTGGAGCGGCTGCTCGGCCCGGTGCCGGCGCGGCCCACCTGGCAGCGCGAGCCGGCCGTCGAGTCCCCGCTGACCGGCGGCCGGTACGGGCGGCGCGCGGAGAAGGTCGCGCCCGCGGGCCGTACGGTGCTGGGCTGGCGGGTGCCGGACCCGCAGGCGGCGCCCGCGGACCACTTGGCGACCGTACTGCTGAGCGAGCTGCTGGAGACCGTCGGGGGCGACTGCGCCCGGCACGGCGCGGGGGAACACCCCTGGGGGGCGTTCCGGGCCCGGGTCAACCGGACGGGCAACCCGTTCGACGTGGCCCGCGCCTCGCTGTTCGCGGTGGAGTTCCCGCATCCGGTGGACACCTCCCCCGATGCGGCCGAGGACTGCCTGCGGTCGGTGTTCGCGCGGATCGCCGACGGCTCCCTGCCGGTGGAGGGCCCGCTGGCGACGCTGCGCCGCCGGCTGGCGATGCACCTGCACGCCGAACTGGACTCGGTGGCCGGCCAGGCGTCCTGGCTGGTCGTCGGCGCGGCCGTGCACGGCGACCCGGGCCATCTCGCCGGACTGCCCGCCGCGGTCGACGCCGTGTCGGCGACCGACGTGGCCCGCCTCGCCGGGGTGTACGCGACGGCTCCGGCAGCCCGCATCACCAGCCTCCCCGTGGCCGCAGAGCCCGTACCGGAACCGAAGCCCACGACCGCGGGAGCCCCGGCATGACGGCCACCACCATCCCTGTACCGCACTTCACCGCGCCCGCCCACCGGCAGCACGAGCTGGACCGCGGCACCCTCGTCGCCGTCGACCGCGCCGGCACCGGGGACCTCGCCGAGGCCCGGCTGCTGCTGCCGCTGGTTCCGGGCCCCGCGGCCGCACACGCCACCGAGGTGGACGTGGCCGCCGAGGCGCTGCGCGAGGCCCTGGAGGAGGCGGCCGGCGCGCTGGCCGTCGTACGGGCGGAGGCGCGCCCGGACCGGATCGTGGTCTCGGCCCGCTCCTTCACCGGCGATCTCGCGGAGGTGTGCGCACGGATCGGCGCCTGCCTGGGCCCCGAGGGCCCGGGCCCCGCAGACCCGGGCGCGGTCGGCCCGTTCGGCGCCGAACGGGTCGACCGGGCCCGGGCCGCAGTGGCCGCCCGGCTGTCCGCCGCCGAACGCCATCCCACGGTGGTCGCCCGCGCGGGCTTCCTCGCCGCCGTGTACGGCGGCCACGCGTACGGGCACACGGCCACCGCCGCCCGCCTGCCCGGCGTGACGGGCGAAGCCCTCCGGGCCTTCCTGGCCGGCGCCCCCGTCGCGGCCCGGCGGGCCGTGGTCGTCGGACGCGGACCGGCCGGCGCACTCCTCGACGCGGCACGGGCCCTGCTGCCCGCCCCGCCGCGGCTCGCCCCGCGGACCGCCGCCGCGCCGCCGCGCCGCCCGGCGGGCGGCACGGCCACGCTGGTCTCCCCCGGTGTGCCGCAGACGCTGATCCGGCTGGGCGGCCACGTGCCGGGCCGGGTCCACCCGGACTATCCGGCGCTCCAGGTGGCCGTGCTGATGCTCGGCGGCTACTTCGGCAGCCGACTCACCGCGGTGCTGCGCGAGCGCGAGGGGCTCTCGTACGCCCCGCGCGCGGTCCTCGACCCGTTGGGCGGCTCGGCCGCGTTCACCCTGGAGGCCGACGTGCGGCCCGACGGCGCCGCGCGGGCCCTCGTACTGATCGACGAGGAGCTGGAGCGGCTGGCGGCCGGGGCCTTCTCCACCGGCGAGCTGCTCGGTGCGCAGAACTTCACGGTGGGCTCGATGGCCATGGCCTGCTCGTCCCGTTCGGGGCTGGCCTCGGTGTTCGCCGGGACGCTGGTGAGCGGCCTGTCCCCGCAGTGGCTCGGCGGGTACGAGGACCGGGTGCGCGCGCTGTCCGCCGCGGACGTGGCGCGCGCGGCCCGCACGTACCTGCTGGAACCCGGCCTCACCGGCGTGCTGGTGGCCCCCGGCCCGGCCGACGGCCTGCCGCCGGTGCGCCCCCTCCCCCTCTCCTGACCGCATGCGACGATCGGACCTGCCGTGCTGAAATCCTTCCTCCAGGGCAATTTCGCCTCCTTGCGGGGCCCTGCGCGGACCCTGGGCGCACTGCACTTCGTCGACAGCCTGGGCAGCGGCCTGTTCATGGCGGGCTCGGCGGTGTACTTCGTCGTCGTGGCGGGCCTGCCCGTCACGACGGTGGGCCTCGGCCTGTCCCTCGCCGGCTTCAGCGGGTTCGTCTCCAGCATCCTGCTGGGCCGGGTCGCCGACCGGTTCGGGGCCCGGCAGATGCTGGCCGTGCTGCTCACGCTGCTGGCCGGGCTGTACGTGCTGTACCCGCTGGTGGGGTCGGCCTGGACGTTCTTCCCGGTGGTGATCGCCATCGGGGCCCTGGAGTTCGGCTGCGGGCCCGCCTTCGGCGCGCTGATCATGGACCTGGTGCCGGAGTCCGACCGGGTCACCGCGCGGGCGGCGCTGCGGTCCCTGTTCAACGTCGGCTTCTCCGGCGGCGCCCTGGCCTCGGCCGCCCTGATCGGGCTGGGCGGCGGCTGGCTGGAGCTGCTGCCGCTCGGCAACGGCCTGACGTTCCTGGCGGCCGCGGCGCTGGTACTGCGGCTGCCCGCGTCGCAGGCCCGGCCGAACGCGGGCGGCGGCGGACACTTCAAGGTGCTGCGGGACCGACCGTTCCTGAGCGTCATCGGCGCGTCCAGCCTGCTGGCGCTGCACAGTGCGGTCCTGCTGGTGGGCATTCCGTTGTGGATCGTGCGCACCACCGATCTGCCGCGTGGAGTGGTGCCGTTGATCCTCGCGGTGAACACGGTGCTGGTGGTGCTGTGCCAGGTCGCCGCCGCCAAGGGCGCGGACACGTTGGACGGCGCCGTCGCCGCGGCCCGCAAGGCCGGGCTGGTCAGCGTCGCGGCCTGTGCGGCGCTCGCGGTGGCCGGCTGGACCGGGTCCTGGCTCACGGGGGTCGCGGCGATCGTGGCCGTCCTGATGTTCACCGCGGCCGAACTGTGGCAGTCCGCGAGCGGGTTCGGACTGGGCTTCGGCCTGGCCCCCGACGCGAACCGGGGCGAGTACCTGGGCGCCTTCCACCTGCACGTGGTCGTCCAGGCCACGCTGGGCCCGGCCGTGGTGTCGTTCCTGGTGTCCGTCGACGACTCGCTGGGCTGGCTGGCGATGGGCGCCGTCTTCCTGGCCGGTACGGCGGCCATCGGCCCCTCCGTGGCCTGGGCGCGCCGGACGTCCGACCGCCGCGAGGACGCCCCGGCGCAGGAGCCGGCCGCAACTCCGGCCGCAACTCCGGCCGAGGCACCGGCCGCGTCCTGAACCCGGCCTCGTCAACGCGCCCCGTCAACCCGTCCCCACTCCCTCGTTGCGCACTGCAGCACTTCTCCAGCGGCCCTTGGGAGCGTGGGGACTCCACTTCGACCCGTTTTCGAGTGCACCACGGGAGGCAGCGCATGTCCGCGTCCGTATCCGAGCGTCCCGCCACGGCCGGGGCCGATGCGCCGGCCCCCACGGCGGCGGCTGACCGACGCGCACCGTCCGGCGCGCGCCCCGCCCGCCCCGGGCCGGCGCTCGCGGTCATCGCGGGCTGCAACGCGATGATCCAGCTCGACGACCCCATCATGAACATCGCCCTGCCCGGCATCCGCGCCGACCTGGGGCTGTCGGCGCTCGCCGCGTCCTGGGTGATCGGCGCCTACCTGCTGGCGTTCGGCGGCCTGCTGCTGCTCGGCGGCCGGGCGGGGGACATCCTGGGGCGGCGCCGGGTCTTCGTCGCGGGCGTGGCGCTGTTCACGGCCGCCGCCGCCGTCCGGGCGGTGGTCCCCACCGGTGGACTGCTGATCGCCGTACGCACCGTGGAGGGCGCCGGCGCGGCGTTCGCCGCGGCCAACGGGTTCGTGCTCATGCTGAGCACGTTCGCCGAGGGACCGGCCCGCAAGCGGGCCATCGCCGTCTGCACCGCCGTGGGCGCGGCCTCCACCGCCGGCGGCCTGCTGCTGGCGGGCGCCCTGACCTCGGCGGGATCCTGGCGCTGGGTGCTGCTGCTCAACGTCCCCATGGGCCTGGCCGTCGTACTGCTCGCGCCGCGGGTGATCGCGGAGACCGAGCGCATCCGGGGCCGCTTCGACCTGCGCGGCGCGCTCCTGTCCGCGCTGGGCGCCGCCTCGCTCGTGTACGGACTGTCGCAGGCCGCCGAACACCCCTGGACCGACGCGCTCGTCGCCGGTCCGCTGCTCGCCGGCCTGGTGCTGCTGTCCGTGTTCGTCGCCACGCAGCGGCGCGCCTCCCAGCCGATCGTCCGCCTCGGGCTGCTGCGCGACCAGGACCGGGCCCTGGCCTTCGCCAGCATGCTGGTCCTGCCCGGCGCGCTGATCGGGGCGTACTTCTTCCTGAGCCAGTCCTTCCAACAGCACCACGGCTGGTCCCCGCTGGAGGCGGCGTTCGGCCTGCTGCCGGTGCCGGTGACGATGGCCGCCATGGCCGGTGTGGCCGTCCGGGTGGAACGGGCGATCGGCCCGAAGCCGATGATGGCGATCGGCACGGCCGCGCTGGTCGTCGAGAACCTGTGGCTGGCGGCCCTCGGGCCCGGCGACGCGTACCTGACGGGGGTGCTGCCCGCGCTGGTCCTGCTGGGCGCGGGCATGGCGTTCTGCGTGATCCCGCCGACCGTGCTCGCCACGTCGGGCCTGCGCCCCGACGAACTGGGCTCGGCGGCGTCCGTGCTCAACGCCCTCCAGTCGGTGGGCGGATCCCTGTGCATCGCCTTGATGGTGACGGCGTCCTCGGGGCACTCCGACTTCTCCGAGACGATGTCCGCGGGCTTCACGGCGGGCGCGGCCTTCGCAGGAGCGGCCCTCCTGCTGGCCCTCTCCCTCCGCCCCCGCCGCCGCGCCTGACCGACGACGGACCGGCGGCGAAGAGCGGACCGGCAGCCGTCCGGGTTCGGGACCGGTTCCGGGTCCGGGTCCGGGTCACGTCAGTGCACCGCCACGCCCACCTACGGGTGAAGTCCGGCCCGAAGCCGGCGGCGCCGCCCCGAGGCTCGGGAGACTGTGCCCCGGTACGGGCGGCCGTACTCCTGGGCACGGGGGCGCGAGTGATGACGAACGGAACGGTCCTGCTGGCACTGCGGGAGAACCCGATGGGCGGCGGCGTCAGCGCCGAGCAGCTGCGCCGCATCGGCAAGGAACTGGAGAACAAGGGCCTGGAGCTGCGCTGGGCGCCGAGCGCCCGCGACGCGCGGGCCGCCCTGCAGACCGAGGCGGGCCTCGCCGCGGCCGTGATCGCCTGGGACCTGCCGCGCACGGCGGGCGGTGCGGTCGAGGAGGGCGGCGGCGGGGAGGTCCTGCGGCACATCGGACGGCGCTTCAAGGACCTGCCGGTCTTCCTGGTGATGGCGGACGAATCCGACCAGGACCTGGAGCGGTTGCCGCTGTGGGTCTCGGAAACGGTGGTCGGCTACATCTGGCCGCTGGAGGACACTCCGTCCTTCATCGCGGGCCGCGTCGCGACGGCGTCCCACGGCTACCACCGGGACCTGCTGCCGCCGTTCTTCAAGGCACTGCGCCGGTTCGAGGACTCCCACGAGTACTCCTGGCACACCCCCGCCCACTCGGGCGGGGTCGCCTTCCTCAAGTCCCCCGCCGGACGGGCGTTCTTCGACTACTACGGCGAGCGGCTGTTCCGCACCGACCTGTCGATCTCGGTCGGGGAGCTCGGCTCCCTCTTCGAGCACAGCGGTCCGATCGGCGAGGCCGAACGCAACGCCGCCCGCGTCTTCGGCGCCGACCGGACCTATTTCGTCCTGCACGGCGACTCGACCGCGGACCGGATGGTCGGCCACTACAGCGTGACGGACGACGAGATCGCGCTCGTGGACCGCAACTGCCACAAGTCGGTGCTGCACGGGCTGGTGATCTCCGGGGCGCGCCCCGTCTACCTGGTACCGACCCGCAACGGCTACGGTCTCGCCGGCCCCCTGCCACCCGCCGAGACCGAGCCGGCGGCGGTGGCCGCGAGGATCGCCGCGAACCCGCTCACGGCCGCGGCGCTGTCCCCCGCGGCCCAGTACGCGGTGGTGACCAACTCCACGTACGACGGGTTGTGTTACGACACCGTCGCGGCGGCGAGGGCGCTGGCGCCGAGCACGCCGCGGCTGCACTTCGACGAGGCCTGGTTCGCGTACGCCCGCTTCCATCCGCTGTACGCGGGCCGCTACGGCATGGCCGTCGGACCGGACACCTTCCCGGACCCGGAGGGCGACCCGGACCCGGACGCCGCTGCGGGGCCGGGCAGGCCCACGGTCTTCGCGACGCAGTCCACGCACAAGCTGCTGGCCGCCCTCTCCCAGTGCGCGATGGTCCACGTCCGCTCGGCGCCCCGGGCCCCCGTCGAACACGAGCGGTTCAACGAGGCCTTCATGATGCACGGCACGACCTCCCCGCTGTATCCGGCGATCGCCTCCCTGGACGTGGCCACCGCCATGATGGACGGCCCGCAGGGACAGTGGCTGATCGACGAGGCCGTGACCGAAGCCATCCGCTTCCGTCAGGCCGTCGTACGGACCGGGCGCCGCATCGCCGCCGCCGGGGACCGGCCGGAGTGGTTCTTCGGCGTGTGGCAGCCCGACTCGGTCACCGATCCGGCCACTGGCGCGCGCATCGCGTTCGCGGACGCACCGCCGTCGCTACTGAGCCGCGAGCCCTCGTGCTGGCACCTGGAACCGGACGCCGCTTGGCACGGCTTCGCCGGGCTCGGCGAGGGCTACTGCCTGCTGGACCCGGTCAAGGTCACCCTGACCTGCCCCGGGGTGACGGCCACCGGCGAACGGGGCGACCTGGGCATCCCGGCGCGGATCCTCACCGCCTATCTGGCGGCGCGCGGGATCGTCGTGGAGAAGACCGACAGCTACACCGCGCTGATCCTCTTCTCGATGGGCATCACCAAGGGCAAGTGGGGCACCCTGATGGACGCCCTCATGGACTTCAAGGCCCTCCACGACGCCGACGCCCCGCTGGACCGGGTGCTGCCGGAGCTGGTCGCGCGGTTCCCGCGCCGCTACGGCCGCACCACCCTCGGCGCGCTGTGCCGGCAGATGCACGAACACCTCACCCGCGCCGAGCTGATCGACGCCCTCGACGCGGCCTTCCAGGAACTTCCGGAGCCGGTGGCGCCGCCGCGCCACTGCTACCAGCTGCTGGTCCGGGGCGGCACCGAGCGCGTACGGCTGGCCGAGGCGGCCGGGCGGGTGGCCGCGGCCATGGTGACGGTGACCCCGCCGGGGATCCCCGTGCTGATGCCCGGCGAGTCCACCGGCGCCCCGAACGGTCCGCTGCTGCGGTACCTGCGCGCCCTGGAGGCCTTCGACCGGGCCTTCCCCGGCTTCCACAGCGAGGCCCACGGGGTGACCGTGGACCCCGAGAACGGCGACTACCTGATCGAATGCGTCCGCCCGGCGCCGTAGTCGGCCGTGTCCTGCGGCGGCGCGCCGACACGGGCCCGGCGGGAGGTGACGACCGGCTCCGGCAGCCCGTGCAGGACCGACGGGGGCGTCCGCGGTACCGCTACTTCAGCAGGGTCTTGAACTCTTCGAAGTCGAGGACGCCGTCGCCGTTCGCGTCGGCCGCCATGGCCTTCTTGACCTCTTCCGCGAGGTGCCCCTGGCCGCCTTCGGCCTTGAACCCCTCGGCCAGTTCGACGATGTTGATCCGCCCGTCGCCGTCCGTGTCGATCTCGTCGAACAGTGCCCTGAGTTCGGCCTCGGTCATGACGTTCCCCTCTCGCATCACAGGACCGCGAAGGTCCACACAGCCCCCCACCCTGGCAGATCCGCTCCGGAAGCCCCGCACCGGCCACCCGTACGGGTGTACTGCCGCCACGCGTGGGACCGGCCTACGAGGACTCCTGGCGGGTGGCTGCGGACAGGGCCCGGGCGAGGTCGCGGGCCGAGGTCGGGGTGCTGTCGGTGGTGCCGCCGATCGAGACCAGCGGGGCCCTCCAGCCGTGGGCGCCGATCCGCTCGGCCACCTCGTACGCGACGGCTCCACCGCCGGAGAAGCAGCCCAGCAGCAGCGGTTCGGCCGCGGCGAGGAGCGGCCGCAGCGCCGCGAGGCAGGCCGTGGCGCCGGCCGGGGCGTCGAGGGTAACCAGCGCCTGCGGGCCCCGGTGGGCGCGCGCCACCGCCGCGTAGCAGTCCTGCGGGGCGGCCGGGGGCGGTACGAGCAGTACCGTCCCGGCACCGGGACGCGCGGCCGGGCGCAGGGTGACCAGGGCGGGCGCGGCCCCGTACGGTACGGCTGCCGCATCCGGTACGGGCAGGCCGTCGAGCAGCGCGAGTGCGTCGGCGACGGTGGCCCGGGTGGGGTCGGCCTCCGGGAGCCCGCGCAGCAGCAGGGCGGTCTGGGCGAGGATCCGGGCGGCTTCGGCGTCGGTCAGGCGGGCCCGGTCGCTGTCGGCGGTCAGTACGAGGGCGCCCGCACGGTCGTGGCGGGCGGTCAGGGCGAACGGCAGCCCGGTGTGCGCCTCGACGGTCTCCGGCGGGGCCACGCGCACGTCCGCCGCGGCCAGTTCCCCGTCCAGCGGGTCCTCGGCGCCGCCGGGCGGCCGGACGGCGGCGGGCGGCCGGACGAAGGTGAGGAGCGTTTCGGTGAGCGGCGGCTGCGCGGGGCGGCCGGCCTGCTGCCGGATCTGACCGGCGGAGACCCACTCGTACGCGGCCAGGCCCAGTGCCCGGTCCCGCAGGTCGGTCAGCAGCCGCGCCAGCGGAGCCTTCGGGTCCACGTCCACGGACAGCGGGAGCGGGTTGCCGAGCGGGCCGGGGAGCCGGTCCGCGCCGTCGAGCGGGATGCCGCGCCCGGAGACGGTCACCCCGAACGCGACGGGGCCGGGTGCGGGGCCGCTGCCGGTCGCCGCGGCCGCGCGGTGCAGTTGCAGTGCCCAGGCGGCGTGCAGGGCGGTGCTCTCCGGGACTCCGCACACGGCCGCCCATCCGCGCAGGCGGGCCGCCTCGGAGGGGTTGAGCCGTTCCCGGGCGTGACCGTACCCGCCGCCGCCCTCCCCTGAAGCCGCAACCGGAGCCGGGCCCGGGCCCGGGTCCGGAGCCGCAGCCGGTGTCGGTGTCGGTGTCGGTGTCGGTGTCGGTGTCGGTGTCGGTGTCGGTGTCGGTGTCGGTGTCGGTGTCGGTGTCGCGGGCAGTGTGCGGGCCCCGGCGGGCGGAACCGCCCCGGCCCAGAACTCCCGGGCCGGGCCCGGGTCCTGCCCGGCCAGCCAGCGCAGGTGGTCGGGGAGCCCGGGGCGGCGTTCGCCGCCTGCCGGGCGGCCGTCGGCCGCGTACGCCCACAGGAAGGCGCGCAGCAGCGCCCGTACGCTCCGTGCGTCGAGCAGGGCCTGGTGGTACGTCAGGGCGATCCGGGCGTCGGGGCCGTCGGCTCCGGGCTCCCCGTCGACGCGGCGGATGCGCAGCGGGCCGGGCCGCCCCGGTTCGAAGGGCTGCTCCCGCTCGCTGCGGAGCACCTGCGGCCAGTCGGCCGGCCGGTCGGGCTCGTACGGGTCGTGCCGCACCCGGGCTTCGACGCGCTCGTGCACCCTGACGACGGGACCGCTGCCGCCGCGGCCGGGACCGGGGGCGAACGCGGCGCGCAGGACGGCCTCGCGGTCGGTGACGGACTGCCAGGCCGCGTCGAACCGGCCCCGGTCCAGCGGCCCGTACCAGCGCAGGTGCAGCTGCCCGACGTGCAGCTGCGGCCCCGGCGGGGCGGTCATGAGGTCGAGGAGGACCTCGCGCTGGCGGGCGGAGGCGGGCAGCCCGGCGGCGGGTCCGGCGAGGCGAGCGGCCCGGCCGGGTGCCGGCTGCTGGGGCAGGGCGGCCAGCGGGCCGGGCCGCGCCGGGCGGCCGTCGCGCGCCGTGGGGGCGGTGAGCAGGTCCGCGAGCCGGCCGGCCAGGGCGGGCCGGTCGGCGGGCCGGTCCCCCGGTCGGCAGGTGAAGTGGAGCGTGTGGTGGGTCGCCGTGTGGCGGTGCAGTTTGGGCCCGCAGGGCGCCGCCAGGACGAGGGCGGTGGCCATGAGCGGGGCGTCGAGGGGCCCGATCAGGTCGAGTGCGGGTGGTGTGCCCGGGGCGATCACCACGGTGATGGCGTCGTCCATCTCCCCTCCCCCTGCATGCCGTGGAAGCGCCTCCAGAACGGGCTAGTCAAGCCGGGGTCAAAGATAAGGCAAAAGCTGGTCAAACAACATGCCTCAGGCATCGGACTGTCTAATTCCACATGGAACTTGGCAAATTCCGTGTGGAACCTGCCCGGTTTCCGCGCGTTCAGCGGGCCGGCAGGGCCGGGGCCAGCAGCGCCGCCGACACCATGGCCACGAAACCCTCGTCGAGCATGGTGGCCACGGCACTGTCCCGAGACGTGTCCAGCCCGGCGTCGTGGCAGGCCACGCTGAGCAGGTAGCGTCCGGCCACGGGGTAGGTGCCGAAGGCCCATTCGCCGTGCGTGGCGGGCGAACCGTCGGGCGCGAGCAGGCCGGTCTCGCCGCTGGTCGCCGTGGCGAAGCCGAACTCGGAGAAGCCCATCCGCAGGCCCAGCCCGAGCGCCTTCGTGTACGCCTCCTTCAGCGTCCACAGCCGCAGCATCCCGGCCGCCCGCCCGCTCTCCCCCAGCGCCGCGAGCTCGGCGCGCTCGGCCGGGGTGCAGACCTGCTCCTGCAACAGCTCGAAGGCCAGCCTGCGGTCGGCGGGTTCGGTGTCGACGCCGATGCGCCCGTTGCGGCTGATGCCCACGGCGATCAGGTCGTCGGTATGGGTCAGGCTCAGGTCGATCTGGTCGAAGCCGCGCAGGTACGGGCGTCCACCGGGCTTGTAGGAAAGGTCGAGTTCGGCCGGCCCGGTGCCCAGCGCGGCGGCGGCCGTGTACCGGATCGCCAGCCGGGAGGCGACGAAGCGGTGCCGGGCGGTGGCGTCGGCCGTGTCCCGGTAGCGCGCCCAGTCCCGGCCCAGCAGGCGGCGCAGCGCGGCCCCGGAGGCCGGCTCGGCCGGCCACTCGTCCCAGGTCGTGTGGACGCAGGCGTTGCCGGTGCGGGCCATGCCCGCGGCCACCTCCGCCCAGGGCCCGTCGGGCCCGGCGGCGTGTACGGGCACGCTCAGCAACGGTGAGTTGCGCCGCTCGTACGGGTCACGCTGGTCGTACTGGTCGTGCCGGTTCATCGGCGTGTCCCCTCGGCTCACTGGGCCAGTTCGGTGGCGTCGAGGTCGCAGCTGCGGCCCGCCCGGTAGCGGCGTACGAGCTCCTCCAGCACCTGCCCGAGGCAGTCGTCGGGCAGCTCCGGCACCGGAATGCCCAGCCGGCCGCCGATCCGGGTCAGCGCGAGCACGGCCCAGGCCGGTGAGGCGAGGAACGGCTCGCTGCCGTCCTGGCCCTCCCAGGTGCCCAGGATCGCCGCCGCCGCGAGCACCAGCGCGTAGCGGTCGCTCAGTACGCACCAGGCCGGGTCGGCGAGGGCTGCGGCGCCCTGCGGGATCGCCCGGCACTGCTCGCGCAACGCCCGCAGTTCGATGACGAACGCCTCCGCGAGGTCGGCGAGGACCGCGAGCTGGCCGCCGACCCCGCGGACCTCCGCCAGCCGGGCGGCAGACCCGACGAGCGAGGCGGCGAGGAAGTCGCCGCCGTCGGCGATGCCCAGGAGCCGGTAGTCGAGCTGCGGCAGGCTCGCGGCGGAGCGGAACAGCTCCGGCGGCGGCTCCTCCTCCTTGAACCAGGCCCGCTCGGCCAGGGCGCGCAGCTGGGGCACGATCACGGCCTGGCAGGCGGCGGTCCCGGCGTGCCCGAGCCCGGCGACCGGCAGGTCCCGGGAGAGCTTGTCCAGCGCGCCGTACTCGGGGGTGCCGTGCTGGTAGCCGCGCGAGCCCAGCACGGCCGCCAGCTCCTCCAGGCTCTCCCGGAGCAGGTCGGGGACGACGTACTTGACCGCCGCCGCGAGCACATGGGTGCGGTCCGGCAGCAGGCTCAGGGCGCGCAGCGCGACGGTGGCCATGCTGTCGCAGGCCAGCAGGTCGGCGAAGACCCCGGCGAGGGGCTTGTGGAAGCGGCGGGCGACGGGACGGCTGCGGCCGGTGGTGGCGGCCCGCACGGCGGAGTGCAGGACGGTGCCGGCGGCGGCGACGGCGGTCGCGGAGATGACGCAGCGGTTGACCTGGTAGGTGCGCAGCGCGAGCGCCACGCCTTCGCCGACCCGGCCGACGAGGGCGCCCTCCGGGACCTCGCAGTCGGTGAACCGCAGTCCGGAGAAGAGGGATCCGCGCATGCCGGCGGTGGGCACGCGCGGCAGCCGGGTGAGGCCGCCGGCCGCGGTGAGCTCGTCCGGGTCGAGCAGGAGGACGGAGTGGCTGAGCGGGCTGCGGGCGCGGTCGGTGCGGGCGTAGACGACGTACGCGTCCGCCCGGGCGGCGTTGATGATGACGTCCTTGCGGCCGCTCAGCGAGAAGCCGCCGCCGGGGCGCGGGAGGGCGGTGAACTCGTCGCGCAGGATGGCGTTCGCGTGGGCGAGCTCGTGGTGGACGATCGAGGCGCGCCCGCCGCCGAGCAGGACGTCCGCGGCGGCCCGGCGCTGGGCGGTGCTGCCGGCCACCCAGACGGCGGAGGTCGCGAACAGCGAGGTGATGCCGGACCCGAAGCCGAGGGCGAGGTCGCGGCGGAAGACGGGACGCAGCACCTTGACGAGCAGATCGGCGCGGGTGAGCCGGCCGCCGAACTCGGCGGGGACGAACTCGGCGCCCAGGCCCGCCCCGACGAGCAGCCGCTCGGTGGCCGCGGGCGGCTCGCGGCGCTCGTCGGCGGCGAACAGGGCGCCGAGGCCGTGCGGGTTCGCGGGATCGTACGGGTCGCCCAACAGGGCTTCGAGGCGCGCGGCCCGGCGCAGCGCCTCGGTCTCCTCGGCGGCGCGGCCGGCAACGCTGGTGACGGCGCGGCCGACAACGCGACCGGCGACACGACCGGCCGCGTGGCGTGCGGCCGGGCCGGCGGGCCCGCTCTCGGGACGCGTGGTGGTCTCGGTGGTGGCCATGATGGCGGAGATCAGCTCCTTCGTCCGGGACTCTCGGCCTGCTGTGCGCAGTCCGCGGGGCTGGTCCGTCCTCGTGCGCGGATCTTCAGCGTGCGGGCATCGGCTCGACACCCGCTTGAGGCTTCGTGCAGCACGGCCGGAGACCGGCCACCGGGATCACCGGTGGCGGCCTGCGGTCCGTCCTTCGATGTGGAGCAGCACGGCGCGGGCGGCACGCAGTTCACAGCCGGGGAGGGTGTCCTCGGGGTCGGGCCCGCAGGGGTGGGGGCGGGTGAATCCGGCCGCCTCAAGGGTGCGTACGGCGTCGGCGGTACGGATGACCTGGTGGGCCTGGAGCAGCAGCCGCTCGGGCCGCAGCCGGCGTTCGTCCGGGCCGGGGCCGATGGCCCGGCCGGTCGCCGTGCACACCAAGTGGACGGACCGCGGCGCGGTGGCGCTCTCGCGGGCCGCCTTCAGGAACTCGCCCTCGGCGGCCCGGGCGGCACCGGGTGCGGGCCGCGGCGGGACGAGCCGGCCGAGCGCGGCGACCAGCCGGGCCGCGTCGGGCAGGCTGAGCACGCCCGCCACGTGCGCGGCGGAGAGTTCACCGGCGCCCTGCCCGGCCACGGCGTCGGCCCGCAGCCCCCAGCTCTGCCACAACCGGTACACGGCCACCTGGAAGGCGAACAGCGCCGGCTGGGCGAACTCGGCCCGGCGGATCAGGCCCGAGTCCACCCCGCCCTCGGGGGCGAACACCACGGCGGCCAGGGGCATCCGCAGCCAGGGGTCCAGTGCCTCGCGTACGACGTCGTACGCGGTCCGGAAGGCGGGAACCGAGCAGTACAGCTCACGGCCGAGGGCGAGGCGGCGGCCCGTGTGACCGGTGAACAGGACGGTCAGCGGCGGGGCGGAACGCCACGGTGGGCGCGGCCCGCGGGGCCGGCGGGCGAGGAGGGCGGCCGCGTCATCGGACACCGGGCGCCGCCTCCACGGTCTCGTACAGACCGGGCTCGGGGGTGGCCAGCGGGCCGAGGTCCTTGACGAGGGCCTGGAACTGCTCGCTGCGGACGGCGTTGCGGTGGGCCTCGGCGTCCTGCCACACGGCGAGTTCGAGGAAGATCCGTTCGTCGCCGAGGTGGCGCAGCGCCTCGTGGCCGATGTAGCCGGGCTGGCTGCTCATGTACGCGGTCAGGCGGTCCTTGACGGCCAGGAAGCGGTCGATGTCGCCGTGGACGGTCAGCTTGTTGACGAAAGTCACCATGGGGGCTCCTCGGGTCTGCCACGGCGGGATTGCCGCCCTCGTGTGGGTTCTGGGGGATTGGGGTCCGGGTGCCACGCTCGGCGGCCCGGCTCGAAGAGCCCTGGAAGACGGCTCGACCGCCCCTCCAGAGTGCACGGGAAGCGGCCGGAGCCCGGCGTGGCGGTCCCCTAAACCCCCCTAACTCCTGAATGTCGGCCCACAGGGGGTGTGGTGGGGGGAACCCCAGATTGCGGCCGGATCCATGGATCCTGCCCGGCTTCCGTAATAGCTTGAGGGTTCCTCGACCGGTACGGAGACCGGCATCGAGCCGGCCCTGGAGGTGCCCGTGCGGATCCGACCGATGCCGGGGGTGCGTGTCACTTCCGTGGACGCCGACGGCCGCCTGGAGCTGCTGGCCGCGTCGTCCACCGGACCGGCGAGCTACCGCTGCGGCCCGGTGGGCACCGCCATGTGGATCGCCCTGCGCCAGCACGACGGCGACAGCGCGGCGGCGGCGGACCTGCTCGCCCGCCTGTGGGGCACCGGACCCGAAAACGCCCGCGCGGACCTCGACATCTGGATCGAGGAAATGCGCGACGCGGGCCTCCTGCACACGGAGCCCGCCCCCTGACCGGCTGACCGGCTGACCGGGGCCGATCCGGCCCGGCTCAGGCCGCCGGGTCGTCGTCCGGGGTGATGGTGATCGCCGGGGTGGGCCAGGCGTGCGCCGTGATGCGGTGGGCGAGCTCCCGGGCCAGCGGCGCGGCGGCCTGGGGGCAGGCCAGGGTCAGGGGTTCGCCCTTCGCCAGGACCGGGCGCAGCGCGGCCAGGCAAGCGCCGGCGTCCGCATGGACGTCGAGGGCGACCAATTGCCGGGCCCCCGGATCGGTCGCGGCCGGGGCGGTCTGACGCCCGGCGGGCGCGCCCGGGGGCGGGATCAGGACCACGGTGCCGGCCCCGGGGCGGGCGGCCCGTCGCAGGAGGAGCAGGCGTGCGCCTCCCGCGGGCCTCGGCGCGGGCGGCTGCGGCCACGGGCCGAGCAGCCTCAGGGCCTCGCCGACGGTCGTCGACTCCCGTGCGCGGGCGGGGAACTCCCGCAACAGCTGAGCGGTCCGGTGGACGGCGTCGGCCGCGTCCGCGATCCGCGCCCGGTCGTGCACCCCGGTCAGCACCAGGCCGCCCCCGCGGTCGTGGTGCGCGGTCACCGACAGGGCGAAGCCGCCGTGCGCGCCCACGGTCTCCGGCGGGGTCACCCGTATCCCCTGGGCGGCGAACTCCTCGTCCAGCGGGTCGGTGCCCGTCGCCGCCGGCGCGTCGAAGGCCAGCAGCGTCTCGGTGAGCGGATCGTCCGGTTCCCGGCCGCTCCAGGCGTGCACCTGCCCCATGGAGACCCACTCGTACGCGGCGAGGTCGAACGCGCGGTCCGCGAGGTCGGCCAGCAGCCGGGCGAGCGGCTCGCCGGGGTCGACGTCGACGGACATCGGCAGCGGGTTGCGCA
Source organism: Streptomyces sp. NBC_00045 (assembly GCF_045041095.1). Classification (NCBI taxonomy): domain Bacteria; kingdom Bacillati; phylum Actinomycetota; class Actinomycetes; order Kitasatosporales; family Streptomycetaceae; genus Streptomyces; species Streptomyces sp. NBC_00045. The sequence continues at coordinate 91,136 of NZ_CP108272.1, read as the reverse complement.
GCGGGCCGGGCAGCCGGGAGGCGCCGTCGAGGGGGATGCCGCGGCCGGACACGGCCGTGGCGAACGCCACGGGGACCGGGCCGCCGCCGGGCACGGCCCGGCGCAACTGGAGGGCCCAGGCCGCCTGGAGGGCGGTGCTCTCGGTGACGCCCTGCCCGGCGGCCCAGTCCCGCAGCCGGGAAGCCTCGTACGGGTCGAGCCGGACGGTGGTGCGCAGGTGCCCGCTCCGGTCGCGGGGCTGCCCCGCGCCCGCGGGCGGCGGCAGGGTGGCCGATCCGGCGGGCGGTGCGGCCGCGGACCAGAACGCGCGGGCCGGGGCGCGGTCCTGGCCGGCCAGCCAGCGCAGGTGGTCCCGCAGGTCGGGGCGGCGCTCCCCGCCCGTGGCGGCGCCTTCGGCGAGGTAGGCACGGGCGAAGGCGCGCAGCAACAGGCGTACGCTGCGGCCGTCGAGCAGGGCCTGGTGGTACGTCAGGATGACGCGGGTCGGACCGGCGCAACCGCTGCCGCCGCCCGGACCGCCCTGTTCGTCCAGCAGTGCGATCCGCAGCGGTCCGGGCCGCGTGGGGTCGAAGTCGCGCTGCCGCTCGCTCAGCAGCAGGGCCTGCCAGTCGGCAGAGCCCTGCGGGTGGCGCACCAGCTGCGGGACGACCTGCGGGTGGACGACGACGCGGGGTCCGCCGCGGGTTCCGTACGGGGCGAACGCGGCGCGCAGCACGGCCTCCCGGTCGTACACGCTCTGCCATGCGGCCTGGAACCGCCGGGTGTCCAGCGGCCCGTACCAGCGCCAGTGCAGCTGCCCGACGTGCAGTCCGGAGCCGGGCCGGGCGGCCATGGCGTCGAGGAGGACCTCGCGCTGCCGGGCCCCGGCGGGCAGCCCGGGCCCGGGGTGTACGCGTTCGGGGCGTCCGGGCCCGGGGTGTGCGGGTGGGCCGGTCCGTTCGGAGCCGACGCTCATCCTTTCCCCCTCGTCTCGGCCTCGCACTTCAAAGGGGTCGAGTATGCGCGGGGTTCCCACGTTTCGCTGACGCGCGCCTGACACACCGCCGGAGTCCCGGCGGAGCCCGGGCCGCGGGGACGGGGCCCCGAGGGGTGCGCTACCAGGTCACAGGGTGCGGACGGCGGTCTCCGCGTGCTGTTTGGCGAGGCCGAGGGTCGCGGTGCTGTTGCGGCCGAGGGCCTCGCGCACGTACCGGCGGGCCGCCGTCAGGTCGGCGCCGGGGCCGAGCACCTGCTCGATCGCCTCCTCCCGCAGCAGCACGCTGTGCTGGGAGACGGCGGTGACGCCGCTCTCGTCGGGGATCAGCGACCACTCGCCGGTGTGCGCGGCCATCAGGGCCGGGGTCGAGGTCTGCTTGTAGACGATGCGGCCGGCCGCCGGGAAGCACACCCGCACCGATTCGGTGGTGTGTGCGGACCCGTCGGCGGTCATGGTGTCCATGCTCAGCAGCTGGACGCCGGGCTCGTCCTCGGTGACGGCGGCGCGCGAGACGTGCGGGATGCGCTCCGGCCAGTCGGCGGCCCCGTAGAGGAACTGGTAGACGAGTTCGGCGGGGCCGTTGATCCGGACGGAGTCCTCGAAGGACAGCAGCAGGTCGTCGAGCCGGCTCCAGCGCTCCGCGGCCTCCTTCAAGGTGGCCAGTTGGGCGCGGCTGTTGGTGTCGGTGGCCTCCTTGGTCCAGTCGACGTCGGCGGGCCGGTCGCCGGCGACCGCGAAGTCGTGCAGCAGGACCAGCCGCGAGCGGCCGGTGCCGCGCGGCTCCACGATCCAGCTGCCGCCCATCGAGACGACGGGGGCGGCGGGAACCTCCTGGCGGAAGTCGATGCGCAGCCCGGGCGCGTCCAGGGTCCGGCGGGAGAGCCAGGACTTGACGGTCCCGTTCGCGGTCACCCAGATGTGGAACCGGTCCCGGGAGCCGTCGAAGTCGAGCCGTTCGACGTGGACGCTCGACGGGAAGAACAGCGGCCACTGGGTCGTGTCCGCGATCAGCCCGTAGACCACGCCCGGGGGCGCGTTCACGTCCACGGAATAGGACGTGCGGTGCACCTGCTGGACCGACATCGCCACACCCTTCCCTCACAAGTGATCCAGAGTCTGTCCGTGCCGGCCGGAACTCCGCTCGAAGCGGCCTGGAGCCAGGCCCTGAGCGGGTCGGGCCGCGCCCGTGGGCCGCTCAGTGCCCGGCCGGGGCCTCAGCGCGCGAGCGCGGACTCCGCGTACTGCTTCGCGTACGTCATCGTCGCCGTGCTGTTGCGGCCCAGCGCCTCGCGCACGTACCGGCGGGCCGCCGCCAGGTCGGCCGAAGCCCCCAGCACCTGCTGCACCGCCTCCTCGCGGAGCACGACCCCGTGCTGCGAGGTGACGGTCGAGCCGTACGCGCCGCCGGTGACGGTCCACACCCCGGTGTGGGCGGACATCAGGGCGGGCGTGCGGGTCTGCTTGTAGACGATGCGGCCGGCCACAGGGAAGCACACCCGCACCGATTCGGTGGTGTGCGCGGACCCGTCGGCGGTGAGGGTGTCCATGGCCATCACCTGGACGCCGGGCAGCTCGTCGGGTTCGGTGAGCTCCAACCGTGACACGTGCGGCAGCAGCTGCGGCCACTGCTCGGCCCGTTCCAGGAAGGCGTAGACCAGCTCCGGCGGGGCGTCGACGCGGACGGTGTCCTCGAAGGACATCACGAGGTCGTCGAGCCGGCCCCAGCGCTCGCCGAGCGTGGCCAGGTTCGCCAGCTCCGCACGGCTGTTGGTGTCGGTGGCGCGCTCGACCCATTCGACGTCCTCGGCCCGGTCGCCGCCGACGGAGAAGTCGTGCAGCAGGACCAGCCGGGAGCGTTCGGCGCCCAACGGCTCGACGATCCAGGTGCCGGTCATCGCCGACAGCGGGGCCGCGGGGACCTCCTGCCGGAACTCGATGCGCCGCGCGGCGGCGTCGAGGACGCGGCGCGAGGTCCAGGACTTGACCCGCCCGTTCGCCGTCGCCCACATCCGCAGCCGTTCGTGGACGCCGTCGAACTCCAGCCGCTCCACGTACACGTTGGGCGGGAAGTACAGCGGCCATTGCACGGGGTCCGCGATCAGTCCGTAGACCACGCCCGCGGGGGCGGCCACCTCGGTCTCGTGCACGGTACGGTGCACCTGCTCGGCTGCCATCAGAAGTTCCCCAGTCCGCCGCAGACGTTCAGCGCCTGCGCGGTGACGGACGCGGCGAGGTCGGTGGTCAGGTAGCCGACCATGGCCGCCACCTCCTCCGGGATCGCGTACCGGCCCAGCGGGATCTTCGCCTCGAACTGCTCCTGCACGTCCTCGGTCGTGGTGTCCCAGGCGGCCGCGTAGCCGGCCCGTACGCGCTGCGCCATCGGCGTCTCGACGTAGCCGGGGCACACGGCGTTGACGGTGATCCCGGCCGGGGCCAGCTCCTTGCCGAGGGCCTTGGTGAAGCCGACGACGGCGTGCTTGGACGCCGAGTAGGGGGCGCCCAGCAGAACGCCCTGCTTGCCGGCCGTGGAGGCGATGTTGATGATCCGGCCGTACGGGGCCCCGCCGAGGCCGCCGTGCTTGAGCACTTCCCGGGTCAGCAGGAAGACGCTGTTCAGGTTGGTGTCGATGACGTCGTACCAGAGCTCGTCGGTGATGTCGGCGGTCGGACCGCCGCCGCTGCGCCCGGCGTTGTTGACGAGGACGGAGACCGGGGCGCCCCACTCCGCGACGGCGGCGGCCACCAGCTCCGTGACCGCTTCGCGGGAGCGGACGTCGGCGGCGGTGCCCGCGACGTCCAGGCCCTCGGCGCGCAGCTCCTCGACGGTCTCCTTGACGTTCTGCGGCGTCCGCGCGCACAGGAACACCCGGTGTCCGCGGCGGGCCAGGTCCCGTACGACCGCCAGGCCGATGCCGCTCGTACCGCCCGTGACGAGGGCGACCGGCTTGTCCGGCGCCGCCGACGGCGCTGACCGTGTTGTCGTCGTGGACGTGGTGGTCATCGTGTTGCCTCCAAAACCCGTGGTGGGACTTCGACCGTGTCGCGGAGCCCTGGAGGTGCGGTGGAAGCCGGATTGAGGACGGGTACGGTTCCTGCCGCGCCGGGATCCGCGGGATCCCCGTCCGGCGCCCCGTCCGGCGCCCCGTCCGGCGCCCCGTCCGGCGCCCCGTCCGGCAGGGCGGCCTGCGGACCCAGGGGTGCCAGGGCCCGCGCGAGGGCGCGCCGGGTCAAGGACGCGCCGCCCGCGGCGACGTAGCCGTCGGGCCGGATCAGCAGCCAGCCGCCCGGTCGCAGCCCCAGCGCACGCCGCAGCACCCCCTGCGGATCGCCCAGCGCCCGTGGCCCGCCGAGGTCTGCGGCGACCTCGCCGAGGCCGTCACCGGGGCCGTCGCCGAGGCCGTCGCCGAGGCCGTCGCCGAGGCCGTCGCCGAGACCGTCACCGGGGCCGTCGCCGAGACCGTCGCCCGGCCGCCCGTCGCCCGGCCCGTCGACCACCGCCCGTACCGACAACCAGGCGCCGTGTGCGCGGGCCGCGGCCGCCGCCGTCGCCACGCCGACCTCGCCCGGCCCGCCCGCCTCCCACACCAGGGACCAGCGGGTGTCGCGCAGTTCGGCGCGCAGCGCCTCGGAGCCCGGGTCGCCGCGCCGGTCGGCCGCCGCCGCGGCCCGGACGCCTGCGGGCAGCCCCATCAGCGGGTCGGCGGTGCTCAGCGGGCTGTCGCCGTACGACAGGAGCAGTCCGGACATCCCGCCGAGGACCTTGCGCTGGATGGCCCTGCGCAGCGGCCCGATGGTGCGGACGAAGGTGAAGACGACCGGCAGGGCGAATCCGGCCAGCGCATTCTTGAACTGGACCAGGAAGGTGGCCTTCCGGGTCGATCCGATCAGGGCCTTGCCGATCGGGACCCGCTCCTGCCCGTACGTGGCCAGCAGCTCCCGGCCCGCCTGCCCCCGGGCGGCCATGGCGAGCTTCCAGGCCAGGTTGTACGCCTCCTGGATGCCGGTGTTCATGCCCTGCCCCGAGGCGGGGCTGTGCACGTGGGCCGCGTCGCCCGCAACGAAGCAGCGGCCGTCGTGCATGCGCGGCACCATCCGCTGCTGGAACGTGAACACGGAGGTCCACTCGGGTTCACCGACCCGCACCGGCCGCCCGAGCCCGGCGCCGAGCTTCTCCGAGAAGCGCCGCGCCGCGTCCCCCGGCTGCGCTCCGGGGGCGGTGTCCAGCAGCCGCCAGTACCCCTCGCGCTGGTACGGGACCATCATCAGGGCCTGGCTGCCCGTGTGGACCCAGTAGATGGTGTCGGGCGGCAGGTCGGTGGAGACGGGCGCGTCGGCGAGTGCCCAGGTCTCGCTGGACTCTCCGAGCAGCGGCAGCCCCAGCTGTTTGCGCACGGTGCTGTGGCCGCCGTCGCAGCCCACCAGCCAGGGCACCTCGTACTCCTCGGTGGTGCCGTCGGGGTGCTCCAGGCGGGTCCGTACGCGGTCGTGGTCCTGCTCGAACGAAGCCAGCCGCACCCCCCATTCGACGCTGACGCCGAGGCGGGCGACGGCCTCGCGGAGCACGTGCTCCGTCTCGGCCTGCCCGATGATCAGGCTGTACGGGAAACGGGTGGGCATCGCCGCGTAGTCCGCGTCGAGGCGGACCAGGCGGCTGCCGCGCGCGTACATCGTGAAGGCCCGGTTCTTGCGGCCGCGGGCGAGCACCCCGTCCACGACGCCCATCTGGTCGAAGGTCTCCAGGGTGCGCGGGTGGACGGCCACGGCACGGCTCTCGCGGGCCGGCCCGGGGGCCCCGTCGACGAGGCGTACGCGCAGCCCCCGCCGGGCCAGTTCATGGGCGGCGGTCAGGCCGACGGGGCCCGCCCCCACCACGAGGACCCGGGCGGACCCGGCCCCGGACGGTGTGCCGGTACTGCTCGCCACGTGACTGCTCCTCTGGTCGTACGGATGCGAAGGGGGAAGTCGGGGTCCGGGGCCGGGGTCAGACGGCCGCGGCCTCCGCGGCGGCGCGGCCGCGCAGGCTCTGGCGCAGCGTGCGCCGCTCGGGCTTGCCGACGTGGTTGCGCGGCACGGCATCGAGCACCTCGACGCGGCGGATCTGCTCGAAGTCGTTCAGGCGGGCGTTGGCGCGCTCCACGATGGAGTCGAGGACGTCGAGCAGGCCGGGGGCGGTGGGGTCGCGCAGGACGATGCCGGTCCACACGAGCGCGCCGTGGACCGGGTCGGGCCAGCCCGCCACGATGCACTCGGCGACGCGCGGGTCGGCGCCGATGACGTCTTCGACGGCGCTGGGCGAGACGAGCTCGTTGTCGTACTTGAAGACGTCGTCGAGCCGGTCCACGAGGAACAGCACGCCGTCCTCGCCCAGGTATCCGATGTCCCCGGTGGCGAACCAGCCGTCCGCGTCGACGGGCCGGGTCACGGTCTCGTCGAGGTATCCGGCCATCACCTGCGGCCCGCGGACCTGGACCTCGCCGGTGGCGTACACGTCGAGCGGCGTGCTGGTGTCCACGGCGACGATGCGGCATTCGGTGCCGGGTACGGCGGCGCCCACCGAGCCGCTCTTGGGACGGTGCGGGTCCTGGCAGTGGGACAGCGGGGAGAGCTCGGCCAGCCCGTAGCCCTGGATGACGGGCACGCCCAGGCGTGCGCGCAGGGTGCGGGCGGCGGTCGGGGACAGGGCGGTGCCGCCGGAGAGCACGGCGGTGAGGCGGGCCCCGGCCGGGAAGTCGTGGGTGAGCCGCTCGTCCTGGGCCAGCCGGTGCAGACGGGCGGGCAACCCGTAGTAGTGGGTGGCCCCCACCTGCGCGGCGGCGGCGAGCGAGGCGATCGGGTCGGGGTCGGTGCACAGCACCTGGCAGGCACCTGCGTACACGCCCGAGTTGAGGTGCATGACGTGGTAGAGCGGCAGGTGGTTGAGGGTGACCGAGTCGCTGCCGAGGTCGTGCGCGGCGGCGGTCTGGGCCGCGTTCGCCACCAGGTTGCGGTGGGTGAGCCGGACGCCCTTGGGACGGCCGGTGGTGCCGGTGGTGAACTGGATGCACGCGTCGCCGTCGAGGTCGACGGCCCCGGGCAGGTCCGTCCGCTCCGGCGCCGACTCCAGGGCGGCCTCCAGCGGGACGGCGTCGCCGGGGACCATGCCGTCGGGCGCGTCGGTGACGACCACGGACCGCAGGTGCGGCAGCCCGTCGCCCAGTTTGACCAGCAGCTCGGCGGTGGCGGTCGGTACGAACGCCACTTCGACCTCGGCGGTGCGCAGGACGTGCACCAGGCCCGCCTCTTTGATCAACGGGTTGACCAGCACCACCGTGTTCCCGCTGCGCACGGTCCCGTAGTAGGCGGCGGCGAAGACGGGGTCGAGGACGTTGGCGACGCCGATCCGCGCTCCGCGCCGGCCGAGGGTGTGCTCCAGGTAGGAGGCGAAGCGGTCGGCCCGGGCGTCGAGTTCCGCGAAGGTCACCGTCGTCGTGACACCGCCGCCCGTCGCGGTCCGGATCGCCCGCCCGGCCGGGTCGCGGACCGCCGCCCGACGCAGCAGGCCGTCGAGCGGAAGTTCCGGGTACACGAATCTCGGCATGGTGCTCTCCTCCTGGCTCCCGAAGGGGCAGCCGCGGCTGCGGCGGAGCCTCCACCCTGGGCAGCGGCGCTTGAGGAGTCTTCGAAGGGCGCTCGATCCGCGCCGCAGATGCTGTGGGGAACCGATGGAACGGAGTCCCGCGATGACCGCGACAACCGCGACGATCGCCGCCGAGGCGTCCCCCCGCCCGCCCCGGGAACGGGAGTTCGGGCTGCTGTACGCCGAGGTCCAGCAGTTCTACTCCCGGCAGATGCAGCTGTTCGACTCCTTCGAGGCCGAGCCGTGGGCGCGTACGTTCACACCGGACGCGGTCTTCGACGTGCCGACGCTGCCGGCGCCGGTGATCGGGCGCGCGGCCCTCGCCGCGAACGTCCGGCGCAACGCGGAGGTGCAGGCCGGCACCGGCGAGCAGCTGCGGCACTGGCTCGGCATGCTGGACGCGCGGCCGCAGCCCGACGGCTCGGTGCACACCCGCAGCTACGCACTGGTGTACCTGACCCCGCGGGGCGGTGGGTCGAAGGTGCACCGGGTCTGCGTGATGGAGGACGTACTGGTGCCCGCGCCCGGCGGCTGGCAGGTCGCCCACCGCCTGGTGACGCGCGACGACCTGGCCTGACCGCCCGCGCAGCCCCGCGGACCCGGGGCTACGCGGGCCCGCGGGGCTACGCGGCGCGGTGGCTACGCGGCGCGGTGCGCGGGCAGCGGCGTGAACAGGTCGGTGCGCACCCCGGCCGGGTCGTGACCGTGCGCGACCTTCCGGGTGATCTTCGCGCCGATCGGGGTGCGGGTGACGAGCGCCGCCGCCCGCGCCCGCAGGAAGTCGGCAGCGGGCCCGCCGCCGCCGAACATCGTGCGGGCCTGCATGACCTGCATGCGGTGCACGGCGGCCGCCGCCGGGGCGCGCCGGTCCCGGTAGGCCGCGAGTCGCCGGGCCGTCGGCTCCCCGTCGGACAGCGCGGAGACGAGTACGGGGTGCAGCGCGGCGGCGTCCTGGAGGGCCAGGTTGATGCCCTGGGCGCCGATGGGCCCGTGGGTGTGGGCGCTGTCGCCGAGCAGGACGAGCCCGTCGCGCACCCATTGCGCGGCGTGCGAGGCGAACACGTCGAGCAGGGTCAGGTCGGCCATGGCGGTGATCTGTTCGTGGACGAGGTCCGCGAACGGGGGCAGTGCCTCGGCCAGTTCCCGTCGGATGTCCTCGATGCCGCGCCGGACGGCGCCGCGCCAGCCGCCGTGCGGCAGGGTCCAGCCGATCCGCAGCCGGTCGGGGTGGGTGTCGTGGACGAGCAGGGCGCTGCCGGCCGTGCGGTGCACCCGTACCCGCCCGGTGGCCCGGCCTGGCGCGTGCAGCGCGAACCACACCACGTCGTGGGCGAAGGACTCGACGCGCCCCGCGTCGATGCCGGCGAGCGCGCGGGTCTTGGAGAACCGGCCGTCGGCGCCGACGACCACCTGCGCGCGGACGGTGACGGGCACCCGGTCGGGGCCGTTCACCACGGCGCCCGTGCAGGGGCCGTCCGGCCGCCGCTGGCGGAGCGCGGCGATCCGGTGGCCTTCGAGCAGGGTGAAGCCGGGCAGCCGCCGGCAGGCGGCGAGGAGTTCCCGGAGCAGGTGCGGCTGCGGGAGGGCGAGCAGGTGGTCGTACGGGGCGGGCAGCCGCCCGTAGTCGATGTCGAGCAGCACCCGCTCCCGCTCCAGTACCTGGAAACCGCCCAGGCACGCCGCGCCGTGGGCCGCAGCTCCGGCGAGGACGCCGAGTTCGTCGAGGATCCGCTGGCCGCCGGGCTGGAGGATCTCGCCGTGGAAATCGCGGTGGAACGCGGTGGAGCGTTCGACCAGGGTCACCCGGACGCCGGAGCGCAGCAGCATGAGCGTCAGCGCCAGCCCGGCGGGTCCGGCGCCAATGACGCAGACGTCGGTGTCGATGGCGTCGCCGGCGGTGGCGGTGGTGGAGGCGCCGGCGGTGGCTGCCTGTTCGCGCACCGGGCTCAGACCGCGGCCCGTGCTGCCAGCACCTCGTTGACCATGGCGAGGTAGCGGCGGGGGGTGTCGGCGTCGTCGAGGGCCTCCTCGTCGAGGAGGACGTCGTATTCGCGCTCGACGTACCCGGTGGTCTGGAGGACGGCGAGCGAGTCGTAGCCCAGCTCGAACCAGTTCATGTCCAGGACGTCGCCGTCGAGGTCGATGCCCTCCTCCTCGCCCGCGCACTCGCGCAGGATGCGCTTCAGGTCGTCGAGTTCCAGCCGGTCCATGGTCTCCCTCTGTTCTGGTGGGGTGTGATGTGGGCGTGGGGGGGGTGTGGGGGCGTGGGTGAGGTCAGGCGTCCGCGGCACGGACGACGACGGCCGAGTTGAAGCCGCCACGGCCGCGGGCGAGCACGAGCGCGGTCCGCAGCGGCAGCCCCAGGGCGGGGCTGGGCGCTCCGGTGACCAGGTCCAGCGGGCAGTCGTCGGCCGGGAGCTCGGTCCCGGTGGTCGGCGGGATCAGCTGGTCGCGCAGGGTGAGCAGGGCGGCTGCCACGTCGAGGGCCGCGCCACCTGCGGCGAGCCGCCCGGTCATCGACTTCGGTGCGGTGACGGGCACCCCGCGCGGGCCGAACAGTGCGGTGATCGCCTCGGCTTCGGCGCGGTCGGCGCCGCGTTCGCCCGCGGCGTCGGCGAAGACGACGTCGACCTCGTCGGGGTGTACGCCCGCGTCGGCGAGGGCGAGTTCGGCGGCCGCCCCGAGCCGGGAGGTCCCGTCGGAGTCGAAGGTGGCGGCATGCCCGGCGAGGGTCCCGTAGACGCGGGCTCCGCGCCGGCGCGCCTCTTCGGCGCCCTCCAGGACGAGGAGCGCGCCGCCCTCGCCCGCGACGTGGCCGCTCGCGTCCTCGGCGAACGGCAGGTAGGCGCGGGCCGGGTCCTCGCGGTCGGTGAGCCCGCCGCCGGCCAGGTAGGCGGCCCAGCCCCAGGAGCACAACGCGGAGTCGATGCCGCCGGTGACGACGAGCTCGGCGCCCTTGCGGATCTGGCGGCGGGCGTGGGCCATCGCGTCGAGGCCGCCGGCCTGCTCGGAGACGATCACTCCGGAGGCGCCGCGCAGGCCGTGCCGGATGGAGATCTGGCCGCTGTTGACGGCGTAGAACCAGGCGAAGGACTGGTACGCCGAGACGTGCTGGCCGCCCTTGCTCCACAGTGCCTGGAGCTCCTGCTGGCCGAACTCGAACCCTCCGAAGGAGTTGGCGGTGACCACGCCGGCGGCGTGCTCGGGCAGCTGCGCGGGGTCGGCCCCGGCGTCGTCGAGGGCCTCCTTCGCTGCGGCGAGCGAGAGCCGGGTGACGCGGTCCGTCTGCGGCAGCAGCCGGCTCGACACGTGGTCGGCGTCGACGAATCCGGGCACCTCCCCGGCGAGCTTCGCCGGGTAACCGCTCGCGTCGAACCGGCTGACCGGCCGGATGCCCGAGCGGCCGCGCAGGACGGCGGACCACCAGGCCTCGGTGCCGAGCCCGTTGGGGGCGGCGACCCCGATGCCGGTGACGACGGGGGCCGCGGTCCGCGGCCGGGCGGCAGCGGGTACGCAAGCGACGGCAGGGGCGACGGCAGGGGCGGCGACTGCGGTGGTCATCGGTCCGCCTTCAGGTTCGGGCTGGTCAGGATCATCGCGCTCTGGAACCCGCCGAAGCCGCTGCCGACGGTCAGGACCGCGTCGGTGCGCTGCCGGCGGGCGGTCAGCGGGGTGTAGTCGAGGTCGCAGGCCGGGTCGGGCTCGTGCAGGTTCGCCGTCGGGGGGACGGTGTCGTGTTCGATGGCCAGGGCGCAGGCGGCCACTTCGAGGGCTCCGATCGCGCCGAGCGAGTGCCCGATCATCGACTTGATGGAGCTGACGGGGACCTCGTACGCCCGTTGTCCCAGGCTCCGCTTGAACGCCTCGGTTTCGTGCTTGTCGTTCTGCTTGGTGCCGGAGCCGTGCGCGTTGATGTAGTCGATGTGCTCGGGCCCCAGCCCCGCCTCGCCGAGCGCGGCCGTGATGGCCGCGGCCATCTCGACTCCGTCGGGCCGCAGTCCGGTCATGTGGTACGCGTTGCTGCGCGAGGCGAATCCGGAGATCTCGGCGTAGACGTGGGCGCCGCGGCTGCGGGCGTGCTCGTACTCCTCGATGACGAGCACGGCCGAGCCCTCCCCGAGGACGAACCCGTTGCGGGTGCGGTCGAAGGGCCGCGAGGCGGTCTCCGGCTCGTCATTGCGGGTGGAGGTGGCACGGATCGCGTCGAAGCAGGCTGCGGTGATCGGCGTGATGGGCGCCTCGGCCGCGCCGGTGACCATCACGTCGGCACTGCCCTCGCGGACGAGGTCGACGGCGTGCCCGATCGCGTCGAGACCGGAGGTGCAGCCGGTGGACACCAGCGCCACGGGCCCCTGGGCGCCAACGGTACGGGCCACCTCGGCCGCCATCGAGCTGGGGACGAAGTAGTCGTACAGGTGGGGTACGGCCTTGGTGTGGTCGACGAGCGTACGGGTGCCCTGCTCGCTGACGACCCCGTACTCGGCGTCCAGGCCGGTGGTGCAGCCCAGCGCGCTGCCGAGGGTGACCCCGGTGCGCGCGGCGTCGTACGAGCCGGCCAGGCCGCTGTCGGCGAGGGCCTCGCGGGCGCTGACGACGGCGAACTGGGCGGCGCGGTCCAGGCGCCCGGACTGCTCGGCGCTCAGCCCGGACTCCTGCGGGTCGAAGTCCGCCTCGGCGGCGATCCGGGAGCGGAACGCGGAGGCGTCGAAGAGGGTGATGGCGCGGGTGGCCGTCCGGCCGTCGGTCAGCAGCGACCAGAATTCCTTGGTGCCCGGGCGGCCCGGGGCCACGACCCCGATGCCCGTGATGACGACTCGTCTCATCGCCCTTCCCCCTGTCCTGTCTGGTCGCGGTGGCCGCGCAGCACGATGCGGGCGGCCCGGCCGAGCATCCGGGGCAGTTCGCCGCCCCGGACGAAGAAGTGGCCGCCGGGCACGGTCCGGCGGACGAGCCGGCCGGTGGTCCAGCGCTGCCAGCCCGCGGCGGCCTCGGCGCCGACGAGGGGGTCATCGCGGCCGATGACCGCGAGCACCGGTACGGGCAGCGGACCGGGCGCGGTCGGCGCGGTGGCGGCGGCCCGCAGGCTGCGGGCGAGCCGGAGATCGGCGCGGAGCACGGGGAAGACCGACCGGAACCACACGTCGCCGGGCTCCACGCCGGGCGGCAGCGCGTCGAACCGGTCCAGGACGCGCAGCAGTTCCGCGTCCGGCAGCTCGGCCGAGTTCGCGAGGGCGGCCGGGAGGTCCGGCGGCGGGCTGGCCCCGACGGCCAGCAGCGCGGGCATCGCCAGCCCGTACTCCCGGACGGCGTGGGCGACGGTCAGGGCGACCGTCGCGCCGAGGCTGTGCCCGTAGAGGATGTAGGGGACGCCGGGTTCGTCGGTTATCTGCTCGAAGAGCGGCTTGAGGTCGGCCAGGAGCTCGTCGCGGCCGGTCAGCCGGATCTCACGGCGCCGCTCGTCGCGTCCGGGCAGCAGCCAGGGCGTGGTCGACACCCCGCTCCCGGCGAGTTTGTCCCACCGGTAGAACGAGGACACTCCGGCCCCCGCATGTGCGAAACAGTGCAGCCGAACGGCCCGTCCGTCGCCCATCGCCACCTCCCAGGAACCGCACCACGTAGGTCTCGACACTCACCGACCTCACTTGAGACCGGCTCGAACCCGTGTGTACGGCCCCTCCCGGGAGGGGACTCGGGGCGGGCGGTGGGGCCGCAGCGCCCCCTATGCCGCGTAGAGGTCGAACGTCGATCCGCGGCGCGGGCCCGCCACCACGTCGAGCGCCGGGTCCACCGTCAGCATCGCCTGGTGCAGGCGCTGGAGCTGCGGGGACGGCTCCACTCCGAGTTCGTCGATCAGGCGGTTGCGCAGCCTGCGGTAGACGTCCAGGGCGGTGGCCTGGCGGCCGGACCGGTACAGCGCGACCATGGCCTGCGAGTGCAGGCCCTCGTGCTGCGGGTGCCGGGCGATCAGCTCGGTCAGCTCGGCGATGACCTCGACGTGGCGGCCGAGGCGCAGGTCCGCGTCGATGCGCCGCTCGACGGTCACGAGCCGGCTCTCCTCCAGCCGCATGACCTCGATCTCCAGGATCGGTCCCACGCGCACGTCGACCAGCGCCGGGCCGTTCCACAGTCCGAGCGCCTTGCGCAGCAGGTCGGCCGCGCGCTCGTCGTCCCCTTCCTCGTACGCGTGCTGACCGCCGACCACGAGGGTCTCGTACGCGTACACGTCCACGGCGTCCGGCGGTATCTGCAGCAGGTAGCCGCCGTGCCGGGTCGCGAGCACGTCCTTGGCGCTGCCCGGGACGCCCGGTCCCATGGCGGTGCCCAGTCTCCTGCGCAGCTGCAGGATGTAGGTCTGCAACGTCGTGAGCGCGCTCTGCGGGAGGTCGGTGCCCCAGATCTCCTCCATGAGGGTCTGTACGGGCATCACCCGCCCCGGATAGAGCGCGAGCAGCGCCAAGATCTGGCGCGGCTTGCCAGCCGTCGGAACAATCGAGCCCCCGTTGACCTCGGCACTCAACGGACCCAGAACCTGAATCTTCACGGTGTCCTCCGCATTTCGTCGAGTTCCCATCGATTTTCAGCCTTCGACTCCGGCACGGTAGCGGTGTCCAGTGCGGTGTCCCGGAATTCTTGAGCAGGTGTCGAGCAGCCCTCCGCCCCAGATGGTTGCAGGACGAAAACAAGCTGGTAGATTCCGCTCAGTGGATTAAAACCGGCACATAATTCATTTCGCCGGGAGGGGGCACGCACCATGGACGACACCGGGGCGGACTTCCGCGTCCTGGGCCCGGTCGAGGTGCTCGACCGCCGCTCGGGGGCGTACGTCGTGCCCTCCGGCGCCAAACAGCGGGCGCTGCTCGGCGCCCTGGTGGTCCGGGTGGGCCAGGTACTGCCCGCCGACCGGCTCATCCACGAGCTGTGGGGCGACCGGCCGCCCGCGGGCGCGGCGAACGCCCTGCACGCCCATGTGGCCAGGCTGCGCCGGCTGTTGCAGGGCGCGGGCGGGCAGGAGTGGATCGCCACCCGGTCGATGGGCTACCTGCTGCACCCGGGCCGGGCCACCACCGACGCCCAGCGCTTCCACCGCCTGTCCGCCGAGGGCCGGGCGGCGCTCGGCGCCGATCCCGTCCACGCCGCGCAGCTGCTGAGCGGGGCGCTCGCCCTGTGGCGCGGCCCGGCACTGGAAGGCAGCGGGCAGGGGCCGCTGTGCACGGCGGAGGCGGACCGGCTGGAGGAACTGCGGCTGACCACGCTGGAGACCCTGTACGACGCGAACCTGCGCAGCGGGCGGCACGCCGAGGTCGCCCGGGAGCTGGAGCGGCTGACGGCCGGCCACCCGACGCGCGAGCGGCTCTACGACCTCCAGATGCTGGCCCTGTACCGGTGCGGCCGGCAGGCGGAGGCTCTGGGCGTGTACGAGCGGGCCCGCCGGCGGCTGGTGGACGGACTCGGCGTGGAGCCGGGCCCTGCCCTGCGCGAGCGGATGGAGGCGATCCTGCACCACGCGCCCACCTTGGCCCTGCCCGCCTCCCCCGCGCCGGAACCCGAGCCGTCCCTGTACGAACTGGGCCGTGCGATCGCCCGTCTCGGCGACCGGATCGAGGCACTGGGCCGGGAGCAGGAGGCCCTGATCCGGCGCTTCAACCAGCTGACCGCGGCCCCGGACGGGCCGTGAACCCTCAGGCGTGGCACTCCAGGGGCCGCCCGTGGAACTCGGTCATCTCCTGGAACAGGGCGCCGATGTCCAGCGGCGAGCCCTCCGGCAGGCCCTGCTCCTCGGCGTAGCCGCGGTGCAGGTTGGGCAGCAGGCGCTCGGTGTCCAGCAGTTCGGCGTACGGGCCGGGGCCGGTGGCGCGGGCCAGCTCCAGCGGGGTCAGGCCGGCCGCGGAGCCCTCCCGCGCCAGGCACTGGACCCAGCGCAGGTACTCCGCGTTCGCGTCGAGCAGTTCGGGGCCGCCGACCGGCCCGTGACCGGGTACGACCGTGGTGGCACCGAGCTCCCGCAGCCGGTCCAGCGCCCGCAGGGAGCCCGCGACGGACCCCATGACGCAGAACGGCGTGACCCCGTTCATGACGATGTCGCCGGTGAACAGCACGCCCTGGTCGGGCAGCCAGACGACGGTGTCGTCGGTGGTGTGGGCCGCCGGGCCGATGTGGATGAGCTCGGCCCGGATCGAGCCGACGTGGAGCGTGGTGCGGTCCCGGAAGGTCAGCTCGGGCGGGGTGATCTCGATGTCGCCCCAGCAGACGTCCGGCCACAGCCCGGCCATGTGCAGCCCGGCCGCCCGGACCATGGTCCGGGTCCGCTCGTGGCCGATGGTCAGGGCCTCGGGGAAGACGAAGTTGCCGTAGGTGTGGTCGCCGTGGAAGTGCGTGTTGACGAGCGCCCGCGGCGCCCGCCCCGCCAGCCGCAGCACGGCCCCGCGCAACCGCCGTGCCCGGCTCTCGGTGGCGGCGGTGTCGACGAGCGCGCTGTGCCCGCCGTCGACGAGGATGCCGGCGTTGTTCAGGCACCAGCCCCCGGCGGGCTGCACGTAGGCGTGGACCCCGTCACCCACCTCGACAACGCCACCTTCGCCCCGCACGGCCCACCTCTTTCCCAAAGATCCGTAACCAGAATTCTCAACCGCCCCGCCACGCCCCCGCTAGATTCCCCCTAAAATCCCCGTGGAATTTCCCCCTCGCCGCGCATTCCCAGGCGCCACCTTGACCAAATGTCGAGCGAATTCCCGACCCGCCTATTTCTCACGACAACGGGTCACGGGGCAACCGGCGTAGATACAGGCGCAGAAACCGCAGGCGCAGGCGACCCATCGCGGGGGCGGATCACCGATCCGCCCCCGCACTCGCGCCGGCCGATGCGTCCGGCGACCCGGCGGCGGTCCGCCGGGACCGGTCGGCGCAGTGCCGGACCCACCCCGCGCCCCTGCCGACACGGCACGGCGCGGCACGGCGCGGCACGGCGCGGCACGGCCGGTGTCAGACTCCCGCCGGTTCCGGGAGGACCAGGCGGCGGGGGGCTGCGCGGCCCCAGGGGAAGCCGTGGTGCAGGTGGACCGCCGGCGGCCGGGCGGCATCGACCTCGACCGCCACCGCCGCCAGGACCTCCGGCACCGGCTCGACCTCCAGGAACCGCCACCGCACCGCCGAGTCGTCGGCCGGCGGCCGGAAGCCGAGGACGCCCCGGTCCTCGGCCAGGGTGAACACGAAGGAGTCGAAGGGCAGGCCGAGTCCCAGCCCGCGCGCCTTCGAGTACGCCTCCTTCAGCGTCCACAACCGCAGGGCCCGCCGGTCGCGCGGCCGCCCGGGGGCGGCGCTGGCGATCCACTCCTGCTCCTCGGCGGCGAACGTCGCGATGATGTTGTCCAGTCCCCGCTCACCGCGGTCCAGCCGCTCGACGTCGACGCCGATGCGCGATCCGCGGGACACGCCCAGCAGGTTGTAGGCGTTGGCGTGGGAGAGGTTGAAGTCCAGCGCGTCGGCCCCGCGCGGCAGCCCGCCGGCCGGCGTCTGGAGGAACGGCCGTCCGCGCGAGGAGCGCCAGATGATCGCCTCGGCTTCGGGGATGCCGGTCTCCAACGCCAGTACCCGCCGGACCAGCGCGTGGGCGACGAGGTACTGGCGGCGGTCGCGTTCGAACAGGAAGCGGCCGGCCACCTCCTGTTCGTTCTCGTCCAGCCAGTACGAGGCCAGCGTCGCGGCGATCCCGGGCGCGAGGTCCTCGTTGGGGCAGAACCACAGGTTCACCGGGGCCGGCTCGTTCTCCCCCGGGCCCGCCGGGTCGAGGGGCAGCGCGGTCATGCGGGGCCGCCGTCTTCGCCGCCCAGCCACAGCGGAACGCGCAGGAACGCGGATGCGGGCAGCCGCACTCCGGCGGTGGCGGCCCCGCGGGCCGGCTCCAGCGCGGCCCAGTCGACGTCCAGCCCGGACAGCCACAGGCCGCGCAGCTGGTGCAGGTGCCCGGACTGCCAGAGTGCGGCGAGGTACCCGTCCGTCTCGGGTACGGCGCCCAGTCCCAGCGGGTCGGCGCCGCCGTCCCGCAGATCGGCGCAGGGCGCCCCGTCCCGTACGAACTGCTCCAGGGCCCGGACCAGTTCGCCGGTGTCACCGACGACGACCGCGAACCGGCAGTCCATGGCGGCCCGCCCGGTACGCAGGGCGCGCGCGAGCCCGTCGAGCGGGGGAACCGGTCCCGGGCCCTCCAGCAGCTCGGCGAAGCGGCGGGCGGTGGCGGCCAGGTGGGCGGGGGTGGGGGCGGACAGGACGAACAGCTCACCGGCCGCGCCGACCCGCTCCGCGCCCTGCTCCGTGGCGGCGGGCACGTACTCCTCCAGGACCACGTGCGCGTCCGCGCCGCCGGCCCCGCGGACGCCGACGCAGATCCGGCGCGGCACGTTCTCGTCGCCCTGCCAGGGTTGCGCCTCGGCGCGCCCCGGCCCGGGCGCCAGGCTCCGGTGGCGCAGCTGGAGCACGGCCCGGGTGAGGGCGGCGGCGCCGGTCGCCGCGCCCGCATCGCCGACGAGCGGGCGCACGGACCCGGCGTCCTCGCGGACGGCGGCGGCGGACGCCTCGACACCGGCCGCGCGCAGGGCCTCGCGCAGCACGCGCGGCGCCGGGGCGTCGGCCGACGTGTCCGCCGACGTGTCCGCCGACGCCGGCCGGACCGGTCCGGCGGGCCCCGTACACCCGCCGGACCGGGACCTGCGGCCGGGGCCGGCCGCCGTGGGATCGGGTGCGGTGTGGCCGACCGCGCTGCCGCGCACCACGCAGTGGACGTCGTCCCCGTCGGCCAGGGCCCGCGCCAGGGGCTTGAGCAGCAGGGCGCCGACGCCTTCACCCGCGCCGGGGTGTCGGCTGGAGGGGTGCAGCAGCAGCCGGACGCCGCCGACGAGCGCGGCGGCGCATTCGCCGCGGTGCAGCGCGGCGACGGCTTGGTGCAGGGCGACGAGCACGGAGGACTCCGCGGTGTCGACCGACTGGCTGGGGCCGGTGAGGCCGAGCAGGGCCGAGAGCCGGTTGGGCAGGCTCCACTGGCCGCCGCGGGGCATCGGCCGGGGCCGCTCGCGCCGCCAGGTCCCGGCGGCGAGGAGCGCGTAGTCGCCGCTCCCGGCGCCGGTGAACACCCCGACGCTGCGCGGCGTCCCGTCGGCGGCGGTCAGTGCGTCGAGACGGCCGCCGGTGCACCCGGCGTCCTCCAGGGCCTCCCAGGCCGTTTCGAGGAACAGCCGTTCCTGGGGGTCCATCAGGGCGGCTTCGCGCGCGTCGATCCCGAAGAACTCCGGGTCGAAGTCCTGTACGCGTTCCAGGTAGTGGCCGGGCTCGTCACCGGGCCGCCCGGGCGGCGGGGCCGAGGCGCTGCCGTGGCCGTCGCGCGCCCGGCGCCAGAACGCGCCGAGGTCGGGCGCGCCGGGATAGCGCCCGGCCAGCCCCACGACGGCGACGGGCCCGGCACCGGCCACCGGCCCGGCCCCCACTGCCCGGTCGACCGGCCCGGCAACGGCGCTGGGCCCGACGGCACCGGCGTGCTCCGCGTCCCGTTCGGGCCGGGCGTCCGGCTGTGCGAGGACGACGGGTCCCGCACCGGTGGCGGCGCCGGTCAGCAGCGCGGCCACCTGGGCCCGGTCCAGATGGCCGTTCTTGAACCGGGTCAGGACTTCCTTCTCGTCCATCTGGACGCGCTCCTTCTGGGGGTGGAAAAGCAGCTTCAGCCGCGGCGGCCGAGCAGCACGAGTGCCTCGTCCACGGTGAGCCGGTCGTCGCGGATCGCGTCCAGCAGGACGTCGAGGTCGCCGCTGGGGAGCGGCCGTACGACGGCGGGGGCCGGGGCGGGGACGGGAGCCACGGCGGCGACCGGAACCGGAACCGGGATCGGGACGGCGGCCGGGCGGAAGGCCCGCTCCGACGGCCGGGGCGCCGCGCCGAACTCCTGCCGGACCTGCCCGGCCTGCCCGGCCTGCCCGGCCTGCGCCGCCTGCACGGCCTGTGCGGCCGCTCCCGTCCGCGTCGCGATGTAGGCGGCCATCGCGGCCAGGTTGGGGTGTTCGTACAGCAGGACGGACCGCTCCTGGAGGCCGAAGGTGCGGTTGACGACCGCGATGAACTCCGCGCCGACCATGGAGTCCACGCCGAGCACGTTGAACGCGGCGGTGGTGTTGATGTCCCAGGGGTCGCAGCACAGGATCCCCGCGAGCTGTTCGCGCAGCACCTCCGCGATCCCGGTCGCCGCGGCGGCGGCCGGCGACTGCCGGGCGGGGGCGGTGGCCGGAGCCGCAGCGGCCGCGGCGGCAACAGGGGCCGCGGCGGCAACGGAAGCGGGCGCGGCGGCCGCACTGCCCGCCGCCCGCGCGACCTCCCGCGCGAAGGACGCCGGCGTCGGGAAGTCGTACAGGTCGGTCGCGAGGACGCGCAGTCCGTACCGGGTGTTGACGACGGCCACGAACTCCACGACCAGCAGGGAGTCGAGTCCCATGGACTGGAAGGTCTGCTCGGGGTCGATCTTCTCCGGCTTGACCCTCAGGACGTCGCCGAGCACTCCGATGAGGTCCGTCAGTACGTCCGCAGGGTGTTCATTCATCATCGCAGGCTCCTCCAAGCCGTCGGTGGCACACGGTCACGCGGTACTGCCGGAGAACACCGGCCGGGACCGGTCGTCCGCCCGGTCGTCCGCCCGGTGGCGCGCGCCGTCGGCCGCCACGGCGCCCAGTACGTCGTCCCGCGCGTCGCCCCGTACCTCGCCCACCCGGCGGGGCGCGGTGTCGGGATCCGGCATCCCGACGTGGAAGTCCCGCTCCGTGCCCTCGGGCACCAGGCCGGGCAGCAGCAGCGTCCACAGTCCCGAGACGCGGCGCTGGAGCTCGGCGTACGGCATGCCCGTGGCGGCGAGTGCCTCGATGCCGCAAGCCGCCGCGGCGACCAGGGATTCGATGCTCTCCCAGCGGCCCTCGGCGCGGAGTTCGCCCGCGTCCCGGGCCTGGCGCAGCAGCCCGCAGACCTCCGCGAGCCAGATCCGGTGGAAGTCGGTGGCGCGCGAGGTCAGTCCCGCGCACTCCTTGGTGATGCGGAAGCTGGCCGGGATCGCCGGTTCCTCGCGCAGGTTGAGGGCGAGCCAGTGCGTCGTGTCGACCAGGGTCTGGAGCGGAGAGCCGCCGGACGCGCTCAGTTCGCGCACCGCTGCGTGCAGCAGCTCGCAGCCCCGCAGCTGGACGGCCTCCGCCAGTTCGTCTTTGGAGGCGAAGTGGAAGTACAGCGCCCCCTTGGTCACTCCGGCGGACGCCGCGATCTCCCCGAGCGTCGCGTTCGCGTAGCCGTTGCGGTGGAACATCTCGGCCCCCGCGTGCACGAGTTTCCTGCGGGTCCGCTCCGACCTCTCCTGCACCGCGCTGCCTCCTCGGCCCGTGGTGGTCCGGGCGCGCGTCCGGCCCGGCGAGCCGGTTGCGGCCGCGTTCCTGGTGTCGCGTGCGGCCATCTCAGCCGACGCGTACGAGTCGCTCGCTGTTGGTCTCCGCCACCACCGGACTCTCGGGGCTGGCCATCAGGATCGAGCGCTGGAGCCGGCGCAGGGCGGCCGACGGCTCCAGCCCGAGCTCGCGCACGAGCGTGGCGCGCAGCCGCTGGTAGACGTCCAGGGCCTCGCCGCGGCGGCCGGAGCGGTGCAGGGCGAGCATGAACTGGCCGTGCAGGTTCTCGTGGGTGCGGTACCGGCTGGCCAGCACGGTGAGTTCGGCGAGCAGCTCGCGGTGCCGCCCGATCCGCAGATCCGCCTCGATGCGCTGGTCGAGCGCACAGAGCCGGGTCTCCTCCAGCCGCCGGGTCTCCATGTCCAGCTGGATTCCGCCGTGTACGTCGGCGAAGGCCGGTCCGGACCACAGGGACAGCGCCTCGCGCAGCAGCCGGGCCGCGCCGGGGAAGTCGCCCGCGTCCATCGCCCGGTAGCCCATGCCGGCGAGCCGGTCGAACTCGCGGACGTCGCTGGTGCCGCCACCGCTGTTGAGCAGGTAGCCGCCGGGCAGCGTGACGAGGACGTCCTTGGCGGTGCGCCGGCCCGTTGGGGCCGCTGCGCCCTCGCCGTCACCGGCGGACTCGCCCTGTTCCAGGGCGGTCGCGATGAGGGCGCGCAGCTGCAGGACGTACGTCTGCAGTGTGGTCCGGGCGCTGCGCGGCGGTGCTCCCGCCCACAGTTCCTCTATGAGCGCCGACACCGGGACGACCTGGTCGGCATGGAGCGCCAGCAGTGCCAGCACCTGTCGCGGCTTCGGGGCGGTCGGCGTAACGGAGACTCCCTGTTCCCGCACCGCCAGTGTGCCCAGTACTTCGATGTCCACGCCGTACTCCCCTGTCCGTGGATGAGCCTTCGCCAGTAAAAAACAGGACCGGCGGTTTGTCAATACGAAACCGACCATGCTGTTTTTATCTCTTAGCCGCCCTAACGAACCCTCAGGAAACCTTTCTGACCTGGGATGTTGTCGACACGTCAGGGTGCAGAGCCCGGTTCAATCCCGCTCTGCAGCCCCTCTAGAACGGCCCTAGATTAGGCAAAACAAACCGCAAAGTCTGCGTACGAAGTGGGTGAACGAAGTGGGTGAACACAGAAGTGCCCCGGTTCCTCCGCGCACGCGCGCGGAGGAACCGGGGCACCGTCCCGGCCATCCTCAGGAGACCCGGGTTCCGGCGGCCTCGAAGCCGCCGAGCCGGTCCGCCGGCACGAGCGTCGGCAGCAGCAGCCGCCAGAAGCGGGTCACCGTCGCCGCCGACAACCACACCCCGTCCCGGACGCCGAGCACCTCGAACCCCACGGTCGCCGCCACCACGGCGGTCACCACGTCCCCAGCCGCCGCCTCGGGGCGCAACTCGCCTTCCACCTCCGCCCGCTGCAGCGTCTCCTCGACCCAACCGCGCCAGCGCTCGCGCAGATCGCCCCGGCGCGGCCGGGGCAGCTCGCCGCTCAGCGCGAAGCCGGCCCGCAGCACCGGGTCGGTGCGCAGAGCCCCGGCGAGCCGGTGGGTGACGTCCACGAGGAGCTGTACGCGACTGGCCCCGGCCGGGAGCGCGTCACCGGCGAGGGCGAGCAGCCGGACCAGCGCCGCTTCCTCGACGGCGTTCGCCAGCGCGGCCTTGCTGGGGAAATGGAAGTGCAGCGCCCCGTTGCTCACCCCGGCCAGCGAACTGATCGCGGTGAGCGAGGCCGCCGAGAACCCGTCCCGGTCGAAGGTCTCGGCTGCGGACCGGATCAGGGTTTCGCGCGTGCGCGCTGCGCGCTCCTGTTTGACCATCGACTGCTCCGTCATCGCGAGGGGTTGCCACGCCCGCGGAGGGCAGGCCGGCGGGTGCTTGCTGCGGAGCTCCGGTGGCGGCCGCTTCGTGACTGCCACGCGATTCCTGACTACCACGTGCTCCAGCTCTCACTGTAACAAACCGTCTGTGCGGTTTTTGATGCAGAGCCTCATATGCCTCCGAGGCGGCCGAAAGGGCGGGCTGGGCCATCGAAGACATTCGGACACCGTTGATCACCGCACTTGAGGATCGCTCCGGCGGCACTCGACTCGCCCGGGGGTTCCGCCGGCCACGGGGGCTGCGGCTAGAGTGGGGCAGAGGCTAGAAGAACCGCTCCGACCAGCGGAAACGTGTTATTCGGAAGGAAATCATCCGCCGTTTGCCCCAGCGGATCGTCGGATACCGCTAGAAATTAAACCGGTTGGTATGTATCTTTCCCGGCCAGAGGCACACACGCCCTTCTCGCCAGCGGAGCCCAGGGGGAGCAATGTCTGCGAGCACGTTTCAAGTTGAACGCACCGGGTTCGACGGGGAAATGGCGAGACGGGCCACCCGGGTTGCGACGAGACCCGGGGTCCCCTCCACGTGGACCACGACGGTCCCCAAGGAATTAGTGCACCGAGCCGCCGTCGCCGAGGTCATGCTCACCGACTGGGAGCGCCAGGACGACACCCACTTCACGGTGACCGCCCAGTGGCCCCGCGGCCACAGCTTCTTCACCCCGGTCCACGGCACCCATCACGACCCGCTCATGGCCGTCGAGACCTTCCGCCAGGTCGGCGCCCTGCTCGGCCACGCGGAGTTCGGCGTCCCCTTCGGACACCAGTTCCTGATGAAGGACCTGTCCATCGCCGTGGAGCACGAGCAGCTCGAAATGGGCGGCGCGCCCGCCTCGATCGACATCGAGGTCACCTGCACCGACGTCAAACGCCGTGGCGGCCGCCTCGCGGGCCTGCGCTACGAGGCCGTGCTCCGCCGGGACGGCCGGCCGGCCGCGACCGCGGCCGCCTCCTACACCTGCATCGCGCCGGCGGTCTACCAACGGCTGCGCGGAGACCGCCCCCTGAGCGGTGCGCAGCGCCAGCTGCCGCTCACCGCGCCGACGGCCCCGCAGAGCGTCGGACGCATATCCCCCATGGACGTCGTCCTCTCCCCGACGGACCAGCCGGACCGCTGGTTCCTGCGGGCGGACACGCGCCACCCCGTGCTCTTCGACCACCCCGTCGACCACATCCCGGGCATGGTGCTGCTGGAGGCCGCCCGACAGGCCACTTCCGCCCTGCTGGACCGATTCGCCTTCCTCCCCCTCGGCATGGACAGCACCTTCGACCTGTACGCCGAACTGGACGCGCCCTGCGTCATCGAGGCGCACGAGCTCCCCGCGGGAACGGTCCCCGAGAACCGCAAGGCCGTCCGGGTCACCGGTCACCAGAACGGCAGCCGCGTGTTCAGCTCCATCGTGACCGCGGCGTCGTACGACCTCTGACCGGCCGCGGCGGCCCCGGCCGACATCCGCTCGAACAGGGCCGTCACACACTCACACGAAGGCGCTCAGGTGATCCCTCGCCCATGCGTGGAAAGAGCCCGCGGGCCGACCGAGCAGCGCGGGCACCGTCCGGTCCACCCGGGCCTTCGCACCCGCGCGCTGCCGCTCCGCGCTGTCCAGCAGCGCCTCGGCGAGCTCGTGCGGATAGCGGGCCCGCAGCGCCGTACGCGCCTGCTCCGGTTCCAGTTCCTCGAAGCGCAGCTGGCGGCCCAGCAGTTGCCCGAGCACGGCGGTCTGCTCGGCCGCGGTGATCGCCTCCGGCCCGGTCAGCGTGTAGGCCCGGCCCGCGTGCCCCTCCCCCGTGAGGGCCCGTACCGCCACGTCCGCGATGTCACGCGGATCGACGCAGGCGTTGCCCGAGGACCCGCACAGGGCCCGCACCACGCCGTCCGTGCGCAAGGAGGCCGCCCAGGACAGGGTGTTGGACATGAACGAGCGCGGGCGCAGCAGCGTCCATTCCATCCCCGAGCAGCGCAGGAGCTCCTCGTTGCGCCTCTGCCAGCGGGTGATCAGGTCGTCGGCCCGGGGATCCTCGACAGCGGCGGCGGAGAGCTTCACGACGTGCCGTACGCCGGCCGACCGCGCGGTCTGGACGAAGGCCGCGTCCTCGTCCCCTCCAACCCCCGTGGTCACCAGAAAGGCCGTGCGGACACCGCGCAGGGCCCCCGCGAGCGACTGCGGATCCCGGTAGTCGCCGTACACGGCCTCGGCCGTGGCGAATGCCTCCACAAGTCGTTCCGGTTTCCTACACATGACGCGAACGCCCAGGTCAGCGGGGATGCGACGGGCGACTTCCCGGCCGACCGTCCCCGTGGCACCGGTGACAAGAATCATGACCTTCCCTCTCTGACCTGACATTTTTCTTCCGGCACGACAGCCGATGACCGTCACCCGCTGTAAGATACGAACTGGGCGGTTTTTTACTGACCCCGCAACCAGAGGAGAGGAGGAGGCAGCGTGGCTGAGCAAGTCCGGGCCATCCGCACACGGCAGGCGATCCTTTCGGCAGCGGCCAAGATCTTCGAGGAACACGGCTACCAAGCCGCCACCATCTCCCAGATCCTCAGCGAAGCCGGTGTGACCAAGGGAGCCCTGTACTTCCACTTCCAGTCGAAGGACGACCTGGCGCAGGGCGTACTCGCCGAGCAGGACCAGCGGATCATGGTCCCCGAGCGGGCGTCCAAGGTGCAGGAGATCGTGGACATGGTGATGCTCCACGCCTACCGCCTGCAGACGGACCCCATGGTGCGCGCCGGCGTCCGCCTGACCATGGACCAGCTGGCCCAGGGCCTCGACCGCAGCGGCCCCTTCCTGCGCTGGGCCGAAGTCACCACCATGACGCTCCGCAAGGCCCAGGAACAGGGCGAGCTGCTGCCGCACGTGGCGCCGGCCGAGACCGCGGACGTCGTCGTGGGTACGTTCGCCGGCGTCCAGTCCATGTCGCAGGCCATCTGCGACTACCGCGACCTGGCGGGCAGGGCCTCCGCGCTGATGCGCCACCTGCTGCCCAGCATCGCCGTACCGTCCGTCCTCGCCTCCCTCGACCTCACCGAGGCCCGCGGGGCCGCGGTCTACGCCGAGGCCCGCAAGGCGGCGGACGAGCTGGAGCTGGCGGCCGCCGTCGGCTGAGCCGGAGCCCGCGTCGGCCGAGCCGGGGGCGGGACCAGGGCGAAGTGCCCCCGGTCCCGCCCCCGGCTCCATCACGGGCAC
Source organism: Streptomyces sp. NBC_00045 (assembly GCF_045041095.1). NCBI lineage: Bacteria > Bacillati > Actinomycetota > Actinomycetes > Kitasatosporales > Streptomycetaceae > Streptomyces > Streptomyces sp. NBC_00045. The sequence continues at coordinate 65,018 of NZ_CP108272.1, read as the reverse complement.
CCCGCGCGGGCGCCCCCGGCGAAGTACAGCGACAGCGTGCCGGCCAGGTCGGCGCCGCCCGGCGTCCAGGCGATGTAGCCGTCGGGCCGCACCAGCACCGCCTCGTACGGCACTTCGGAAGTGGGCCGGGCCCGCACCACGCGCAGGATCCCCTCCCAGGCCCGCGCCTGTTCGCGGTGGCGGCCGCCCTTCTCCCCCAGGAGCAGCAGCAGCGGCCGGCCGTCCCGGAGCAGCCTGATCACATCGGTCTCGCCGGTCGGGGTGGTCAGCACGACATTGTGCAGAAACGTTCCTGCTCCCGGGCCGGGACTCCCGGTGTGTTCCGGAAGCACCGTGTCCTGCGCGCTGATCAGGCCGCTGAGGTGCCCCTGGGCGCCGTCCTGCGCCAACAGTCCGCTGAACACCCCGCGCAGGGCGTCGAGCTCGGGCCCCGGCCGCATCAGGGCGAGCTGGGCCCGCGTGTTCTCGATGACCCGCCGGGCGACCGGCCTGCGCTCCGCGTCGTAGGTGCCGAGCAGGTCCGGGCCCGCCTGCCCGCGCACCGCGAGGGCGAGCTTCCAGGCCAGGTTCAGGGCGTCCAGCACGCCGGTGCTCAGTCCCTGCCCGCCGATCGGGAAGTGCACGTGCGCCGCGTCCCCCACCAGGAACACCCGTCCCGCACGGAAGGCGTGGGCCAGCCGGGTGAAGTCGCTGAACCTGCCGAGCCAGCGCGGCTCCTCCATCGCGATCTCGCGTCCGGCGATCCAGGACGTCTCCCGGCGCAGTTCCCCCAGGGTGGGCGGAGCGTGCCGGTCGGCGTGCGCCCCGGTGCAGTTGAGCGTGCGGATGTGCGTCCGGCCCTCCGGGTCCGCCTTGGCCACGATCCAGCCGCGCGGGGTCTGGTGCCAGCCCGCCGCCAGTGCGTCCGGCTCCTGCAGCGTGACGGCGCCCATCAGCGCGGAGACCGTCGCCGGATGGGTGTCGGAGCCGATGCCCGCCTGCTCGCGGACCGTGCTGCGCGCACCGTCCGCCCCCACCACGTACGCGACGGTGCAGGCGAGGGGCCCGTGCGGGCCCTCGGCCTCGATCCGCACCCCGTCCGGCTCTTGGACCAGCGCGGCCACCCGGTGCTCGCGCAGGATCCGCGCCCCCGCCGTACGGGCCCGCTCCTCGAACTGCCGCTCCAGCTGCGCCTGGGGGCATTTGAGGATCGGCTCCGGCTCGCTGTCGGGAGCGGTGATGAGCAGGCCGGGCAGTCCGGCGAAGTGGAAGGGGCTGCCCGCGCCGGTCCGGGCGGGCGCGCACGGGGCCGCCGGTCCCGGCAGATGGCCGCGGCGGGCCAGGCACTGCACGGCCCGGGCGTGCAGTGTGGTCGCCTTGGGCCGGTCGGACACCGAGGCCCGGTCTTCGAGGACCACCGTGTCGACCCCGTACGCGGCCAACTCGGCCGCCACCAGCATCCCGACGGGTCCCCCGCCGACCACCGCCACCTGCGCCCGCATACGACGTTCCCCCTGCACAGCGGTGCCTCCCCGTTGGCCCGACTCCGTACTGGCGCAGAAATATACCGGGTGTCCCGTTTTTTTTCCATGCCCGTGCGATCAGGTTCGGGCCGCGGCGTCGCCGTGCCCTGGCGGGGGGCTTCGGAAGGAGCCCGGGGCCGGCCACGGCGAGGCTCCGGCACGGGCGCGCCGGGGCTGCGCGGGGCGCTGCACCGGCGGCGTACGAGAAGCCACGGCGGGCGCTCCGGCAGGGCTACGGCAGGAGTCCGCGCACCGCCGAGGACATGGGGCCGCCCTCGGAACGCTCCGTCTTGTGCCCCTTGTTGCCCGGTGCCAGCGTCCGGGCGTCCACGGCCTCGGCCGGCGCCCCCGTCGCGTACAGCCCCTCGGGGGCGCTGTCCCGGTCGTGCGGGAGCAGCCAGAACACCCGCCGCCGGAAGGTGCCGGAGGAACGCGACGGCTTGGCCTTCGGCCCCAGCAGCGCGTACCCGACCATCCGCCCGTCGCGGTGGTACGCGGGCCGCCCGCGCCGGGTCGGCAGCCGGTCCAGGCTCTGGCGGACGTAGTCGAGCCGGCTGATGTCCTCCAGCCAGACGAGGTCCACCTCGTGGAGGATCTCGTCTTCTGCGATGAGGGCGCTCATGCTGTCTCCTCGTCCGCGAGCAGGCCGATGCCCGGGTAGTACTTGCGCTGGTTGGACAGGATCATTTCCTTCGGCGAGGCAAGTCCCACCGACTCGCGGACGCGTGCCGCGAAGGCCCGGGACGATATCGCCGGTGCCCCCTCATTCTGGCACCAGCCCCTGTAGGCCGCGTAGAGCTGCGCTTGCTCCGCCCGCAGATCGGCCTCCAGGCGACAGGTCTCGCCGATGAAGCGCCCGATGTGGTCCTCGGTCTCCGCGTACGCCGTGGTCGCGATGCGGACCCGCTCGGGGCCGGTGAGGTCCCGGTCGCCGCCGAGGTAGCGACGGGCCCCGTCGATCAGCCAGTTGAGGATGCCCGGACCCTCCTGGGTGACGAGGACGTCCGCCAGGTTGTCGATCTTGCGGTCGTCGGAGACGACCCGCTCGAACGGGATCAGCCGCATGCGCCGCCAGAACGCGAACCCGCCGGTGCCCACCTCGGGCCGGTGGTTGCCCAGCAGCCACATCTTGTGCGTCGGCTCGAAGCTGAAGAAGTCCTGCCGCATCCGGCGCGCCTTGATGCGGTCGCCGCCGGTGAGCAGTTTGACGCGGGCCTCGTCGAAGCGGTCGCCCGGTTTGACCTCGCTGCACACGATCACGCGGCGGCCGTGCAGTTCGGCGAGGTCGGTGGGGTGCCCCTCGTACGGCCGTGACATCAGGAACCCGGGGGGCGCGGCGTCCGCGTAGTCCCCCAGCAGCTTCATCAGGACGTCGAGGAGTACGGACTTGCCGTTCTTGCCGGAGCCGAACAGGAACGGCATGACCTGGGCGCCGACGTCTCCGGTGACGGAGTAGCCGAGCAGCAGCTGGAGGAAGCTGATCATCTCCGCGCCCTCCGGCCCCTCGCCGAAGGTGTCCGTCAGGAAGCGGTTCCAGCGCGGCGTGGGCATCGGCTGCGGCGCCGCCGAGGTGGAACGGGAGTGGAAGTCCTTCGTGGGCTCGGCGGGGCGGATGTGCCCGGTCCGCAGGTCCACGACGCCGGCGGGCGTGCACAGCGCGTACGGATCTGCGTCCAGGCGCGCCGCGTTGAGCACCATGCCCGGGGCGGACTTCGCCTGGGTGAGCATGGCGTTCATCCCGCTGGTGCTGAGGGTGCGGCGGCGGTGCTGCTGGAGCGCCGCAGGCGTGTACAGGCCCCGGGGGTCGGTGGTGGCGATGGACTCCGCGAGGTCGCCCGCGGACCACATCACGGTGTCGTCCTCGTCGATCTGCCAGCGCGTACCGTCCCAGCGGTACCAGCCGATCCCGGGAACGTGCCGGTAGTCGTTGCGGTACAGCTTGACGAACAGCTTGGCGTTGCCGCGGTCGGTGAGGGTGTCGGGCAGCAGCCCGTCCGCCGTCGCCTCGCCGTCGGCCGTCGCCAGGGCCGCCTGGGGGCCCTGTACGGCCGTCTCCCGGCCCGCGGAACGCGGGGAGGGCTCCAGGGACTCCTCGGAGGCGCGGGGCGCCGGAACGGGCTGCGCGAGGATCTGGGCTGCGACGGCCTGCACGTCGAAGCCGGCCAGCATGCTGTCGTTCTCCACGCTCACACGCGGCCTCGGAGGGCCAGCGGGCGTGCCAGGCCCGCGCTCAGTCCGCCGCGGATGATGGCGCGGCAGCGCCGCTCCTGCCCGGGGCGGGCCCGGCCTGCCGCCTCCTCCAGGGCCCGCAGGGCCTCGGTCTCGCTGACGTGGCCCGCGGCGACGAGTCCACCGGCGGTGTAGGCGGCGCGGTTCAACTTCTCGGAGAACGCGGCCCCTTCGGGTACGAGGGCGCAGTCGGCGACCTCGGCCAGCACTCCGGCGAGGACCCGGTCCGGGGCTCCGCGCCCCCCGCCGGCCGCGATGACGGCCTGCCGGGCCCGGGGCGGCACGGGACGGGGCCCGGGAACCTCCGCGGCGGGCAGGTGTCCGGTGCGCTCCAGTTCACGGGCGAGCCAGCCCGGCAGCGGCGCGGGCATCCGTACGGTTCCCAGGGGTCGGTAGACCCCGGCGGGGGTCACCGTCCCGGGAGCCACGATGTACCCGCCGTGGGCCCGTACGTCGACCTGCCAGGCGAGCGCCCGGCCGTTGCCCGATCCGGCGGAGCACTGCCAGCGCTGGCCGCCGCCGTTGCAGTACCACACGTGCAGGCCCCCGGACGGGGTCCGCACGCGCAGGGTCGTCTCGTCGTCCGCCGGGCTCGCCGCACCGCGTAAGGCGGCCAGCACGCCCACGGTGTGGAACCCGTTGGCCAGCCCGGTCAGGTCGACGGTGTCGGATATTGCAACGCCCGGCAGCAGCCGTTCGCGGCTGGGGAGTTCGCGCGCGTGCGCATCGATGTCGATCACGACGAGGCCCGCCGGACCGGTGGCGACGCCGACCCCGAGATCGGGACGGGCACCCCACCACTGGCGGATCCGCTCGGAGTCGAGCGTGGCGGCGTGGAACCCGTGGCACCAACGGCCCGCCCGCAGACACTGGCACGCCCCCCGGTCATGGCCCGGAGCGCGGCACACGTCGCAGTTGCCCACGGGCGTTTTGCGGCCCGGCGCAAGAGGGTGAACCGGCCACCCTTGGCGCGCGCACCACTCGGCAGTCGCCACAGGCTCCGACCGCCTTGGGTCGCTGCGCGAAACCCGCAGCTCAGCTGCCATTTACTTCCCCCGTAAGCGACTGAAGCGACTCAACGCCCAACAACAGATTAGCGAAACCACTGGGAGACGAGAGACATGAGAGCCAGAACAGATGTACGTGTCCACGAAGGGTCGCAGAAGGGTCGCAGCGACTGAGCGACTGAACGGGAGCGACTGAGCGACTCTTCGGTCGCTCGTTGAGTAGCTCACAGAACACCAGGTCACAGGCCTGCGCAAGCACAAACAGCGACTGAAGCGACTCAAGACCCCTATATATGACGCGCACACGCGCACACGCGCACGCACGCCAATGTCTCCATATACCCGGACCTTGAGTCGCTTCAGTCGCTGTTCCCCTTGAACGACCCCTCTGACCTGCTCTTTTCCTCCAGCGACCGAAGCGACCGAAGAGTCGCTCAGTCGCTGCCCTTCAGTCGCTGCGCCTCGCGACCCCCCTCAAGGCCCCCTGAACCCCGCCTCCACCGAGAACCGAGCAGCGACTGAACGCCCCACCGGGCAAATCCGGCCCCGCCGGCCGACCCCGGCCCCGCCGGCGTTCGAGGCGCGGGGGGTCCGGGGCAGTGCCCCGGGAAACGGAGGAGGGGCGGGGCGGGGAGAAGGCCCCGCGCAGCGGCCCCGGCCCCAGCCCCGGTCCGGGCGGGCACGGGAGCGCCCGGGTACGAGGCCGCGTCAGGCCCCGTACTGCTCCAGCAGGAGCTTCTTCTGCGGCTTGCCCATGGCGTTCCTCGGCACCGCCGGAACGAACCACACCTCCCGCGGCCGCTTGTGCACCGACAGGTTCGCCGCGACGAAGTCCGTGAGTTCGGCGCCCGTCACGCCCTCGGCGACGACGAACGCGACGATCCGCTGCCCCAGGTCCGCGTCCGGGACCCCCACCACCGCCGCCTCGCTGACCTTGGGGTGGTCCAGCAGCGCGTTCTCGATCTCGCCGGCGCCGATCCGGTATCCGCCGGACTTGATCATGTCGATGGAGGCCCGGCCCACGATGCGGTGGACCCCGTCCGCGGGATCGACGGCCGCGATGTCGCCCGTACGGAACCACCCGTCCTCGGTGTACGCGCCCGCCGTGGCCTCCGGCCGGCCCAGGTAGCCCGCGAACAACGTCGGTCCGGTCAGCTGGAGTTCCCCGATCTCGGCGCCCGGCTCGGCGGCGATCCGGGTCCGGATGCCGGTGAGCGGGGTCCCGACCGTCCCCGGCCGGACCTCGCCGCCCGCGCGGCCGCTGACCGTGATCAGCGTTTCCGTCATCCCGTACCGTTCCACGGGCCGCAGCCCGGTCAGCCGCTCCAGGTCCCGGAAGACGGGCGCGGGCAGCGCGGCGCTGCCCGAGACCAGCAGCCGGGCCCCGGACAGTGCGGCCGCGGCCGCAGGCTCGCGGGCGATGCGGGACCACACGGTCGGCACCCCGAAGTACAGGCTCCCGCCCGCCGCCGCGTACGCCTCGGGCGTGGGCCGTCCGGTGTGCACGAGGCGGCTGCCGGTGCGCAGGGCGCCGAGCACGCCGAGCACGAGCCCGTGCACGTGGAACAGCGGCAGGCCGTGCACCAGCGTGTCCTCGGCGCTCCACTGCCAGGCTTCGGCGAGCGCGTCGAGGTCGGCGGCGAGCGCCCCGGCGGTCAGCACCACGCCCTTGGGCGCGCCCGTGGTCCCGGAGGTGTACAGCACGAGCGCCGGGTCCTCGGGCCCCGCATCGGCGGTGCCCGCCGATGCCGCGGAACCGGAGTCCCGCCGGGCGAAGTCCACCTCCACGACCTGCGCCCCGGAGTCCTGCAGGATGTGCTCGCGCTCGGCGGGCCCGGCATCCGGCGGCAGCGGTACGAACGGCACCCCGGCCAGCAGCCCTCCGACCGCGGCGGCGACGGTCTCCAGGGAGGCCGTCGCGGTCATCGCGAAGGCCTTGGCCCCGGCCACGTCGGCGGCCACCGCTCGGGCCGCGCCCAGCAGGTCCTCGTAGGAGGCGGTCCGTCCCGCGACCTCGATCGCGTCCTTGCGGTCCCCGTACTCCCCGTCCAATGCCGTCAGCACGCTCGTGTCCCCCTCGGTGGTCATCCGGCCCGGTCGGCCCCAGGCTACGGCCCCCCGTCCCGCTCCCCCGGGGGCGCCACCGAGGCCCCGGAAGAGCCGTGCGGGGTCCGGGGCCGAAGCCCGGGACCCCGCACACCCGACCCGTGGGTTAGATGACGCCCTGCGCGAGCATCGCGTCGGCGACCCGCTCGAAGCCGGCGATGTTGGCGCCGGTCACGTAGTCGCCGGGAGCCCCGTACCGTTCGGCGGTCTCATGCGCGACCTCGTGGATCGAGCGCATGATGCCGGCGAGCTCGTCCTCGACGCGCCCCGCGCTCCAGGCCACCCGGCCTGCGTTCTGGCTCATCTCCAGGGCGCTGACGGCGACTCCGCCCGCATTGGCGGCCTTGCCGGGCCCGAACGCGACCCCGGCCTCCTGGAGGATGCGTACGGCCTCGGGAGTGGTCGGCATGTTGGCGCCCTCGGAGACCGCCTTGACGCCGTTGGCGATGAGCGTGCGGGCGTCCTGCGCGTCGAGTTCGTTCTGCGTGGCGGAGGGGAAGGCCACGTCCGCGGGGACCTCCCAGACCCGGCCGCCGGGCACGTACCGGGCCGAGGACCCGCGCCGCGCCGCGTACTCGCTGACGCGCCCGCGCTCGACTTCCTTGATCTGCTTCAGCAGCGCGAGGTCGATGCCCTTGTCGTCGACGACGTAGCCCTGGGAGTCGGAGCAGGTCAGCGGGTTCGCGCCGAGCTGCTGGAGCTTCTCGATGGTGTAGAGGGCGACGTTTCCGGAGCCGGAGACGACCGCGGTCAGGCCGTCGAGGGATTCGCCGCGCACGTGCAGCATCTCGGCGGCGAACAGGACGCTGCCGTAGCCGGTGGCTTGCGGGCGGATCGCGGAGCCGCCCCAGTTCTGCCCCTTGCCGGTCAGGACGCCGGCTTCCCAGCGGTTGGTGATGCGCCGGTACTGGCCGAACAGGAAGCCGATCTCGCGGCCGCCGACGCCGATGTCACCCGCGGGTACGTCGGTGTGCTCGCCGATGTGGCGGTGCAGCTCGGTCATGAAGGACTGGCAGAACCGCATGACTTCGGCGTCGGAGCGGCCGTGCGGGTCGAAGTCGCTGCCGCCCTTGCCGCCGCCGATCCCCAACCCCGTCAGGGCGTTCTTGAAGATCTGCTCGAAGCCCAGGAACTTCACCACGCCGATGTCGACGGACGGGTGGAAGCGCAGGCCGCCCTTGTACGGGCCGAGCGCGCTGTTGAACTCGACGCGGTAGCCGCGGTTGACCTGGACACGGCCCCGGTCGTCCTGCCACGGGACCCGGAACAGGATCTGCCGCTCCGGCTCGGTGAGCCGCTCCACCAACGCGACCGCCGGGTCCGCGTACTCCGGCCGGGCGGCGAAGACGGGGGCCAGGCTCTCCAGCACCTCCCGCACCGCCTGGTGGAACTCCGGCTGCGCGGGGTTGCGGCGCTCGATCTCGGCCCGCAGTGCTTCCAGCCTGTCCTTCGAGTCCTTCACGGATGTCCCTCCAGGGAGTGCGCGGTGCGTAGACGACGGCAGGTGCATGGTGCCTTCAGGTCCGCGAGTACCGGTCGCTTCCGAGCGGAGCGCACCTCGCACGCGCACTTTCGGAAAAGTTTTTCCGGATCGCGGCCCTTTTCGGAGGCTACCGTGCGCAGCACTGCTCTGGGCAAGGCTTCTGCCCTGCGGACAAAAATGTCCTCCCGTGGGGTAGGACCACGAGCAGACCACCACCAGAGGAGAAACGGACGTGGAGATCGCAAGACTCGTCTCACTCATCGCCGCGACGGTCACGACGGGCCTGATGGCGGGCCTGTTCTTCGCCTTCGACGTGTCGGTGATGCCGGCGCTGCGGCGCTCGGACGACCGGACGACGATCCAGGTGATGCAGCGCGTCAACGTCGCCATCATCAACGGCTGGTTCATGATCGGCTTCCTCGGCGCCCTGCTCTTTACGGGCCTCGCGCTGGCCCTGCACCTCACCTCGGGCGGGGGCGCCGCGGCGGTGCCGCTGATCGCTGCGCTCGTCGCGTACGTCCTCCAGCTCGGTGTCACCGGCAGGGTCAACATCCCGCTCAACAACGCCCTGGAGCAGGCCGGCCCCGTCGAGCGCATCGCCGATCCGGGCGCCGTCCGCCGGGCCTTCGAGTCGCGCTGGGTGCCGGCCAACCGCTGGCGGACGCTGCTGTGCACGATCGCCCTCGGCTGCCTGGCCTGGGCCCTCGTACTGAACGGCCGCCTCTGACGCGTTCGGGCGCTACCGCGCGGTGGCCCGCCCGTACAGCACCAGCGCCCGCGAGAGGGCCGTCAGGGCCGCCGTGCAGAGCAGCGTGCGGATGATGTTCGTGGTCACCCACGTCCCCTTGAACTTCTCCACGACGGAGAAGTCGGTCAGCTTCGCCGCCTCGCCCGCATTCGCGAGCTCGTTGTTCAGCGGGATGTTCACGGTGAAGGTGATCACCAGGACGACGAGGTACAGCGCGGCCGCCGCCCCCACCCACACCGCGACCCCGCGCCGACCCCTGCGGAACTCCACCACCGCCGAGGCGACTGCGGCGAGCAGGGCCACCACGAAGACGGTGCCGAACAGCCCGTTCCCGTCGATGACCGCGTTGATGTTCTGCATCGCGGTGACGTACGTCCGCTCGTCGCCCCGGGCCAGCCCCGGCATCACCGAGACGTCGAAGGCGAAGAACAGCCCCGCCATCAGACCCACGAGCACGGTCGAGACCATGAGCAGGACGGTCGCGATCCGGTCGCCGCCGCCAGCCGTGTTCTTCCGCATGGGACTCTCCTCTGGTCGTGTCGTGTCACCACGGTCCGGTCCGGATCCGATCCCGAAAATCCCGGTGCCCGAGCAGGTCGCACCCCCCGGTAGGGTGCGGCCATGAGCACCTCCGCCCTGCGCCTGGAGCCGGTCACCGCAGCCAACTTCGATGCGGTGTGCGCCGTACGGGTACGCCCCGACCAGGCCCGTCTCGTCTCCCCGGTGGTCAAGTCCCTCGCCGAGGCCTACGTCCACGGGGACACCGCCTGGCCGCGCGCCGTCGTCGACGGCGACGAGGTCGTCGGCTTCGTCATGGCCTTCGTCGACATCGCCTGGAACCCGGAGCGGGACCCCGCCGACATCCGCTCGGGCATCTGGCGCCTGAACGTCTGCGCCGACCACCAGTCCAAGGGCTACGGCCGCTTCGCGGTCCGGGCCCTCACCGCCGAGCTCCGCAGCCGCGGCACCGACCGCGTCTACGTCACTTGGGAGCCCGGCCCCGGCACCCCCGAGCCGTTCTACCTGGGCCTCGGCTTCCGCCTCACCGGCGAGGTCAGCGGCGGCCAGACCGTCGGCGTCCTGGACCTCCCGGCCGTCTAGGGGCCGTCCGGCAGGACCACCGTGCGCGAGGACCCCGGAGCCGCCGGACCGGCGGTCACGGCCGCGGCCCCCGTACGGAACTCCTGCGGGCTCACCCCGCGCACCCGCTTGAACGCCGTCGACAGCGCGAACGCCGAGCCGTAGCCCACCCGCCGGGCCACCGTCGCCACCGTGGCGTCCGGCTCGCGCAGCAGGTCGGCCGCCAGGGCCAGGCGCCACCCCGTCAGGTACGCCATCGGCGGCTCCCCGACCAGGTCCGTGAACCGCCGCGCCAGTGAGGCCCTGGAAACCCCGGCCTTGTGCGCGAGCTCCTCCACCGTCCAGCCGTGCGCCGGGTTCTCGTGCAGCAGCCGCAGCGCCCTGCCGACCACCGGATCGCCCTGCGCCCGGTACCAGCCCGGGGCCCCCGAGCCGGGGTCCGCGAGCCAGGTGCGCAGCACCCCGATCAGCAGCAGGTCCAACAGCCGGTCCAGGACGAGTTCCTGGCCCGGCTCGTCCCGGGAGATCTCCGAGCCGAGCAGCCCGATCAGCGTGGCGTCCGCGGCGGCCGCCGGCCGGACCAGGATCGTCGGCAGCGCGCCCAGCAGCCGGCGGCCGATCTCGCTCGGCGCCATGTAGGTACCGCTCAGCATCACCGCCGACCCGGCGTCCTGGTGCCCCGCGCCCCAGGTCCGCACGCCCAGCGCCATGGACTCGCTGACGTCCTCGCCCGCCTCCGTACTGCACCGTTGTTCGGGGTCCACCGTGATCTGCACCGGCGTCCCGGGCGCGTCCGCCACCGTGTACGGCTCGGGCCCCCGTACGACCGCCACGTCCCCGGGGCCGATCAGCACCGGCGTGCCCCCGTCGGGGAGCAGCCAGCCGGTCCCGTGCACCATCGTGACCACCGACAGCGGGGCCCGGTCCTCGATCCGCACCGCCCAGGGCGGGTTGAAGACGGACTTGAGGAGGAAAGCGCCCCGGGCGTTGGGGCCTTCGAGGAGTCCGGTCAGCGTGTCCACGGGGCCATCCTCTCCCGGCGTCCTGCCCCGGGGCAGGAGTTCAGACGTCCCAGACACCGGTGGCCGCCGCCTCGCGGGCGTAGTCGGCGAAGTCCCTGGGAGCCCGGCCGAGGGCCTCCTCCACCCCGTGCACGAGGTGGGCGTTGCGCCCGTCCAGGATCATCGTGAACAGGTCGGCGAACTCATGCGGCAGACCGTTCTCGCGGAGCACCGCGCGGTACTCCTCGTTGGAGACGGGCACGTACGCGATCGCGCGCCCGGTCGCCTTCGACAGTTCGGCGGCGGCGTCGGTGAAGCTGATCAGCCGCGGCCCGGACAGCTCGTACGTCCTGCCGATGTGCCGGTCGTCGGTCAGCGCGGCCACCACCACGTCGGCGATGTCGTCGGTGTCGACGAAGGCCTCCACGGCGTCCGCGGTCGGCAGGGCGATCTCCCCGGCCCGTACGGACTCCACGAAGAATCCCTCGTCGAAGTTCTGGGCGAACCAGCTGGACCTGACGACCGTCCAGTCCGCCCCGGACGCCTTCAGGCTCTCCTCGGCGCGCTGCGCGGCCTCCTCGCCCCGCCCGGACAGCAGGACCAGGCGGCGCGCACCGGCGGCGACGGCCGCCTCTGAGAACGCGCCGATCTGCTCGGCGGCCCCCGGGAAGGCCAGGTCGGGGTAGTAGGTCACGTACACCCGGTCGACGCCCTCCAGCGCCGGCTCCCAGGTGACGGGGGCGTTCCAGTCGAAGGCGGGGGCCCCGGTGCGCGAGCCGATGCGCACCGGGATGCCCAGGAGGTCGAGCTTCTGCGCGACGCGGCGGCCGGTCTTGCCGTTGCCCCCGATGACGAGGGTCCGTGCCTGCGATGCCTGCGGTGTCTGTGTCATGCCTCCAGTGAAGCCGGCACCGGCGAGACGGAACATCGCCGAAAAGCTCAACCGCATACGCGTGCGTCCACGCCGCGGTCGAGGCGCTCAGGCGCGGCCGGCGTCCTCGCCGAGGGTGTGCGCGACGAGGGCGTTGGCGTGGCCGTGGCCCATGCCGTGCTCCGTCTTGAGCCAGGAGACGAGCTCCATGTGCTTGGTGAGCGGCGAGGACCGGATCAGGTCCTTCCATTGCGCGACGGGGCGTCCGTACTTCTTCTCGATCGAAGGGAAGTAGCTGGCAGGGCCCTTCACCGGCTCGCTCATCTCTGCGGTGCTCCTGTCGGTCGGTACGTACGTCGTGTTCCGCTGTCACAAGGTAGACGTACTTCCCGACCGAAACTCATCGCCGATCACCGGAAAGATCTCGGATGATGTCCCGATGACCTGGACCGAACGCATCGTCACCAGTCCCCGGGACGGTATCCGCCTCTCCTGCCGGGACTGGGGCGGCACCGGCGTCCCCGTCGTCTTCCTGCACGGCCTGGCAGGTCACGCCGGCGAATGGGACGCAGCCGCCGAACACCTCTCCCCGCACCACCGCGTGGTGGCGGTGGACCAGCGCGGCCACGGCGCGAGCGAACGCCGCCCGGCGGACGTCTCCCGCGCCGCCCACGTCGCGGACGTCCTCGCCGTCACCACGCAACTCGGTCTGGACCCCGCGGTCCTCATCGGCCAGTCCCTCGGCGGGCACACCGCCCTGCTCACCGCGGCCGCCCACCCGGACCTGGTCCGCGCCCTCGTCCTGGTCGAAGCGGGCCCCGCTGCCGCCGACCCCGCCACCCCGAACCGGATCGGCGCCATGCTCGACTCCTGGCCGCTCCCGTTCCCCACGCTCGACGCAGCACGCGAGTTCCTCGGCAGCGAGGCCTGGGCGGCCGGCCTGGAGCAGCAGGCGGACGGCTGGTACCCCCGCTTCGAGCGGGACGTCATGGTCGCCGCCATCACGGAGAACACCACCCGCGCCTGGTGGCCCGAGTGGCAGCGGGTCGCCTGCCCGGTCCTGCTCGTGATCGGCGAGAAGGGGATCGTTCCGCCGGAGGAATCACAGCGCATGCTGACCCCGCCGGGCCCTTCCACGACGGCCGTCTCCGTACCGGGCGCCGCTCACGACGTCCACCTCGACAGCCCCGGGGCCTTCCACGCCGTCCTGACCCGTTTCCTCGACCGCGTCGGGATGAAACCCGGTCGCTCACATATGGCCGATCACGCAGCCTCAACTATGGTCGAGATCAAGCAATGTGATCACATGTCCGCATGACCCCCACGAGGACGCTCTACCTGCTCTGTTCTGCCGCCCCGCCCGTCTTCGACGTGGCCCATGTGATCGAGGACGCCCAGTCCCGCGGCTGGGACGTCTGTCTCGGCCTCACCCCGACCGCCGCGCACTGGGTCGCCGGAAGCCTCGACGGCCTGGCCGCCCTGACCGGGCACCCCGTGCGCTGGCAGTACAAGCTTCCCGGCGAGCCCGACGTATGGCCTGCTGCCGACGCGCTGCTCTTCGCCCCGGCCACCTTCAACTCCCTCAACGCCTGGGCCCTCGGCCTCACCGACCGCTTCGCCGTCGGCGTCGCCGCCGAGGCGATCGGCAAGGGCACCCCCGTCGTCACCATGCCCTGCACGAACGCGGCGCTCGCCGCACACCCGCAGTTCGACCAGTCCCTGGCCACCCTGCGCGGTGCCGGCGTCACCGTCCTCTACGGCGACGACGGTTTCGTCCCCGGCCCTGCCGGCCCCGACGCCCCGCCCCACTTCCCGTGGCCGGTGGCCCTCACCGCCCTGGACGCCGCGAGCACCACACCCAACCCATGAGGGCCGTACCAGGGCCGCCTACTCCCCCGTCACCCCGTCGATCGCCTCGCGCAACAGGTCCGCGTGCCCGTTGTGCCGGGCGTACTCCTCGATCATGTGGGCCAGGACGTAGTGCAGCGAGTACGCCTGGTCGCCGAAGTGCCCCTGCACGTCGAGCGACTCGGCGGCTTCGACGATCGCCCGGGACCGCGCGCAGGCCTCTTCCCAGATCCTGAACGACTCGGCCGGGTCCGCGTCGTCGACGTGGAACTCCGTCCACTGCCCGGCCTCGTTCTTCGGGAAGTAGCCGCGCACGTCGTCGCCGTTCAGGACGTTGCGGAACCAGCCGCGCTCGACCTCCGCCAGGTGCCGCACCAGCCCGATCAGGCTCAGCCCGGACGGCGCGACGGCCCTGCGCCGCAGCTGCTCGTCCGTCAGCCCGGCGCACTTCATCATCAGGGTGTCCCGCTGCCACTGCAGGATGCTGGTCAAGGTGGCGCGCTCGTCGCCCACCAGTACGGGCCGGGTCCGCTGCTCGTCGATCATCGGGCGATCATCACAGCCGTACGGCGACCCGTGCACGGCATTTCAGATGCCGGACCGCAGCTGCCGGAAGAAGGCTCGGACGTCCCCGACCAGCAGCTCCGGCACCTCCATCGCCGGGAAGTGGCCGCCCCGGTCGAACGAGGTCCAGCGCACGATCGTGTCGGTGCGCGCGGCGACGTGCCGCAGCGGGATGAAGTTGTCCCGCGGGAAGTCGGCCAGTGCGGTCGGCGTGGCCGACACCTCGGGCGGTAGCCCGTAGTAGTCGGCGTGCGCGCGCTCGTAGTAGATCCGGGCGGCCGACCCGGCCGTCCCGGTCAGCCAGTACAGCATCACATTGGTCAGTATCTGGTCCCGGTCGATCGGGCACCCGGGGTCGCTCCACTCGGCGAACTTCTCCCCGATCCAGGCGAGCAGCCCGACCGGCGAGTCGTTCAGCCCGTACGCGAGGGTCTGCGGCCGGGTCGCCTGGATGTCGGCGTACCCCTGCCGCTCCCGCGACCAGACCCGGAACCTCTCCCACGAAGCCAGCGTCCGCTCCCGTTCGGCGGCACTCAGCCCGGCCAGCTCCTCGGCCCGCGGCTCCTCGGTCGCCCCTCCCCCGGGCAACAGGTTCAGGTGCACCCCGAGCACGTTCCCCGGCCGGCTCCTCCCGAGCTCCCGCGAAACGGCCGCGCCCCAGTCGCCGCCCTGCACCCCGTACGCCGCGTACCCGAGCCGCTCCATCAACACCCCGAAGGCCCGCGCGGTCCGCTTGAACTCCCAGCCGCTCTCCCGGGTCGGCCCGGACAGGCCGAAGCCCGGGATGTGCGGCAGCACCAGATGAAAGGCATCGGCCGGATCCCCGCCGTGCGCCCGCGGGTCGGTCAGCGGCCCGGCCACCCGCTGGAACTCCACGAACGACCCGGGCCAGCCGTGGGTCATCAGCAGCGGGGTGGCACCGGCCTCGGGCGAGCGCACGTGCGCGAAGTGCACCTGCGCCCCGTCGATGACGGTGGTGTACTGCGGCCACTCGTTCAACCGCGCCTCCGCCGCCCGCCAGTCGTAGCCGTCACGCCAGTACCGCACGAGCTCCCGCACCTCCCCGAGCGGCATCCCGTACGCCCGACCCACCCCCGGCAGCTCATCGGGCCACCGCACCCGGTCCAACCGCTCGGCCAGGTCCTTGAGCTCGTGCTCGGCCACATCAACCCGGAACGCCTGCGCCCAGTCCCCAAGATCACCCATGCCCGCATGCTAGGTGTATTGCCCCGGGAGGTTGTGGACGGGTGATGGAGGTCTCGGCTGAGGTCTCTTGAACGGGTGAGGGCCTTCCGGGTTCGGTGTGGATTGCGACATCTCCACCGAACGACAGAAGGCCCTCATGCCCCACCGTAATGCACCTCTGACCGAGACCGGACGGCTGCGTCTGGCCCGCTGCGTGGTCGAGGACGGCTGGCCGTATCGGCGTGCCGCCGAGCGTTTCCAAGTCTCACCGACGACCGCCCAGCGGTGGGCCGACCGCTACCGCGCGCACGGTGAAGCCGGCATGGGTGACCGGTCCTCGCGCCCGCGCCACAGCCCGCGCCGGACACCGTCCCGCACCGAACGCCGGATCATCAAGATCCGCCTCCTTCGCAGGTGGGGACCGGCCCGCATCGCACATCTCCTGGGACTGGTGCCCTCGACCGTCCACCGCGTCCTGACCCGCTACCACCTGGCCCGCCTGTCCCACCTGGACCGGGCCACCGGCCGCGTCATACGCCGCTACGAACGCGACAAGCCCGGTGAACTGGTCCACGTCGACATCAAGAAGCTCGGCAACATCCCCGACGGCGGCGGCCACAAGGCCCTCGGCCGCCCGGCGGGCCGCAAAAAGAAGTCCGGCGCCGGCTACAGCTACATCCACACTGCCGTCGACGACCACTCCCGCCTCGCCTACAGCGAGATCCTGGCCGACGAGAAGAAGGAAACCGCCACCGCCTTCTGGACCCGGGCCCAGGCCTACTTCACCGCCTGCGGGATCACCGTCGAACGCGTCCTGACCGACAACGGCTCCTGCTACAAGTCCCACGCCTGGCGCGACCTGCTGGCGGCGGCCGGGATCACCCACAAGCGAACCCGGCCCTACCGCCCGCAGACCAACGGCAAGGTCGAACGCCTCAACCGCACCCTCCTGGACGAGTGGGCCTACGCACGCCCCTACCAGTCAGAAGCCGAACGCCGGGCAGCGTTCCCGCAGTGGCTGCACACCTACAATCACCACCGCGGACACACCGCGCTCGCAGGCAAACCACCCGCCAGCCGCGTCCCCAACCTCACAGGGCAATACACCTAGGCCCGAGCCGTTAACGGCGTTAACGGCGTTAACGCCGAAGCCCCGGAGCGCCCGCCCGGACCGTTAACGCCGTTAACGCCCAGCACCCCAACGCCCGGGCCCGACCCGCCCGGACCGTTAACGCCGTTAACGCCCAGCACCCCAACATCCGGGCCCGACCCGCCCGGACCGTTAACGCCGTTAACGCCCAGCACCCCAACATCCGGGCCCGACCCGCCCGGACCGTTAACGCCGTTAACGCCCAGCACCCCAACATCCGGGCCCGACCCGGCCAGACCGTTAACGCCGTTAACGCCGGGCGCCGACCGGGGTCCCGTACAGGCCTTGGTCCTTCAGGATCCGCCGCCGAACCGTTAACGGCGTTAACGCCGTTAACGAAAAAGTACTTGTCGACTGGTTTTCTTTGCCGCCATCCGACTAGATTGACCCTTGAACCAACGACGAACACCAACCCCCCTCAGGAGAACCACCACATGGCAAGGGCCCGGCAGGAACGTGCCGAGATCACGCGGCAGGCGATCCTCGACGGCGCGGCAATCGCCTTCGACCGCTTCGGATTCGGCGGCGCCAGCCTCAGCGACGTGGTGAAGCACGCCGGGGTCACCAAGGGCGCCCTCTACTTCCACTTCCAGTCCAAGGAAGCCCTCGCCCGCACCCTGATGGACGAGCAGTTCCAGGTCTCCGCCGGCGTCCCCGCCATCGAGGAACCGGGCCTGCAGACGGTCATCGACCTGACGCACCAGATGGCGTACGGACTGCGCGCCAACGTCCGTGTCCGCGCCGGCATCCGCCTGGTCATCGAGTTCGGCTCCTTCACCAACCCGGACCCGACCCCTTACAACGCCTGGATCGACACCTGCCACGGCTGTCTGAAGCCGGCCCAGGAGCGCGGCGACGTCTTCCCCTTGCTCGACCTGTACGACCTCTCCACGCTCCTCGTCGGCTCCTTCACAGGAATCCAGGTCACCTCGCACGTCCGCACCGGCCGCGAGGACCTGCACACCCGGGTCATCGACCTCTGGAACTTCCTCCTCCCGGGCATCGTGCCCGCGGAACGCATCCCCCACTTCGACCCGGCCGGCTCGCCCGAGTGCCGGGCCGAACTCGGGCTGACCGCGCCGGACTCCCTGGCGGTCCCGGTCGGCTGACGACGTATCCAGGGCGGCCTCGCACACGCCGTGGTGAACCACGGGGGTGCTCGCTACGGCGTGTGCGAGGCCGCCCTGTCGCGTACCCGGGGCCTCCAGAACGCTTCCCAGGCCATTTCGTTAGCAAAACCCAAGCGTGGCGCTCACATCCGCCTCCGAACGTTAGTAAAGTCCCTCTCATGACTTCGCCCTCGTCCCAGAGCGACCGCGAGAAGGTCGTCTCCAAGCTCCCCCCGTGGCTCCGCCAGGAATTGAAGATCCGCACAGCCCAACTGCGGGTCGACATTCAGGACGCCGTCCACCAGGGCATCGCGCACTGGAGCGCCCTCGCTTCCGCCCCCTCCCCCGTCGACACCTCGGGCGCCGAATCGTTCTCCACCTGGCTGCCCGCCGGCCAGTGGGAGTCCTTCCGCGCCGGCTCCAAGGACCGCGGCGTCTCCCTCATCCAGGGTCTCGCCCAAGCGGTCCGCCTCTGGCTGGAGATGAACCCGGCGCCGACGGTCAGGCGGCCCTCCGTCGTACGCCGCATCGTCGTCTGCAACCAGAAGGGCGGCGTCGGCAAGACCGCCATCACCGCAGGCACCGCCGAGGCCCTCGCCGAGGACCCGGACAGCCTCCACCCGGTTCGCATCGCCCGCCAACTGGCCCGCCTCTCGGCGGCCGAGGACGGCAGGGAGACCGAGGAGGGCGGTCCGCACCACCACTCCGAGACGACCCCCCTCGACCTGGAGGACCTCCCCGGCCTCGGCATGCGGGTCCTGCTGGTCGACTTCGACCCCCAGGGCCACCTCACCAAGCAGCTCGGCCAGCAGCCGCTGCCCATCGGCGGCGACAGCCTCACCTGCCACATGGCCGGCGAGGCCAAGGGGCCCCTCGCCGACCTGATCGTCCCGATCCCGGACCAGCGCTTCGGCAACCGCCTCCACATCCTGCCCGCCTGCACGGACGCCTTCCTCCTCGACGTCCGCCTCTCCACCGTCCGCGCCCGCGAGGCCGCCCTCGAACGCGCCCTGTCCCCCGTCGAATCCGACTACGACGTCATCCTCATCGACTGCCCGCCGAGCCTCGGCCTGAGCATGGACGCCGCGATCTACTACGGGCGCCGCCGCGACACCGAGCAGCCGGGCGCTTCCGGCGCGCTGATCGTCGTACAGGCGGAGGACTCGTCGGCCGACGCGTACGACCTGCTCACCTCGCAGATCAACGACCTGCGGGACGACCTCAGCCTCGACATCGATTACCTCGGCCTCGTCGTCAACCTCTACGACGGCCGCCGCGGCTACATCGCGACCTCCTCGCTCCAGGCCTGGATGGACATAAAGGATCCGCGTGTCGTCGCCATCGTTCCCGACCTCAAGGAACAGCGCGAAGCCGTCCGCGTGAAGCAGCCGCTGTTCGTGTACTCGCCCAAGGGCGACCAGGCCGTCGCACTGCGCGCCCTCGCTAGGGAGATCTCATGAGCAAGGCCGACAAACTCGGAGTCTCCGCATCCTTCGCGCGGGCCCAGCCCGTCGGCGTCAGCTCCCGCCGCGCGGCCATCGCGGAAGCCACCGGGGCACCCACGTCCGGCGTGGCCCCGTCCGAGGTGCCCATCGAGGCGCTCGCGCACAACCCGTTCAACCTCCGCGAGGACCTCACCGAGCTCGACGAGCTGGCCCAGTCCCTCGTTTCCCGCGGCCAGCTCCAGCCCCTCGCAGTCGCCACCCGCATGGCCTTCATGGAAGCGCACCCGGGACAGACCGACGGCCTGGGCCGTGCCCCGTACGTGGTCATCGACGGCAACCGCCGTCTCGCGGCAGCTCAGCTGGCCGGGCTGAAGACCATGCACATCCACGTGAACGACGCCCTGTCCGCCTCCGCGGCCGACATCCTCGAATCGGCGCTGATCGCCAACGTCCACCGGGTGGACGTGGCCCCCATGGACCAGGCCCGCGCGCTCCAGGAGCTCGTCGAGGTCCACGGTTCCCAGGCCCAGGTCGCCAAGCGCCTGGGCAAGACGGGCGCCTGGGTCTCCCAGCGCCTGGCCCTCCTGAACCTCACCCCGAGCCTCCAGGAGAAGGTCGACACGGGTGAGCTCAAGGTCGAACCGGCCCGCCGGATCGGGCGCCTTCCCCAGGAGCACCAGGAGGCCGCTGCCGACGAGAGCCTGAACGCCGTCAATCCGCCGCGGCAGCGCACGCACACACCCCCGCCGACCGTTAACGCCGTTAACGCCCCCGCACCCGCCCCGGCACCGGCCCCCCGCCCCACGCCAACCCCGGCACCGGCACCGGCACCGGCACCGGCCGAACCGACCGCACCGACCGCACCGGCCACACCCCGGATCACGATCGCGACGGACTCCCCGGAAACCATCGCGGACGCCCTGACGGCGCACCTCACCCCCGACGACCTCAAGGCCGTCACCGAGCTGCTGATGCTGCGGCTCTGAGGCACACCCCACGCCGGGGGCGTTAACGCCGTTAACGCCGTTAACGCGGCCTGCGCCCCCACGTGCGTTTCATGTGCGTTCAACCGTGCGGTTCACCTAGGCTGCACTCGGAGGTACCGATGCCCGACGAACAAGAGAGCCTCTTCGCAGCGGTCGACGCGCTGCTTGAGGAAGCCGCCCAGGACCCGCTCCCGCACCCCGACGAGCGCAAGCGCCTGCGCGAGGCAGCAGGCCTGAGCCAGGACCAGATCGCCAAAGCCCTCTCCGTACGCCGCGAAACGGTCACGTCCTGGGAGACCGGCCGTACGGCCCCCCGCGCCCCGAAGCGCGCGGCCTACGCCCGCCTCCTGGAAGGCCTGGCCGCCCTCCACCCCGTAAACGCCGTTAACGCTCCCGCTCCAGAACAGCCCGCCACGCCAGCGCCCGCACCCCCGACCCTTAACGCCGTTAACGCCCCGACCCCGGCCCCGCCGGCACTCCCGTCGACCGCGTCGACCGTTAACGCCGTTAACGCTCCCGCTCCGGAACAGCCCGCCACACCAGCGCCCGCACCCCCGACCCTTAACGCCGTTAACGCCCCGACCCCGGCCCCGCCGGCACTCCCGTCGACCGCGTCGACCGTTAACGCCGTTAACGCTGCCGCTCCAGAACAGCCCGCCACACCAGCGCCCGCACCCCCGACCCTTAACGCCGTTAACGCCCCGACCCCGGCCGCCACCCCGGAACCGGGTTCCGCCCACGCCCCCGCCCGCGCCATGGGCATCGCGCCCCGCACCTCCCCGAGGTCCGGGGCGAAGCCCCGGTTCAGGGAAGGGGCGGGTAGGGGATCAGCCCCGCAGGGCCCCACCCCGAAGCCCACCCGCACCCCCACCCCCCTGGAAGGGAACGGCCCCCTGCTCGTCCTGGACGGCACCGACAAGGCCTACGCCGCCTCCGGCCTCGTCCTCCCCCTCCCTCCCAAGGCCCACACCGACCTTCCCACCCTCATCGCCTGGGCCCTCGGCCCCGACGCCGATCTCCGCTCCCCCCGCCTCCACCGCAACGGCAAGGACGGCGACCCGCTCCTCGTCCTCACCGCCGCCGCCACCGAGGCCCTCGGCCTCCCCCCGGCCCTCGAAGACCGCCGGACCCTCCGCCTCCCGGACGACCACCCCACTCTCAAGCTGTTGTCCAAGGGCAAGTGGCAGCTCACCCGCCGCGGTTTCGGCCCCTGGCCCCGCATCTACCGCCCGGCCTCGCCCACCACCGGCCGCCAGTGCGTCCAGCTCGCGGTCCTCCCCTGGGGCGCCCTCGATGCCCGTGCCTGGGGCGAGGACACCGCCGGCCTCCCCGCCCCGGAACTCGCCGAGGTGCTCACCACGTACGCCACCCGCGTCCTGACCCCGCGCGGCTCCACCGCGGTGTCCGGCCTGGAGCTCATGACGGCCCTGCGCCCGCCCACCCGCGCGGCCCGCAACCCCGACACCCAGGTCTGGGAGTCCGCGCCCGTACCCGGCTCGCTGCTGCGGCCCGTCGACCCGGCCCCTCCGGAGGCCCCCGACGAGCACCCGGTCGTCGCCGCCCTCTACCCGCGCTCCCACCAGCGCACTCCGGACGAGGTCCTCGACGAAGAGGCGTACGACTGGATCCGCGACCCCCAGCTCCTCACCGACGCCGAGTGCACCCGCACCCACGCCGTCGGCATCGACGTGAACATGGCGTTCGCCGCGGCGGCCAACCGGCTCCCCGTCGGCCTGGGCCCGGCCGTCCACGTCCAGGGCCCGCGCTTCGACCCGAAAACCCCCGGCTGCTGGCTGGCGGACCTCTCCGCCCTCGCCCTCGACCCGCGCCTCCCGAGCCCCTTCACCCCCACCGGCCGGCCGCCCGCCGGGCCCGCCTGGTACGCGACCCCGACCCTGGCCTACGCCCAGGAGCTCGGGCACCCCGTCCAGCCCACCGAGGCCTGGCTGCGCCCCGACAACGGCCCGTACCTCGACGCCTGGTACACCCGCCTGCGTGATGCGTACGTGGCCACCATGGCCGATCTCGGCGTCACCTCGGCGCTCCCCGAGCCCGAGTTCCTGGCGGCGATGGCCGAGCTCCAGGAGTGCCCGGACCCCGTCCTGAAGCCGGTCCTCTCGGCCATCAAGTCCACCGTCAAGGGCGGCATCGGCAAGCTCCGCGAACGCCCCCAGGGCGCCGCCTACCGCCCGGGCGAACCCTGGCCCGCCCTCGAACGCCCCACGTGGCGCCCCGACATCCGCGCCGCCGTCATCTCCACGGCCCGCGTCAACATGCACCGCAAGATGAACAAGCTCGCCACGGCCGCCGGCCTGTACCCCGTAGCCGTCCTCTCCGACTGCGCGGTGTACCTCTCCGACGGTCCGAGCCCGCTCGACTTCCTCCCCCGCACCCCCGAGGGCAAGCCGCTCCCCGGCGGCTTCCGTCTCGGCGTCAGCCCCGGCATGGTCAAGCACGAGGGCACCCAGTCCCTCCTGTGGGCCGTCGAGATGCTTGACCAGGGTCTCAACCCCGCCCGCCACATCAAGGGCCACGACGCGGCAGCCGACGGAGAGTAACCAGACATGCCCGAGATCGACGACAGCCTGACCCGCGCCGACGAGCAGCACTTCACCCGCGGCATCCCCAAGTCCGCGGGCGCCCAGGTGCGCTTCCTCGTCAAGAGGCTGAAATCCACCCGCGAGACGGCCCGGCTGCTCGGCATCTCCCAGCGCACGGTCGAGCGCTACGTCAGGGACCAGATCAGGCAGCCCAAGCCGGCCCTCGCCGCCCGTCTGGAGTCGGAGGTGCGCCGCCGATGGCAGCCCCTGGTCCGCAAGCGCGCCCGCGCCCGGGCGGCGCGGACGACCGGCCTGGTCATCGAGACCCGCGCCCGCTTCGGATTCACGGCCGCCCCTGGCACCACCGACGACGGCCGCATGCGCCGTATCACTCAGCACCTCCCGCCGGAGTACGCGGGACGCCTCTTCGCCGCCCAGGAGGCGGGCGCCGGCGAGGCACAGCTGCGCGCCATCGCCGCGGAGGGCCTCCAGGAGATCTACTTCAAGGACAACGGCGCGCGCGCCGGCGGCCTGCTGGTGGAGTTCACCGACATCGACTACGTCGACTTCGCGTTCTGACCCCAGGCCCGCTCGTCCCGTCCGTCCGCCCACAGGGTCTGAAGGGTCTGAAGGGACCGGGATTCGGCATTCCGTTCACGCGCGCCCGTGCGCCCGGCCCGTACGGGGCCGGGCAGGGACCCAAGGGACCCAAGGGACTGAAGAACCCGAAGGACTGAAGGACCGGATCAGGCGACCGTGGGCGTGGACAGCCCCCGCTGCGAACGCTCGGTCTTCCTGCCCACCTGCCGGGGCCCGATCGTCCGGGGGTCGACGGCCTCGCCCGGCGCGCCCTCCCGGTACAGGCCGTGCGGCTCGGCGTCCCGGTCGTGCGGCAGCAGGTAGAAGACGCGCCGCTTCTGCAGTCCGCTGTCCGGATCCGCCTCGGCGGTGTCGCCGAGTTCGGTGAAGCCGATCATGCGCCCGTCGCGGTGGTAGCGCGGCTTGCCCCGGCGGCGGGGCGTTTTGTCCAGGGCCTGGCGCACGTAGTCGAGCTCTTCGGGGTCCTCCAGCCACACCACTTTGTCCTCGTGGGCGAGATCGCTTGATGACAGTAGCGAGCTCATGGCCTGGGTCCCTCCTCGATCACATGGGCCCTGCGGGGCCCCTGGTCCCTCCACGCCGCGGACGGCGCCGATGCGGGTATGCAGCAGGGCCTTGCGGGCCACTGCCGGGTGGTGGGTCTGTTCATCGTCCTTGTCCATCGTAGGCGTGCCCACCCCGGGGCGGCATCACCCATCGTCGGGTCACCTCGTGGTTGCCCTGTTCGCCTCGCGCGGAGTTTGCTCCTCATCGGCCAGGAGAGCCAGTCCGGGGTAGAACTTCTGCCCGTTCGAGCGGAGCATCTCGTTCGGCGAGGCGACGCCGACCTCGGCGCGAATGCGTGTCGCGAACGCGCGCGTGGTCGCGGGCCGCAGGCCCTCGCCGTCGAGGCACCAAGCACTGTACGCGCGGTAGAGGGCTCCCTGCTCCACCTTGAGGTCGCGGGGGTCGGGCAGGTCCGCGCCGGTGGTGCAGCACTCGACGAGGAACCGCCCGATGTGGTCCTCGGTGGTGGCGTAGGCCTGGGTGGCACTGCGGACGACGCTCGGCCCGGTCAGGGCCGGCTTGGCCGCGAGATACGCCTTGGCCCCCTGGATCATCCAGTGCAGGATCCCGGGACCCTCCTCCTGGACGAGGGTCTCCGCCAGGTTGTCGATCTTGCGGTGGTCGGGGACGACCTTCTCGAACGGGATCAACCGGATGCGGCGCCAGAACGCGTGTCCGCCGGTGCCCACCTCCGGACGGTGGTTGCCGAGCAGCCAGAGCTTGTGGGTGGGCTCGAAGCTGAAGAAGTCCTGCCGCATCCGCCGGGCCTTGAGCCGGTCGCCGCCGGTCAGCAGTTTGACCCGGGCCTCGTCGAACTTGTCGTGCGGCTTGAGCTCGCTGCACACGAACAGGCGCCGGCCGTGGAGCTCGGTCAGCTCGGTGGAGTGCTCGTTGAACTTGCCGCGCTCCATCAGGAAGCCGGGCGGGGCCACATCCGCATAGTCCCCGAGGATCTTGATGACGACGTCGAGGAGGGCGGACTTGCCGTTCGCGCCGACGCCGTAGAGGAAGGGCAGGACCTGGCCGCCGACGTCGCCGGTGATGGAGTAGCCGAGCAGGAGATGAAGAAAGTTGATCATCTCCCGGCCCTTCTCGTCGTCCCCGAACGTCTCGTCGAGGAAGCGGTGGAAACGGGGGGTGGGCATCGCCTCCGGCGCCAGGTGGGTGGCCCGCGAGTGCAGGTCCCGGGTGGGGTCCGGCTTGTGCAGGTCGCCCGTGCGCAGGTCCACGACACCGGCCGGGGTGCACAGGGCGTACTTGTCCCCGTCCAGGGTGTCGGGGTCCAGGGCCAGTTCGGGGGAAGCCTTGGCCTGGGTGAGCATCGCCTTGACGCCCGAGGTGGACATCGCGCGCTTGCGGTGCTGGGCCAGCTCGCGGTCGGAGAAGACGCCGCGCGGGTCGTGGACCGGAAGTTCCTCCGCCATGTCGCCCGCGGCCCAGATCGCGGCCTTCTCGCCGCCGGTGCGCTTCCAGCGGTACTCGTCCCAGACGTACCAGCCGAGCCCCTCGACGTGCCGGAACCGGTCGTGGTGGAGGTGGGCGAACAGCTTGGCGTTGCCCCGGTCGCTGAGGTTGTGCAGGAGACCGGTCTGGACGAAGTCGGCGGCGGCTCCGGCGGCCGGGAGCGGGGCCGCGTTCTGCTGGGCGGGCAGGCGACGCTTGCCGCGCACCGCCGTGGACGCGGGCAGCACTGCGGGCACGGGAGAGCCGGCGGGCAAGGCGTCGTGCCCACCGGGTACGCGGAGCTCCGCCGTCGTCTCGGCGGCGAACGCGGCGAGCTGTTCCGCCGCCGCCTGGGCGTTGAACCCCGTGCTCTTGGCGCTGCTCATGTGCGTTCCTTGGGGTGGATCGGCCGATCGCTTCCGGCGCGCAGCCCTGTGTCGACGATGAGGACGTTGCGGCGCGACTGGTGGGGCCGGGCCCGGTCCGCCGCTTCGAGCAGGAGCAGGCGCCCCTCCGCCTCGTCGAGGTGGCCGCCCGCGACGAGGCCGCCCGCGGTGAACGCGGCGCGGTTGAGCTTCTCGCTGAAGGCCGTTCCGGACGGGCTCGTCCCGCAGGAGCCGACTTCCGCCAGGAGGCCTCCCAGCAGCCGCCTCCCGGCCTCTCGTCGACCGCCGGGCACAGGGGGCCGCAACCCGGCTCCGACAGCCTGGGAACGCACGGTGGAGGGCATGGTGGAGGGCACGGGGGAGTGGTCCTCCACCACGTGCCCGGTGCGGGCGAGTTCGGCGGCGAGCCACAGCGGCAGGGGCGCGGGCAGTCGGGCCCCTGGCAGGGCCCGGTAGACACCGGCGGCGGTGCGCGTCGTGGGCGCCACGATGTAGCCGCCGTCGGCCCGTACGTCGACCTGCCAGGCGAGCGCAACACGCGAGCTCGACCCGCTGGAACACCGCAGCCGCG
Source organism: Streptomyces sp. NBC_00045 (assembly GCF_045041095.1). Taxonomy (NCBI): domain Bacteria; kingdom Bacillati; phylum Actinomycetota; class Actinomycetes; order Kitasatosporales; family Streptomycetaceae; genus Streptomyces; species Streptomyces sp. NBC_00045. Next base: position 38,618 of record NZ_CP108272.1, on the reverse strand, counting down.
GACCGTCTTCGGGCGCCCGGTACCAGATGTGCATCCCGCCGGAGGGCGTACGAACCCGCAGGGTCTGCGTGTCCTCGCAGGGGTCGGGCCGGCCCCGGTGGGCTGCCAGCAGGGCCAGGGTGTCGAAACCGCTCTCCAGGCCGGTCAGGTCGACGCGGTCGTCGATGGGGATGCCTGGCAGCAGCCGCCCGCGGTCCGGCACCACGGCCGCGTGGGCATCCACGTCGATGACCACGAGTCCGGCTGCGCCGCATGCCACGCCGATCCCGAACTCCGGCTCCCTGCGCCACCATTCGCGCAGCCTGTCCGGGTCGGTCGTGGCCGCGTGGAACCCGTGGCACCAACGGCCTTCCGCATGGCAGGGACACGCTTCGGGGGAGTGGCGACGGCCCGTGCACTCCCGGCAGTTCGCGGCGGGCGTTTTGGTCCCCGGGGCCAAAGGGTGCACCGGATAGCCGCGCGAAGCCAGCCAGGCCGCCACGTCCAGCGCCGTCCCGCCGGTCGCGCCTCGGCGCGGGTTCTCGGGATGGACCAGCACTGGCTCTTCCTTGACGCGGTGTCGGGGGACGGCTCCTCCGTCCCGGGCCCGGTCCTGACGTACAGGCTGACCTGCGCCTCAGGGACCAGAGGGACTGAAGATTCACTATCGCGGAGATTACCGCAGGGTTTGCGGAAGCTCGGGCCGCAGGCACAGGTATATCGAGAGTTCAGTCCCTTCAGTCCCTCAGTCCCTGAAGTTCTACCCTGGTTCGTCCGGAAAAGTTCCGTCTTGGAATTTGGTATCAGCCCGGGCGTGTCGCGAACGGTTGCCCGACTCCCGCCCCGGGGCTCCAGCGGCTCTCAAGCACCGGGCGAGGGCGATGCGAGGGCCATGATCCAAGGGGCCCTGCACGCAGGTACTGAAGCACTCGGAACCCCGTTCAGTCCCTCCCTTTTCAGTCCCTTGAGAAAACCGCAGGTCAGAGCGCTAGAGCCCACGGAACAGGGACTGAAGGGACTGAGAATCACTACTTCCATTCTTTACGTGCGTGTGTGTATGCGCGCAGGCATATAAGAAGCCTGGTACTTCATATGCGGCTCATAACTACAAAATTGAGTCCCTTCAGTCCCTGGACCACCGGCCTTAGCCCTCTGACCTGCAGGTTTACGTAGTGACTGAAGCGACAGGGACCGAAGGCGATCCACCGGCGTTCAGTACCTGTCGGGGGGAGGGGGCACCGCGGGAGGGGTCTCGTGACGCCCAGGGTCCAGGAACCCCCGAGCCCCGATCCCCAGCCCGCGCCGAACGCCCCCGGGCTTCACCCACCCGGCCCGAAGCCGAACCGTGAAGCACGGACCCCGACACCTGGACGTGTGGACGCGCCGCGGCGGCTGGAGCCGTTTCCAGCGGCACGCGGTGCGTACCGGAGCGGAACCGCGGCGCCTGACCCCGCACCCCGCTGCGCACGCGTCAGTCGGGGTGTCCACCCAACCCCCGGCCTGGCCCCACCCGAAGCCCCGGCGGAGCACGTGGGCTCAGACGCCAGCCGCGGGGTCTGTCGTACACCGAACTCATGACGCAGCGCCGCCCGCCCGCCGGGTACCCGGCACATCCCGTGCACCCCTGCCGCGGCGGGGGCGACGCCGAGCACAGGTAGACCCCGGGCAGCGGGGTCCGGTAGGGGTCGGTCCGCGCCGTGGGCCGGGCCGGGCTCCGTACCAGCGTCATGGCGCACGCCACGATGTCCCTGGGGTTGTAGTCCTCGTACGCGGCGCCCGTCACCGAGCGGTGCGCGAGGACCGTGTCCGTGAAACCGGGCGCGTGACCTTGATCCGCACCGCCGGACCAGCTCGTGCAGGTCCACCGTGCTGCCGTGCGGCACGTGCGCGTACGCCCACAGCGGGCACCTGCCCGCCCGGAGTCGGCCGCTGCCGGCTCGACGAGCAGGACGAACGGCTCCCCGGTGGCGACTACGGCCGGGCCGTAGCGGATCCGCTGGACCAACCGACGACGACGACAAGGAAATCCTTTCTCCCGGGTCCTGTCACATCCTTCTCCTCCGGTCCGTCAGTGCTGTGGAAGCAAGCGCCGAACAGGCAGATGCGAACGAACAGGCAGATGTGAAGGAGCCCGGTCATGACGAACGCCCCGATCTCACGGATGCAGAACCCGGCCGAGTTCGTGCCCGAGACGGCCGACATCAGCGCGGCCCTCTTCAAGGCCACGGGCAACCGCTCGGTACCCCGCACCACGATGAGCCTCGTCCACCTGCGGGCCGGGCAGATCGTCGGCAACACCTACCTGACGATCCTGAACACCGCCTTCCTTCGCAAGGCCGGGGAGACCGAGGCCCGCATCACCGCCGTCTCCTCGTGGCACGACGCCCCGTATTTCAACGCCGCCGAGCGCGCGGCCCTCGCCCTGGTCGAGGCGACCCTCCAGCCGGCCCCGGCCGGCCGCGAGCGGGTCACCGACGAGCTGTACGCCGAGGTGGCCGAGCACTACGACCAGAAGGCGCTGGCCACCCTCACCATCGCGATCGGCCAGATCAACTTCTTCATCGCCCTGGCGGTCATCGGCAAGCCCACCCCGGTCACTTCCCTCGCCGACGAGCAGTGGGACTGACCCGACGGTCTACTGGGCCCAGGGCAGCACCCGGGTCTCTTCACTTCCGGCCACGGAGACCACGCCGTCGGCCCGCATGACGACGTGGGCCTCGGCGGCCTGCGGGGCGTGGACCTGACGGAACACGTCCGGCGGCAGGACGAGGGTCTGCCCGGCGGCGACCTTCTCGGTGCGCCCGGCGCAGGTGACCTCAAGGACCCCGGAAGTCACCGTCCACACCTGCTCCCGGCTCACGGAGTGCTCGGGGCCGTTCTGGCCGGCCTGCATCGTGACGGTCCAGGTGCTGAGCTCCGAGCTGCCCCGGCTGGGTGCGGCCAGCCCGGTCATTCGGGCGTTCGGGGACTCGGTGACGTTCTCGGCGGTGGGCGTGATCACGATCATGGCGGGCTCCTCGGCCTGTGCGGGCTCGTCGGGGTCGGCGGCCCATTCGACGAACTGGATGACGATGTCGTTCGGGTCGGTCAGCTGGAACAGCCGCTCGCCCCAGGGCTCTTCGCGCAGCGCCATGGTGATCGGCGCCCCGGCCTCGCGCAGGCGCTGCTCCTCAGCCTCGATGTCGGTGACGGTGAGCGCGAAGATCAGGCCCGTTGCCCGCCGGTCGCGCTGCTCGGGCGGGAGCACCTCGCTGCCGCTGCGGAGGAGCACGACGTCGGCGGCGGCATCCCCACGGGTGAGGGAGGCGAACCCATCGGCGGCGGCGGTGACCCGGTAGCCCAGGTGGGTGCAGAAGAAGGCGCGTGATGCGTCCACGTCGGCGACGGTGAGGGACAGCGTGGAGGTGGCGACGTTCAAGGCGGACTCCATCCAGTTCCGTTCATTCGACATAATTTTGCGACGGACGTAACTTTATGTGGAGCCGCTTGAGTAGGTCAAGCAGAATTTTTCCCTCGACGTAAGATTTGCCCATGGCTACCGAGATGGGGCTCCGCGAGTCCAAGAAGCACGAGACCAGGCAGCTGATCTCCGACTGCGCGACCACGCTCTTCATCGAGCAGGGCTTCGAACAGACCACCATCACCGAGATCGCCGCCGCCGCCCGCGTGGCCAAGAAGACGGTGACGAACTACTTCGCACGCAAGGAGGACCTGGCCCTCGACCATCACGAGGCGTTCACCCAGGGTCTGGCCCGGGCCGTCGCCGAACGCGCGCCCGGCGAAGAGCCGTACGCCGCCCTGGGTCGGACGTTCCGCGCCGCCCTGCTCGCACACGACCCCGTCGTCGGCTTCACCGGCCCCGCCTTCGCCCGCATGGTCGCCGACAGCCCGACCCTCATCTCACGGCTGCGCGAACTCCACGACCAGCGTGAGGAGGCCCTCGCCGCGGCCCTGAGCGCCGCGGCGCCGGACCCCGTACCGGCCATCGCCCCCAGGGCCGCGGCCGCCCTGATCGCCGCAGCGGACCGCCTGCTCTTCCGGCGCATTCAGGAACTCACCCTGGCCGGCTGCACCGACGAGGAGATCGAAGCCGTCCTGATCCCGGAGACCGACCACGTCAACGCCCTCCTGACCGCCGCGCTGGACCCCTTTACGAACCGCTGACGAAGAGGAGTGCGGCACTGAGGACGACCATGACGGCGGTGGCGAAGTGGATGCCGAAGGCGGTGGCCTTGGTACCGCCGTGCCGGAGCACGATCCAGGTGTCGCCGAGCGGAGTGACGGCCACGGCGAGCATGAACCAGGCCAGTGCGTCGGCGTCGGCGAACGCGAGGAGGGCCAGGCCTATCAGGCCCGAGGTGAAGTCGCGCAGACCCTTGATGGTCAGGTAGGCGGGGTCGCCTTCGGGCCGGGCGGGGACTCCGTATCCGGCGGCCGCGGCCTGCGGGGAGAGGAGGAAGCGGGCGCCGATCACGAGTACGAGGGCGATGAGGAGGGCGGCCAGGCCGTAAGCGAGGGAAGCGAACACGGTGGGGCTCCTTCAGGATCGAAGTTCTAGCACTGCTAGTATCAAGAACGACGCTAGCAGTCCAGTGCGAGATTTTCTAGCACTGCTAGAATCGCTGCCATGTCGATTCAGGCGCGCCGTGAGCGCGAACGAGCGGAGCGGGAACGGCTCATCGTCACGGCGGCGCGGGAGCTCGCCGAGTCGGAGGGCTGGGAGGCGGTGACGACCAGGCGGCTCGCCGAACGGGTCGAGTACAGCCAGCCGGTCCTCTACAGCCACTTCAAGGGCAAGGGCGCGATCATGGCCGCGGTCGCGGTCGAGGGTTTCGCTGACCTGGCCGCCGACCTGCTGGCGGCACGCACCGGGGCGGCCGACGCGCGCGCCGCGCTGGCACGGGTCAGTGCCGCGTACGCGGCGTTCGCCGAGCAGCGCCCCGCCGTGTACGACGCCATGTTCAGCCATGTCGTGGATCTACCGTTCGCCACACCGGACGCACCGGAGTCGCTGCACGCCGCGTTCGGTGAACTGGCGCGGGCGATGGCCCCCCACGCGCGCGAGGACGACACGGGCACGCTGACCGAGACCTACTGGGCCGCCCTCCACGGCTTGGCCACCCTCATGCGCGTCGGCCGGCTCCCCCGCGAAGCCCACGAAGAACGCCTCGCCCTCCTGGTCCGCCGCTTCACCGACGCCTGATGCGGGGCCGAGGACACGGCCCGGGGGCCCCACGAAGGCCGACCCGTGACCTCACGAGTTCGTGCAGGTGGAACGAGCCGTGCGCTCCGTACATCTAGCAGTGCGGCGGGGCTCCACAGGGCCCCCGCCGCACGGTATCTGCACGGTGTGAGTGGCAAGGCGGGGCTGGGATGAAGGCAATGAAGGTGGCGGGCGGTCCTCCGGAAGACCCGGAGCTGGAAGGAACCACCACCGCGGGGGCGGGCCCTGACGACACGTCCACGGAGCCGGACACGGCGGACGACGCCAAGACCGATACGAAGGCCGACGCTCCCGAGGTCGGGGCCGACCCGGACGAGGACGAAGAATCCGAGGCCGGTCAGAGCGCTGACGAAACGCAAGTGCTCACGATGCCCGCCCGTACCGCGGTCAAGCCCAAGCGCAACACCGAAGCCGATGCCACGGCACCCGTGTCACCCGCGCCCAAGGCCTCTGCACCGGGCAAGGAACAGGACGCCGAGCCCGAGCCGGCTGACGAGCCCGAGAGCCGCACCGACACTGCAGCCGAGGCTGACGCGAAGGCCGACGGCACGCTGACGCTCACCAAGCCGGCCCGCGACGGGGCCAAGCCCGTAGACGCTGCGGCAGCGAGCAACGAGCCCGAGCCCGAGCGGGATGCTCGGCCCACCCCCGACAGCGGCAAGGACACCGGCCCCGAGTCGGCTGACGAGCCCGCGAGCCGCACCGACATTGCAGCCGAGGCCGGCGAGAAGGCCGATGGCACGCTGACGCTCACCAAGCCGGCCCGCGCCGGAGCCAAGCCTGGGACCGAGCCCAGCCTTGAGCGCGACGCTGCGGCAGCGAGCAACGAGCCCGAGCGCGACGCTCGGCCCATCCCCGACAGCGGGAAGGACACCGGCCCCGAGTCGGCTGACGAGCCCGCGGGCCGCACCGACATTGCAGCCGAGGCCGGCGAGAAGGCCGATGGCACGCTGACGCTCACCAAGCCGGCCCGCGCCGGAGCCAAGCCTGAGACGAAGGCCGGGGCCAAGCCCGGGACCAAGGCCGCGACGCGAGCCGACGCGGCGACCGAAGCCGAAGAAGCCCCGGCCTCCACCGCCGACGGCGAGAACACGCGAACCATCGTGTTCCGCGCGCCCGACACCGCCGCGACGGACACGCCCGGGGACGACGCCGAGGCGCGTCGCGATGCGAACAAGGAAGCCCGGCCCTCGGCCGAAGACGCGTCGGGCGACGAGTCCGACGCCCAGGAAGGCCAGACCGGCACCGACCCGAAGGCCAAGCCCAAGCCCAAGCCCAAGGCCGACAGCCGAAGGACGCCCGCATGGGCTCGTGGAAAGGCGGACGAAAAGGAGGGCGGGACCGGCACCGCCCCTGAGGCCGCCCCCGAGACCGACCCCGAGCGGACGAGCCAGTTCGTCGCCCTCAAGCCGCTCGACCTGCCGGCACCCAGCGCGCCCCACCCCCACCCCCAAGCCCCCACCCAAGTCCCCGCCCCCGCGACGCCCCGGCCCCCGCTGGACCTGCTGGCCGAACTCACCAACACCCCTGCCCCGCCGGAGACGCCCCACCGGACCGCGCTGCGCCGCGTCAAGGTGTGGACGCCCATCCTGTTGCTCCTCGCCGGGGCCTACGCCGGCGCCCAGCTGCTGCGTCCGCTCCCCACCCCTCACGTGGTCGCCACCAAGACCGCGCACACCGTCGACGGCCAGTTCTCCATCCCGTGGCCCGCCAAGGGCCAGGGAGCCGTCCGCGTTCCCGGCTCCGGCGACATCGGAACGTTCGGCGACCAGACGCCCGTCCCCATGGCCAGCGTGGCCAAGGTGATGACGGCCTACGTGATCCTCAAGGGCCACCCCCTGCGCAAGAACGAGCCCGGCCCCGACATCACCATCGACGCGAAGACCGTGGCGGACGGCAACTCCGATTACGAGTCCCGGATCCAGGGGCTCACGGCCGGTACGAAGTTCAGCCAGCAGGACGTTCTCAAGATGCTCATGATCCCCTCGGGCAACAACGCCGCCCGCCTGCTGGCCCGCTGGGACACCGGCACCGACTCCGAGGCCGCGTTTGTGGAGAAGATGAACGGCGCCGCCCGGGACCTCGGGATGAAGGACACCACGTACACGGATCCCAGCGGCCTGGACGCCGGCACCGTCAGCACCGCCACCGACCAGCTGAAGCTGGCCGAGGCGGTGATGAAGGACGAGGTCTTCCGTACGATCGTCGCCATGCCCAGCGCCCCCATCAAGGGGCTGGCCAAACCGCTCCTCAACAACAATGAGCTGCTCAGCATCCAGAGCCTCAGCGTCCGCGGCATCAAAACCGGCTCCAGCACACCGGCCGGCGGCGCACTGATGTGGGCGGCGTACAAGTCGGTCGGCGACGAGACCCCGCTGATCCTCGGCACGTTGATGCAGCAGCGCGTGGACGGCCCGGACCCGTACGCGACCAACAGCCTGGCTCTGGCCCTGACGAACAGCAGGCAGATCATCGAGGCGGTGCGCACGGCCCTGGCGTCCACCCCGCTCGTCCGCAAGGGCGACACGGTCGGCTACGTGGACGACGGCCTCGGCGGCCGCACTCCGCTCGTGGCCACCAAGGACCTGAACGTGATCGGCGTCCCGGGCCAGCAGGTCAAACTCACCCTCACCGCCGGCGCCGCGCCGCTGCCGCACGAGGCCAAGGCAGGCACGGAGGTCGGCACCCTGAAGGCCGGCGACGGCGAAGGAGCCAAGTCCGTACCGGTGGCCCTCCAGCACACGCTGACCGAACCGTCCACCACCACCCGTCTCACCCGCCTCCGCTGATCACTCCCACCGCCGACATGCCCCGGCATCAAGCCGGGGCATGGGCGAAGCCGGCCAGAGCAGCGGGCTGCACGGCACCGGCTGCGGCCGAGCCGTGCAGCAGTTCGGCCAGATCGTGGCCTCCGGCCCGCTCAGTGGTGGGAGTCGCTGCCGTGATGCGGTCCAGCCGGAAGCCCCGACCTGCCCGTCGCATGCGGCACCACGCGATGAGGTACCACCGGCCGCCGGCGGTGAGCAGTCCGGCCGGTTCCACCGTTCGGTCGCCTTCGCGTCCTGCCGCATCGACGTAGGACAGCCGCAGCACCGTGTGGGTGGCGAGGGCCTGTTCCACTGCGGCGCGGACCGCGGAGTGGGACGGCGGGGGCAGCGCAACGATCCGTGCGGCCAGGTCCCCGGCTGCCGCCGAGGCGGGGCCGGTCATCGACGCCGCGATCTTCTGGGCGGCCGTACGGGCCGCACCGGCGTACGGGGTACGGGCGTCGGCCGCGGCGAGGGCGACGGCCAGTGCCCAGGCTTCCTCGACGGTGAAGCGAACCGGCGGCAGGGTCATGGCCGGGTCGATCGACCAGCCCCCGCCCCGCCCGGGTGCGCTGCGCACCGGGACACCGGCCTCCATCAACACCTGGAGGTCGCGCTGCACCGTGCGCGTGCTCACCTCGAATCGCGCGGCGAGCTCCGCGACCGTCAGCTGCCGCGGCGCCGCTGCGCGCAACTCTTCCACCAGTGCATAGAGTCGGGCCGTGCGGTTCATGCCGGCGACGCTACCGTCCCGCGCTGGACAGGAAGTCCTGCTGGCGCTGCAGTTCCCGCTCCGTGACGGTGAGCGGGAACAGGGTGAAGCCGTGCATGGCGCCGGCAACGACGCCGAGCTCCACGGGTGCGCCCGCCGCCCGCCACCGCTGGGCCAGGAACAGCGAGTCGTCCATCAGCGGATCCTCGCTACCGACGACGATCCGTGCGGGCGGCAGGCCGACGAGATCGGCGAACAGCGGTGACACCTCGGGATCGCGACGTTGTTCCGCGTCCATGCCGGGCGTGAACGACTCGTAGGTCCGCCGCAGGGTGTCGGTATTGCTCAGCAGTCGCTTCGGGCCGAAGGATCGCTGGCTCGGTGTCATGGACAGGTCGTAGGGGCCGAACAGTAGGTGAGCCGCCCGGAACGCGCCGCGGATCCCGTGCCGGTCGCGCAGGCGCAGCAGCGTCACGACGCTCAGGTGGGCTCCGGCCGATTCACCGCCGATCAGCAGCCGTTCGGTACCGAACTCGGCCGCGGCGTGCTTCACCAGCCACAGCGCCGCCGCTTCGCAGTCGTCGGCTCCGGCGGGGAACGGGTGTTCCGGTGCGAGACGGTACTCCACGCTCACCACGGCCAGCCGGGCCCGCTCGGCGAGCAGCCACAGCCTTTCGTCCTGCCCGTCCGCGGAACCGAACGCCCAGCCGCCTCCGTGGATGTGCAAGAACACGCCGTCGACGCGGTCGGGCACGAAGACCCGTACCTTCACCCCGCCCTCGACCACGCGGTCCTGCCCGTGCGCCAGTCTCACCGGCGGAGTGTCGCCGCCCAGCCGGTTGCGCCGCAGGGCGGCCAGCAGAGCCGCGTCCGGCGTCCCCTCGCGCGCCGGTCGGCTCGCGGCAGCGGCCTCGAATTGCTCGTTGAACGCCAGGGTCTCGGCGAGGCAGTCCTCATCTGTGATCGTCATGCCCCAACGGTCACAGCCGTCCGCGACAACCCCCTGTCACCCTTTCCCGGTGAGCCGCGTCACACCCTGCGGCCGAGCCGCACCCGGCGTAGGTGGCGGCAGGGCGTTTCATCGAGTCAGAACCCGACCTTCCAGAGCTGGCGGCCCGGATCGGCACGCTGCTGGCCACGGTAGCGCCGGACGAAGCCCGGCAGCGCTTCATGCCCGACGACGCCCCGCCCTCCGTCCCCGAGATCTGCGCCGCCCTCGAACCGGTGGAGACGCACGGGGCCGCCCCGTTCCCGGCCCGGATCGCGGCGGACCGAGTCGTGTCCCTCCTCGGACCGGACGCCACCTGGTGGACCAACCACGACGCCGAATGCGGCGCCGTCGTCGCCGCCGTGCGGGCTCGTACGGCCTTCTCCGCCTTCACGCCGAGTGCGCCGAGCCGCCGGTGCTGCTCCTCGTTCAGCCGGCTCCGTTCCCGCCTCTGGGTGGTGAGCCAGCGGCCGATGTCGTCGCCGTGCCAAGGTCACCCCGGGCACGATGTCGCCGAGCCGCGCACCGGCCGCCAGGGCATACCGCAGGTAGGCGTGGTGGCGCTGCCAGTCCACCGTCCATCCGAGCGCGCTCGGGTTCCAGTCCTCGTCGATGGAGGCGAGGGCGTCGGCCCGCCGGCGGGCACGCTCCGGGTCCTTCCCCAGCCCGCCGGGCCTCCTGATGCTGGTCAACCACTGTCCCAGGGACCGGTCGAGGGCGGTGGCGTGCCGGGGCGCGGCGAGCGTGCAGTGGAGTTCGTAGTAGGCCCGCGCGGCAGCGAGATTGGTCTCGAACCCGGCATCGGCGATGTCCCAGACGATCCCCAGCCCCTCCAGCCCGCCCTCCCGCTCGCCGGTCATGGTCCCGGCCCGGAAGGCGCGGCGCTGGTCGGAGAGCCACCGCCCCAGCGGGTAGGCCCCCTCGGTGTGGTCGTAGGGGACCTCCGGCCCGCCCTCCCGCTCGCGGTAGCGCCACGCTGCCTCGACGCCCCTTCGCCAGTCTTGGCGTTCGGTGTTGAAGATCTGGTAGCTGATCCACTTCGCGATGAGCGCGGGGTCGCGGGGAGCGGCGAACCGGAGCAACAGCCGGGCCTCCTCCTCGCGCTCGCCGGGCGCCTGCCCGATCAACTGCGACGGCGCAACGACACGCATCTGGGCCTCTTGTGGAATGGCGAGCACTTCCACGGCGCGTTCATCGTGTGCCCGAAGCCCGTCCAGTACCCGAATCAACGGACCGTAGGACTGAGAAGAGAGAATGTCCTCCGGCTTTTCATCCGCCGCCAGTGGTGTTCACCGTCGTGCTGGTCCTGGCTGTGGTGATGCGGCTAGCTCCTTCGCGATGTCCGTACTGCCCCGCCCTGCGGCGAACATGGCGACTGCTTCCATCCGGACCCGCTCGCGAAACGCTTGCCTCTCCGCGGTCAGACCCCCCACCCTGCGGATGCCTCATGCACCCGGCATACCGCGACGATCACCGATCGTCAGCCCCTACGACAACCCGCCTTCAAGGTCAGTGACTATTCCCGCGGACCAAACCCACGTCCTAGACTGCGACCGCTCCAGGACTTGGCGATCACCGGGAGGGCGTGCGAGATGAAACGGGCACTGATCAGCGCATTGGCGGCCGTGGCGTTAGTCGTGTCCGGGGGGAGTGTCGCCACCGCTTCCGACGGCGCTCCGCCGCGCACGACGCACGGCCCTTGCCAGTACACACAGACCCCGGACGAGCCGCCGGCGCGCTCTGTTCCGCTGCCGCCTGACCCGCGGCGCACCCCCAGTCGTGGCACGGTTGATACGGCTGTTCCGACTAGCCAGGGCCCGCTCCCGCTGCACTTGGACCGGGCCAAGGCGCCGTGCACGGTCCAGAGTTTCCTGCACCTGGCACGGCATGGGTTCTACGACCGTACGGTGTGCCACCGTCTGACGGCGTACCCGACGCTGAAGGTCCTGCAGTGCGGCGACCCGACCGGTACCGGTGAGGGCGGGCCCGGGTACAAGTACAAGGACGAGCTGCCGGTGGACCTGCCGCCGGCACCGACCGATCCGACCGGCGCGCGCCGCCTCTATGGGCGCGGCCTGCTGGCGATGGCCAACGCCGGTCCGGAAACGAACGGTTCACAGTTCTTCGTCGTTTACGGCGATTCCGCGCTGCGACCGAACTACACGGTGTTCGGCACGGTCGGCGCCGACGGCCTGACGACACTCGACAAAGTCGCCGCCGGAGGCATCGAACCGACCGCGGAGGACCCTGCACCGGTCGACGGCACACCCGTGCTGCGGACCGAGCTGCTCCGCGTCCGGCCGTCCTGCCAGCATTGACGCACCGTGGCGTGGCCACGTCCTCGATGAGCGTGCTTGGCGTCTGTGGCCGCCCCAGGCGGATTACGCCCGGCCGGGTGAAGCGTCTGGGTGCGGAAGCGGAGGGCTCCGGACCTTGTGCCCGGACTACGCGAAGCGCCCAAGGCGCAACCAGTGGACTCCGTACGGTGCTGCCCATGGACATCGCACCCATTGCGACATCGTGGGTGGTTGTCCAGCAAGCCCCAGCCGGTGTCTTCCGGGCGGTGTTCGGTTTTGGGCGGGTCAGGCCAGCGAGGGGCGGCTCGCGGGGACAGTCTGGTGCGGTGTAGGTGGTGTCACCGGGATGAGTTGAGCTGGACAGGGAGACGCGGTTGTCGCTGAGGGGGAGGGCAGTTGCGGTATCCGTGGCTCGGTGAGCTGGGGTGTTGCAGGTCGTGTGAGAACGGTGTTTACGGCGTCAGTCGCGTCTTGACCTGGGGTTGTTGCGGCTTGGTTGAGAATCATGCTGGTGTTGCAGATGGCGTCTGGGTCTAAAGGAACGAGGCGCATTTCGTGCTTTTCAGGGTTTCTGTGTAGTTCAGTAGGTAATAGGTGGTCAGGGTGTGGGTTCGGAGTTGGTGGGTTTCGGGACGCGGCGGCTCGATCAGTCCGTAAGCCCGCGCCGGGCCGCACGACTCGTTCCTGGTCTGCGACGGACACCGGTTCACTGGTAGGGCTTGAAGGCGTTGAGGTTGGACGGCCGGCCCTGCCACTGCCCGTGGAACAGGTCCTCCGGGGTGGCTGCGTCGGCCAAGAGTTTGACGGTGCGGGAGGTCATACGGAGTTGGCGGCCGATCGCCCCTCCGGCTGAGCCCGGCTGTCAGCAGTTTGTGGACAGTCGCGTGCTTGACGCGGGCGGTCAGCGAAGCGGTGTCCCCGTGGCTAGGGCGAGCCGGACGGATCTTCGAACTTCTCCGGCTCGGGGGCAGGCTGGGCCGGATCCGGCGCCAGCACCCGCTGGCATCCACCTTGGTCTGCGACACAACGTTCTGCAGCCTCGCTCAGGTTGTGCCAAAGATGCCACCGGTCCGCCACCTGCACTGCCTGGGGCGCCCCGGCCGTGACGCCTTCGGCGAAGAACGGTGCACGATCGCGGCAGACCACCTCCACCCCGGGCCGTTTCGCGAGCCACCCAGGCTGGAAGCCTCCCGGTCGGGCAGTAGGTCCACCGGCCTACGGCTTTCGACATCGACCAGGACGGTCCCGTAATGGCGGCCTTTACGGGTCGCGTACTCATCGACGCCAACCACGCGCGGGGCCGGAACTTCAGGGTCGGGCAAGGCTTCGACCAGCGTCAGCACCGTGCTGCGGCTGACGGCCACGCCGAAGACTCTCGCCAAGCGGGCACCGGCCCGGCCAGCGAGCGCGAGGCCGACCGCGGCCAGCGTCGACCGCAGGCGCTCTGTCCGCCGGCCATACCGACGGGTCAAGCCCGGCAGCTGTTCGGCGAAGGTCCGCCGCCCGCACGAGATGACCGGGCAGAGCAACCGGCGGACGCGTAAACAGAGAGCGACTCGTCTGCCTCCGCTGGGGACATCAGCGGGAAAGCGCAGGTAGGAGCAGTGGATCCGCCGCAGCTCCCGCATCCGGGACAGATGGCCCAGCCACCGGGCTTCGGGCCTCGATGTGTATTGCCTCGTCGTTCACGGCCACGGAGAGCACCACCACGTCGGCGTTCGACGGGAACAGCAACTCCTCCAGCCGGAGCACCACTTCTTCCACGGGCCGAATTGTCAGCCACACCGCACCCGGTACGGCTCAATTTCGGGCATCTCCCTCAGGGCCCACTCGCCCGACAATCGTCACTCAGAGTGCATGCTCCACGGAATGTGAGCCAGAACCCGAGAACTGACAGAGCCGGGCCCATCCTTCCCGCATGGCCGTCAGTGAAGCGTGATGGGCTCCTTGATCTTGATCTTCGCGTGGCGCCCCGTTCATGATCGTCTTATGAGTCAGCACTCGGTAACCTTGGACAAGATCGTTTTGGAGGACTGGCCGGCCGTTCACTCGTGGGCGTGCCTCCCGGAGGTGTGCCGCTATCAGTCCTGGGGGCCGAACACAGAGGTCCAGACACAGGACTTCGTGGACTCCGCGGTCAAGGCCTGGTCGGCCACCCCTCAGCGCCGGTTCCCCTATGTCGCCCGCGTCGGGCGGGATGTGGTGGGCATGGGTGAGCTGCACGTCCGCAGCCATAAGCAGCGCCAGGGCGAGATCTCATACATCGTGCATCCCCGGGTATGGGGGCAGGGCATCGGCACGAAAATCGGTCGGCAGCTACTCGCGCACGGGTTCGGCGAGCTGGGGCTTCATCGGATCCATGCCACCTGTGACCCGAGGAATCTCGGCTCCTCCCGAGTGCTGTCCAAGATCGGTATGACGCATGAGGGACGCCTGCGCCACACGGCCCTGCTCCACGATGGCTGGCGAGACTCCATGATCTTCAGCAGCCTCGAAGAGGAATGGCGCTCCACTGCGTAACCCCGCCAGCCGGGTGCTGTCGTTTCTCGTGAACATCGACCTCGGCGCCGACCGGGCGCCTTCCAAACCCGTGAACATCTGGCTTCACAACGCGGGCTCTGGCTCAACTTCCGTGCTGAGTGACGCTCCGTTACGGCTGGACGTCGAAGAGGGCGATGGAAGGTGGCGGCGGGGCAAGCACTGCGCGGAGGCGCGTGAGTATGGCTCGCCACTGCTTCCAGTCCTCCGGGTCGACCCAGTTTGAGGCTGGCCCGTCCTTGTCGCTGGCGATGCGGGCGAGGGCTTCGTTGGCGAGTGCCCGAAGGTCGGAAGGGAACAGGGGCATAGGTGTTTCCGGACCGTAGGACATGTCGACGGGTTCGCCTCCTGGGCATTGCGCCGCGATGAGTGCAGCGGCGGCCACCGCCTCTTCTGCTTCCGTGAGATAGCCGGTGGTGTCGATCGTCCGGATGAGGACGCCTCGGATCAGAGATTCGCGCGCCTCGGGCTCGGCGTCGTCGAGCGCGTTAGCGAAGTCCGCGGCTGTGTCGTTGTCGAAGGGGCCGGTATCCCAGGTGCCCATGCTGATCTCCTTGCGTATGGTCGCCCGGATCCTCGCATCAGGCACTGACAACACGATTACGGGGCGAGCAGGACCCGTTTGCGAAGAAGGTTGAAGCCTGCGCGGCCGAACATCTGGCGCTTGAGCATCTTGATCCGGTTGACGTGGCCTTCGACGACTCCGGAGTTCCAGGGCAGGGTGAGGCCGGCGATGACGGCATCGCGGTCTCGGTCGATGCCGGCGGCGAGGGTGTGGAGGCTGGGCAGGTCGTCCTGCCGGACGGCTTCGAGCCAGTCCGGAAGTCGTTCGCCTTGGCGCTCGGTGAGCATGGTCGCGAAGGACCGGACGTGGCGGGTCAGAGCGTCGAGCTCGGGGCAGTGTGTCCGGACGGACTTGAGTCGGATCTGCTCGGACTCGGTGAGGGTGGCCGGGCGGCGAAGGATCCATCCGGCGACCGTTCGGGGCGAGGGCGGCCGTGCGGTCACCGGCTGTGGTGAGGTGCGTTTGTCGTGCAGGTAGGCGCGGACGCGCTGGTAGCTGCCTTTGTAGCCGAGAGGCAGGATCTCCTCCCAGAGTTTCCAGGCGTTGGTGCAGCCCTCGTTCCAGCGGTCGTCCAGGTAGGGCTTGTAGTCGTCGAGAACGGAGGGCCGGTTCTGCCATTGGCCGGTGAACAGGTCCTCCGGCTTCGCGACGTTGGCGAACTGTTTGACGGTCCGCCAGGTCATCCCGAGTTGTCGCTGGATCGAGCGTTGGCTGTGCCCTGCCTTCAGCAGGGCGTGCACGGCTGCGTGCCGGGACCGGGTCCGGTCGGCGAACCGGTGCCCGCGTGGCCATGGCGACCCGGTCTGGCCCACGGTCGGGACTGTCACAGGCTGGGGCTCAGGTGACGCGGGTGTCAGAACCTGCAGGCAGCGGCGATGCTGGGCAACACTCCGCTCGGCGGCTTCGCTCAGGTTGTGCCAGAGGTGCCACCTGTCCGCGACCTGGACCGCCTGCGGCGCTCCGGCGGCGGCGCCCTCGGCAAAGAACGGTGCCCGATCCCGGCAGACCACCTCAACGCCTGGCCGCTGGGCGAGCCACGCCGCCAGACTGGATGCCTCCCGATCTGGGAGAAGATCGATTGGACGGCGGGTTTCGATGTCCACGAGGACGGTGCCGTAGTGGCGGCCCTTGCGGGTGGCGTACTCGTCGACGCCGACCACCCGCGGCGCCGGTACTTCCGGCTCGGGCAGCGCGTTGACCAGGCGCAAGACAGTGCTCCGGCTCACGGACACGCCAAGGACGTCGGCCAACCGGGCGCCGGCCCGGCCGGCCAGGGCGAGACCGAGTGCCGCGAGGGTCGAGCGCAGTCGTTCCGTGCGCTGACCGTGCCTGCGGGTCAGGCCGGATATCTGCTCCACGAAGGTCCGGCGCCGACACAAGGTCGTCCGGCACCGGAACCGCCGGACGCGAAGCTGCAGCACGACCCTTCGCCCTGCGCTGGGCACGTCGGCAGGAAACCGCAGGTAGGAACTGTGAACGTGGGTCGACCAGGCCCCGCATTCCGGGCAGGCGGCGCCAGTCGTGGTGCACTTCGCGTCAACACGCACTATCGCGATGTTCACGTCCACCGACAGCACTGCGACGTTCGCGATCGACGGGAACAACAGCTCCTTCAGTCGGACCACGACCTCTTCCACAGCCCCGTACTGTCAGCCCAACTGCCCTGACCACGGCTCATTTTCGGGCGACTTCGAGCACTGCCCGTCGACGCTCAGCTGTCACTGAGAGTTGCTACTGCACGGAAGTTGCGCCAGAACCACTTCACGTGAACGAAGCCAGCGGGAAGGAAGTCCGTCCGGTCGCGTGATGGCACCGTTGTTGCGGTCAGGGCTTGCTGGGAATCATCCGTTCATGACGAGCTACGTGCCCTCGCCTGATGAGGTGTCCGCCGCGCTGACCGCAAACGGTGGCTGGACCAAGAGGCAGCTTGCCGAGTGGGGAGTGCCGTGGCCTCCTCCGTCCGGCTGGCGCAAGCACCTGGAGGCGAAGTGGAACGGCGAAGACGTCGCCCCGTTACCGCGCCAGGAACCTGACCAGGACACGCTGTTCTGACGGTCGCCGGCTGCGGTTCGGCGAGGCCCATCCCTTCAGGGGTGGACCTCCTTGCTGTGTGCGGCAGGGGGCCGCACTTTAGATCTCCTCGGTGAACGGTGCGCAGCGTGAAAGGGGGGTGCTTTCCGAGGGCGCAGTCTGGATCATTGGCGGATGAGCGATGAGCACAGGCCGGATGATGAAGCCGACGACAAGGATTGCGGGGAGGACGCAGGACTCGAGAGCAATGAGGGCCCGGACCTGTCGGGTATGTACGCGGCTGAGGTCTGGGTCAAGTCCATCAGCGAAATGCTCCGCCCTTTCCTCGCATACACCCAGCAGATGGAGTCCACGGGCAGGGCAGTCGCCCGCACTGTCGGCCCTGCCCTTCAGGCTGTTGTGCGCTCACAGCGGGAGATACCGGCTATGACCGGCCCCGTCCTGGCCCTCCAGAGCCAGGTGCGCGACCTGTACGACTGGGATCGACGGATCCGTGATGCGGTCAGCAGCATCTCGCTTCCGCGTACGCTGCTGGACCAGCTCTCGGCCACGGCCTCGTTGTTCCTTCCCTCGAACCTCAGCGGGCTTTCTACCGACGAGCTTCTCGGGATCCTGGACTTGTGCGAGCAAGACGGTCTATCCCTGGCATGGGCCCCTCGGGCCTCGATCGTCGGTGGACTCCTCTCGCTCAATGCACGAGAGGAGCGTGGGGCTTTCCTCTCTGGACACCGCGACGAAGTTCTTGACGACATTGAGGCGAGTCTGCAGAACGTCACTCATCCCAGGCTCGCTGGTGTGTCGGTCATCCTGCATGCCGCTGTCCGAGCGGCGCGGGTCGGTTCCGACGAAGGCGCCCAGGCGCTGGCGGGCAATGTGCTGGAGACCGCCATGAAGGGGCATGGCAATGCCTGGATCAGGAGATCGTTTCCCCAAGCTGAATATCGGGGAACGGGGCACCACCTCACCATCGCCGGCGCGCTGAGTGACTCGGACCCGTGGACGGACCTGACGCTGCGGCAGTTCAAGCACTTCCTCGTGCTGGTGGGCATGAACAAGGCTTTTGCCCCGGGGGCCACACAGGACACCTTCAACCGTCATCTCGGAGCCCACCAAGCATCGCCCGACTCCTACAGGCTGGAGTTCGTCCTACCGTCGCTTCTCCTCTCCCACTCCCTTCTGCGGGCCTTGGATGAGGATCTGGAGCGCCTGGAGGACGGGCTGGACCGACAAGGTTGACCCGATCGATACGAGGGCCGCGGGTCGCCGCTTCGGGCTGTGGTGGCGGAACTTGTATGGAGCGTGTCACAGCCTGGGTGAATCCTGTCTGCGGTGGTCGGTTGACGCGTAATACTCCCGGGATCATCCGATGGGACGCGGGAGAAGAGTTGGCAGCCAATTCGCGGTACGGCGGCTTATCCGGCCATGAGGCCAGGGAGCTGCAGGACAGGGTTTGGGCGGACGAGCGTGATCTTGCCTGGAAGAAGAGGCGTACTCGGCGGGTTAGGACTGCATTGGCGTTGGCGGTGTTGGCTGTCCCGGGGCTGGTGGTGTGGTCCGCGGTGTTCTCCGGCCAGCATCAGTGGCTGATGGCGGGCCGTGCCGTCTTATGGGTGGTCTTAGGCGGCTCGGTTCTGTTTCTGCTGATTACTGCGTTTCAGCATCTGTGGAAGACCAACCGGCTGGAAGCCCCTCTCGGTCTGTTGGTCCATCCGGTTCGCGATCGGTTCAAGCTTCCGATGGCGGAGCTGCAGGATCGTCTGGATGTGAACCGGACGGCTCTGCGGCGGGTGGGCGCGCTGACGCCGGTGTCTCTGCGGGAGCAGCGGGGGATGTACCGGGAGGAACTTGCGGAGGTCATCGAGAACTACCAGGCGGAGAGCCGCAAGTACCGGCGGGTCCACAACGGTCTGCAGTCTCTGATCATGGTCGGGTCGACGACGATCACCACGGTCGCGGCGCTGGACGCGAAGGAGTGGAACTGGCAGACGATCATGGTCATCGCGCTCGGGTTCTGCGTCACGCTCGCGAGCACGTTCACCGGCTACTACAAGTACCGGGAGCGCAGTTACTTCCTGCAGCAGACAGCGGATGCGATCGAGGAGGAAGCCAACGCGGTCGCGCTGGGTGTGGGGGAGTACAGCGTGTTTGGTGAGGACGAGCAGGACCAGGCGCTGGCGAAGTTCACGCAGCGGGTGGAGACGTTGCGCAATGAGCAGCGGCGGCGCCAGCAGCAGCTCGATCAGCCAGCCGAGCACACTCCTGTGCAGGGGGCTTCGGGTGTGTAGCGAGACCTGTCGTCTTCTGGACCAATACAACAGGCCTCGCTGTGGTGGTCGGGGAGAGCTCTCAGGCCTTGGCTCTCCTCACAGGTCTGCTACTCCCTACTGTCGCGGATAGCCTGGGCTACGTCGAGCAAGGCGTAAGCGATGGCGGCGAGCCCCTCACCGACCGCCTTGGTTTGTTCGTCCTCTCCATCCCGATACTTGGCCTTGATGGCCAGATCTTCAGCCTGGTCTCGCAAGTAGCTCATGTGTCCCCCTCTGCCGTGACTGAGCAGAGATCCCTGCCCGCAGTAGAGCGTGGGCAAGCCAGGAACCGCCGCGTGCCTCTTTGATCGGTTGGTCAGTTGATCGGATGCGTCCGTCCGATAAGTGCTCACCCGACGGCAGCCCATTCCAGACCGCTCACAAACGGCTGTCAGGTAGGGCGTCGACGGAACCGGGGAGATAGCCTTCGCCACTGTCCTGGCAGCAGCAGACGCTGACGATGAGATCAACCGGACGGTTTCAGTAAACTCCACGGTCGTCCGGGCCCATCAGGGTGCGGTCTGGGCACGTACAAGAGGCAGCTCGATCGGGTGAGCCCGCCGATCATGCTCTCGGACGCTCCCCCGCGGGGGGCTGAGCGCCAAGGTCCACCTGGCCCCCACAGCGGCGGCTCGGGAGACGCGGGGCGAGGGCATTCACACGACGCTGCAGCTGGATCTCGTTCAGCCCATCGACTCGAGCGCGGCTCTCCACCACTCGACGGCCTATGGCGGACAGTCCTACGGCGAGGATGAGCTCATCCGCGCGAAAAACGTCGCGGAGGCCGTCGGAGCTCCGCCGACAATGACCCCGGCACAGATGGCCTCGGCGAGAAGGCGCTGTGTTCTCGCCAGGTATGTGCCGTCTGTCGGTTGTTTCCAGCCTTGTCGGCTTGGGCTGGCTGGGCGAGGCGTAGCATCCGCTGGTTCTGTCACTGCGGGGGAGGGCGGATCCGTTGGAGACGCAGCTGGAGGTCTGGTACGCGAAGGCTGAGCATTTCTTCTCTGCGCCGGACCCGGGATCTGTCTACTTGCGGTGCGCGAGTTCTTCTCTCAGTACGGCGAAGTCTGCTCGGCTTCTGGGGAAGCGCGAGGGGGTCAGCCGCTCTGCGGTGCTGGTGCGTATGTGCGCTGAGCCGTATCGCGGGCAGGTCATGGGCCGGTGTGCTGATGACTTGCGCACCCGGGCACGCTTCGAGAGGGCCTGTGCCGAGTTAGCTGAGGCCGCGAGTGCTTACGAGCGTGCGGTGGACGAAGCGGAGTGGGACTGGCGGCCGGTGTGCCTGCTGTTGGCCGGCGCCCTCGTCGCTCTACTGGTGTTTGGCGGGCCGTGGATTTCGCCGATCTTGCTGCTGCTGGCGGCGGGGGTGCTTGCCTGGTTGCACTCGCGGGGCAGCAGCGCGTTGGTGAACCTGCTGGAGTGTTTGCGGGCCGGGGTTCGGAAACTCAGCTGGGTCGCTTGTCGGATCAGCGCGGGGGTCTCCGCCATGGAGTGGGCCGAGACGCTGCAGAGGGAGGGGACGGGGCCTTCGGTTGATGCAGTGGTCCGGGAGATGCTGGGGGAGGACCCTGACTCCCTTCTTGTCCGTGGCGATCATGAGGATGGTCTGCGAACGCCTCGGGCTGCGCATTACCTGGTGGAGAACGCTGCGTGGCTGCAGCTGAAGCGCAAGGTGCAGCAGATCGAGGGTGGGACCATCGCCGTCTGTGGTCCGCGGGGGTCGGGAAAGACGACTCTGTTGGAGGCGGCGGTCCGGCAGGCGGATTTCGGGGTGCTTGCTCAGGCGCCTGCGTCGTACACGCCTCACGACTTCCTGGTGTCGCTCACGGTGCGCTTGTGCCAGACCTATATCCGCGACAGTGGCAAGGTAGTTCCGGAGTTCACTCGGCTTTCGCCTCTCGACCGGCTGGGACGGCGGATCAAGGCCGGCGTGAGGCGTGTGGGGCGGTGGGGTGTCTTCGCTCTGCCGGCCGCCGCGCTAGTGGTGGCGGGTTCAGCGGCGTCGGTGCGGTCCGTGTACTCGCAGAATGCCGGTGCGGGGGCTCATCTGGTGAGCGTGGTTGCCGACCGTGTGAGTCGTGGCGGGGAGCAGATCTGGCAGGGGCATTCAGTCTTCACCAGTGTGCTGGTGGCTGTCGCAGGTCTCGTGTGGTGGCGGGCCCGGCGCCGGGCCGGGGTGGTGCATGTGCTGCTCCAGGCTCCGCTGGTCTTAGGCGGTGTGGTGGGTTTCCTGCTGGTCGCGGCGTGTGTCCGCGACCTGGTCACCGATGAGCAGATCCGTCAGGTACTTCGCCAGGTCGAGTTGTCGACCCTTCTCAGCCTGGGCTTCGCCGTGCTGGTTCTGACAGTCTGTCGCGCTGCTCAGGAGTCGGAGGTGGAGTTCACTTGGGGCGCCTGGGACATCTCGGCCCGAGGCGTCTTCCGCCCTGTCACGTACCTCGTCAGCGGCTTGATTGTCCTTCTTCTCCTGCGCAACGAGCAGGTCCACGCGCTGCTGGCGGACTCCGAGAATCCCTTGCGGCTGGCAGGCTTGGTGGTTGCAGCTCTGCTGTTCAAGATCGCCCTGTGGAAACCTCGCCCGGCAGAGTCCGTTCTCGTTGCACGCTGCCAGGACTACCTGTACCGGCTGCAGACCGTTCAGTCCTCCTCCAGCGCCCTCAACACCAGTGCCGCGGCTCAGTTGGTGACTCTGGGTACCGCTCACACGTCCTCCCTGTCGACGGTGCCCCTGAGTTTTCCGGAACTGGTCGATGACTTCCGTCGGCTGCTGGGACTGATCGCTGCGGAGAAGGCCAGCCAGGGCAAGTACGTGGTGATCGCCATCGACGAGGTGGACCGGCTGGGCTCCGATACGAAGGCACTGGCGTTCCTCAGCGAGATCAAGGCAGTCCTGGGCGTGCCTGATGTCTACTACCTGATCTCGGTCGCGGAGGACGTCGGCGCTACCTTCGTACGCCGCGGTCTGCCGCACCGTGACGTGACCGACAGCTCCCTGGACGACATCCTTCACGTGCAGCCCAGCACCCTGACCGAGTCCCAGCAGATTCTCTCCGCCCGGTCGGAGACGTTGACCGGCCCGTACACAGCGCTGGCCCACGCATTGTCGGGCGGCGGGCTACGCGACCTTCTGCGCTACGGACTGCAGATCATGGAGATGCAGGACAAGTCCCAGTCCAACGAGCTGACCGAGATCTCCCGCCACCTCATCCTGGAAGAGCTCTCCGAAACACTGGCCGGCTTTCGGACCCTGCTGAGCAAGCACCAGTTCTCCCCGCACACGAGCCCCATCCTCGGGTCGTTCGGTGCCCTCGTCCGCGACCTTCAGCTCCCCTGCCCGTGCGCTGCGCTCAGTTTGCAGCCGAGCCTGGAGCGGTTCGCGTTCTACGGGTCGGCTGAGCGCCCTGGTGCGCCGACCGGCTTTGAGCTCGTCGACACCACGCGCCAGCTCATCGACGAGGCCTCTGCGTACGCGTACTTCTCGCTGACCTTGCTCGACATCTTCAGCAGCAGCGGTCTAGACCGGCGTACCGCTCTGGCTGCAGCGTTCGGCCGCGAGGGCGACCTTCAGCGGCTGGCCGACGCCCGGCAGGAACTGGGGATCTCCCCGTACAGCGCGCGGACGCTGCTGGACGGTATCCGGGCGGCATGGACGTTGCCTCTGCAGCCAAGGGGCAACGGGAGTATCCCTCTTCAGCGGGCGGGTGACTGCTCCATCCACACAGCCTGACGACTTCCGCGGGGAGTGGCTGGCATCCACGGCCCGGGTTCCAGCAGCAGCTTCACCAGCCGTGTTCCTGGAGAGCCGGTAGCTACAACCGCCCTCGGCACGGTGGACTCCTCCATGGTCGGCATCCCCTACCTCCCCCTGGACGGACCCGTACGACGAGGTGAGCTGGGAGCGCCGTGACGTCGTCATGACCCACTGGCACGACCGCTCGGCTCGGTGGACTTCGAGTATCGCAACGGCGAGCTCCCCGACTGCTAGACCGGTCAACGCGGTCAACATCGTCACCAACAGATCTTTCGGCGGCGCTGTCGGCACGCTGTCTTCTTCCTGTCCGTCATCGACTCCATGGAGTCGATGACGGACAGGTACAAGGAAGAGGGCATGACTTCAAGAGCGGCTCCGGCACCGGCCTGGCCTTCTCTCGCATGCGTTCCTCCCTGAAGGAAGAAAATCCGCGCCCTGCGCCGACGGGGCTTCGAGATGGACCTCGGCGACGACGACATCACGTCGGTCCAGTGCCAGAACCCCAACAGCTCCCCCGCGTGAACGACGTGTTCATGACGGCCGTCGAGAACGGCACCGAGTCCAGCCTGCGCGCCCGCACGACCGGCGAGGTCATCGAGAAAGTCGACGGCAAGGCTCTCTTCCTGAACGACAACGGGGTAGGCAACAAGTCCTTCTATGCCACGCGCTTCGCCAAGGTCGTCGAGCTCGTCATCACCGCGATGGACATCTCCATCTGCTTCGCGGACTTCCCGACGCAGAAGATCGGCGAGAACACCCGAGCCTTCCGCCAGCTCGGCATCGGCTACGCCAACCTCGCCACGTGAAAGATCCCGGCTCGCCATTCGACTACCCAAGCAGAGCATCCTTAGCCGCACGCTCGGTCTGTGCTCATCCATGTCGGGTGCTCAGGACGCGGCCGAGGAACTGCGCGGCAGGCTCGACAACCCGATCCCCCTCCAGGGCGAGGGGACGCTGGGAGAGCTGATCAAGGCGTTCGCGGCAGAACCGAAGACCTGTCTGTTCGGGGCGCTGTCGCTCTGGCAGGGCGTGGACGTGCCCGGTCCCAGCTGCCAGCTCGTGATCATGGACCGCATCCCGTTCCCGCGCCCGGACGATCCGCTGATGAGCGCCCGGCAGAAGTCGGTAGAGGAGCACGGCGGCAACGGCTTCATGGCTGTCGCGGCCACGCACGCGGCGCTGCTGATGGCCCAGGGTGCCAGCCGGCTCGTACGGGCTTCCGGCGACCGGGGCGTCGTCGCGGTCCTGGACCCCCGGTTGTCCACGGGCCGGTACGGGAGCTTCCTGCGGGCCACGCTGCCGGACTTCTGGTACACCACGGACCGCAACCAGGCGGTGGCCGCCAGCTTGACTTGGTCCTACCAGCAGGCCGGGATGCGGCTCAGCGAAGGAAGCCCTTGCGCTCGTGAGCCATGAACTGGCGCTAGTCAACCGCTCCCGCACAACGGGGGAACCTCAGGTCGACAGTGGAGCGCGGTCAGGTCGTGGAGGCCCGGATGGCCCTCAAGCGGCTCCCTGCCGACCTCGGGGAGTAGCCATGGATGTCAGTGGTGAGCCGGCCTGGCTCCCGCCTGACCTGGACCGGCTACGGACAGTGGAAACGGTCTTGTCCGTGCTCCTCGCGAAGACCCGCGAGCGGATCGCCGTGCTCGAGCAGGCTAAGCGCGTCCGCCCAGACGCCGCCCGACGCCAGGCACCGGTCGTGGAATGGGTCATCCAGTACGGCATCAGCGCCCAGCACCGGCCCGAACTCGTGCACACCGGCGACTGCCGTATGGCCTCCGGCCGCTCGAAGCCTGCCACTCGCCGCCAGGCCCTGGAGACTCTGCAGAACACCCAGGCACGTGCATGCGAAATCTGCCGGGCCGACTCCGCCTCGGACTCCTGGACCTCTGACCAACGGCACCGGCGCACGGATGCGATCACCCTGCCTGCCAGCGGGACGTCTTGTGCCCCAGGCTCCCGATCATGGACATCAAGCACCTGCCGCCCATCGGGACGGCCGTCTCGGGCGGCTGCTGCCGTCTGGGTGTACCTCGGTGCCGCGTCTGCCCGGGGGTGCGAGCCTGGAGGGAGGGGGTTGAGCCTGGAGGTTGCGATGCGGCCGGTCTGGAGCGGCGCGATCAGCTTTGGCCTGGTCACTTCCCTGTGAGGTTCCCCCGAGATGCGGGGATGAGTGACGGATGGTCAGATGGGTCTCGCGAGAGGAGCCCAGACGATGCCCGCACCGAGGAAGTACCCGTTGGAGTTGCGTGAGCGTGCGGTACGGATGTATCGGACCGCCGAGCCGAAGCCCGTGATCCGCCGCATGGCCGAGGATCTCGGCGTGCACCACGAGGCCCTGCGTAACTGGATCCGGCAGGCCGAGGCCGACGCCGGCGAGCGAGGAGACCTGCTCACCACCGCCGAGCGCGAGGAACTGGCCGCCCTGCGGAAGGAGAATGTCCAGCTCAAGCGGGCGAACGAGGTCCTGCGGACGGCCTCGGCTTTTTTCGCGGCCCAGCTCGACCCGACCCGGCCCAGGTGACGGCGCTCGTCGACGAGCACCCGCACCTGGGGGTCGAGCCCGTACTCCGGGAACTGAACATCCCCTCCACCACCTACTACCGTTGGCGCCAGGCCGAGACCGAGCCGTGCGAACGGCACCGTCGGGACGCCGAGCTGACCAGCAGGATCCGTCAGGTCCACGACGAGTCCGGCGGGATCTACGGCTCACCCCGCGTGCACGCCGTCCTCAAGCGCGAGGGCACGCGCGTCGGCCGCAAGCGCGTCGAACGGCTCATGCGCCAGGCCGGCCTCGCCGGGATCAGCCCTCGCCGGAGCAAGAGCTTCACCCGACGCGACCCGGACGCGGATCTGGCCCCTGACCTGGTGCAACGCGAGTTCACCGCGAGCGGGCCGAACCGGCTGTGGGTCACCGACCTGACCATGATCACGACGCTGGAGGGCCCGCTGTGGCTCTCCGCGATCCGCGACGCGTTCTCCCGCCGGGTGGTGGCCTGGGAAACCTCTGCCCGCGCGGACGCGGACCTGGTCCTGACCATCCTGGAGTACGCCCTGGCCAGCCGCGAAGCCACCCCCGGCGAGCTCATTCACCATGCGGACCACGGCTGTCAATACACATCCGTGAAGCTCACGACACGCCTGGTCAGGGCAGGGATCCAGGCATCCATGGGCTCGGTCGGCGACTCGTTCGACAACGCCCTCGCGGAGAACCTGTGGATGCTGATCAAGACCGAGGGCGTCCGCGGCCGCGTCTTCGCCACCCGGGCCGAGGCGAACCTCGCGCTCTTCGAGTACATCGACGGTTTCTACAACCCCCGCCGCATCCAGAAACGGCTCGGCTACCTCAGCCCGATCGAGTACGAGGAGAAGCACTACGCCGACCAGGCAGCAGCCGAACAAGTGAACCTGACACCACGTCAACCCGCCCTGGCCAGCTAGTCAACCGCTCCCGCACAGCGGGGGAACCTCATCCAAGGCTTACTACGTCCGCCCGGCGACCAGCTATAGCCACACCTTTCTCACTGCCTCCAACACCTGGCGCACCACCCGCACCGACAACAGCTACGACGACTACGGCATGCAGACGCAGACCTCGTCGAGCGGTGACACGGCCAACGAAGGCGACGAGACTTGCACCCGCACCTGGTACGCCCGCAACGCAGGCAAGGGCCTCATCAGCCTGACCTCGCGCACTCGCACCGTCGGGGCCCTCTGTTCCGTCACCGATGACAAGCTCAGTCTGCCGGCCGACTCGGCCACCCGGGGCGACGTCCTCGCCGACACGGCCACGGTGTACGACGACACCTCTGCCACCGCCTGGAGCGCCAACCAGACGCCGACCCTGGGCCTGTCCACGTGGACTGGCCGCGCCCAGTCATACCCGGCAGCAAGCGGCGCCGGTGACCGGGACCCGGCGGGCAGTGCGGGTTGGCAGACCGTCAGCAAGATTATTTACGACACGGACACCACAAAACTCGGCCGACCGTTGACCGCCACCGACGCGGCCGGTAACACGACGACGACCAGCTATACGCCCGCTGCGGCTGGCCCGCTGCAAGTCACCGTGACCTCCGCTCCGAAGCTCACCTCCAACGGCCAGCAGCACAAGTCGTACGCCTACGTGGACCTGCGCGGGTCTGTCGTGCGCTCCATCGACGCCAACATGGCCTCGACCTACAACACCTACGACGCACTCGGCCGCGCAAAGGAGACCTGGCTCCCCAACCGGGCCCAGTCCCAGTCTCCGAACGTCAAGTACGACTACCTCATCGCCCGCGGCAAGCAGCCGTGGACCTCGGTCGGCACCCTCGCTGCCGACGGAACGTACAAGACGGTCTACACGATCGCCGACGCCCTGCTGCGCTCCCTCCAGACGCAGTCCCCGTCACCGAACGGCGGCCGGATCCTGACCGATACCCGCTACGACTCGCGCGGCCTGGCCTACGAGACGTACGCCGACATCTGGGACAAGGACAAGGCGCCCGAAGGTACCTACGTCCGAACCGAGTACGGCAGCACCCCGCTGCAGAGCCAGACCGTCTTCGACGGTCTCGGCCGCGCGACAAGCAACACCCAGCTGGTCTACGGAGTACAGAAGTGGTCGACCAGCACCAGCTACACCGGTGACTCAACCGCCACCACTGCCGTCCAAGGCGGCACCGCGACACGTACGATCATCGATGCCCTCGGCCGGACCACGGAGACTCGCACCTATGGCGGGACGACGCCGGTCGACCCCGCGTACGGGGGCGCCGCGCCAGGTACGCCGTACACCAGCGTGATGTACACATACACCCGTGACGGAAAGCCAGCGACGGCCACAGGCCCCGACAGCTCGAAGTGGACGTACGGTTACGACCTCTTCGGCCGACCCGTCACCAGCACCGACCCAGACAAGGGTAAGGCCACCACGACGTACACGGCCCTGGACCAGATCGCGACCACGAAGGACGCGCGCAGTACGGTACTCGAGTACGGCTACGACGAACTCGGCCGCAAGACTGGTCTGTGGAAGTCTCCGAAGTCCGATGCGAACAAGCTGGCGGCGTGGACATACGACAGCGTCCGCAAGGGTTCCGTGACCGACGCCATCCGCTAGGAAGGTGGTCTGGGCGGCAAGGCGTACACGAAGTCCGTCACCGCATACGACACCCTGGGCCGTCCCGCAACGACCCGCCTCACCCTCCCGTCCGACGACCCGCTTGTCACCTCGGGAGCCATCGCCGCAACCACCGACCAGACGGCGAGCTACCGACTGGACGGGACCCCGAACACGGTGGGTGCGCCAGCAGCCGGCGGCCTGCCGTCCGAGATCGTGCAGGTGCACTACAACGACTTCGGCCTCCCGAAGGCGCTGTCCGGCACCACCGCCTACGTTCAGAACGTGTCTTACTCTCCACTCGGCGATGTCGAGCAGCTCACCCTGGCCCGCTCAGGGGCTGAGGGAGTCCGAAAGACGTTCATCGGGAACACCTACGAGGAGGGAACCCGGCGCCTACTGCGGTCCACGGTCAACGATCAGACCCACACCGGCATGCTCCAGGACCTGACCTACATGTACGACCAGGCCGGCAACGTCCTGTCGATCTTCGACGCGGCCCCGCAGAGCGGCTTCACCCAGGCAGACAACCAGTGCTTCTCCTACGACGGCCAGCGCCGCGTGACCGACGCCTGGACCCCGAAGGCCGCGGACTGCTCCACGGCCGGCCGCACCACCGCCAACCTGGGCGGCGCAGCCCCGTACTGGAACAGCTACACCTACACCGCATCGGGCCAGCGGGCCACGGAGAAGACCAACACCGGCACCGCACAGACTCGCACCTACTGTTACGACAAGACTCGCCCTCATGCCCTGGCGGCCACCACCACCGGCGCCACCTGCACCGGCGTCACGCCGCAGTACGCCTACGACGCCAACGGCAACACCACCACGCGCGCCGAAACCCCGGGCAGCGCCATTGCCCAGGCCCTCGCATGGGGAGCGGAGGGCAAGCTCGCACAGGTCACGGAAGGCGCCATCGCGACTGACTACATATACGACGCGGACGGGCAGCTCTTGATCCGACGCAACCCGGCCGGCGAAACGATTCTGTATACCGGCTCCACGGAGGTTCACCTCAAGGCCGCCCACAAGTGGGCGACGCGCTCCTACAGAATTTCCGGAATCAAGATCGCGGTGCTGACCAACGAATCCAGCACCACCAAACTGTCCTACGTGGCAGGCGACGCCCACGGGACTTCGTCGCTGGCGGTGTCAGCCGACGACACTCAGACGGTATCCAAGCGGTACACCACTCCATTTGGTGCCCGGCGTGAACCAGTAGCGGCGAACTGGCCCGACGACAAGCGCTTCCTGGACATGCCGGAGGATACGAGCACGGGCCTGACCCACATCAGCGCACGCGAGTATGATGCCGCGCTTGGCCAGTTCATCAGTGTTGACCCGCTCTTGAGTCTGGACCTTCACCAGTCCCTCAACGGATACAGCTACGCCAATAACAATCCCGCCACCTATTCCGATCCCACCGGCCAGCGGGAAACCTGCGGCGCCTACGGCAACTCGTGCTACGAGCAGGACTACAACAACGACGGCACTGACAACAACGATGGTGACCGGAACACCACTGGTGACGACGACGGGTCCTACGATCGCGCCAACAACTCGATGCACGGTGGTACGGAGAGAGGTGGTCAGTCCGCTCGGTGGAACGTGGGCAAGGGGCCGGACCGTGGAATCATCATGATTCGATACTATATTCACACCTATGGTGCAATGGAGATCATCCCCGGTCATCCCTCGCTCCTCGGCGACAACCGTGGACCGACCCTCGACCCGAGCGCTGCGTACCGCATGGTGCTCTTCTGGGACACGGCCACAGGCGAGGTCATCTTCAATGTGGCCCCGTCCCACACCATGCCAAGTAGTAGGGAGACCATCGTGTCCCATCAGACGGGCTCGAAGACGGTCGGTGGTCCGTCGGAGATGGTCCCAGCGAATCCGATCCTGCTCAATCACAGCGCTTTCCGTACGTTGACCGGAAAGAACGTAGTCCAGACTAATGACTCCGACTCGGATGCTCTCAATATGAGCGTGCATGGAGTTCAGCCATTGCTGTCAGTGGGAGCAGTCGACAATCGTCTGGCCGTCGAGGCCAGCGAGAAGTCCGTGCGGGTAAGCCGTTCCGACAATGCATATCCAGACATGGAAGTGGTGCAATACCGAAAGAATCATTCAGTGCGGTGGATTGCGCACGACAGCATGGCTCACACCAGTGGATATGACGCCCCTGATGGACTTGGGGGTGTCCTTTTCAAGGAGCTTGATCACCGGACCTGGGTCAACGGCGCCTGCGTGAAGAGCTGTTGAAGGAAGGGAAGAAATGAGTACGGCGAGGTGGCTGCGCATTTCCCTGCAGCGCTATGTCCTGACCGTCCTGCTTGGATGGGCAGTTGCGGTGGCGCTGCTCCCCAGGGGCGAGGACTCCTTCGGTGAGATGTTTTCTCTGGGTATGCAAATGGCGCTGATTGGGGTTCCGCTCCTTACGATCGCGACCATGTTCGTGATCACCTTGTTGGCGGGTAGGCGGTTCGAGCCGCAGACTGGCAGTGTCCAGGGGATCCGCGGCGGGTGGATGGTCGTGCTTCCGCTGATCCCGCTGCTGCCCATGGGCATGCTCATGCCGATTTCGTACCTGATCATGGTGGGTACGCAGCTCATCTATGGGTCTTGGGTGCTGCCCTGCCAGGATGCCCGCGATACAGCGGACGTCCTCCGTTCGCTCGCTGACCCGGCGGTCCCTGCTGAGGAGCGGGTCCGGATAGCCCAGGCGGTCGGCGGTGTCCACTCCAGGTTGGTTGTGGAAGCCCTGGTAGATGCCGCGACCGACGAGGCGCCGGAGGTTGCTCAAGCCTCGCTGGAGACTCTATGCACCATCTGGCAGCGTGATGGAGTCGTCAGTGAGGACTTGCTACTGAAGCTACAGCCGCAGGCCCAGGACCAGGTTCGTGCCCTGGGAGTCAGGGTTCGCAGCCCCTGGTGAGGTAGCGCGCGGCTCTAGCACACCCCAGCCTGGCCCTTCCGAGTCTTCGAAGGGCCAGGCTGTGCCGGTTCCCTATGGGTCCTCATACCCGCTCAGAGAGTGGGCCGGCTGTGAATGGGTAAGCAGGCCGGACTGGTTGGGCGTTAGCCGGGTCCGCGTGGTCGTCCCTGCTCTCACCGCATAGTGATGCTGATCTTGGCTGCCACTGCGTGACCAAGCTGCTGTCATGAGGTGGCTAGCACGGTGGTGGGTGGCTGTCATGGGGTTGCCCATTCCTGTGTGCGGCTAGCCGGGGCAGGGGTGTGCTGGTGGGTATGGACGTGGATGGTCGGTTGGCGCGGGGTGTGGTGGTGCGTCGGTTGTTGGCGGTGGATCAGGGGCCGGGGTCGGTGTCGTCGCTGCATGTGCAGGTGATGGCTGAAGCCGCTGGGGTGTCGGTGAGGACGGTGTGGCGGTGGCTGTCGGAAGCGCGTGAGGGTCGGCTGGAGCCCGCGGTGCGGCAGGACAGGTTCACTCTGGACGATGGGCAGTGGCAGGTTCTGGCGGAGGTGGGCGGGAATGTCGCGGCGTTGCACCGGTGGCTGACGGCCGATGGTTCGTCCTCGGCCGGGGGCACGCCGTCGTTGGGGACGTTGCATCGTGCAGTGCAACGGGATCTGCGGGCGGGGCGGGTCTTGGAGGTGGCTCGGCCGTCACGGAACCGGGTCGAGGTCGGCCGCTATGACCGGGTACTGGCGGAGCTGAAGCTTGAAAGGGCGGGTGAGGGCCTGCCGGTGGTCGACGCGGATCCGGTAGTTCCGGCTGGTGCCGTGTCTGAAGAGGACGCTGCGCCGCCGTCGCGGGGTGGGGTGCGGTTGTTTGTGCCGGGTGCCCGGGTGGTGTCGACGGCCGGGACGGCTGCGGTGGTGGAGGCGGTGGGGCACACGGTGGCGGCGCGTGGGGTTGGGTGTGTGTTCGGGGAGCCGGGGGTGGGGAAGACGGTGGCGGTGCAGCAGGCGCTGCATCTGCTGCCTGACCGGGTGCCTGTGTGGCGGGCGGTGGTCGGGGTGAAGCCGGGCCTGCCGCAGATGCGAGCTTCGCTGCTGGACGCGATGGGGCTGGCGGCGGGTTCTCTCTCGCACCGTGCGCAGCCGGCGGACCGCGCTCTCGGGGAGGCGCTGCGCCGGCCGGGGGTGATGTTCCTCGATGACGCGCAGCGCTTGTCTCCGCCGTTGCTGGATTACCTGCGCCTGTTGTGGGACGAGCCGAGTACGGCAGCAGCGCTGGTGCTGTGTGGGGCGGGCGCGGAGCGGGTGATTGCTCGGGCGCCGGCGTTGCGGTCGCGGGTGCTGACCTGGCACCAGGTCCCCGGGCTGGACCAGGAGCGGCTCGCGGAGACGCTGGCGATGTTCCATGACGTGTGGGAGGGCGTCGATCCGGCGGAGGTGGAGTGGGCGGATGCGACGGTGGCGCGGGGGAACTTCCGTACCTGGGCGAAGATCACTTCCCACGTCTACGCCTTGTCCAAGCGAGGCCGGGACGTACGCGTGGACCGTGCGTTGATCGAGCAGGCCTGTGCCCGGCTGGGCCCCTACCCGTAACAGCGGGCGGTACGGGATCGGAAAGGGAGACCAAGACCGGCGGCAGGGAGCGGTTTCGTGATCAGTTCATCCGAGGTGGGGGAGTCGGCACCACTGGACGTGCCAGGACCAATACCTGAGCTTCAGGGTCCGGCGCTCGCGGCGTTGCGCGGTCCTGCTGTGCAGCGGTTGCTGCGGCTTCGGAGCCAGGGAAGGCTGTCGCGGGGACACGTGCGCCTGGCAGGGGAGTGTCTGGGGGTGTCGGAGCGGACGGTGTGGCGGTGGCTCGCGCAGGCCGAAGCCGAGCCCGGCGAAGGGGCCGGTCCGGGTGCCAGGTCGATGGATCGGTTCGAGGTGACGTCGGAGATACGGGTGCTGCTGGCGTACTGGCGGGGCAACGCGTCCGCGGTTCACCGGCAGCTGGTGGCTCGCGCCCGTACGGCGGCCGGTGAGCCGGCCATCGCGGTTCCCGGAGGTGCGCCGATGGAGGCGGTGCCCTTGCTGGATCCGGTCCCGTCGTTGTCGACGTTCCTGCGCGCGGTGCGCCGTGATCTGACCGCGGGCGAACGCGCGGGTCTGGGCCGGGGTTCGGAGGCGGCCCGGGCCCACGATGTGTTCGGACGTCGCCCGAGGCTGTGGCGGAATCACACGTGGGAGGCCGATCACGTCCAGGCGCCGCTCCTGGTCGACGCAGACGGGCAGCTGGTGCGCCCGTGGGTGACGTGGTTCATCGACGTCGCGACGAAGACCATCACCGGTACCGCGGTCACCCCTGGCCATCCGTCGCGGGCCTCGATCCTTGCCGCCCTGCGCGCGGCCGTGCTGCGCACCGGCCCGTACGGGCCAGCGGGAGGCATACCCGAGCACGTACGCGTCGACCGCGGCCGGGACTTCCTGTCGAAGACGGTACTGGGCGCGTTCACCGACCTGGATACCCAGTTCGAGGATCTGCCTGCCTACAGCCCGCATCTGAAGGGGACTGTGGAGAACCTCAATCGGTGTGCGGACCGCATGCTTTTCGCGGTCCTGCCCGGCTACACGCTTAACCCCGGGCCCCGGCATGCCAAGAAGAAGCCTGGCCTCGCCGAGCCGGTGCCACTGACCTTCGCCGAGTTCACCGCCGAGGTCTTGGACTGGGCGCGTTGGTGGAACACCGAGCACCGCCCCGCCGGCCTGGCCGGCCGGACCCCTCTTGAGGCCTGGCAGGCCGATCCCACGCCGCTCTCGGACATCTCCGAGGCCGCGTTGTGGGGGTTGATGCTGGAGGACGACGGCAGGGTGCGGAAGCTGAGCAGTCACGGGGTGCGCTGGCGCGGCCGGGACTACGTGGGTGCGTGGATGGCCGGCCAGGCAGGCCGCAGTGTCCGGATCCGGCACATGCCCCACCACGATCACGAGATCGAGGTGTGCGACCTTGCCGGCCGCCATCTCGGTACCGCCCACCTTGCCGACGCCGCGACCCCCGAACAGCTCGACGAACTGCGCCGCACCCGCACCGCGCGGGCCCGCCGCCTGCGCGAGGAGACGAAGAAGGCCGAGGCCCTGCGCCGGCAGCGCTTCGCCCCCGCCACCACGCCCACGCCCGCGCAACGCCTGGGTGCCGTCACGGCAGCCGAAGCCGATCAGGAACTCGCCGCGGCATCCGACAGCGACATGGCCGCCTTGGCCCTGCCAGACCTCATCCCTCACGCGCCGCCGCCCGACGACTGGAACACCCCAGCCACCCTGCGCCCCGCCGCCCGGGATGAGAAGCGATGACGAGCCAGCTACCGCGGCGGGAGACAGATCACTACACCCAGCTCGCGGACGCCGCGGTCGTCACGACCCGGGCGCTCCTGGCCGCGAGGGAGAACATCACCGACACGATCGACGCCAGGGCGATGATGTGTCTCCACGGCCCGGCAGGCGTGGGCAAGACCCTTGCCGCGAACGTCTGCCTGCGTGAGCTTGAGCGGATCCGTGGCGAGGAGGTCTGCCGGATCGCCTTCCGCGCCCGCCCCACCGCCCGCGCGGTGCGCCACGAGCTCTTCACCGCGCTCGGTCTGCCAGGCGAACCTCCGCGTCACCCATCCGAGTTCGACAGGCTGCTCCTGGACTCGCTGGCAGCCCAGCCTCGGACGCTGGTGGTCGACGAGGCCCAGTGGCTCAATCGAGAAACGTTCGAATATTTCCGGTTTGCCTGGGATAACCCCTACACCCAGATCGCGATCATCTTCGCCGGAGGAGAGGGCGCGCACAGCGTGCTGCGCAAGGAGCCGATGCTGTCCTCCCGCATCTTTATCTGGCAGCACATCACCAAGCTCACCATGGAGGAAGTCCGGCAGGTCATCCCGCTCTACCACCCGATCTGGGCGAAGACGGACCCCGCAGACATCGCCTTCGCCGACCGCCACGCAGCGCACGGCAACTTCCGCAACTGGGCCAGGCTCACGGCCCACACCCTCATCGGGCTCCAACGCACAGGCCGAGACCATCCGGACCAGGAAGTCCTTCGCTGGGCCTTCAGTAGACTGGGCAGTTGATCTGTGTGCTGTCCGAATACGGTGCCGGTCACCTGCGGGTAGCTGTCCTACCGGGCCCAGTCGACGCCGAGTTCGGCGAGGGCTGCGAGCTGCGTCTGATCGAGCCGGTCGCGGCGCTGTTTCTGGTTGGCGATCCATACCCCGGTCCGGTGCTTCCCGTCCGGGAGCTGCTCGACGTGAGCGCGCCCAGGCAGGCGACCTTCCCGTGCGACGTACTGCGCGAGGGCCTCCAGGCCTTTCTGGAACGCTGTGCCGCCCATGCCCGGCCCGGACGCCACGGCGGCCTTCGTGGGGGCTTTACGTGTCTGTGCGGCCTTCTTGACGCCCAGCTTGCCGAGCCTGCGCTGCTGCTCCTCGTTGAGCTTGCTGAAGTCGCGTCGTTGGGTGGTGAGCCAGCGTCCGACGTCTTCGCCGTGCAGGGTGACCCCGGGTACGACGTCGGCGAGCCGGGCGCCGCCCGTGAGGAGCTGGGTGAGGTAGGCGTAGTGGCGTTGCCAGTCGACCGTCCACCGCAGTTCGCGGGGGTTCCAGTCCGGATCGATCGCGGCGAGTTCCTGGGCCCGCCGACGTGCGCGGCCAAGGTCTTTCCCGAGCCCGCCGGGGCGCCGGATGTTCGTCAGCCACTGCCCGAGTGCCCGGTCCAGGGCGGTGGCGTGCCGTGGGGCGGCCAGGGTTCCGTGGAGTTCGTAGTAGGCGCGCGCGGCGGCGAGGTTCTGCTCGAAGGCGGCGTCGGCGGTGTCCCACACGATCCCCAGTTCTTCCAGCTCGGCCGCCCGTTCCCCGGTCATCTGCCCCGCCCGGTACGCGCGCCGCTGGTCGGAGAGCCACCGTCCGAGCGGGTACGTGCCCTCGGTGTGTTCGTAGGGCACGTCCAGGTGTTCCTCGCGCTGCCGGTAGCGGTACGCGGCTTCCGCGCCCCGCTTCCAGTCCTGGCGCTCGGTGTTGATGACGGTGTAGCTGATCCACTTCGCGATCAGCCCGGGGTCTCGGGGGGTCGCGAACCGGAGCAGCAGCCGGTCGTCCTCCGCGCCCTCGGCGGGCTCCGGACCGACCGGAAGCGACGGATCGACAACGCGTTTCCGGACCTCCTGTGGAATGGCGAGCATTTCCACGGCCTTTTCATCGTGCGCCCGAAGCCCTTCCAAAACCCGAATCAAAGGGCGGTACGAGTTCGAGGAAAGCATGTCCTCCGGCTTCTCATCCTCGGCCAAGAACACCGGAACGATCAGCGTCGCCATCTTGCCCTGCCCCGGCTGCTGCCGCAGGGCTCGGCCGATCGCCTGGACGATGTCCACAGCCGACCCCTTCGGGTCGATCAGGGCTACCGAGTCGGTCGCTCGGATATCGACTCCCTCACCGAGGACCCGGCAATTACTGAGCACGGCGCGCCCCGCCCGGCGCCCGAAGTCGGAGAGCACCGACTGCCGGTGGACGCCCTCGTGTTCCCCGCACAGCCACCCCGACCACACCCTCTCCGGGTGCCGGTCCGGGTCCACCTGATGCAGCCGCGCCGCGACCCGAGGCAGCCCGGCGGCGAAGGCCTCCGCCTCGACCGTCCGGTGGTGGAAGGTGATCGTCGTCTGCAGGCCGTGCGCGGCCATGGTCTCCAACAGCGCGGTCTGCGTCGCCGCGAGCCTCTGACCCCGCAGCTGCTCCTCGTACCGCTCCACGCCGATGAGCCGGGCCGGGGTGACGACGGGGTCGGTCAGCTCGGCGACGACGATCTGATACTTCGCCAAAAGACCCCGGGAGATGGCCGATGCAAGGGACAGTTCGTAGACGACGGGCCCGAACACGCTCTCGTCGTCCATCGAGCAGGCCAGCTCACGCGGCAGCCGGTCCCGTACCCGCCGGGTCCGACCGGGTGTCTCCTCGTCCACGACGGCGACCTGCGCCTCGTACAGCTCCTGCTCCGCCCGCGAGCGTGGAGGGTATTCCTTCCAGATCCTGGGGGTGGCGGTCATGTACAGCCGGCGCATGGCCGGGATGACCTCCTGGTGGTGGATGTCCGCCCACGCCTTACCGGCCGAGCCCGAAGTCCGGTGGGCTTCGTCGACGACGACCAGGTCGAAGACGTCCATCGGCAGCCCGTACGCGCCCTCGTGTGCCTCGGCCAGGACCGGCAGGGAGGCGTAGGTCGCGTAGACGGTCACGGGACCCCGGCCGTGCCACAGTCCGAGCTGCGGCGCCGACGTCGTCGCCCGCACCCCCAGGTCCCACAGGGTGGGGTCGTCCGCCAGCGAGCACACCGCCACCGCGGGCCCGGTGTGGCCGGCCAGCCGCCATTCCCGGGCCGTCTGCGTCAGCAGATCCAGTGTTGGCAGCAGCACCAACACCCGTCCGTGCCGGGCCAGACGAAGCGCCGCCGCAGCGGCGATGAACGTCTTCCCGGTCCCGCACGCGGCCACCACCGTCGCCCGCAGACCGGCCTCCGGAATCCGCTTCCCGGGCGGAATATCGAGCCCCC
This sequence comes from Streptomyces sp. NBC_00045, assembly GCF_045041095.1. Taxonomy (NCBI): domain Bacteria; kingdom Bacillati; phylum Actinomycetota; class Actinomycetes; order Kitasatosporales; family Streptomycetaceae; genus Streptomyces; species Streptomyces sp. NBC_00045. The sequence goes on along the minus strand of NZ_CP108272.1, from coordinate 827 downwards.
GGACAATCGCCTCCACCGCCTCCTCCTGGTGAGGACGCAGTACGATGTCACCAGACTTCTGCATTCGGCACTCCACTGAAAACGAAGCGGCGGGAAAACCCGACCAGGGGAGGAGGTAGAGGTTTTCTCGGGATCCTACACAGCTACACGCATCACATCCCGCATGATGCATACTGATGACTGTACCGCGAACGAGGTCCACCAGAGTCGTCCAGGACAACTCCGACTCCGGCGGGAGGAAGTGATCGGTAGGATCCGGGACATGATCAACCCTCTTTCGAAGCCTCCCGAGCGGGGGTACGTCATCGGCTCCCTGGCGCTGGCCACCCTGTTGATGGTCGGGTGATACGGCTTTCAACCCGTCCCCACCGATTGCGTCGTATATCACGGGTCGTACGTTCCTCTTGAGGGGAATGAACCCACCACGGAGCAGCTCAAAGAGCCTGAGAGACAGGCCTCCACAGCCGAAGGATGCCAACGGACGAGACCTGGGACACCTGGGGATCCTCGACCTGACAACCCCTGCCGGGATTCGACAGGAACACACTCCCCTTTCCAGCCCGCAGCCCGCGCAGCGGGCCGCCCTGAAGGCGAAGCCGGAAGGGCTCAGAGTGGGGGAGCGGAGCGGACCCACCCCAACGGGCCGAAGGCCCAGACCCCGTGAAACGGGGTCACCCCGGCTCGCGGAGCGAGCCGTTCGGGCGAAGCCCGAACCAGTCCGGAGCGAAGCGCAGGACACCGGCCCGAAGGGCCGGCCCTAGCTCGGCGAAGCCGAGCCCGCCGAGCGCAGCGAGGCGGTCTCTCTCCTACGCGCGCAGCGCGTAGGT